>NZ_JAPMAB010000001.1:0-858070 GCF_026420825.1 Phyllobacterium sp. 0TCS1.6A
GGGGTTGTCACTTCCGACTATCCGGCAACGCCACCCTTCCCCAGCAATCGAAACAGCACCGGAAGCTGCTCCCCCACCGGAAAGGATTTGTGCAGAATACCCCGGCTTCAAACAGGGGGGATAAGTTTTTTTGCGTGCCGGGGGGAAGAATGAGCGAAATCAGTAGCTTGCAGGGCGAAATATTTTTTTAGGCCGAAAATCTATCCCACCAGCAGGGCCATGAGAGGGAGGCGCGCCAATCACTTCGGGGCCATGCGGATGGCGCCGTCGAGCCGGATGGTTTCGCCATTGAGCATCGGGTTGTCGATGATGTGCAGCGCCAGCGCCGCATATTCCTCGGGCTTGCCGAGCCGCGAAGGGAAGGGGATCGAGGCGGCGAGGGAGTCCTGCACCTCCTGCGGCATGGCGAGCAGCATCGGCGTGCCGAATATGCCCGGCGCGATGGCCATCACCCTGATGCCGAAACGGGCGAGTTCGCGCGCCGCCGGGAGCGTCAGCCCGGCGATGCCGGCCTTCGAGGAGGCATAGGCGGCCTGGCCGATCTGGCCGTCGAAAGCGGCAACGGAGGCGGTGGAAATGATCACGCCGCGCTCGCCGCCTTCCAGCGGATCGAGCTTGGCCGCCCCGTCGGCGACGAGCCGCATCATGTTGAACGAACCGATCAGATTGACCTCGATCACGCGGCGGTAAAGCTCGAGGTCGTGCGGGCCGTCGCGGCCGACAATGCGGCCGGCATTGGCGATGCCGGCGCAATTCACCAGCACGCGCGGCGTGCCGAGCTCGGCGCCGATCCGGGCAATGGCCGCCTCGGCCTCGGAGGCGCTGGCGACGTTGCACGCGACGGCGATGCCGCCGATCTCCTGCGCCAGCGCCGTCGCCGCCTCGATGTTGATATCGACGATCGCGGTTCGCGCACCCGCCGCCGCCAGCGCCCGCGCCGTCGCTGCACCAAGGCCCGAGCCGCCGCCCGTCACAATTGCCGTCTGTCCGTCAAGCTTCACCTGGGCTCTCCTGTCATTTGCGGGCCGCATTCATGGATTTCGACTAGCACGAACGGAGTGGATTGGACAAACGCCCGGCTTGGCGCCCACAGCTCGGCTTTGCGCTCCGGTTTTGCGCTCAGGCGGGGCAAAATGCCCCCGATCGGCACGGGAGCGACGGTGGATTGGACGGAGATTTAGTGGAATCCACTGTTTTTCGATTTTCCAAGGGGCATTTTCCCAGAATTCCACATTATGATTATTGGTGTGGGTTGACTGCGAAGGAATCTGCTTGCATTGCGACATGGCAAAGGCTTCCATGCACGCTCGATTGCGGGCATGGGGGCCTGCAACAAAAAACCTCTGAAGGTGGACACCATGAATACCTACAAGAAACTCATTGCGGCCACGGCGCTTGCAGTGCTCGCCGGCGGTATGACGATGGGCGCGGCCTCGGCCAAGACCTTTGTCTATTGCTCCGAAGCATCGCCGGAAGGTTTCGATCCGGGCCTCTATACGGGCGGCAATACGTTCGACGCCTCCGCCCATACGGTCTATAACCGCCTGCTGGAATTCAAGCCCGGCACCACCGAGCCGATCCCCGGCCTGGCGGAAAGCTGGGAGATTTCCGACGACGGTCTCCAATATACGTTCAAGCTGCGCAAGGGCGTCAAGTTCCAGACCACGGATTTCTTCACGCCGACCCGCGACCTCAACGCGGACGATGTGATCTTCTCCTATGAGCGCCAGTGGAAGGCCGATCATCCCTGGAACAAATATGTCACCGGCACGTCGTGGGAGTATTTCGCGGGCATGGGCCTGCCGGAACTGCTGCAGTCGATCGAAAAGGTCGATGACATGACGGTAAAATTCACCCTCAAGCGCCGCGAAGCTCCGTTCCTCGCCAATGTCGCGATGCCTTTCGCCTCCATCATGTCGAAGGAATATGCCGACAAGCTCCAGGCCGACGGCGCCATGAACCAGCTGAACCAGAAGCCGCTCGGCACCGGGCCGTTCGCCTTCGTCGGCTACCAGCAGGATGCCGTCATCCGCTACAAGGCCAATCCGGATTACTGGGGCGGCAAGCAGAAGATCGACGATCTGGTCTTCGCGATCACGACCGACGCTTCGGTGCGTTACCAGAAGCTGAAGGCCGGCGAATGCCACCTGATGCCCTATCCGAACCCGAGCGACGTCGCCTCGATGAAGGCCGATCCGAACCTCAAGGTTGCGGAACAGGAAGGCCTGAACGTTGCCTATTTCGCCTACAACACCACGCAGGCCCCCTTCGACAAGGTGGAAGTGCGCAAGGCGCTGAACATGGCGATCAACAAGCAGGCCATCGTCGATGGCGTGTTCCAGGGCCTGGCAACGCCTGCCAAGAACCCGATCCCGCCGACGATGTGGTCCTATGACGAGGCGACGGTCGACGACAAGTACGATCCGGAAGCCGCCAAGAAGATGCTCGAAGAAGCAGGCGTCAAGGACCTGACGCTCAAGGTCTGGGCAATGCCGGTCGCGCGCCCGTACATGGTCAATGCACGCCGTGCCGCCGAGCTGATCCAGTCCGACTTCCAGAAGGTCGGCGTCAAGGTCGAGATCGTGTCCTATGAATGGGCCGAATATCTCGACAAGTCGAAGGACAAGAACCGCGATGGCGCCGTCATCCTCGGCTGGACCGGCGACAATGGCGATCCGGACAACTTCCTTGACACACTCCTCGGTTGCGATGCCGTCGGCGGTAACAACCGTGCACAATGGTGCAACAAGGAATTCGACGAGCTGGTGACGAAGGCCAAGGAAACGACTGACGTGGCAGAGCGTACCGCTCTCTACAAGCAGGCCCAGGCTGTCTTCAAGAAGGAAGCACCGTGGGCGACGCTCGATCACTCGCTGTCGGTCGTGCCGATGCGCAAGGGCGTCGAGGGCTTCCATCAGAGCCCGCTCGGCGACTTTGCCTTCGACGGTGTCGACATCGTCGAATAAAAAGGGTTACAACAATCTGAGGGATGCCCGGTTGCCGGGCATCCCTTCTTTGCTTCCCGCGCAGAAAAAACAAAAGGCGAAGGGCAAGCAGCGCCGCACGTCAGCGGCTAGAGGGTAGACAATGCTAAAATTTTTCGTGGGGCGCGTGGCCGTCATGTTCCTGACCTTCGTCGGGGTGTCGATCATCGCCTTTTCATTCATCCGCCTGTTGCCGGGCGATCCGGTGGCGCTGCTTTCGGGCGAGCGCGTCATGTCGCCGGAACGCCATGCGGCGCTGATGCACGATCTTGGCTTCGACCGGCCCATCGTCATCCAGTATTTCGACTATCTCTGGGGCGTCCTGCGCGGTGATTTCGGCACCTCCATCGTCACCAAGCAGCCGGTCCTCGACCAGTTCTTCCAGCTCTTCCCCGCGACGCTGGAACTGTCTGTCTGCGCCATCCTCTTCGCGGTGATCATCGGCATTCCGGCGGGCGTCTTCGCGGCCATCAAGCGCGGCTCCTTCTTCGATCAGGCGATCATGGGTACGGCGCTCATCGGCTTTTCGATGCCGATCTTCTGGTGGGGCCTGCTGCTCATCATGCTGGTGTCGAACACGCTGCAATGGACGCCGGTCTCGGGCCGCATCTCGCTGATGTTCTTCTTCCCGCCGGTCACCGGCTTCATGCTGATCGACTCGCTGCTTTCCGGCGAGACCGGCGCGTTCAAATCCGCCGTCAGCCATCTGATCCTGCCGACCATCGTCCTCGGCACCATTCCGCTTGCCGTCATCGCGCGCCAGACGCGCTCGGCAATGCTCGAGGTGCTTTCGGAGGATTATGTGCGCACCGCCCGGGCCAAGGGCCTCGGGCCGCTGCGCGTCATCGGCGTCCATGCGCTGCGCAATGCGATGATACCGGTCGTCACCACCATCGGCCTGCAGGTCGGCGTGATGCTTGCCGGTGCGATCCTGACCGAGACGATCTTTTCCTGGCCCGGCATCGGCAAATGGATGGTCGATTCCGTCAGCCGCCGCGACTATGCGGTCATCCAGGGAGCGCTTCTCATCATCGCGGCGACCATCATGATCGTCAATCTGGTGGTGGATCTGCTCTACGGTCTCATCAACCCACGCATTCGCCACTGAAAGGAGACGGTCATGTCAGAAACAACCGTTCATGGTGGCGTGTCCACCGATTCCTCGCTCCGACGCCGGCTCGCCGAATTCTGGTACTACTTCTCCGAGAATCGCGGCGCCGTCATCGGCCTCGTCTTCTTCCTGCTGCTCGTCCTCGTCGCCATCCTCGCGCCGTGGATCGCGCCGCACGGCCCCGCCGATCAATATCGCGACGCGGTGCTGCTTCCGCCGGTCTGGCAGGAACGCGGCAACGCATCCTATCTTCTCGGCACCGATGCGGTCGGCCGCGATATCCTGTCCCGCCTCATCTATGGCGCACGCTATTCGCTGTTCATCGGCGTCATCGTGACCTCGATCGCGCTGGTCGGCGGCATCGTCATCGGCGTCGTCGCCGGTTATTTCCGCGGCTGGGTCGATACGCTGATCATGCGGCTGATGGATATCATCCTCGCCTTCCCGTCGCTGCTGCTGGCGCTGGTGCTGGTCGCCGTGCTCGGACCGGGCCTGATCAACGCGATGATCGCCATCGCGCTGGTGTTCCAGCCGCATTTCGTGCGGTTGACCCGCGCGGCGGTGATGTCCGAAAAGACCAGGGATTATGTCATCGCCTCCAAGGTGGCGGGAGCCAGCCATTTGCGGCTCATGTTCAAGACCATCCTGCCGAACTGCACGGCGCCGCTCATCGTCCAGGCGACCCTGTCGTTCTCGAACGCCATCCTCGATGCAGCGGCCCTCGGCTTCCTCGGCTACGGCGCGCAGCCGCCCACACCCGAATGGGGCACGATGCTTGCCGATGCCCGTGAATTCATCTCCAGCGGCCAGTGGTGGGTCGTGACGCTCCCGGGCGTTGCCATCCTCGTCACCGTGCTTGCGATCAACCTCGTCGGCGACGGTCTGCGCGATGCCCTCGACCCCAAACTGAAGAGGAGCTGACATGCCAAAGCTGCTCGAAACAAAGAACCTCTCGGTAGGTTTCGAAACGAGTTCAGGCCAGTTCATGGCGGTGCAGGGCATCGACCTTTCGGTCGACGCGCGCGAAGTGCTCGCCATTGTCGGCGAGTCCGGTTCCGGCAAGTCCGTGGCCATGCTCGCGGTGATGGGCCTGCTGCCGAAGACGGCGACGGTGACCGCGGACAGCATGAGCTTCGACGGCCATGACATGCTCGCCATGAACGGCAGGCAGCGCCGCGAGATCATCGGCCGCGACGTCGCCATGATCTTCCAGGAGCCGATAGCCAGCCTCAATCCATGTTTCACCGTCGGCTTCCAGCTCGAGGAAGTGCTGCGCGTGCACATGAAGATGGACAAGAAGGCGCGGCGCGCCCGCGCCATCGAACTGTTCAAGCTGGTCGGCATTCCTTCGCCGGAGGAAAGGCTGAACTCGTTCCCGCACCAGATGTCGGGCGGTCAATGCCAGCGCGTCATGATCGCGATCGCCATTGCCTGCAATCCGAAGCTGCTGATTGCGGATGAACCGACAACCGCTCTCGACGTCACCATCCAGAAGCAGATCCTCGACCTGCTGGTCGGGCTGCAGGCAAAGCATGGCATGGGGCTGATCATGATCACCCATGACATGGGCGTCGTCGCCGAAACCGCCGACCGGGTGATCGTGCAATATAAGGGGCGCAAGATGGAGGAGGCCGACGTGCTTTCGCTGTTCGAATCGCCCAAACATCCCTATACGCGCGCGCTTCTTTCGGCATTGCCGGAAAATGCCACGGGAGACCGGCTGTCGACGGTGGCCGACTTCATGAAGCACGAGGCCGAAAGCGCAGGAGCTGCATCATGAGCGAGATCGTACTCGAGGGACGCAATATCGTCCGCGACTATCACGTCGGCGGCGGGCTGTTCAGCGCGGCCAAGACGGTGCACGCCGTCAAGGGCGTCAGCTTCAAGCTCGAAAAGGGCAAGACGCTGGCCATCGTCGGCGAAAGCGGCTGCGGCAAGTCCACGCTCGGCCGCATTCTGACGCTGATCGACCCGCAGACCTCCGGCGAACTCCTGATCGACGGCAAGGCGATCAACATCGCCCGCGACCGGGTGACGTCCGAGATGCGCCGCAAGGTGCAGATCATCTTCCAGAACCCCTATGGCTCGCTCAATCCGCGCCAGAAGATCGGCGAGGTGCTCGGGGAGCCGCTGCTGCTCAACACCAACAAGACTGCTGCCGAGCGGCGCGAACTCGCCATGCAGATGCTGGTCAAGGTCGGCCTCGGCCCGGAGCATTACAATCGCTATCCGCACATGTTTTCCGGCGGACAGCGGCAGCGCATCGCCATCGCGCGGGCACTGATGCTCAGCCCCAGCCTGCTGGTGCTCGACGAGCCGGTTTCGGCTCTCGATCTATCGGTGCAGGCGCAGGTGCTCAACCTGCTGGCCGATCTGCAGGACGAGTTCAACCTCACCTATGTGTTCATCAGCCACGACCTTTCGGTGGTGCGCTACATCGCCGACGAGGTGATGGTGATGTATTACGGCGAGGTCGTCGAATATGGCACGCGGGACGAGGTTTTCTCCAACCCGCAGCACGCCTATACCAAGACGCTGTTCGCGGCGACGCCGAAGTCCGACGTCGACAGCATCCGCGCGCGCATCGCCGCAAAGAAAGCTGCCGCTTGATTTAGCGCGCGGTTTATCCTTCACTTCTGGCGCCGGGCCTCGCAAGGGCCGGGCGCCAGACAAGCAGGAGGAAGCGCATGACCGACCGTCAGCCGATATCGACCGCACCCACGGATGGCTCCAAGATCCAGATTTTCTGGACCGACGAGGATGGCCAGGAAAACCAGTCGATCGGGCAGTACCGCTCGCTGGAGCGCCTGAAGGCCGGCGGCGGCCAATGGGACGAGACGGATGCGGGCTGGTGGGTGTTCACCGATTCCAGCACGCAGAAGAAGGTATCGCCCACGAGCTGGCAGCCCGCCGGCAAGTCCGATGAGGAGGCTGGCGACGGGGCTGGCGAGGAGGCCGAGGATCAGTGATCCTCAGTTCTTCTGGTGCTTCAGCAGGCCGCGCACGATGTCGTCGGCCGAGATCATCCCGAGAATAGCGCCGTTGTGAACCACGCCGACATCGCCGCTGTTCCTGGCGATCGCCTGCATGATGTCGCGGATCGGCGTCTCTGGCCGGGCCGTCGCCGCAAAGGGCCGCCCGGCGCGGCTGCGGTCGAGCTCGACCATCACGTCGGCGGCGGTCAGCACGCCCAGCGGGTTCATGTTGGCGACGAAGTCCGCCACATATTCATTGGCCGGGCGCATCAATATATCCTGCGCGGTGCCGCACTGGATGATGCGGCCGCCCTCCATGATGGCGATGCGATTGCCGATCTTCATCGCCTCGTCGAGATCGTGGCTGACGAAGACGATGGTCTTCCTGAGACGCTCCTGCAGGCTCAGGAGTTCGTCCTGGAGCCGGGTGCGGATGAGCGGGTCGAGCGCCGAGAACGGCTCGTCCATGAGAAGGATCGGCGCGCCCGTGGCAAAGGCGCGGGCAAGGCCGACGCGCTGCTGCATCCCGCCTGAAAGCTCGCCGACCTTGCGGTCCGCCCAATCCTTCAGATTGACGAGTTCAAGCTGCTGGCGGACGGCCTCGGCGCGTTCGGCACGGGAAACGCCCGAAAGTTCGAGCCCGAAACCGACATTTTCCTCGACAGTGCGCCACGGCAAAAGCCCGAACTGCTGGAACACCATCGACACCAGATGCTTGCGCAGGTCGCGCAATGTCGGCTTGTCGGCCTTGCCGACATCGATGGACCGGCCATTATTGTGCACGACGACGGAACCGCGCGAAATTGGATTGAGGCGGTTGATCGCCCGCAGCAAGGTGGATTTTCCGGAGCCGGACAGGCCCATCAGCACCAGGATTTCGCCCTCGGCAATGGTCAGCGAGCAATCATGGACGCCGAGCACATGGCCGGTTTCCGCCTGTATCTCGGTGCGGCTCCTGCCCTGGTCGGCCAGGGCGAGCGAAGCCTCCGTGCGCTTGCCGAAGACGATGGAGACGTTGTCGAGCGTTATCGCGGTCATTGGTCGTGCTCCTTGCCGGGGCGGAATATCCGGTCGAGCACGATCGCCACCACGACGATGACGAGGCCCGCCTCGAAGCCGAGCGCGGTGTTGACCGAGTTGAGCGCCCGCACCACCGGGACGCCGAGGCCGTCGGCGCCGACGAGGGCGGCGATCACCACCATGGAGAGCGAGAGCATGATGGTCTGCGTCAGACCGGCGAGAATCTGCGGCATGGCGTAGGGCAGTTCGATCTTCCACAGCAATTGGCTGGACGAGGCGCCGAAGGCCTCGCCGGCTTCGACGAGATGGATCGGCGTCGAGGAAACGCCGAGATGGGTGAGGCGGATCGGCGCCGGCAGCACGAATATCGCCGTTGCCAGCAGCCCCGGCACCATGCCGATGCCGAAGAAGACGATGGCCGGGATGAGATAGACGAAAGTCGGCAATGTCTGCATCAGGTCGAGAATGGGACGGATCGCGGCGTAGAATTTTGGCCGGTGCGCGGCGAGGATGCCGATTGGCACGCCGATGCCCATGCACAGGATGCAGGAGGAGAGCACCAGGGTCAGCGTCTCCATGGTCTCGCTCCAGTAGCCCTGGTTGAGGATGAAGAGGAAGCCGAGGATCGTCAGCAGCGAAACGGCGATGGAGCGCCGCAGGGCATAGGCGATCGCGGCGAAGATGGCGATCATGATCAACGGGTGCGGGTATTTCAGCACGAACATCAGCGCGTCGATGAAACCCTGCATGACGAGCGCGAGCCCGTCGAAAAAGCCCGCGAAATTGGTGGTGAGCCAATCAACAAGCGCCTTCGCCGTCTTCCCGACGGGTATCTTGTCTTCCGTCAACCAGTCCAAGCCGAATTGTCCCCCTGCATGATAGGATCAAAAGGCCACCCCGCGGGGCGGCCCATGACAAGTTTGAGTGCTCCGGCGGTTAGAGGCCGAGAGCTTCCTTGGCGGCGGGAAGGGCTTCCTTGCCGTCATAGGTGGTGACGCCGGCCAGCCATTGATCGAGGATCGCCGGATTGTCCTTGAGCCAGTCGGTGGCCGCTTCCGCCGCATCCTCGCCATCGTCGAGGATCTTGCCCATGATCTCGTTTTCCATCTGCAGATTGAATTTGAGATTGGTCAGGAACTTGCCGAGATTGGCACATTCGGCCGTGAAGCCGGCGCGCACATTGGTGTGGATGATGGCGCCGCCGAAATCCGGGCCGAAGACGTCATCGCCGCCCGAAAGATAGGCGAGCTTGAAGTTGGAGTTCATCGGATGGGGTTCCCAGCCGAGGAAGACGATCGGCTTCTCGCTCTTGGTATCCTTGGCGACCTGCGCGAGCATGCCCTGTTCGGACGATTCGGCCAGCTGGAAGTCCTTCAGCCCGAACTGGTCCTTGGCGATCATGTCGAGGATGAGCCGGTTTCCGTCATTGCCGGGCTCGATGCCGTAGATCTTGCCGCCGAGCTCATCCTTGAACTTGGCGATGTCCTTGAAATCCTTCAGGCCCTTGTCGTGGAGATATTGCGGCACGGCGAGCGTGTATTTCGCGCCGGTCAGGTTCGGGCCGAGGTCCTCGACGGTCTTGTTGTCCAGATAGGGCTTGATGTCGGCCGACTGGGTCGGCATCCAGTTGCCGAGAAAGACGTCGATGTCCTTCTTGCCAAGCGAGGCGTAGGTGACGGGCACGGAGAGCACCTTGATATCGGTCGAATAACCGAGCGCCTTCAGCACTTCGGTCGTTGCCGCGGTCGTCGCCGTGACGTCGGTCCAGCCGACATCGGCAAAGCGCACCGTCTTGCACGATTCCGGTTCCGCCGCGAGGGCCGCCGGGCTCGCGGCCAGGAGCGCCGCCAGGGCGACTGTCGTTTTGAACGTGATTTTCATCTGGTTCTCCCCTTCCGGCGTTTTCCGGATTTTTCAATTGTCAGAACCAAGCATCAATCGGCCGGGTGTTCAAGCATAGGCGCGCATAAAACGCGTCAAATCGCGACAGTTGTTGATATTCCGACAAAAGCTGTTGGCGACGGTTGACGCGAGGTTCAAGCCGCGCGGCAAGTCTGGTTAAAGCGGGCATGGCAAAACTCTATTTCAGCTATTCGGCAATGAATGCCGGCAAATCGACGCTGCTGCTTCAGGCCTCCTATAATTACCAGGAGCGCGGCATGAGGACGATGTTGTTCACCGCCGCGCATTATGCGGTGGACGGCGTCGGCAGGATCGTCTCGCGGCTCGGCGTCAGCGCCCCGGCGGAACTCTACCGCGAGGAAGACGATCTGTTCGCAAGGATCGAGGCAGCGAACGCCGCGGCGCCGCTGAGCTGCGTCTTCATCGACGAGGCGCAGTTCCTGTCGCGGCAGCAGGTATGGCAATTGGGACGCGTGGCGGACCGGTTGAACATCCCGGTCATGTGCTTCGGCCTGCGCACCGATTTCCAGGGCAAGCTCTTTCCGGGATCGTCGGAATTGCTGGCCATCGCCGATACGCTGCGGGAAATCCGCACGATCTGCCATTGCGGCGCCAAGGCGACGATGGTCGTGCGGCGCGACCAGCAAGGCAAGGCGCTGACCGAGGGGGCGCAGGTGGCAATCGAGAAGTCGGTCTATGTCTCGCTCTGCCGCAGGCATTGGGAAGACGAGACCGGGCGCATGACGGCGCCCTGATTCGGGTCGCCCAGCCAAATTATAATTGTATTTCTTTTCGCGCGGCAGCGGCGCAGCCTATATGCAATTGACGCGCCGATTGATAGTTTGTGGCCGTGGATAAGGGGAGACATGTATGGCGAGTTTGCAGAATTTCGATTCGGAAATCGAGAAAACCTCACAAATGGTCAAGGAGATGCGGACGAAGATCGACCAGTCCAGCGTCGTGCTCGATCAATTCGCCAAGACCGACGCCCGCATCGGCGCGCCGGATTTCGACATCGAGAACGCCCGCATCGAGGACGTCCTGCGCCAGCAGAAGGTGATGGAAGGCAATATCGCCGACCTCATCATCGGCCTCGAGGACGCCACGAACGTGTTCGGCGCCGAGTTCGAAAGCATGAAGGGCTATTCCGGCTGGGAAAAATTCGTCGGCATCTTCTCGAAGTCGAAGCAGCAGCGGCTGCGTTCGGACCGCGTGCGCAATATGTCGCTCGCCGGAAACCTGCAGGAGCTCCTGTCGAAATCCGACCGTATCGTCGGCATCCTGCGCGAACAGAAGAACGTTCTCGACGAGCGCTACAAGACTTCGGAAACCAGCCTCTCCGCCGTGATCGAGCGCCGCAAGGCGACGATCGCCGAGCTCGAGGCGACGCAGAAGCGGATCGAGGAACTCAATCCCCAGCTCCTCGACATCGAGAACCGCATCGCCTCGTCGACGGACCAGGGCGCGCGAACCGAGCTCGAGGGCGAGCGGTCCAAGCTCGCGACCGAATATAATGAGAGGCAGGCCAAGGAGCAGGAGCTCCTGGCCGAAAGCCAGACACTGGAGCGCTATACGTCAATGTTCCAGACTTTCGTCGATTCGCTCAACAACCAGATCGCGGCGCAGAGCACGCTGATCAACAAGCTGACCATCGATACGGAACAGCGCATCGTGCTCTACAAGGCGCTGGAGGATTCGCTGAAGACGGCGGCGCAGCAGGATGTCGCCCACAAGATCAATACACTTGGCAGCCAGGTCGACACGGCAGCCGAGGAGACGATGGCCGGTGTCGGCGCCGCGGCGCAGAAGCATATAGGCGATCTCCTTGAGATGCATGAAAAGAACATGGTCGGCTCGCAGGACA
Organism: Phyllobacterium sp. 0TCS1.6A; assembly: GCF_026420825.1. NCBI lineage: Bacteria > Pseudomonadati > Pseudomonadota > Alphaproteobacteria > Hyphomicrobiales > Phyllobacteriaceae > Phyllobacterium > Phyllobacterium sp. 0TCS1.6A. The sequence continues at coordinate 11,857 of NZ_JAPMAB010000001.1, forward strand.
TCCAGCGCCGCAAGAAGCTGGCCGACGACGCCTTTTCGCGGCGTTTTGCCGAAGTGTTGAAAAAGCACAATTCAGCGGACTACGTGCAGAGCTGATCCATGGCTCAGTCTGCTGAACTGACGGCTGCGGAGCGCTATTTCGATGCTATCCGCGCCGCGCTGGAAGGGTTGTCGGTGTTCCTGAACAATCGGGAATCCCCGCTCAACAAGCATGATCTCGTGGCGCAGACGGTCGCCGAATATCTGCAGCGGCTGACCGCTTCGTTCGAGTGCTGGCGCAATCGCATCGGCTTCACCGAACGCTTCCGCATCTCGCGGTCGGATAGCGGGTTTCCGGTGTTCCAGAATGTGCTCGAACTCGAGAACGACAAGAAGGGCGCGGCCGGGCGGCTGGCCTCGATCCCTGACGCCGACAGCCTGCGGGCCGAGATGGCGGATTTCATCCTGCGCCACCGGGTGTTTCCGGCCGAGCTGCAGAAGTCGATGGCCGAGCGGGTCTATCTCGAGACGGTGCAGCAGGGCGAGGTGTTCTCGCCCTTCCTGCTGCCGGTCACCATCCGGGTCGCGGTCAATCCGAAGACGGGCCGGCCCTATTATGTCGTGCATTGGGGCGCGTTCGACGGCACGTCCAACCTGCCGCTGGTCTACATGGCCGTGGTCGAGGATTCGTCCGGCGACATGGTCGATACGCTGGTGCGCGACGGCAAGCTCAATACGGACGTCAGGATACCCTTGCCCGTCGGCGGGCTGCTCAACCCGGAACTGGCGCGGCGCTTCGACGATTTCGCCGCCAGGAACTCCGCCTATTCGCTGTCGCCCGTCACCATCGCCACCAGCCTCGACAAGGACTTTCCGGAGCTGCACCCAAAGCAGTTGCGGCGCATCGTGCTTGGGCCGTTCTATACGGCCGGGATCACCGAACATAATCAGCGCGTGGCGGAAGTATTGGCGAAGGTGCGCAGGCCGGAGGATGCCTGGCTCCTCACCTGGACCTTGCAGGAAGTGTTCTCCACCGCCGAAAAGCCCGGCCGCCGCGGGCTGTGGTCGTCCGAACCCTCGCAGGAGGTGTTCCACATCAATACCGACGATCTCGAAGCGGCGCGGCAGGGCGTCAGCCATTATGAGCAACATGCGCTGGTGCCGCACGAGGCCTATCAGGCGCTCTACGCATCCGGTGAAGCATCGACCATTTTCACCGGTTTCCAGACGCATATATTGTCGAATGGCCAGGTAATCAGCGGGGTATGACATGGATATCGGCCTGACCACGATCGACGAGAAGGACATCGCCAGGCATCTCGCCACCGCCCAATCGATCGTGACGCGCTTCGTGGCCGTCGAGACGGGCGAAGGCAGGGGCCCGGCCGAGATCGCCGGGACGGGCCGGCGCTTCGTATCGACGGTTTCGACCGGCGGCCTGCGCAAGACGCGCGAGGTGGAACTGGCGCGGACGATCCAGTCGGTGCGGCCCGACGACCAGATGCTGTCGATCACGCAGCACACGCTGCTCTTCCGCGCCCGTCGGGGCGTCGCCGTTGCGCTTGCGGTGGCCGACATCTTCGCGCGGCAGAGCGATTTCGAAAGCCTGCGGGCGCGCAATGCCTCCGCGCCGCTGCAAGGCGAGGACGCGGCCCATTTCAAGCGGCTTCTCTCGGCGGCGTCCTATATCGCCGCCTTCACGCTCGCGGCCTATCTGGCGCAGTTCATCGAGGCGGATGGCGAGCCCGCCAATGACATCGCCGAGCCGGAATTCACCTTCGACACGGCGCAGGACGCGCTGAAATCCGTGATCGCCGGGCTCGACCGCGCCATGGCGGGCACGGCGGACGAGGCCGGCATGCTGCTCCACGCCAAGGGCTTCGCCGCGCAGGCGATCGAGGCGCTGTTGCAGCGCAAGGGGCGGTTCGAGGGGCTCGGCGTGTTCGAATCCATACATCTTCGTCTCGACAGCGACGATTTCACCCTGGACGGCTTCGACGTCGCGCCGTCGAAGAAGCGCACGCCGCTGGTCATGACCTTCCGCAAGCCGGAAGAGGTCGTCGGCAATCACATCGCCAAATACCAGTCGCTCAAGCTCGCCAAGATGCTGATGGCCTATGATTTCGACCGGCAGCTTAATCCTTTCGTCGAACTCGGCGGCTTCCTCTTCACCTTCATCGGCGATGGCGCGCCCGGCACCGGCAAGACGACGCTGATCCAGATGATCGCCGGGCTGCTCAATGATTACTGCCAGGTGGCGGGCTATGCCTTCCACTACGAGAATTTCGGCGTCGACCAGATTTCCTCCTATCAGGGCAAGTCCGGCCAGAATTGCCGGCAGTTCATCACCAATGTGCTCAATCCGCGCATCATCGGCTTCGGCACCATCGACGACATCGACCAGGTGGCGGCAAAGCGCTCGGACGACCGCGCCTCGTCGGGCCAGCAGGAGATCACCGGCGTGCTGATGGATGCCTTCGCCGGCGCCTCGACCGTCGTGCGCGGCAATTGCAGCTTCGGCATGTTCTCCAACTATCCCGAGAATGTCGACGATGCGCTGCGCCAGCGGGCAGGGGCGCGCTGGCTGGTGGACGGGCCGCAGACGCGCGACGATTATATAGACATATTCGCGCTGCTCGCCGGCAAGAACCACAAGATCCCGCTGGGCGAGCACCAGCTCTTCGAGGCGCAGCAGATCCAGCGCGCGGTGCAGACGGCCTATGAAACCCTGTCGAAGCCGCAGGAGGAGGGCATGCGGCTGGTCTATGAACGGTTCATCGCCGAACATGGCGAGCCGGAGACCATCGCCGATATCGGCACATATCTGCACATGATCAAGGAGCGCGAGCCGCGCTTCACCGGCCGGGCGATCAAGAATGTGACGGATGCGATCAAGATGCGGGCAATGGATATCGAACTGCCGGACGAATGGTTCGAACGGCCGGAAACTTTCATGCGCAAATCCTATGATGAGAAGAAGGCGATGATCGAGGAACTGCGCCAGCCCTTCACGATGGAAATGGTGCTTCAGGAAACCAATCGCTATGCGGATTCCGAATTCCGCTATTCCGATCGTTCGGACGATGCGGCGGTGGAAAAGATGATCCGCGATGCCCGCCTGCGCGAGCGGGCGGTGAAGCAGATCGAAACGCTGAAGACCGAGGGGCGGTGGGACGCCTGATGGACCTGCTTTACGAAAACGAGCTGATTTATGGCCGGCTGCTGCGGGTGGACCAGCCGCATCTGGTCGAGCGCTATAACAGGGCGCTGGCGTCCTTCGGCCTGCCGGCGACGAAGCTCGAAGCCTTCGATATCGACAGGACCGGCTTTTCGCCGCAGGTGGCGGCGGAACTGAAGGACCCGGCCTATCTCGACCCCAACGGCGTCAACCGGCGCTTCATCATCCTGACGCCCGCGCAGGCGCCGCTCCCGGTCGTCCACACGCAGTTCTCCAATACGTCGCAACTGATGTACGAGTTCTTCACCAGCAATGCGCGCGCCATCAATGCCCTGACGATCAAGGACGTCATCTATGGCGAGATCGAGGACAGCGTCTCGATCGTCAACGATATCGAGGACCTGCTTTCGATCAATCAGGTCGAATTCCGCGTCCTTTCCGCCCAGAACGTCATGGGCCAGGCGGCGGAGCTGCGCCTTCTGGTCGACAGGCTCAAGGACGAGCCGGACGCATGGCGCGACGATGCGATGCTGGAGCGCATGGTCGAGCTCGCCAAAGTGGCCGGGGACATCCGCGAGAATTCGCTGGTGCCGGACAAGGTGCTGTTTCGCCATTCGGCCTATTGGACCAGCCATTTCGGCGGGCTCTACGTCTTCGTCGACGATAACAGGACGACCGTCATCGGCGATCCGTCGGCGCCGGGTTTTCGCCGTTCGCGGCCCTGGCAGGTGGACTACATCTCCATCAAGGATGCCGAGCAGGTGTTCCAGTTCCTGGCGGTGACGTCGCGCATCGAGCTGCCGCGCGCGTCCTGGATCGAGCAATCCGGCTATCTGGAAAACCGGGGCGAGATGGTCATCCGCCATCTCATCCATGCGCTGGAACCGGAGCGCGACCTGGGCAGGATCGACCGCATCTGGCTGCAGACCTGGATCCATGCCAATGCCAGCCTCATCAATCATGACGGAACATGGCCCTTCCTCAATGCAGCCAAACGCGACCTCGCGCAGAACGGGCGCATCGACATGAACGAGGTCGATCCGCTGCGGCGCTTCCTCTTGATCAGGGCCTTGCCGCGCCATCCGGACGCCTGGCTGGTCAACCAGCTGATCAGCGATTTCGTGCCCTGGGACTTCCTCTCGCGCTACGTGTTCAACAAGCCGGGCTTCTATTCCGACTATCGAAACTGGAGCCCGAACTACCAGCACCATGTCGTCGACATGCTGAAGACGATGTATTTGAAGGACAAGGAGGGGCTGCGGAAGAAGCTCTATGGGCTCGCTTCCTAGGGCGCTGCGGCCAAAGCCGCCCAAAGTCGTTGTCGATGGTTTCAAAACATCCTATTTGAGATTGCAGAAGAGGCCGTCATAGCGGCCTTATGGACTTGGCCAGTGAGGAACCAGCATGCTCGAGCCCATCGTGAACTTTTTCAGCCGGATTTTCTCCCTTCTGGGCCGGGGGATCGGCTTCGTCATTGGTCTCCTGCTCTGGCCGTTTCTGTGGCTGGGCAGCTGGTACGGCCAGCGCGGCATCATCGCCAAGGCCGTGGTCGGGCTGGCGCTCATCGTCTGGCTGGGGCTCTATGGCTATTTCTTCTATGCCAGCCAGCTGTGGTCGAATTTCAACCCGGACTATGTCGCCGCCTATAATTTCAAGGAGAAGAACGTGCCGGCGGGCGAGCCGCTGACCGATCCGGCGCAGGCGGCTGGCACGCCGGCCAAGGCCTGCGCGCGCTCGGCCATCGTCGAGGTCACCGCCGACCTGACCGATTTCAACGTCAACCAGAATGCCTGGATATCGTCGATGCTGCTCTACAAGCTCGGCTTCTTCGGCATGGACTGGGACAGGACGCCGTTCCTCGACAACAAGGCATCGTTCCAGCGCGGCATCAATTCGGCCGTCCGGCGCACGGCGGTCGAACTCGTCGATACGCTCGGCCGCGTTCGCGGCACCTCGCAGATCGACGCCGATCTGCAGCGGGCGCGCGGCAATCTCCAGTTCACCGAGGATGCCTGGTATTTCGGCCTCAACCCCTTCGGCCCGAAGACGCCGACGCCGACCTATTACCGCACCGCCGTCAACGATCTGCGCACCTTCAACGGCAAGCTCGAAAACTGCAACGCGATCTTCGACGCCCGCGCCGACAATCTGATCCAGTTCATCGACCGCATCGCCAACGATATCGGCGCCACCTCCGCCATCCTCAAGGACCGGTCGGAGAATTTCAACAATGGCTGGTTCGACACGCGCGCCGACGACCGCTTCTGGTTCGCCTATGGCCAGCTCTATGCCTATTACGGGCTGATGAACGCCGCCCAGGTGGATTTCAACCAGGTGCTGACGGAAAAGCACCTCACTTCGCTGTGGGACGGCATGGACGGCCAGCTGCGCTCGGCCCTCGGCATCCAGCCCTGGATCATCGCCAATGGCAGCGAAGGCGGCTGGCTCCTGCCGAACCACCTGACCACGATGGGCTTCTACATCCTGCGCGTCCGCTCGAACCTGATCGACATCAAGCAGGTTCTCCAGCAGTAGCAGCTGTTATGCGGGGGGCGGACCGGGTGCCGGCCTCCTTGTTCAGGCAGGGTGAGGTCAGACGGGAAGCGACGAGCTTTCCTTGACCTCTTCCATGACCGCATAGGTGTGGGTTTCGCGCACGCCCGGCAGCGACAGCAGCGCGTCGGAGAGGAAGCGGCGGTAATGTTCCATGTCGGCGACGCGCGCCTTGACGAGATAGTCGAAGCCGCCCGCCACCATGTGGCACTCCATCACGTCGGGATTGCGCCGCGTGGCGGCGGCGAATGTCGCGAAGACGTCGGGTGTGGTACGATCGAGCTTGATCTCGACGAAGACCAGCATTGCGCGATCGAGCTTTTTCGGCGAAAGTTTGGCTGTATATCCAAGGATATAGCCATCGCGGGACAGGCGCTTGACCCGCTCGTTCGTCGCCGTCTGCGACAGGCTGATGCGCTCGGACAGTTCGGTATTCGAAAGCCGCCCGTCCTTTTGCAATTCGCGCAGGATGCGCCGATCGAGACTATCCAGATTCTTCATCGCTAAAATGCACCCCGTTTTTAGTGTTTTAACCCGATAATCTCTCGTTCATTGGTGAGAATAACCAAGTAAGATAGATTATATGGGAAAAATCAATCAGGAAAAGCTCGATGACCGAACAATTTAATGCCGACCGCAGTTTTTCAGCTCCCTATGCTCCCGACGACCAGAAACTGGTGGAGGATCTGCTGAATTCGATTGCGCTGCCGGAGGAAACCAACCGCCGGATCGACACGCGCGCGAGCAAATATATCGCCACCATCCGCAAGGAAGCCAGCGGCATTGGCGGCGTCGAGGATTTCCTGCGCGAATATGGTCTTTCGACCCGCGAGGGCCTCGCCCTGATGGTGCTTGCCGAGGCGCTGCTGCGCGTGCCGGATGCGGCGACGCAGGACAAGCTTATCGAGGACAAGCTGAAGCAGGGTCACTGGTCCGAGCACGAGCCGAGCGGCGATACCTGGTTCGTGTCCGCGTCCGCCTGGGCGCTCGGCCTGTCGGCCAAGGTGATCAAGCCGGGCGAAACGCCGGAAGGCGTGGTTTCCTCGCTCGTCAAGCGGATCGGGCTGCCGACGGTGCGCACCGCGACGAAGCAGGCCATGCGCTATCTCGGCCAGCATTTCGTGCTCGGCGAGACGATCAAGGATGCGCTCAAGCGCGCTGCCACCAACGAGGCCAAGGGCTATCGCCATTCCTTCGACATGCTGGGCGAGGGCGCGCGCACCCGCAAGGATGCCGCCAGCTACTTCAAATCCTATTCCGACGCCATCGATGCCATCGGCCGTGTCACCGGCAACAAGAAGCTGCCCGACCGGATGGGTATCTCGGTGAAGCTCTCCGCCCTGCATCCGCGCTATCTCGCCACGCATCATGCGCAGGTCATGGCGGAACTCGTGCCGGACCTGCTGGCGCTGGCCCAGAAGGCGAAATCCTACGATCTCAACTTCACCGTCGATGCCGAGGAGGCCGACCGGCTGGAACTGTCGCTCGACGTGATCGACCGCGTTTTCGCCGATCCCTCGCTCGATGGCTGGGATGGGTTCGGCCTCGCCATCCAGGCCTACCAGAAGCGCGCGTTGCAGGTGATCGAGCATGTGGACCGGCTGTGCGGCCGTCTTGGCCGCCGCATGATGGTCCGCCTGGTCAAGGGCGCCTATTGGGATACGGAGGTGAAGCGCGCGCAGGAGCGCGGCCTTGCCGATTATCCTGTCTTCACCCGCAAGCCGGCGACGGATGCGTCCTATCTTGCCTGCGCCCGCCGCCTGCTGGAGGCAAGGCCGCGGCTGTTTCCGCAATTCGCGACGCATAATGCGCTGACGGTGGCGATGATCCTCGAGATGGCCGGGGCGGACAAGAGCGGCTTCGAGTTCCAGCGCCTGCATGGCATGGGCGAAAGCCTCTACAAGCAGATCACCGAGCGGGACGACAGGATCGCCTGCCGCATCTATGCGCCGGTGGGCGGCTATCGCGATCTCCTGGCCTATCTTGTACGCCGGCTCCTGGAAAACGGCGCGAATTCCTCCTTCGTCTCCGTGGTGGGCGATAGCGGCGTGCCCATCGCCGACCTGCTGGTCCGCCCGGCGGAAAAGCTCAATGATGGCCGCGGCTACCGCCATCCGGATATTCCGCTGCCGCTGAAGCTCTATGGCAAGCGCGTGAATTCCGCCGGCGTCGAACTCGGCGACAGGAAGGAACTCGCGGCACTTTTGCATGGCATCGAGAAGGCCTCCCGCCCGGTCGGGGCTTTGCCGCTCGTTCCGAAGCTGCGGGCAAGCGGGGCCAGGCGGGACGTGGTTTCCCCGGTCGATGGTTCGCTCGTCGGCACGGTGGTCCCTGCCACCGCCGAAGAGGCGGCAATGGCCGTCGATGTCGGCCGTGCCGGCTTCGCCAGCTGGTCGCGGCTTCCGGTGGATACGCGTTCCAGGGCGCTGGAGCGGGCGGCGGAGCTCCTAGAGGAGCGGCGCGATCTCTTCCTCGACCTGCTCTCGCGCGAGGCCGGCAAGACGCTGGACGACGGCATTGCCGAGATACGCGAGGCGGTGGATTTCTGCCGCTATTATGCCGCCGAGGCGCGGCGCAAGTTCGGCTCGGACAAGTCCATGCCGGGGCCGACGGGCGAGGAGAACAAGCTGCGTCATCGCGGGCGCGGCACCTTCGTCTGCATCAGCCCGTGGAACTTCCCGCTGGCGATCTTCCTCGGCCAGGTGAGCGCGGCGCTCGCAGCCGGAAACACGGTCGTCGCCAAGCCGGCCGAACAGACGCCGCTCGTCGCCTTCGAGGCGGTCCGCCTGCTGCATGAGGCCGGCGTCCCTGCCGATGCGCTGCTCTATGTGCCGGGCGATGGCGCCGTCGGCGCCGCGCTGACCTCCCATCCCGCAATCGCCGGCGTCGCCTTCACCGGTTCGACGGATACGGCCTGGGCCATCAATCGCACCCTCGCCGCCAAGAAGGGGCCCATCGTTCCGCTGATCGCCGAGACCGGCGGCCTCAATGCCATGATCGTCGATGCGACGGCGCTGTCCGAGCAGGTGACGGACGATGTCGTCATGTCCGCCTTCCGCTCGGCCGGCCAGCGCTGCTCGGCGCTGCGCATCCTCTACCTGCAGGACGATATCGCCGACAACATGCTGGCGATGATCGAAGGCGCGGCGCGGGAACTGGTGCTTGGCGATCCGTCGCTGCCCTCCACCGATGTCGGGCCCATCATCGACCAGGACCAGCACGACATGCTGTCCGCCCATATCGCCGAGATGCGCAAGACGCAGAAGGTGCGCTTTGCCGGCGATGCGCCGGAAGGCGGGCTGTTCTTCGGACCGCATATCGTCGAGCTCGACGGGCCGCAGGCGCTGACGCGGGAGGTGTTCGGCCCCGTGCTGCATGTGGTGCGCTGGAAGGCCAGGGACCTCGACAAGGTGCTCGACCAGATCGCCTCGACCGGCTACGGGCTGACCTTCGGCCTGCATACGCGCATCGAAGCGACGGTCGCCAAGGTCGTCGATCGGCTCGATGTCGGCAATATCTACGTCAACCGCAACACGATCGGCGCGGTGGTCGGCACCCAGCCCTTCGGCGGCTCCGGCCTTTCCGGCACCGGCCCGAAGGCGGGCGGTCCGTCCTATCTCAGCCGCTTTGCCCTCGAACAGGTCGTTTCGGTCAATACGGCGGCGGCAGGGGGCAATGCCAGCCTGATCGCCATCGGCGAATAACCCTCGTTTGGGGATAGTTGTCGCGCGCTATCCCCAAACCGTCCCGGCGATGCTATGCAGGCACAAGGGAGAAACGCCCATGGCCAGTGTCAAATCCGATATCGAAATCGCCCGTTCCGCCAGCAAGAAGCCGATCGTCGAGGTCGGCGCCCGGATCGGCATACCGCCGGAACATCTCGTTCCCTATGGTCACGACAAGGCCAAGGTTTCGGCCAGCTTCATCAAGGGCAGGCAGGGCGCCAATGGCAAGCTCATCCTCGTCACCGCCGTCAGCCCGACGCCCGCCGGCGAGGGCAAGACGACGACGACGGTCGGCCTCGGCGACGGCCTGAACCGGATCGGCGAAAAGGCCATCGTCTGCATCCGCGAAGCCTCGCTCGGCCCCTGTTTCGGCACCAAGGGCGGCGCGGCCGGCGGCGGCTATGCGCAGGTCATTCCGATGGAGGACATCAACCTTCACTTCACCGGCGATTTCCATGCGATCACCGCGGCGCACAATCTGCTGGCGGCGATGATCGACAATCACATCTACTGGGGAAACACGCTCGATCTCGATACGCGCCGCATCACATGGCGGCGGGTGATGGACATGAACGACCGCGCCCTGCGCGGCATCGCCTCGGCGCTCGGCGGCGTTTCCAACGGTTTCCCGCGCGAATCAGGCTTCGACATCACCGTCGCCTCGGAAGTCATGGCGATCCTGTGCCTCGCGACCGATCTTGAGGACCTCGAGCGCCGGCTCGGCGAGATCATCGTCGGCTACCGCTTCGACAGGACGCCGGTCTATGCGCGCGACCTCGGGGCGGACAGGGCGATGGCGGTGCTCCTGAAGGATGCGATGCAGCCCAATCTGGTGCAGACGCTGGAGAACAATCCGGCCTTCGTCCATGGCGGGCCCTTCGCCAATATCGCCCATGGCTGCAATTCCGTCGTCGCGACGAAGACGGCGCTGAAACTGGCGGATTTCGTCGTGACCGAGGCGGGCTTCGGGGCCGACCTCGGCGCCGAGAAATTCTTCGACATCAAATGCCGCAAGGCCGGGCTGATGCCGGCGGCGGCGGTGATCGTCGCGACGGTGCGGGCCATGAAGATGCACGGCGGCATCGCCAAGGCCGATCTCGGCGCCGAGAACACGGCGGCGGTGAAGGCGGGCTGCGCCAATCTCGGCCGCCACATGGAAAACGTCCGCCAGTTCGGCGTTCCGGTGATCGTTGCCATCAATCATTTCACCGCCGATACCGATGCCGAGATCGAGACGCTCAAGGCCTTCGTCGCCGCGCATGGCGCGGAAGCGGTGGTGTGCAGGCACTGGGCGCATGGCTCGGCGGGCATCGAGGAACTGGCGCACAAGGTCGCGGCGCTCGCGAGGAGCGGCAGCGCGCAGTTTTCGCCGCTCTACGAGGACGAGATGCCGCTGTTCGACAAGATCGACACGATCGTCAAGCGCATCTATCGCGGCGCGGAGGCGGCCGCGGATGCCAGCGTGCTGGAACAGCTGCGCCGCTGGGAGGAGGCCGGCTATGGCCATCTGCCGGTCTGCATGGCGAAGACGCAATATTCGTTCTCAACCGATCCCGAACTGCGCGGCGCGCCGGTCAATCATGTGGTGCATGTGCGCGAGGTGCGCCTGTCGGCGGGCGCGGGCTTCGTCGTCGCCATCTGCGGCGAGATCATGACCATGCCCGGCCTGCCGAAATCGCCCGCGGCGGAGCGGATATTCCTCAATGAGGAAGGGCTGGTGGAAGGGCTGTTCTGAGGCGCCCGGCGCCGGGACGGCACTTCTGGGCAGCTGCTTCCAAATTTCCTGTTGCAAGCGGCGCCGGCTGGGGCTAACAATCGCGGCCATGAATACTGTCTGCATCATCTCGAATGGTTGGTGGTGGGTCGCGTCAAGCGGCCGCTAAAGCCTTTTGCATGCAGGTAAAAGGGACAGGGCCGCAACGGGTAATCCGGGCGGCCTTTTTGTTTGACCCCGTCCGGAATGCCCGAAAGCCAATGCAACAAGGAACGGAACATGCATAGAATTGAGGGTGACGTCGAGATTTTCGACACGAAGGGCGGGGTGACGATCACGCGGTCGCGGGCAGCGACGGATTACGCCACCGCCATCGACGGCTATGTGGATGCGCTGGATGAGCGGCGCGGCGCGGTCTTCTCGTCGAACTACGAATATCCGGGCCGTTATACGCGCTGGGATACGGCGATCGTCGATCCGCCGCTGGTCATAACCTCCAATGGCCGCCACATGACGATCGAAGCGCTTAATGGCCGCGGCGAGGTGCTGCTGGCGCCGATCCGCCAGGTGGTGAGCGATCTCGACGACGTGACGGTTTCGAACGCCAGCGCCGTGAAGCTCGATCTGGAGATCGCCCTGCCATCGCGGCCATTCACCGAGGAGGAGCGTTCGCGCATTCCTTCGGTTTTCACCGTGCTTCGGGCCATCGTGGCGCTGTTCTTCACCGAGGACGATGCAAATCTCGGGCTTTATGGCGCATTCGGCTATGATCTGGCCTTCCAGTTCGATCCGATCGAATACAAGCTGAAGCGCCCCGACGACCAGCGCGACATCGTGCTCTACCTGCCGGACGAGATACTCGTCGTCGATCACCATGCGGCGAAGGCATGGCTCGACCGCTACGATTACGCCTATGGGGGCCGATCGACGGAGGGGCTGCCGAGGACGACCGAAACCCGGCCATTCCAGCCGACCGACGCCATTCCGGGGCGCGGCGACCATAATCCCGGCGATTATGCCGAACTCGTCAAGAAGGCGAAGGAAAGCTTCATGCGCGGCGATCTTTTCGAGGTCGTGCCGGGCCAGACCTTCCATGAGCGTTGCGAGACGTCGCCCTCGGTCATCTCGCGCCGCCTCAAGGCGATCAACCCGTCGCCCTATTCCTTCTATATCAACCTTGGCGACAATGAATATCTGGTCGGCGCATCGCCGGAAATGTTCGTGCGCGTCGTCGGGCGGCGCATCGAGACCTGCCCGATCTCGGGAACGATCAAGCGCGGCGAGGACGCCATCGCCGATGCGGAACAGATCATAAAACTGCTGAATTCGAAGAAGGACGAGTCGGAGCTGACCATGTGCTCCGACGTCGACCGCAACGACAAGAGCCGCGTCTGCGAGCCGGGTTCGGTACGTGTCATCGGCCGGCGCCAGATCGAGATGTATTCGCGGCTCATCCATACGGTCGATCACATCGAAGGCCGCCTGCGCGAGGATATGGACGCCTTTGACGGCTTCCTGTCGCATGCCTGGGCGGTGACGGTGACCGGCGCGCCCAAATTGTGGGCGATGCGCTTCATCGAGGAGAACGAGCGCAGCCCGCGCGCCTGGTATGGCGGCGCCATCGGCATGGTCAATTTCAACGGCGACATGAATACGGGCCTGACCCTGCGCACCATCCGCATCAAGGATGGCGTGGCGCAGGTGCGCGCCGGGGCGACATTGCTCTATGATTCGGTGCCGGAGGAGGAGGAAGCCGAGACCGAGCTCAAGGCTTCCGCCATGATCGCTGCCGTCCGCGACGCCCACAAGAGCAACATCCCGGCGCAGGAGCGCGCGGTGGCCCGCGTCGGCGAGGGGCTGAACATATTGCTGGTCGATCACGAGGATTCCTTCGTCCACACATTGGCGAACTACTTTCGCCAGACCGGCGCGACGGTCACCACCGTGCGCTCGCCCGTGGCCGACGAGATCTTCGATCGCGTCAAGCCGGATCTGGTCGTATTGTCGCCCGGGCCCGGCATGCCGGAGGATTTCGACTGCAAGGCGACGATCAGGCGGGCGCGGGGCCGCCAGTTGCCGATCTTCGGCGTCTGCCTCGGCCTGCAGGCGCTGACGGAGGCCTATGGCGGCTCGCTGCGGCAATTGCACGTGCCCATGCACGGCAAGCCGTCGCGCATCCGCATCACCCGGCAGGGCAGGATATTCTCCGGCCTGCCGAAGGAAGTCACCGTCGGCCGCTACCACTCGATCTTTGCCGATCCGGTGCGCCTGCCGGATGAATTCATCGTCACCGCGGAAACCGAGGATGGCGTCATCATGGCGTTCGAGCACAAGAGCGAGCCGATCGCGGCCGTGCAGTTTCATCCCGAATCCATCATGACACTCGGGTCCAATGCTGGTATGCGCATGATCGAGAACGTCGTCGCACATCTGCCGCGGCGGGCAAAGGAGCGGGCGGCCTGACCGGCAGCCCGCATTGCATGGTCTGGTCCGGTGCTTGAAATGAATGGTGAGAACACGGTCAAGCGGCTGGCATTCTGGTCAATCTTCATCGGCGTGGCCGTGCTGGCGCTCAAATATTGCGCCTATTACGTCACCGGGTCGGTGGCGCTCTACTCCGATGCGCTGGAATCGATCGTCAATGTGGTGGCGGCGCTGGCGGCCTGGTGGGCGATCAGGGTAAGCCACAAGCCGGCGGACCAGAATCATCCCTATGGGCACCACAAGGCGGAATATTTCTCCGCCGTCATCGAAGGCGTGCTCATCATCCTTGCCGCCATCCTGATCCTGCGCGAGGTGTGGCTTGCCTGGGAAGCGCCGCGCCTGCTGGACCAGCCATGGACCGGCCTCGCCATCAACGGCGTCGCCTCGCTCATCAATGGCGTCTGGGGCTGGCTGCTCATCAGCGCGGGCCGCAGGCATCGCTCGCCGGCGCTCCTGGCCGACGGCAAGCACATCCTCACCGATGTCGTCACCTCCGTCGGCGTCTTTGCCGGCCTTGTCGGCGCGGTGCTGACGGGATGGACCGTGCTCGATCCGGCGCTGGCGGTGATCGTCGCGATCAATATCCTGGTGCAGGGCTGGGGCGTCATCGGCAATTCGGTGCAGGGGCTGATGGATGGCGGCGTGGCGACGGAGGAGACCATGCGCATCCGCGACATCATCTCCGCCAATGCCAATGGCGCGCTCGAAGTCCACGATCTGAAGACCCGCATCGCCGGCCGCATGACCTTCATCGAATTTCATCTCGTCGTCGAGGCCGACATGACCGTCGGCGATGCCCATGTCATCTGCGACCGGATCGAGGATGCGCTGATGAAGCAGATCCCCGATCTGGAAGTGGTCATCCATGTGGAGCCGGAGGACGAGGCAAAACTGCCGCCCGGCACGGCCGCAGTGCCCTTTGCGTGAGCCGCCGCCGTTGAGGCAAAGCCGCAACAGGCGTCACGATATATTTCAGTCGGTCATGATTTCGTTACAATTATGTTGACATAGAAGCAGCGTCACGTGACTAATCGCGTGGCAATGCGAATTCTCCGAAGCAATTCCGCGCAAAGCGCGAACATGGGGACAAGCTTTATACAGGATCATTCTCGCCGGGAGCGAGGATGCGGCACGCATGGCAGCTGGCTGAGCGCGGGTGGACGAACGCGGCTGTTTACAAATTTAGTTAACCTTTCACTACTAGGCTAAACTTATGGGTAAACACTTCAACTTTGCACTCATGGCGGGACTCTTCCTCGCGGTGGCCGCCATCGGTCCGGCCTCGGCGCGCGGCACCGATGACTGCGCCGTGAAATCCACTCCGGGCAAGGCAACGATCGTCACCGACGACGACGTTGATCCGCGTCCCGATACTGATAATATCCAGTCCGCCGATGCCTGCGCGCCGAAGAAGATCAAGACCGCGCCGCAGCCCACCGGCAAGGCTGTGCCGATAAATGTACTAGCCACGGGTGGTGTCAGCATCTTGAACAAGGCAGTTAAGGGCGAAATCATTCCGCAGAGCGAAGGCGCGCTCCGCGACGACCTGTCGTTCCGCTATCGCATCTACAGGCCGCAGGCCGCCAATGGCGATACGATGGTGCTGCTGCACGGCTCGGGACAGGACGAGACCAGCCTCGTTTCCTTCGCCTCGAAGATCGCGCCCAATGCGGTGCTTCTCGCCGTTCGCGGACGCGTCGTCCAGGATGGCTCGACCCGCTGGTACCGCCGGCTGACGCCGGTCAGCTTCGACCAGCAGGACATCCGCTCCGAGGCCACGGCCTTTGCCGAATTCCTCAGGCAGGCGACGGCCAAATACCGCTTCGACGCCAACCGCATGACCTTTCTCGGCTATTCGAACGGCGCCAACCTGATCAATTCGGTGATGATGCTCTATCCGGGCCTCGTCAAGCAGGCGGTGCTGCTGCGCTCGATGCCGGTGCTGACCGGCTCGGTCGATGCGGATCTGGCGCATGCGCGCGTGCTCACCGTGTCCGGCGCCGCCGACCAGCTCTATGCGCCCTATGCGCCGGCGCTGGAGGACATGCTGCGCTCGCATGGCGCGCGCGTCGAGGCCCGTTCGATCAAGTCGGACCATGGCCTCGGCAAGGATGATGTGCGCGTCGTCAGCGAATGGCTTTCCGGTGCGACCGCCCAGTTGAGAAAATAGGGTTTCCGCCCGGCTTCATTATCAAGATACTTGCATCATGGCGGCCAGTCGGTTACTTCTTGCCGCCATGAACACGCACGAGACATCTTTGTCCTTCTCCGTCCGCGCCCGCGGCACGGTTCGTCGTGCGCTACCGCTTCTTCTCGGCCTTATCGGCGATCGCCGGGCTCGTTGAGGAGCGTCCGGCGGTCGATGCCGCCGCAAGGCTCTCGCTCCTTACCCTTTACAAGACAAGTTCAACGCCTAAAAAGAATGCCGCGACTGCTGCCACCAGGCGCATCGGGCTGGAAACGAGAAGCAGATGACCGACATGATCAACCAATCAGCAAACAAGGGCATGCCGAGCGCGGCGCAGAAATACGAAGCCTATCCGCTCGTCGACATGAGAGACCGCCAATGGCCGTCGAAACGCATTGAAACCGCGCCGATCTGGTGTTCCGTCGACCTGCGCGACGGCAACCAGGCGCTGGTCGATCCCATGGGCCACGACCGCAAGGTGCGCATGTTCGCGCTGCTGCTCGACATGGGCTTCAAGGAGATCGAGATCGGCTTTCCCTCCGCCTCGCAGACCGATTTCGATTTCTGCCGCTGGTGCGTGGAGGAGGGCAATGTGCCGGACGACCTGTCGCTGCAGGTCCTGGTCCAGTGCCGGCCGGAGCTGATCGCGCGCACCTTCGAGGCATTGGAGGGCGCCAACCGGCCGATCGTGCATTTCTACAATTCCACCAGCGAATTGCAGCGCCGGGTGGTGTTCAACAAGGATGTCGGCGGCATCAAGGCCATAGCCACCGATGCGGCCAAGATGATCACCGACATGGCGGCGAAGGCCGGCGGTGGCTACCGCTTCGAATATTCGCCCGAGAGCTTCACCGGCACCGAACTCGAAGTCGCGCTCGACATCTGCAATGCCGTCAGCGAAATCGTCAGGCCGACCCCCGACAACAAGCTGATCATCAACCTGCCTTCGACGGTGGAGATGTCGACGCCCAACATCTATGCGGACCGCATCGAGTGGATGTGCAGGCAGCTCGACAATCGCGAAAACCTGATCGTCTCGCTGCACCCGCACAATGATCGCGGCACCGGCATCGCGGCGACGGAACTCGGGCTGATGGCCGGCGCCGACAGGGTCGAGGGCACGCTGTTCGGCAATGGCGAGCGCACGGGCAATGTCGATATCGTCACGCTGGCGCTGAACATGTTCACGCAAGGCGTCGATCCCGGCATCGACTGCTCCGACATCAACCGGATGAAGGAAGTCTACGAATATTCCAACCAGCTGGTGATACCCGAGCGGCATCCCTATGTCGGCGAACTCGTCTATACGGCTTTCTCCGGCTCGCACCAGGATGCGATCAACAAGGGCATGAAGGCGATCAAGCAGGCCAACAAGCCGCTGTGGGAAGTGCCCTACCTGCCGATCGATCCGCAGGATGTCGGCCGCAGCTATGAGGCGATCATCCGCATCAATTCGCAGTCGGGCAAGGGCGGCATCGCCTATATCCTGCAGGCGGATTACGGCCTCAACCTGCCGCGCGGCATGCAGGTGGAGTTCCGCGGGGACATCCAGGCGATCACCGACGAGGAAGGCAAGGAGATGCCTTCGCGGCGTATCTACGAGCGCTTCCAGGAGCTCTATGTCGAGCAGCCGGGCGGCCGCCTCAAATTCGTCGATCACCACACCTATCCGGATACTGAGCACAAGGGCATGCGCATCCTCTCCGCCGAGATCACCGATGGCGGCGAGACGAAGCGCATCGAGGGCAGGGGCACCGGGCCGGTCGATGGTTTCATCGATGCGCTGTCGCATTATCTCGGCTTCCGGCTGTCGGTGGTCAACTATTCGGAACATTCGCTCCAGCATGGTTCGGACGCCGCCGCCATCAGCTATATGGAGATCGAGCATCCGGGCGGGAAAATCTTCGGCGCCGGCATCAACAAGAACATCGTGACCGCCTCGCTCGAAGGCATCGTCTCCGCCGCGAACCGCATCCTCGCCTCGCGCTAGATTCGGGTCGCGAACAAGATGGATCGGGAGGTGTTTCGCCTCCCGGTCTTCGCGCCTAATGAATTAGAGCAAAGGCGCTGTTACACCAAAGGATAGGCCGAATTCCGCCAAGTTTCAGGTGCATTGAACGGGCAGGATTGCTACGCTCACGCGGTTCCGGATGTCCCGCGCGAGCGCTTTTTCTGAAAGTAAGATGCAAGAGAATTCCAACCCCAAAAGTCGGCTCAGCCTTGCAGAAGCAGTTCGCGGCGCGCAGATCGCCATGGCTGACAGGGGGGATTTTGCCAGCGATGCGCGCGAGGCCGATCTTGCCCGGATAGAGCTGCTGGCGCAGGATCTGCAGCCGGTGTTCGACGACGTGCCGGAGGACGACCAGCAATGGGATTTCGCCATCTCGAAAGGCCAGCAGCCGCGCCTGTGGATCGATGCGACCTCGCATGTGGTCATCGCCCGTGACCGGCGCACCTACCGGTTCCTGCGCGATACGCGCGCCGGGCGCATCGTCGTCGCCGAAGCGGTCGATATCCGCGCCATGGCCGATGCCGTCACCAATTACATCGCCGAGCGCATCGTCGAGCGGCGCTATCTGATGGAGGGGCGGCGCAGCGCCCTTGTCGATGCCAGGCCCGTCAAGGAAGCGAGGGAAGCGCCCGGCGCGCCGGTGGCGGTCACGGTGCCGGCCGGCAGCGCTCGGCAGCGGTCGCGCCTCAGCGCCTTCTTCACTGCCCTGTTCTGGTTCCTGATCGGCGCTTCGGCCGGTGCGGCGGCACTGGTGCTGTTGTTCCGGGAGCGCTTCGCCAGCCTTGCCGGTCTGGTCCAGTGACTAATATGTTCGCGCCAGTTGGGCGCCGACGGTCAGCTCATGTTCGCGGATCGTGCGGATGGTCATCTGCGCATCGACGATGCCGCGCTCCGTCATGCGGCATGTCCAGCCGGCATTGGTCCGCGCGATGCTGAAGAGATTGAACGCGCCGGCCGGCTTGTGGCTGCTGGCGAAGCCCTGGCTGGCGGATGGCACGCAGACTACCGGTATCGACCAGTCGGGCCCGCCTATCTGGTAGATGGTGGAAAGGTGGGTATGGCCGTGCAGCACGAGTTCGGCCCCGTGCTCGCGCACCGTGCGCTGGAAAAGCCCGATGCCGAGCAGGCGCTTGTGCGAGGGCGCAGCGCCGCGGACCGGCGGGTGGTGGATCATCACGACGCGGAACAGGCCGCGCCGGCCCGTCTCCGCCAGAATCTCGCCCAGCTTCTGCGCCTGCTTGCTGCGGATGTCGCCCGTTGCCATGAAGGGCGCCGTGGCGCGCGCCGATGAGACGCCGATGAGCGCGACGTCGCCGCGCACCCGCAGATAGGGAAATTCCACCGGGCTTTTCTCGGCGCTCTGGCGGTCGCCGCGCATCCATGCTTCCCAGAACAGCCGCGTCTTCTTCAGCGCGCCGGGCACATAGGCGTCGTGATTGCCGGGGACGACCGAGACATCGTCCGGATCGCCGAGCGTCTTCAGCCAGGCCCGCGCCGTTTCCAGTTCCTCGTCCAGCGCCAGATTGACGAGATCGCCGGTCACGGCAATGTGATCCGGCGCATTGGCCTTGAGATCGGCAATCACCATGTCGAGCGCGCCGCCGGCCATCGCCTCGCGCCGGTTGGAGCGCCAGTTGATATAGCCGGTAATGCGCTTTGAAATCAGCTCGCGCAGCGTCAGCGATGGCAGTGGCGACAGGTGTATGTCGGAGATGTGGGCGAGACGGAACATCGAATTAGCATTAGGGATTTATCGGCTCGAAATCCAGTGACAGAACAGTCGCACGGGCGGGGCCGTCGCTGCCGGTCTCTAAGCAATGGCAGGTACTGTACCGCGTGCTTCGACAAGCTCAGCATGAGGGAGGTTGGCTCATCATGAGGGAGGTGGTGGTCGTGCAACCCCTGCTGGATACAGAACATCCGCACCACGCCCGCGACAATCGCGTCTGGTCATTGAAATGGGGGGAGACGGGCGGTCTTCAGCGCGTCAGTAGGTATCAGGGTCGAGGTCCGAAGACCGCCCGCGACGTCTTTGCCTGCTGTTGCTGCGTTTGTCAGACGCAACAACCCGGAAACAAGAGCGCCACCTCCGTTTCCTTCTGCAGTTTGCCGGCCAATCGGGATTGTCACTTCCGACTATCCGGCAACGCCATCCTTTCCCAGCTTGTCGAAACAGCTCCGGAAGCTGCTCCCCCACTGGAAAGGACCGAATCAAAATAACCCGGTTCCAAAGTGGTGGGATAAGTTTTTTGCGTGCCGGAAGGAAGATTGAGCGAAATCAGCAGCTTGCAGGGCAAAATATTTTTTTAGGCCGAAAATCTATCCCACCGCGCGGGCCATGGGAGGGAGGGCGGGGTTTCAAACAACGCCGAAGCGGTTAGACTGACGGGCAGAATCTTTTTTGGGCCGGCTTCATGACGTGCCGCAGACGATGGATGTTCCATGGCGGATAATCGGCGCAGATGGCGGCACCGCCTGTTCCACACCTATTTCCTCATGCGCCGGCCGATGACGCTCGGCGCGCGCGGCGTGGTCTTCGACGAGGCCGAGAATTCCGTTCTCCTCATTCGCCATACCTATGTGCCCGGCTGGCAGTTTCCCGGCGGCGGCGTCGAGACCGGCGATACGCTGGAAGACACGCTGGCGCGCGAGATACTCGAGGAAAGCAGCGTCGAACTCACCGGCCGGGCGCACCTGTTCGCGATCTACCAGAACGCCCATGCCTCGCGCCGCGATCATGTCGCGCTCTATGTCTGCCGCTCGTTCCGGCAGGCGGCGCCCTTCGTGCCGAACCGCGAGATCGCCGAGGCGGCGTTCTTCCCGCTCGGCGCCCTGCCGGAGGGGACGACGCCGGCAACGCGCCAGCGCCTGGCGGAAATCTTCGAGGGCAGGGAGATACCGCTGGTCTGGTAGGCCTAGCTGCGGGCCGCGAACCGCCCGCGATCATGCGGCGCGCCATTGTCGATATCGGGGCCGAGCGGGATGATGCCCGTCGGGTTTATGGTCCTGTGGCTGCCGTAATAATGGGCCTTGATATGAAGCATGTTCACCGTCGGGGCGACGCCCTCGACCTGATGGAGATCGCGCAGATAATTCGACAGATTGGGATAGTCGGCGATGCGCTGCCTGTTGCATTTGAAATGGCCGACATAGACCGGATCGAAGCGCAGCAATGTGGTGAAGAGCCGCCAGTCGGCCTCCGTCAGCCTGTCGCCGACGAGATAGCGCTGGCCGGAGAGCCGCGCCTCGACCTCGTCCAATGTCGAGAACAGCTGCGTGAACGCCTCCTCATAGGCCTCCTGCGTGGTGGCGAACCCGGCGCGATAGACGCCATTATTGATGTTCGGATAGATGATGGCATTGATCTCGTCGATCTGGCTGCGCAGTTCGGCGGGGTAGAAATCCGGCGAGCCGTTGTCGCCGAATGCCGAATTGAACATGCGGATGATCTCGGCGGATTCATTGGAGACGATCGTGTCGCGCTTCTTGTCCCAGAGCACCGGCACGGTGACGCGGCCGGAATAGCCAGCATCGGCGCGCGTATAGACCTGGTGCAGATAGTCATAGCCGAAAAGATGATCGCCGGTGGCGCCGTCGCGGATGCGGAAGGTCCAGCCATCGGCGCCCATGAAATGATCGACGACGGAGAAGGAAACCTGTTCCTCGAGGCCTTTCAGCGCCCGGAAGATCAATGTGCGGTGCGCCCAGGGGCAGGCATAGGACACATAGAGATGGTAGCGGCCGGGCTCCGGCTCGAAACCGCCGCTGCCGTTCGGGCCGGGGCTGCCATCGGCGGTGATCCAGTTGCGGAACTGCGATTGCGAGCGGATGAACCTGCCGCCGCTCGATTTGGTGTCGTACCATTGATCATGCCAGACGCCGTCGACCAGAACACCCATTGCCGGTATCTCCTATTCCTGCCTGCCCCAATCAATAGGGACTGCCGCCGGCTTTGGCGAGGCGCATGGGGTGAACAATGCGTCACCATTCGCCGATGCGGCGGCGATTTTCCGGTTTACCTCGGCCGTTTTTGATGCTAGGCGGAAAAAATGGAGAAGATTTTGACAGGAAGCCTGTTCATCCGACGATGAACCTGACCCGCGCCGGAAAGGCGGCGGACACTTCCCGATTGCCTTCCTTGCTGGAAGGCGCAGCCGAACTCCATAAGAAGAATCCAAGCATGTTGAGCCATGTTGTAACCTATGTGCCGGAAGAGCCGGTGCATGATGCTGCCATCGAGGAAATCAACCGGGAAGCCTTCGGGCCCGGCCGTTTCACCCGCGCGGCCTACCGCATACGCGAGGGCGGCCCGCATGACAGGGCGCTGTCCTTCGTGGCGCTCAACGGTATCCATGTGGTCGGCTCGGTGCGGCTGACGCCGGTGCTGATCGGCGAAACGCCGGCAATGCTGCTCGGTCCGCTGGCCGTGCGGCCGGCATGGAAGAAGCAGGGCATCGGCGCCGCACTGATGCGGATGAGCATGGAGGCGGCGCGGACCGCCGGCCACCAGCTCGTCATTCTCGTCGGCGACGAGCCCTATTATGCGCCATTCGGCTTCCGCCCGATCAAGGGCCACCAGATCGAGATGCCGGCCCCGGTCGACCCGGAGCGCTTCCTCGCCTGCGAACTGCTGCCGCTGGCCCTGCAGGGCGTGCAGGGCAGGGTCAGGCATGCGGATTTCGCCGAGACTTGCTGACAGCGCTCAGCGCCCCTCGCGATACCACATGCCGCCGAGCACCAGGATCATCGCGGCAAGGCCGAGGAAGCCCGAGAACAGCGGCAGGCGATCGACGCTCTTCAGCACGGTTTCATTGGTGGGGCGCAGGCCGATCCAATTGTCGCCGCTGGCGCTGCCGGCACCGCGCGAGGCGATGATGCTCGGAATTTCGATGGCCTGCCGGTCGGCGGCGTCGCGGAGCCGGCGCGTTCCGCCGCCGCTCTGCTGCGCCAGCGGATCGAGCTTCGCGCCGGTCGAGACATTGTCGGCAAATTCGGGCGCATCGACCGGCCCGACATGGGCGAGCGTCGTCAGGTCGCCGCTGGCGATCTGATAGAGGCCGATATCCTTCATGGCGACCGAGGCGGTGAAGACGCCGGGTTCGGTCTCCGTCAGCGGTATCGAACGGTTTTCGCCGGTCGGCGTGATGACGCGCGCGGGCTCCGCCGTCTTGGCCATGGTCTGGCGGCGGATTTCGAGGTTGCGGCCGCTGCCTTTGGCGGTGAGCGCTTCTTCCTCGAGTTCCGGCTCCTTCATCAGCCAATGGGCGATGCGCCGGTAAAGGGCGGCATGGGGCCCGCCGCCTTCGAAGCCGCGCGCCCAGAGCCAGCCCTGGTCGGAGAGGAACATGCCGACGCGTCCTTCGCCGAGCCGGTTGAGCACGAGCAGCGGCTTGTCGCCGGCATCCATGACGACCTGGCCCTCGGGGCGGTTGACGTCGATGACGCGGAACCAGCGGCTCCAGGCGGGCGGCTCCTGCGTGCTGCCTTCGAGACCGCGCGTCACCGGGTGCCGCTTGCCGAGGTCGCTGAGGCGCGGATAGAAGGCCTTCTCCTCGATATTGCCGGTCGGCACCGCCGGCAGCACGGAGAGCAGCGGCGTATTGGCGATCGACATGTTGCTGGCATATTCCGGCCCGGCAGCGATCAGCAGCGCGCCGCCCTTCTGCACGTAATCATTGATGTAGTCGTAATAGAGCAGCGGCAGCACGTCGCGGTGCTGGTAGCGGTCGAAGATGATGAGGTCGAACTGGTCAATCTTCTCGACGAAAAGCTCGCGCACCGGGAATTGTATCAGCGCCAGTTCGGGCAGGGGGGTGTCGTCCTGCTTTTCCGGCGGGCGCAGGATGGTGAAATGGACGAGATCGACCGAGGCATCGGATTTCAACAGGTCGCGCCAGGTGCGCTCGCCATTATGCGGTTCGCCCGAGACGAGCAGCACGCGCAGATTCTCGCGGATGCCGTCGACCATGGCCACGGCGCGGTTGTTCACCTCGGTCAATTCGCCGGGAATGGCCTCGACGATCAGTTCGACGATATTGACGCCGGCGCGCGGCAGCGTCACCTGCAGCGGCATTTCCTCGCCGATGATCGCTTCCTCGCGGTTCACCTCATTGCCGTTGACGCGCACGCTGACCTGGGCGCGGCCGCCCGCCGGTTCGCCGGCGCCGGTGACCTTGTAGGTCATTTCCTGCGGCTTGCCCGTAAGGCCGAAACGCGGCGCGCGGATGAACTGGACCCGCCTGTCGAGTTCGCCCGGCCGGCCGGTGATCAGGCCATGCAGCGGCGCATTGAAGCCCAGTCCGGCGAGGTTCGGCGGAATGTCGTGGACCTGCCCGTCGGTGATCATGATCGCGCCGCCGATCCGTGCCGGCGGCACGTCGCGAAACGCGCCGTTCAGGGCGGCAAAGAGCCGCGTCGACATGGCGTCGTCGTCCTGGTTGCCGGTCTCGACCGTGCGCACCTCGAATTGCGGCAGGCGGGCTAGCGCGGCCTTGACCTCGGCCAGCGCCGCATCGGTATCCGTCCTGCGGTCGCCGAGCTCCTGGCTCTGGCTGCGATCCGCCACGAGGGCGACGACGCTCCTGAGCGGCTCGCGCTCCTCGTTGATGACGATCGGATTGACCAGCGCGATGGCGAAGGCGGCGACGGCCAGCAGGCGGATGAGGCTGCCGCGCTGGCGGAAGTAGAGTCCGGCCAGCGTCAGCGCCAGCAACGGCAGCAGAATGGCTGCCAGCAGGACATTCGAGACGAGGGGCTGGAAATCCAGGGAAAGATACATGGCTAATTCCCCAGCCGCAGCAAGAGGTCCGGCACATGGACCTGGTCGGATTTGTAATTGCCGGTCAGCATGTACATGACGATGTTGATGCCGGTCCGGAAGGCATGCACCCGCTGCACCGGATCATTGGGGATCGTCGGCAGCATGGGCGTTCCATCGGCATTGATGGCCCAGGCGCTGGCGAAATCATTGCCGGTGATCATGATCGGCGATACGCCGTCGCCGACCCTTACCGGCCGGTCGGCGCGCTGTTCGCCGGCCGTGGAAGCCTCGACCCAGAGCGGGCTGCCGCGATAGCGGCCGGGAAAATCCTGCAGGATGTAGAAGGATTTGGTCAGGACATGGTCGCTCGGCACGGGCTCCAGCGGCGGGATGTTCAGGCCGGAAAGGATATCGCGCAGGCGCTGGTTGGCCGGCGTCGAGGAATTCTCGAAATTGATCGCCGCCGCGTCCTGGTCGCGCGTGTCGAAGAGCACGGTTCCACCCTGTTTCATATAGGCGTCGATGCGGGCGATCGCCTCGCGCGAGGGCATCGGGGCGGAGGGATCGAGCGGCCAGTAGATCAGCGGGAACACCGCGAGCTGGTCGCGTCCGGGATCGATGCCGACGGGATCGCCGGGCTCCAGCGCCGTATTGTCGGTCAGCGCCTTGGAAAGTCCGGCCAGCCCGGCCTTGCTGATATCGTCAACCGCGCGGTTTCCGGTGATGACATAGGCGAGATGCGTGACGTTGATGGCGTCGAGGATGGCCTGGTCGCCGGGCTTGCTGTCGTTCTGCTGGGCCTGCGCTGCAGGCGGCGCCATGAGCAGCGCCGAGGACATGACGAGGAACAGCAGGACGGCGGCGGCCGGAATGCGCGGGCGGCGGCGCAGATGCCCCGCAAGCCACAGCATGGCAAGGGCGTCGAGGGCGAGAAGCAGCGCGGCGATCGAGAACAGCGGCCCGCGCAATGCGAAGGATTCGTCATCCGCATATGGCGCCGTCGTCACAGGCAGGGCGATCTCGGGGCGGGACAGCGCCTTGATCTCGCCGGACGCATCGAAGAGGTTGAGCGCCGTCATCGCATCGGCAACGCCATAGAAGCCGGGCGGGTTCTCGTAGCTGACCCGCGCGTCCGGGCGCTCCACCAGCGGCCGCGTTTCCCCGGTCGGCGGCGTCAGCACACCCGCACCGTCGAGCGTGAGATAGGGCGGCAGCACCCGCGACTGCTGCGCGTTGTTCTCGGGCGTCGCCGCACCCGTGCTGGCGGAGAGCGAGACGATACGATGCAGCATGTCGACGAAACTGCCGCTGATCGGCAGGTTCGACCAAGTGGCCTGCGGCGTGACGTGGAACAGGACGAGCTGGCCCTTGCCGCGTGTCTCGCCGGTGACGAGCGGCGTGCCGTCGGCAAGATTGGCCCAGCTCTTCTCGTAGAGATCGGCCGATGGTTCAGCCAGCACCTGCCGCGTCACCGTCACGTCCTGCGGCGTCGGCAGGCCGGCGAAGGGACCGCTTCCCGGAAATGCGGCGACGGGCTGTGCCTCCTTCCAGGACAATGCACCGCCGAGCGAACGTTCGCCCTTGCGCAGCGTCACCGGCAATAGCGGATCGCCATCGCTGCTGCCGGCGAGGCGCGGCCCGGCGAAGCGGATCAGCGTGCCGCCCTTGTCCACCCAATCGGTCAGGCTGCGCTCCATCTCGGCGGGCAGCTTGCCGATGTCGGCCATGATGATGACGGCGGGCTTCTGTTCGAGAAGTTCGGGAATGGCAGCGGCGAGCTCGGCATTGCGCGGCCGCAACAGGTCGGCGAAGGGCTCGAGCGCGCGGGAGATGTAATAGAGCGGCGAAAGCAGCGGCTGCGAAATATCCGCGTCGGACCCCGAGAGCAGCGCCACGCGGCGGCGCTTGTTGTTGTCGTCGATCAGGAAGGTCGCGGCGGCCTGCTGCGTGCCGTCGACACGAAGGCTGTGAAAATCGTTGCGAAGCTCGTAGGGCGCCGTGATCGTGGCTTCGCCGGCGGTCTGGTCGACGCCGAACACCATGCCCGTCTCCGCTATGCGCCGGCCCTTTTCATCGAAGGCGCCGATGGTGATGGCGCTTTGCGAGCGGTCATTGCTGGCGCGCACCGCACGGACGGTCAGGCCATTGGCATTGTTGTTCGCCTGGGTGATCGCCACGAGATGGGAAATCGGCGGCTGGTACCAGAGCAGCGAGGCGATCCCCGTGCCCTCCAGCGCCTTGACTGCCGGGGCGACGTCCGGCGTCTCGACGCCGTCGGTCAGATAGGCGACACGCGTGCCGCGCGCTTCGCCGACGATGGTCGCAAGGCGCTGGAAGGCCGCGCTGCGATCGACGGGAATGGGCCTGACCGCCATGGCCTGCAGGCGCTCCAGCGCCGTGCTGGCATCGAAGGGGCCGGCGTCGATATTGGTCTTCTCGGCGGTCCCGAGCAGGTAGATCAACGCACCGGAGGCTTCCGCGTCGGCAATCAGCCGCTCGGCGGTCTCCTTGCGCTGGTCCCAGTCTTCGTTGGAGGACCAGCCATTGTCGATGACGATGGCGATGGGCTCCCTGCCGGTCAGCGCCTCGGTGCGCGGGTTCCAGACCGGTTCCGACAAGGCCAGGATGACGAGCGCCGCAAGTATGAGCCGCAGCAGCGTCATCCACCACGGGCTCTTGTTCGGCGTCTCTTCCTTCTGCTTCAGCTGGGCGAGGATCTTGAGCGGCGGGAATATCTCGGTGACCGGGCGCGGCGGCGTGACGCGCAGCAGCCACCAGATGACCGGCAGCGCCAGCAGCCCGGCCAGCATCAGCGGGGCGCCGAAGGCGAGGGGGAGGGCGTTCATGCCGCGCTTCCCTTGTAGCCGACGCTGGCGGTCATGTTCATGTGCACGCTGACAAGCGCGTCGGAAGCCAGCCGGTCGGTCCGGTTGAACGTATAGCTCCAGCCGAGGCGGCGGCAGAATGAACTGAGGGCGTCGCGCCGGGCATAGAAGAGCGTGCGGTAGTCCTGCGCATAATCTTCCGCGCGGCCGAAAGTGATGGCGGTGCCGGTTTCGGGGTCGACGAATTCCGTCCGCCGCCTGTAGGGAAAGTCCTCCTCGGCAGGATCATGGATTTCGACGAGATGCGCCCGCGCCCCGGCATGGGCGATCGCCTCCAGCATGGCGAGGGTCTCGTCGACCGGATCGAGAAAATCGCTGACCAGGACAACCTCCGAAAAGCGGCGGATGCGGGTAAGGTCCGGCCTTGGGCTCAGATTGTGGTCGTGGGCAAGCGACGTGGCGAGGCGCTCGGCGCCATTGCGGGCCGAGAAGGGATCGACGACGCCCGGAAAGCCGATGCGCTCGCCGCTGCGCGACAGCAGCTCGGCCAGCGCCAGGACCAGCACGAGTGCGCGCGATTCCTTCGACACCGGCGCGAGTTCGGATCGATAGAGCATCGAGGACGACGGGTCCGCCCACAGCCAGACCGTATGCGCCGCCTCCCATTCCTGGTCGCGTATATAGGTGCGGTCGTCGCGGGCGGAGCGGCGCCAGTCGATGCGGGCGACGGCTTCGCCCTCCGAATAGGGCCGGAATTGCCAGAAGCTCTCGCCGACGCCGCTCTTGCGGCGGCCGTGCCAGCCGGTATTGACCGTATTGAGGATGCGGCGTGCCTCGACGAGCAGATCCGGCAGCAGCGCAGCCCGCTGGCGGGCGCGGGCAAGAGCCTCGCCGCTCCGGGTGCGTTGGACCTGCTCGCCGATCGCTGCCATCAGAGGACGGCCTTGGTCAGGTTTGCGATGACGTCGCGGACATTCATGCCATCGGCCCGCGCGGCGAAGGTCAGCGCCATGCGGTGCTGCAAGACGGGTTCGGCGAGCGCCTTCACATCGTCGACCGATGGCGCCAGCCGCCCGTCATAGAGCGCACGGGCACGGGCGCACAGCATCAGCGCCTGGCTGGCCCGCGGCCCGGGACCCCAGGAGATGAACTTGCGGGCAATGTCATTGTCGGCGCCGGGGCGGGCGGCGCGCACCAGCGTCAATATCGCATCGACGACGCCTTCCGGCACGGGCATGCGGCGGATGAGCTTCTGCATGGCGCGCAGCCGTTCGGCGTCGATGACCTTCACGGCCCTGGCTTCGCCGGTGCCGGTGGTCGCGAGCAGGATCTGCCGCTCCGCGTCGAGTTCCGGATAGAGGATGTCGATCTGCATCAGGAAGCGGTCGAGCTGGGCTTCCGGCAGCGGATAGGTGCCTTCCTGCTCCAGCGGGTTCTGCGTGGCGAGGACATGGAACGGCAAGGGCAGGTCGTAACGCTCGCCGGCGATGGTGACGTGATATTCCTGCATGGCCTGCAGCAGCGCCGACTGGGTGCGCGGCGAGGCGCGGTTGATCTCGTCCGCCATCAGCAGCTGGGCGAAGACGGGGCCCTTCACATAGCGGAAATAGCGCTTGCCATGGTCGTCCTGCTCCATGATCTCGGAGCCGAGAATATCGGACGGCATGAGATCGGGCGTGAACTGGATACGGCGCTCATCGAGGCCGAGCACGGTGCCGAGCGTCTCCACCAGCTTCGTCTTGGCGAGGCCGGGGACGCCGACGAGCAGGGCGTGGCCGCCGGCGAGAAGCGCGACCAGCGTGCGCTCGATGACGCTTTCCTGGCCGAAAATCACGGTGCCTATGCCGGATTTGACCTGGGCGATCTCGGCCAGTGTCCGCTCAGCCTCGGCGATCATTTCCTTCGGGTCAGCCGCGACCTCGGTTTTGATCATGGTCATGGATTCACCTCTTCGCTGGTATCTGCTCGGATTCTTACATAAATGACTGTAAATCACTATGTCATGCTGACAAGCATTCCAACGGTGACTATTTCGTGACGTCTCCACAAAAAGGGAGCGAGGATGGCCAGCACAGAACGCACACCGAAAGACGCCGGAGGGCTGGAGGCGCTGATCTCCCGCGCCGCCTCCACGACGAGGGGCCTGCCGCCGGTGGAGCGGTGGAATCCGGAATTCTGCGGCGACATCGACATGGAGATAGGCGCCGACGGAACGTGGTTCTACATGGGCACGCCGATCGGGCGTCCGGCGCTGGTGCGGCTGTTCTCGACCGTGTTGCGCAAGGACGAGGATGGCAGGACCTATCTCGTCACGCCGGTGGAAAAGGTCGGCATCCGCGTGGCGGACGCGCATTTCCTCGCCGTGGAAATGAATGTCGCCGGTACGGGCGACGACCGCAGGATGACTTTCCGCACCAATGTCGGCGATGTGGTGGAGGCCGATGCCGACCATCCGCTGCGCTTCGTCGTCGACGAGGACAATGGCGGGCTGAAGCCTTATCTCAGGGTGCGCGGCAGGCTGGAGGCGCTGCTGTCGCGCCCGGTGACTTATGAACTGATCGGCCATGGCGAGGAGATCGACATTGACGGGAAAACCATGTTCGCCGTGCGCTCGGCGGGCGCCGTCTTCCCGATCATGCCGGCCGGCGAACTGGAAATGCAGAGCCTATGAACGATTTCAGTCAATTGCATGAAGGTTTTTCGGCCCGGGCCTTTGCATCGCGCGTCGCCCTGAAAGGCGACGAGGATCTTGCGGGCGAATATGGCGATCACGTCCTCAATCCCGATCTCGATGCGAGGATCGGCGGAAATCCGCTGCGCGACGCGGCGGTGCTGGTGCCGGTGGTCGATCGCGGCGACGAGGCGAGTGTCATCCTGACGCTGCGCAACGCCAATATGCGCAAACATTCCGGCCAGGTGGCCTTTCCCGGCGGCGTCATCGATCCCGAGGATGGCCATGTGCCGGAAGTCGCGGCCCTGCGCGAGGCGCATGAGGAAATCGGCCTCGAACGTTCGCGCGTCGAAATCGTCGGCAGGCTGCCGAAATACCTGACCACGACCGGCTATTCGATCACGCCGGTGCTCGGCCTGGTGCGTCCGCCGTTCCAGCTTGAGCTCAACGAGGCCGAAGTGGCGGATGCCTTCGAAGTGCCGCTGTCCTTCCTCATGAACCCTGAAAATCACCGCCGCGAGAGCCGCGTCTGGCAAAACAGGGAACGGTTCTATTATACGATGCCGTTCGGCGACCGGTTCATCTGGGGCGCCACCGCCGGCATCATCCGCACGCTTTATGAAAGATTATACGCTTGAGCACGAACCTCTCCATCGCCGACCGCGCGCCGTGGCTGCATGAGCCCGGCCTGCAAAGATTGCTCGCCATGCTTGCCGCCGAGGGCGAGGAAGCACGCATCGTCGGCGGCGCCGTGCGCAATACGCTGCTGGCCGAGGAGGTCGGCGATATCGACGTCGCCACCACCTGCCTGCCGGGGGAGACGCAGCGGCGGGCGCTGGCGGCGGGGTTCAGGGCCATCGATACCGGTTCCGACCATGGCACGATCACCGTCATCGTCGAGGGCAGGCCCTATGAGGTGACGACGCTGCGCTCCGACATCGATACGGATGGCCGGCATGCGCAGGTCGCCTTCGGGCGCGACTGGGATAGCGATGCCAGGCGGCGCGATTTCACGATCAATGCGCTCTATGCCGATGCGGACGGGACGATCGTCGATCTC
Source organism: Phyllobacterium sp. 0TCS1.6A (assembly GCF_026420825.1). NCBI lineage: Bacteria > Pseudomonadati > Pseudomonadota > Alphaproteobacteria > Hyphomicrobiales > Phyllobacteriaceae > Phyllobacterium > Phyllobacterium sp. 0TCS1.6A. Next base: position 43,004 of record NZ_JAPMAB010000001.1, read on the forward strand.
GTCGGCGGCGTCGCCGATATCGAAGGCCGCGTGCTGCGGTTCATCGGCGATCCGGAAGAGCGGATCAAGGAGGATTATCTGCGGATATTGCGCTTCTTCCGCTTCTTCGCCTGGTATGGCAAGGGACGGCCGGAGAGCGAGGGGCTGAAAGCCTGCGCCCGGCTGAAGGAGGGCATGGCGCGGCTCTCCGCCGAGCGGATCTGGTCCGAACTGAAGAAGCTGCTCGCCGCGCCCGATCCTTCGCGCGCATTGCTGTGGATGCGGCAGGCGGGCGTGCTGACGGCGGTGCTGCCCGAAAGCGAGAAATGGGGCATCGATGCCATCCATGGCCTCGTCAAGGCCGAGCAGGGTCTTGGCTGGCATGCCGATCCGCTGCTGCGGCTCGAAAGCATCGTGCCGCCGGATGCCGCGCGCATGGAGGCGCTGTCGACGCGGTTGAAGCTGGCCAATGGCGAACGCGACCGGCTGTTGCGCTGGGCCGAAACGGTGATGCCTGCGGCGGAAATATCGGAGGCGGGCTTCGCCAGGCGGCTCTACCGCAGCGACGTTCAGGGCATGACCGACCGGCTGCGCCTGGAACTCGCCTCGGCGCGGGCCAAGGCCGAGGAAGACAATGGCGCCCTGATGCGCGCCGGGCATATTTCGAAGCTGCTGGCACAGGCCGGCCGCTACGAGCGGCCGCGCCTGCCGATCACGGGCGGCGATATCGTCGCTGCCGGCATCCCGGAGGGGCCGCGTGTCGGCGAGCTCCAGCGCAGGCTGGAGGAAGAGTGGGTTCAATCGGGCTTCAGCATCGACCGGGCGGGGCTTTTGTCGAAGCTGCGGGAAGCTGCGGCTGAAAGTTGAACAACCGCAGCAACCTGTTCGCAAATTGATTCCCGTAATGCGGGCAAATAGCTGTTTCGAAAGGCTTCTTGCCAGCCTTTAGTCTAGGCGGCCCTGCCTTTTTCCGGCTGGATATTGGCCTTGATGGTCTCCAGCATCTGCGGGCGGATTTCGGTTTCGCCATGGGTCTCGCGCAGATGTTCGCTGGCGCGCCGGATGATTTCAGCTTCGGTGTCGTGACGCGTATGCCACTGGCAACCGGGAACGATGCAATCGAGTTCTTTCACGGTTCTTCTCCCTTCGCTACGCGCGGCCGCAGCCGCGCGCCGTTTCACAACGGTGCGGAGTATAACGCATGGAAGGCAGATTTGATCCCCCGAAAGTCGATTATGGCCATTTCCCCCGCGCGGCACCGCCGCGCTCAGAGTCACTTACAACGCGGCACCGCCGCGCTCAGAGTCACTTACAACGCGGCAGCGCCGCGCTCAGGGTCACTTACAACGCGGCACCGCCGCGTGATCAGGGCCATTTCACGGTGGGAGGCATCGACGACAGGATCGAATCGACATTGCCGCCGGTCTTGAGGCCGAAGATCGTGCCGCGATCGTAGAGCAGGTTGAACTCGACATAGCGTCCGCGCCGGATGAGTTGCTCCTGCCGCTCCTTGTCGGTCCAGTCCTGGTTGAAATTCTGCCGGACGAGATAGGGGTAGACCACCGAGAATGCCCGGCCGACATCGCGGGTGAAATCGAAATCCGCGTCCCATCCGCCATTCTCGTCGGTGGAGCGAAGCCAGTCGTAGAAGATGCCGCCGGTGCCGCGGGGTTCCTTGCGGTGCGGCAGGTAGAAATATTCGTCGCACCAGTTCTTGAACTTGGCGTAGTCCGCAACGGCGGAATGCTTGTCGCAGACGAATTTCATCGCCTTGTGGAAGGCCATCGTGTCCGGGTCGTCCGCCGTGCGCTTGCGGTCGAGCACCGGCGTCAGGTCGGCGCCGCCGCCGAACCATTGCCGCGCGGTGACCACCATGCGCGTGTTCATGTGGACTGCGGGCACGAACGGATTCTGCGGATGGGCGATGAGCGAGATGCCGGAGGCCCAGAATCGCGGATCCTCGTCGGCGCCGGGTATCTGCTTGCGGAACTCGGGCGAGAATTCGCCATGCACGGTCGATATGTGGACGCCGACCTTTTCGAAGACCCGGCCATTCATGATGGACATGGTGCCGCCGCCGCCATTGCCGCCCTCGCGCTGCCACGGCGTCCTGACGAAGCGGCCGGCCGGCCGGTCGGAAAGCGGGCCCTCGAGCTCATCCTCCAGCGTTTCGAAACTGGCGCAGATCTTGTCGCGAAGTTCCTCGAACCAGGCCATCGCCGCAGCCTTCTTTTCCTCGAGGTTCGGCGGGAGTGTGGCGGGAATATCGGGACGTTCCATGGCAAAGAATCCTTGTTTTTGCGGACAATAGCACAAGAACTTCGCTCAAGAAGATCGCTCCGGCGGCAGCTTTGGTCCATGCACAAAAAATGACTCGTTTTCTCGCGCACCAGCACATAATCTAGTCCGCAGAGGGTTTGGTGAAGGATACGTCGATGGTTTCCAGAACACCCGGATCGCAATATCCGAAGCCTCCGCTTGACGGCCTGCGAAAGAGGCTGAAGGAGAGCCGCCAATCGGGTAGCGGCCAGCGCGGCGCCTTTGTCCGCGAGAGTTTCAAGCTGCCGCGCACGGCTGCTCGCGCCAAGGCGCGGGAATGGTTCGAGCAATATCCGAAGGCCGCCTACTGGACCGAGATCGAAAGCTGGTATGAGCGCCCGGGCGACATCATCGAATTCACGATGCGACGTTTGCCCAATGCGGATTGAAAATTGATGATTTCGCTTAAAAAACGGGCGATCTGCGCTCAAATCAGCGCAAAAATGCAGCATTTCTCGCTCAAGTCTTAAATATAATGGAGAATTCCGTCTGGTTTCGCTGATTTGGCAAACAATCTGGCTGACAGCCAGTATTAAAAACATTAGAACTTTCGCCAGCACCGGAGAACCTTCCGGACGCGCAAAAAAAATGGAGGACAAAAATGCGCTTATCCTTGATCTCGGGCGTGGCACTGGCTGCCGTCATGGCAATGACGTCGTTGGCGAAGGCCGATATCGTCGTCGGAATCATCGCTCCGGTTACGGGACCCGTCGCCGCCTATGGAACGCAGGTGAAGAACGGTGTCGAGAGCGCCGCCGAAGCGATCAATGCGGCCGGCGGCATCAAAGGCGAGAAGATCGTAACCAAGGTCTTCGACGATGCGGGTGAACCCAAGCAGGGCGTTTCCGTTGCCAACCAGGTGGTGGGCGAGGGCATCAAATACGTGGTCGGACCGGTGACTTCCGGTGTCGCCATGCCCGTTTCGGACGTCCTGGCGGAAAACGGCATCGTGATGGTAACGCCGACGGCGACCACGCCGGAGCTGACGACGCGCGGCCTCGAAACCATTTTCCGCACCTGCGGCCGCGACGACCAGCAGGCGGATGTCGCCGGCAAATATATCCTCGACAACTTCAAGGACAAGCGCATCGCCATCGTCTATGACAAGACGCCCTACGGCACCGGCATCGGCAATGGCCTCAAGGCCGTGCTGAACAAGGGCGGCGTGACGGAAGTCGTGTTCGAAGGCATCAATGCCGGCGAAAAGGACTATAGCGCGCTGGTTACCCGCCTGAAGTCGGAAAAGGCCGAGGTCATCTATTTCGGCGGTTACCATGCGGAAGGCGGTCTGATTGCGCGCCAGCTGCATGACCAGGGCATCAAGGCCCAGCTCATCGGCCCGGATGGCCTGTCCAATACCGAATACTGGGCCATCGGCGGCGATGCCGCAGCCGGCACGCTGTTTACCAACAGTGCCGACCCGACGAAGAACGAGGCTGCCTCGAAGGTGGTCGAGGCGCTTGCCGCCAAGAACATCCCGGCGGAAGCCTTCACGCTCAACGCCTATGCGGCCTTGCAGGTGATTGCCGGCGCCATGGAAAAGGCAGGCTCGACCGACGCAGCCGAAGTTGCCGCCAAGATCAAGTCGGGCGAAAAGTTCGCCACCGTTGCCGGAGAGCTCAGCTATTCCGAGACGGGCGACCTGACCTCGCCGACCTTCGCCTTCTACAAGTGGGAAGCAGGCAAGCCGGTCCAGCTCGACTGATCTGAAAACCGGTCACCAATGAATGAAGCCGCCGGCCGCAATGCCGGCGGCTTCATTATTGCTGCAGCTGCCGGATGGCTTCGCCGGTGGCCATCGCCGCCGAAACCGCGAGATTGAGCGAACGGGCGCCCTCGACCATCGGAATGATGAGGCGCGCATCGGCGGCCGCGTGGACGTTGTCGGGCACGCCGGCCGATTCGCGGCCGAGAAGCAATATGTCGCCGGCCTGGAAGCCGAAGGCGGTATAGGCGGTGGCGGCCCTGGTGGAAAAGAGCAGCAGTCGGCGCTTCTCGGCCTGCCTCCAGGATTCGAACGTCTGCCAATCGGCGTGGCGCCGCAGCGCCGCCTGTTCCAGATAGTCCATTCCGGCCCGTTTCAGCGAACGGTCGGAAATATCGAAGCCGGTGGGCTCGATCACGTCGACGCCGAGGCCAAGGCATGCGGCCATGCGCAGGATGGTTCCTGTATTGCCGGGAATATCGGGTTGATAGAGCGCGATGCGAATGTCGGGTGCCTGGACCACGATCAAACTCCCGGTTCGAATTCGACTAAGGGTGCAAAGAATGCCCCTCGCTTTTCGATCCTATTACCGGTATAGGGGGAGCACCGCAACAAGGCTGAGTTGGAGGTGTCGATGACAGATTTTTTCCGACTTCTTCCGATCCGGAGCGCCCGTCCCATGCGACAGGCTGCCGGAATGATCAGCGGCGTTGTCCCGGTTCAAGCCATCTAGCAGCTTTCCCGACATTACCGCTAGACCCCGCGGCAATCGCACGTCCGGATCATCCTCGCAACGCGCATATGCGCCGGACCGGACTGCCCCGCAGGGCCCTTCTCTATTTGATTTCAAAGAGGTTTTAGAATGTTTCGCTGGTTTGAAAAGAGGCTGGAGCCTTTTCCCGTCGCCGATCCGAGCGAGCCGCCGAAGTCGCTGGTGGCCTTCTGCCTGCACTATACCAAGGGCGTCTGGGGCTGGCTCAGCGTCATGGCCGTCTGCACCGCCGCCATCGCCGTGCTGGAAGTGTCGATGTATGCCTTCATGGGCAATGTCGTCGACTGGCTTTCCAACCAGTCGCGCGAGACCTTCCTGGCGCAGGAAGGCTGGCGCCTGGCGCTGATCGCCGGCATCGTGCTCATCGTCATGCCGGGCGTCGTCCTGCTCGATTCGCTGGTGATCCACCAGACCTTGCTGGTCAATTATCCGATGCGCATCCGCTGGATGGTGCATCGCTACGTCATCCGCCAGTCCATGACCTTCTTCCAGGACGAATTTGCCGGACGCATTTCGACCAAGCTCATGCAGACGTCTCTTGCCGTCCGCGAAACGGTGATGAAACTGCTGGACGTCCTCAACTACGTCATCGTCTATTTCACCGGCACGCTGCTGATCGCGGCGGCGGCGGATCTGCGGCTCATGCTGCCGTTCCTGCTGTGGCTCGCCGCCTATATCGGCCTGATGTGGTACTTCATTCCGCGGCTGCAGGTCGTTTCCAAGCAGCAGGCGGATGCGCGCTCGACCATGACCGGGCGCATCGTCGACAGCTATACGAACATCGCCACCGTGAAGCTGTTCTCGCATTCGCGCCGCGAGGAATCCTATGCCAGGGAGGGCATGGATGACTTCCTGCGCGTCGGCTATGCGCAGATGCGCATGGTGACGGGCTTCCATGTCAGCCTCTATGTCATCAACTGCCTGCTGCTGTTCTCGGTCGCCTCCATCGCCATCTGGCTCTGGCTGGGCGCATCGATCAGCGTCGGCGCCGTCGCGGTCGGCATCGGCCTGGTGCTGCGGCTCAACGGCATGTCGCAATGGATCATGTGGGAAATGTCGGCGCTGTTCGAGAATATCGGTACGGTGGAGGACGGCATTACCTCCATATCCTTGCCGCGCCTCGTTTCCGACGAGCAGAATGCCCCGGCGCTGAAGGTGACGAGCGGCGAGATACGCTTCGACAATATCCGCTTCCATTATGGCAAGGGCGGCGGGATCATCGACGATCTGTCGCTGGCGATCCGCCCCGGCGAGAAGATCGGCCTTGTCGGCCGGTCGGGCGCGGGCAAGTCGACGCTCGTCAATCTGCTGCTGCGCTTCTACGATCTCGAAGGCGGCCGCATCCTTATCGACGGGCAGGACATCTCGAAGGTGAGTCAGGATTCGCTGCGCGAAAACATCGGCATGATCACGCAGGATACCTCGCTGCTGCACCGCTCGATCAGGGACAATGTCCTTTATGGCAAGCCCGCCGCCTCCGAGGAGGAGATGCTGCGTGCGGTGGCCAATGCGCAGGCCGACGGCTTCATCGAACTCGCCACCGATCCGAAGGGCCGGCGCGGCTTCGATGCGCATGTCGGCGAGCGCGGCGTCAAGCTTTCCGGCGGCCAGCGCCAGCGCATTGCCATCGCCCGGGTCATGCTGAAAGACGCTCCGATCCTGATCATGGACGAGGCGACCTCGGCGCTCGATTCGGAGGTCGAGGCCGCCATCCAGGACAATCTCTACAGGCTGATGCAGGGCAAGACCGTCATTGCCATCGCGCATCGGCTGTCGACGATTGCCGCCCTCGACCGGCTCGTGGTGATGGAGAAGGGGCAGATCGTCGAAAGCGGCACCCATGAGGAACTGATCGCGGCGGGCGGCATCTATGCCGGCCTGTGGTCGCGGCAATCCGGCGGCTTCCTCGGCCTCGACGACGACAAGGCGGCTGCCGAATAGGCCGCTTGCCAAAGCCGGATTGGCCCGAACTTTGATTTGACGGCCGGACTGCCTTGGATGAAGGTGGTCCGGCCGATTTCCTTTGCGCCCCACCAGAATTTCCGTTCGAAACCGTTAGAAACCCCCGGTCGAAACAATTGATATGAAATATATTTTTGCATTGTTCGAAAACTGGATCGATCCCTATGCCGCGGCGCCTTCGCAGCAGGTGCCGACCCGTACGCTGGCCTTCATGTGGTCCTATGTGCGCCAGCAGAAATTCGTTTTCCTGGCGATGCTCATCTGCAGCGGCTTCATCGCCCTGTTCGAGGCAAGCCTGTTCTGGTTCGTCGGCCAGCTCGTCGACATTCTCGCCGCCACGGACCGCGCCGCCGGCTGGAACGGCCTGATCGAAACGCACGGACCGACGCTGCTCTTCATGTTCCTGGCGATATTCGTCGGCCGCACGCTGGCGCTTTCGCTCGCCGCGCTCGTCGAGGAACAGGCGATCGTGCCCGGCTTCAACAATCTGGTGCGCTGGCAGGCACATCGCGTCGTATCGGGGCAGAGTCTTGCATTCTTCCAGAACGATTTCGCCGGCCGCATCGTCAGCAAGGTCTGGTCGACCGGCCAGGCGCTCGGCGATTTCATGATCACCCTGCTGCAGGCGGTGTGGTTCAGCCTGATCTATTGCGCGACGACGATCGGGCTTGTCGGCCAGCTCGACTGGCGGCTGGGCGGCGTCATCATCGTCTGGCTTGGCATATTCGGACTGAATGCACGCTATTTCCTGCCGCGCATAAGGCAGGCGGCGAAGGAGACGGCCGAGACGAGCTCGCTCGCGACCGGGCAGCTCGTCGATGGCTACAGCAATATCCAGACGCTGAAACTCTTCGGCACGGCGAGCCGCGACGACGCCTATCTGAAGCGCGGCATGGACAAATGGCTCGAGGCCGTATCGACGCTGACGCGCGGCCTCACCGGCATCCGCATGTCGCTGGCGCTGACGAGCGGCGCGATGATCAGCGTCGTCGCCATCGTCTCGATCGATCTCTGGCTCGATGCGGAAATATCGTCGGGGGAGGTGGCATTCACGCTCGGTCTCGTCCTCAGATTGAGCATGCTGCTGAATCGCATGATGGCCAACCTCAACGGCCTGCTGCGTAATTACGGCACGGTGCAGAATTCCATGGAACTGCTCGCACGGCCGGTGAAAGTGACCGACAGGCCGGGCGCGACGGAGCTGGAGGTGACGTCCGGGGAGATCGAGTTCGCCAATGTCGACTTCAATTACGGCCAGGGCGCCGATGTCATCCGCAATTTCAACCTGACCATCCGGGCGGGCGAGAAGGTGGGGCTCGTCGGCCGATCCGGCGTCGGAAAGTCGACGCTGGTCAATTTGCTCCTGCGCTTCTACGACATCGATGGCGGGGCGATCCGCATCGATGGCCGCAATATCGCCGATGTGACGCAGAACTCCCTGCGGCGGCATATCGGCGTCGTCACGCAGGATACGTCGCTGCTGCATCGCTCGATCCGCGACAATATCATCTACGGCAAGCCCGACGCTTCCGAAGCCGAACTGGCGGATGCCGTGCGCCAGGCCCATGCCGACGGCTTCATCGCCGAACTGGTGGACCAGCGCGGCCGCCGCGGCTTCGATGCGCAGGTGGGCGAAAGGGGCGTCAAGCTCTCCGGCGGCCAGCGCCAGCGTATCGCCATCGCCCGCGTCATGCTGAAGAACGCGCCGATCCTGGTGCTCGACGAGGCGACGTCGGCGCTCGATTCCGATGTCGAGGCGGCGATCCAGGAAAGTCTCTATGCGCTGATGCGCGGCAAGACCGTGATCGCCATCGCCCACCGGCTTTCCACCATCGCGGCGCTGGACCGGCTGGTGGTCATCGACCAGGGCCGGATCGTGGAAGCGGGCACGCATGGGGAACTGCTTGCCGCCGGCGGTATTTATGCTGCGCTGTGGCATCGCCAATCCGGTGGATTCATCGGCAATGAATGACAGCAACTTGTCCCTGCGACATCCTGCCCACATGGCGCTGTCAGGCTGGACAAGCTCATGCGACACGCTTAGAAACCGTCCAATGTGTGGGGGATTCCGCATGGTTCATGCCATGAGCCTGTCTGGTGTTATTCTGACGGCGCGGACCCTCTCCCTACGTAGTTATTCGGAAAGGAACAGGCCCCGTGAGCGCACACGATACCACCGAGCCTACACGGCGTGACTTCCTCTATATAGCGACAGGTATGGCCGGTGCGGTCGGTGCAGGCGCTTTTGCCTGGCCCTTTATCGATCAGATGCGCCCCGATGCCTCGACGCTGGCAGTCTCGTCGATCGAAGTTGATGTTTCGGCTCTGACCCCCGGCATGTCGCTGACAGTGAAGTGGCGCGGCAAGCCGATCTTCATCCGCAACCGCACGCCGAAGGAAATCGAAGACGCGAAAGCGGTCAATATCAGCGAATTGAAGGATCCGGTGGCGCGCAATTCCAATCTGGCCACCGACGCCCAGGCAACCGACGATGATCGCATCGCCGCCAAGGGCAAGGAAAACTGGCTGGTCATGGTCGGCGTATGCACCCATCTCGGCTGCATCCCGCTCGGCCAGCAGGGGGATTTCGGTGGCTGGTTCTGCCCATGCCACGGTTCGCACTACGATACGGCCGGACGCATCCGCAAGGGCCCTGCGCCGGAGAACCTGCCTGTTCCGCCGCTTACATTCATTTCCGATACCGTCATCAGAATCGGTTAAGGTTTCAGGGGAGACACGATATGAGCGGTGGACATTCATCCTATACGCCCAACACCGGCATCGAAAAATGGATTGACGCCCGGCTGCCTTTGCCGCGTCTGGTCTATGATTCATTTGTGGCCTATCCGGTTCCGCGCAATCTGAACTATGCCTATGCCTTTGGCGGCATCCTGGCGATCATGCTCGTTGCGCAGATTCTGACCGGCGTCGTACTGGCCATGCACTATGCGGCCGAGACCGGCCTGGCGTTCAATTCGGTCGAGAAGATCATGCGGGACGTCAATTCCGGCTGGCTGCTGCGCTATCTGCACGCCAATGGCGCGTCGATGTTCTTCCTCGCCGTCTATGTCCACATCTTCCGTGGGCTCTATTACGGCTCCTACAAGGCGCCGCGCGAGCTTCTGTGGATCCTCGGCGTGATCATCCTGCTCCTGATGATGGCGACCGCCTTCATGGGCTATGTCCTGCCCTGGGGCCAGATGTCCTTCTGGGGCGCGACGGTCATCACCGGCTTCTTCACCGCCTTCCCGATCATCGGCGAGCCCATCCAGCAATTGCTGCTCGGCGGCTTCGCGGTGGACAATCCGACGCTCAACCGCTTCTTCTCGCTGCACTACCTGCTGCCGTTCATGATCGCCGGCGTCGTGGTGCTGCACGTGTGGGCGCTGCATGTGACCGGCCAGACGAACCCGACGGGCATCGAGGTCAAGTCCAAGACCGACACGGTCGCTTTCACCCCCTATGCCACGGTGAAGGATGCTTTCGGCCTGGTGCTGTTCTTCATCGTCTTCGCCTATTTCGTCTTCTACATGCCGAATTTCCTTGGCCACCCGGACAATTACATCCCGGCCGACTCGCTGAAGACGCCGGCGCATATCGTTCCCGAATGGTACTTCCTGCCGTTCTACGCGATGCTCCGCGCCATCACCTTCAACATCGGGCCGATCGACTCCAAGCTTGGCGGCGTCCTGACGATGTTCGGCTCGATCGCCATTCTCTTCATCGTGCCCTGGCTTGACACGTCGAAGGTCCGCTCCGCGGTCTACCGGCCCTGGTACCGGCTCTTCTTCTGGCTCTTCGTGATCGATGCCATCCTGCTCGGCTGGCTGGGCTCGCGTCCTGCGGAAGGCCTCTACACGGTGTTCTCGCAGATCGGCACCGCCTACTATTTCGGCTTCTTCCTCATCCTCATGCCGCTCCTCGGCCTGATCGAGACGCCGCGCCGCCTGCCGAACTCCATAACGGAGGCCGTGCTGGAAAAGACCAAGAATGGTGGCCAGCCCGTTGGCGTGGCCGCGGCACCGGAAACAAAAGGCTGAGAATCGTGAAGGACATGGTCATGAAGAAAATCCTGCTCGGTCTTGCGGCTGCCGGTCTTGGAACAATGCTTGCCTTCGGTGGCGTCAATGCCGCCGAGGAAGCCCACAATGCCGCCGAGCCAACGCATTTCCCGATCAAGAAGCCGGAAGAGCTCAACTGGACCTTTGCGGGGCCATTCGGCTACTACGACAAGCAGCAGCTGCAGCGCGGCCTGAAGATCTACAAGGAAGTCTGCTCGGCCTGCCATTCGCTCAACCTCGTTGCATTCCGCTCGCTCGAGGAGCTCGGCTATTCGGAAGCCCAGGTGAAAGCCTTCGCGGCCGAATATGAAGTGCCGGATGCGCCCAATGCCGATGGCGAGATCGTCAACCGCAAGGCTATTCCTGCCGATCACTTCCCGTCGCCCTATCCGAACGCCCAGGCCGCAGCTGCGGCCAATGGCGGCGCAGCCCCGCCCGATCTTTCGCTGATCGCCAAGGCGCGCTCGGTCGAGCGCGGCTTTCCGCGCTTCATCTTCGATATTGCCACGCAGTATCAGGAAGGCGGCCCGGATTACATCCACGCCCTGCTGACTGGCTTCGGCGAGACGCCGCCGGAAGGCATGCAGATTCCGGAAGGCACGCATTACAACCCCTATTTCATCGCCGCCAAGTCGCTGGCGATGGCCCAGCCGCTGCAGGATGGGCAGGTGACCTATGATGACGGCACGCCGCAGACCCTGGCGCAATATTCGCAGGATATCGCCGCCTTCCTGATGTGGACGGCCGAGCCGCATCTCGAGGACCGCAAGAAGACCGGTTTCCGCGCGATGATCTTCCTCGTCCTGTTTGCGGGTTTGATCTATGTCGCCAAGCGCCGGATCTGGTCTGACGTTCCGCACTGATCCCCGGCGGATCGAAGGTTTGGGAAAGGGCGCGCAGCGCCCTTTTCTTTTGCGTGTGTGGCCAGTTAAGGTTCAGGGCCAAAATTCCGGACCAGCCTCGGTCGGGAAAGTCGAAGATCGCGAGGACGACAGATGGATTCATCTTTGAAGCAGACACTGATCGATTCCATCCGGAACATACCGGACTATCCGAAGCCCGGGGTCATGTTCCGTGACATCACCACCTTGCTCGGCAATGCGCGCGCCTTCCGGCGTGCGGTCGATGAGCTCGTGCATCCCTATGCGGGTGGCAAGGTCGACAAGGTCGCCGGCATCGAGGCGCGCGGCTTCATCATCGGCGGCGCCATGGCGCACCAGCTCTCGTCGGGCTTCGTTCCGATCCGCAAGAAGGGCAAGCTGCCGCACGATACGGTGCGCATCGCCTATAGTCTCGAATATGGTGTCGACGAGATGGAGATGCACCGCGACGCCATCGTCCCGGGCGAGCGCGTCATCCTCGTCGACGATCTCATCGCCACGGGCGGCACGGCTGAGGCCGCGGTGAAACTGCTGCAGCAGATGGGCGCCGACATTGCCGCGGCTTGTTTCATCATCGACCTGCCGGAACTGGGCGGCCGCAGGAAGCTGGAGGCGCTCGGCGTGCCGGTGCGGACGCTGGTCGAGTTCGAGGGGCACTAGAGCGGCCAGCAGGGCCGATCAGCGCTGTAAACGCCTCAGGAGGCGGACGGAAGCGCGATGAGTGCCGCGCTGTCGAACTCCATGACCCTGTCGCCGTTCTGATTATAGGCGGCGGACGACATCTGCATCATCTGCCAGCCCGGCCGCGACTTCAGCGCGCGCAATTCGCGGATCGTGCGGGTGAAGCGGATCGTATCGCCGACATAGACCGGCTTCAGCCATTTGAGATTCTGGAATCCCGGGGAGGGGCCGAATTGCGGTGGGGTCTTTCCCGCCTTGTGCCAGGCCCTGGCAAGCGTCGTCATGTTGGCGACGTTCAAGCGCATCCATATGGCGGTCGTATGCCAGCCTGAGGCGCACAGCGCGCCGAAATTGCTGTGCCGCGCCGCTTCGGGATCGACATGGAAGCGCTGCGGGTCGTATTTCGTGGCAAAGGCGACGATTTCCTCGGCGGTGAACAGATGGCTGCCAAGATCGATCTCGACGCCCAGCAATTCCTCGATATCCGTCATCACGACTGCACCTCCCGCAACGAGAACATCGCCACGTGCTGGATCTCGCAAACCAGCGTGCCGTCCTGCTTGACCATTTCATGGCGCAGGGTCACGAACCCCAGCGAGGGCTTCGACTTCGATACGCGCCGGTCCAGGACGAAGGTGGTGCCGGTCAGGCGGTCGCCGGCAAGGACGGGCGCCCGCCATTTCACGTGCTCGATGCCGGGGGCGCCCTGCGAGGTGGAATCGAGGAGATAGGCGTCGCACATCATGCGCATGAAGATGCAGACCGTGTGCCAGCCCGAGGCGGCAAGCCCGCCCAGGATGCTGGCCTTGCCGGCCGCCTCGTCGAGGTGGAACGGCTGCGGATCGAACTGCGACGCGAATTCGATGATCTCGTCCGCGTCCACCTGCTTTGAGCCGAGGGATAATTGCCGGCCTATGGTGAAATCCTCATAGGCGTATCGGGGCGTAGCGGTGGTCATCGGCACCTCGCATGCTTGGACGGTCTCGCGCGTCGCGCTTACTCCTTTTTAGGCGATCCCGGCGGAAAAGCCAGTGCGGCTTCGCCCTCCGGTACAGTGCGGCTTCGCTCTTACGTATTGAAGCGGAAGAGCATGATGTCGCCGTCCTGGACGACATATTCCTTGCCTTCGTCACGCGCCTTGCCGGCTTCCTTCGCCGCCGTTTCGCCGCCCAGCGTCACGTAATCATTATAGGCGATGGTCTGCGCCCGGATGAAGCCGCGCTCGAAATCCGTATGGATCACGCCGGCCGCCTGCGGTGCCTTGGAACCGCGTTCGACGGTCCAGGCGCGCGCTTCCTTCGGACCGACGGTGAAGTAGGTGATGAGGTGCAGCAGCTTGTAGCCGGCCCGTATGAGGCGGTCGAGGCCGGGTTCCTCGAGGTTCATCGCGTCGAGATATTCCTTTGCCTCGTCCTCGGGCAATTGCGCCACTTCCGCCTCGATGGCGGCGGAGATGACCACCGTTTCGGCGCCCTGGGCGGTCGCCATTTTCGCGACGGCTTCCGTATGGGAATTGCCCGTCGCCGCATCGTCTTCGGCCACGTTGCAGACGTAGAGCACGGGCTTCGACGTGAGGAGGTTCAAGCCCTTCAGGATAGCAAGGTCCTCGGCGGCGATGCCGTCCAGCATGAAGCGGACGGGACGGCCTTCCTGCAGCAGCGCGAGAGCGCGCTCCATGACGGGAAGGACGGTCAGCGCCTCCTTGTCCTTGCTGGTGGCGCGCTTGCGGAACTGGGCGGCGCGGCGTTCCAGGCTTTCCAGATCGGCCAGCATCAGCTCTGTCTCGACGGTCTCGGCATCCGAAACCGGATCGATCCGGCCCTCGACATGGGTGATATCATCATCCTCGAAGCAGCGCAGGACATGAACCACGGCGTCCACCTCGCGGATATTGGCGAGGAACTGGTTGCCGAGGCCTTCGCCCTTGGAAGCGCCGCGCACGAGGCCGGCAATATCGACGAAGCTGATGCGCGTCGGCACGATATTGGCGGATTTGCCGATCCTGGCGATCTCCTGGAGCCGCGGGTCCGGCACGGCCACTTCGCCGGTATTGGGCTCGATGGTGCAGAATGGGTAATTGGCTGCCTGGGCGGCAGCCGTTTTCGTCAAGGCATTGAAAAGCGTCGATTTGCCGACATTGGGCAAGCCAACGATGCCGCATTTGAAACCCATAATGTGCGATCCTTATTCTTTCTTGCCGAAGAGCTTGTTCAGCATGTCGGCCATGGGGCCGGACGTGGGAAGGTTGGGGGCGGGGCGGTTCTGCCGCGCCTGCCGGATATGGCTTTGGCCGGTGGATTTTGCAACCGGCCTTTCGGTGCTTCCGCCCTTGGCCGTGGCGAGCGAAACGCGATTCATGAAGCCTGCATCATCGCCCTTGACCAGGAGGCCGGCATGGTCGGCGATCGCCTGCAGCATCGGCTCGAGCCAGTCGGCATCGGATTTGGCGAAATTGCCGAGGACATGATGCGTCACCATCTCCTTGACGCCGGGATGGCCGATGCCGAGGCGGACGCGGCGATATTCCTTGCCGCAATGGGCGTCGATGGACCTGATGCCATTGTGCCCGCCGGCGCCGCCGCCCGTCTTCACCCGCATCCTGCCTTCCGGCAGGTCGAGTTCGTCATAGATGACGACGAGGTCGGCCGGAGCGAGCTTGTAGAAGCGCATTGCCTCGCCAACAGCCTGGCCGGAAAGGTTCATGAATGTCTGCGGCTTGATGAGTATGGCCTTTTCGCCATCGATCGTTCCGTCGCACAGGAGTGCCTGAAACTTCTTCACCCAAGGTGAAAAGCCATGGCGGCGGTGAATCTCATCCGCCGCCATGAAGCCGATATTATGCCTGTTATGGGCATATTGAGAGCCCGGATTGCCAAGACCTGCAATGAGCAGCACGTGACGAGGCTCCCTTGACCAGGCGATTATTCGCCGTCTTTTGCTTCGGTCTCATCGCCCTCGGCAGCAGCTTCGGTCGTCTCTTCCTCTGCAGGCAGGACAGCCGGGGCCGCGATGGTGGCAATGGTGAAGTCACGATCCTGGATGACCGGCGTAACGCCCTTTGGCAGGGGCACGGACGAGATATGGATCGAATCGCCGATGACCTTGCCGGTCAGGTCGATTTCGATCGCATCCGGGATGGCATTGGCCGGAACGTGCAGCTCGACATCGTGACGAACGATGTTCAGAACGCCGCCGCGCTTGATGCCAGGTGCGAGTTCTTCATTGATGAAGTGGATCGGCACATGAACATTGACGACCGACTTTGCCGATACGCGCAGGAAGTCGACATGCAGCGGCTTGTCGCTGACCGGATCGAGCTGATAATCCTTCGGCAGTGCCTGGATCGTCTTGCCGTCAAGAACGATGTTGGCAATGGTGGTTTTGAAACCGCCGCCGTGAATCTTGTAATACAGCGTCTTGTAGTCGAGGGTGATGGAGATTGGCGCCTGCTTGTCACCATAGATGACTGCCGGCACTTTACCGTTGCGGCGAATGTCCCGGGCGGACCCCTTACCGACCCGTTCGCGCGCCTCGGCCTTGAGCTCGTATGCTTCGCTCATGGCATTTCCTTTCGAGGTTCAAATCTGGAGTGTTCTCTGACGCCAACGGCACCCAAAAAACATGATGCGGCCATGCCCTTCCCGCGGGAAGAGCGACCGCAACATTCCGCGTTGCCTCCAAGGGTGTCTACGCGGATGGCGGCTCTATAGCGGAAAGCGCCGGCATGTGCAAGTTGCACGCGGCCCTCGGGCCGCTGCGGCTGCGATCAATCGAAAAGGCTGGAAACGGATTCTTCCGACGCCGTTCTCGCCACGGCTTCGCCGATGAGGTCGGAGATGGTGAGGACGCGGATATTATGCGCTGCCTCGATGGCCGGGGTCGGCTGGATCGAGTCGGTGATGACGAGTTCCTTGAGCTTGGAGCCCGTGATGCGGGCGACCGCGCCGCCGGAAAGGACGCCATGGGTGATATAGGCGGTGACGCTCGTCGCGCCTTTCGCCAGAAGCGCTTCAGCGGCGTTGCACAGGGTTCCGCCGGAATCGACGATATCGTCAAAAAGCAGGCAGTCCTTGCCGGAAACCTCGCCGATGACGTTCATGACTTCCGATTCGCCCGGCCGGTCGCGGCGCTTGTCGACGATGGCGAGCTGCGCGTCTATGCGCTTGGCAAGCGAGCGTGCACGGACGACGCCGCCGACATCGGGCGAGACGACCATGACATTGGACGTGCCGTAGCGGGCGCGCACGTCCCGCGCGATCACCGGTACGGCATAGAGATTATCGGTCGGGATATCGAAGAAGCCCTGGATCTGGCCGGCATGGAGATCGAGCGTCAGCACGCGGTTGGCGCCGGCTTCGGTGATGAGATTGGCGACGAGCTTGGCCGAGATCGGCGTGCGCGGCCCGGGTTTGCGGTCCTGCCGCGCATAGCCGAAATAGGGAAGCACGGCGGTGATGCGCTTGGCCGACGAGCGGCGGAACGCGTCGATCATGATGAGAAGTTCCATCAGATGATCATTCGCCGGATAGGAAGTGGACTGCATGACGAATACGTCTTCGCCGCGAACGTTTTCCTGAATCTCGACGAATATCTCCTGATCGGCGAAGCGCCGGACACTGGCCTTGCCGAGTGGAATGTTGAGATATTTGGCGACTGATTCAGCGAGAACGCGATTGGAATTGCCCGCGAAGAGTTTCATGCCGTATTTTCCTCACGTCTTTTTCAGAGCGTCAGCCAAGGGAAGGATATGGCGGGCCTTTTACTGCGACTGACGGACAATGCAAGCGCGGTGCCGTGATTCATGTGGGATTCAGTGAAGTAAACTGCCGGAACGCGTAAATATGTCACGTCTTCGGGGTGGAAATCCAGCTCATATAGCCGTCGATTGCCTTGTCCGCGATGCCCTCCATTGTCGCGGCCGGTACGCTGCTCCATGGATCGGCACCGCCGCCAGCCACTTTTTCCTGGCCCTGGATGCGGTGCAGGCGGGTACCGGCGGGATCGAGAACGTCCCAGACATAGATGATCGTCGTCTGGTTGCCATCGGCCAGCGCGGAGAAATAGCCCTTCATGATGTGGGTATTGTCATTATCGCTGGCGGTGCCGAGCGTGATGCCCCTGGACTTGGCCAGCGCGGACAGGCGCTGCGAAAGCGGCGTGGCCGCGGCGATGGGCGCGCCGACGATAGGCGCGAATCGCAGTTTTGCCGTTTGCGCCACCCCGGGCGAAGCGGGAGCGGCCGGCTGGCCCGGCGCAGCGGTTGTTGGCCCGGCGGTTGCCGGCCCAGTGGTTGCCGGCCCGGTGGTTGCCGGTGTTGGCGCCTGCGCCGGGTCGGTAGTCGGCGTGGCGGCGTTCTGCGTCGGCGGCAGGTCCGCCTTGGTTACTCCCATGGGAGATTCTGAACTGTTGCAGGCGGAAAGTCCGATGGCTGCCGACAGTGCGGCGGCGCTAATCAACGCATAGCGGAACTTCATCTTCACTCAAACCCCAAGACGACCCAGTGGTCAGCTGCATAGCCATGAGACAAGAGTTTTATTTGACGATTAAGTCAAGTCCCAGGCGAGAAAGCGGCTGGGCCGCGCCATTTGTCGTCAGGTAGGTCCTGCCGAGTGTCATCGCGCTCTGGCTGTCGGAATCCATGATGATCATATGGGCGAACAGCGTCATGTCGGGCTGGATGGGCTCGGGATTGCCCGAATAGAACATCGGCATGTCCATCCATGACGGCGTGAACCGCGCTCCGACCGAATAGCCGCACGCATTCAGCCGATGCCGCGTCAGGTCATGGGCCTCCATGACCTTCGAATGCGCCTCGAACACGTCGCCGAAGGTCGAATCGGGGGTGAGGGCGGTTTCCACCGCTTCCAGCGCCTCGCGGGCCGCGTCATAGAGTTCCTGATGGCGTTTCGAAACCTTGCCGGTCAGGATCGTGCGCATCATGGGCGCATGGTAATGGCGATATACGCCCGACCATTCGAGCGTCAGCTGGTCGTTCTTGGTCAGTTTGCGCCGTCCCGCCTTGTAGCGGCAGAGCAAGGCATCGTCGCCGGAACCGATGATGAACTCGTTGGCGGGATAATCGCCGCCGCCGGAGAAGATCGCCGAATGCATGGCGGCGAGAATGGCGCCTTCGTCGGCTCCGGCCTTGACGAGCTTCAGCGCTGCCTCCAGCGCTTCGTCGCCGAGCGCCGCCGCCTTCTTGCTGAAGGCTATTTCGGCGGGGCTCTTCAACAGGCGAAGCCTGTCGACGAGGCCGGAAGCATCGACCAGTTGCCCGAAGGCCGCCAACTGCTCGTCCAGCTTGCGCCCATTGGCGGCGGTCAGTCCATGCGTCTGGTATTCGATGCCGATCCGGCAGCCGAGAAGATCGAGATCGTTGAGAAGCTCGCGCAGGTCCGCCGCCGGATTGGCATTGTCGCGGTCGGCCCAGACGACGATGTTTTCGATATTGGAGGTGTGGCGGGCCTGCCGGAGATCCGCCGACCGCGTCATCAGGACATTGCTGCCGTCCGCCTTGACCACCAGGCACTGGAAAAAGCAGAAGCCGAAAGTGTCATAGCCGGTGAGCCAATACATGCTTTCCTGCGAGAACAGCAGCATGGCATCCAGTTTCTGCTCCGTCATGACCATCATGAGGCGGTCGCGACGGGCGCTGAATTCTTCCGGTTCGAAATGAAGCGCCATGATGTCTACTCCGTAATCGTGATTGCCGAAATCTGGCGGCCATAGTCGGGTTCGTTGCGGTGGGTCGTGCGGCGATAGGAGAAGAACCGATCCTCATCCGCATAGGTGCAAAGCCGCAGCGCGGAAGCGTTGACGCCGGTCCCTTCCAGCCTGTGAAGAATGAAGCTCCACAGATCGAACATGAAACGGTCACTGCGGCTGCCATCGCGAAAGAAACTCGTATATTTCCTGTCGGTTCCGGCGAACTGGTCGTAAAATTCCTGCCCGACCTCATAATTTTCGGGGCCGATCGTCGGTCCGAGCACGGCTTCGATGCGCTCGCGCCTGGCCCCGAGGGCAATCATCGCTTCGACGGTATTTTCCAGCACACCTGAAATCGCGCCGCGCCAGCCGGCATGGGCAGCGCCGATCACCCTGGCGTCGGGATCGGCGAAAAGGATCGGGCCGCAATCGGCCGACAGCGAGCCGATGACGATGCCGGGCGTCGCGGTGACCATGGCGTCCGCCTTCGGGCGCTCGCCGTCGAAGGGGGCATCGACGGTGATGACGTCGGGCGAATGCACCTGATGCACCGTCACGAGATGCGACAGCGGCGCCCGAAGCGCCTGCGCCACGCGCCGCCGGTTCTCGGCCACCCTGGCCGGTTCGTCCTTCGAGCCGCTGCCGACATTGAGCCCACGATAGATCCCGTCCGAAACGCCGCCCTGGCGCGTGAAGAAACCATGCTCGATTCCCCGCCGTCCGGCCGGCGCCAGCTGGGGAGAACGGATCGGTTCGGGAGTGTCTGTCATGGTCGCACCGGCTGCTTCAAAGGTTGCGGATGGTGGTCGAGCTATGGCGCGAAGTCAATTGCGGTCTCGCGCCATATTGAAGGGAAAGGTGGTGGTGGCGGCGTCGGTCACGCACAATAGCTTGAAGAGATGTCCCATCTGGTCGGGGCCGGCAAGCCGTTCGACGTCGGCGCGAATCTGCTCCTGATAATCTGTGGATTTATCCCGGCCAAGCGCGCCGGCGCGATCGAGAAGCCCCATCGCCAGCAGGAAATCGCCCTGGGTCATTGTCGCCGTCCGGCATTGCTCCGCATTTGCCGCCTGCACAAGTGCATGGAAGTCCACATGGGTGGTGACATCCGCCTCGCCCGGCGTATCGAGAACATCGACATGATCGTGGCTGCGCAGCGCCTGCAGCGTGTCGCCGAAGCCGGCCTGCAAATGGCCGTAGTCGACCAGCAGCGCGGCGCCGCGGCTCCGGCCTATGCGGGAGGCGATTTCGCGCATCAGGGCGACGCGCTGCGGCGATATCTCGAATATGGTGCCTTCCGCCGCAAGGGCATGCCCAGCCGGCAGCAAACCGGCATCCAACGTGCCGGTGCCGGCGATGAAGTGCAACCGGTCGTCATCGTCCGCAACCAGAAGGCGCTCGACGAAATGGCCCCGGTGTTTCACATATTGCCGGGTGGGGATGGCGTCGAACAGTTCGTTGGCGACGAGGATCAATGGCAGCCGGCTCGTCGTATCGAGCTGTGTGCGCCATTCGATGGCCAGACGATGGTGCGCGAGCTTGCGGCGCTGCAATTCCGCCAGCCTGTCGCTGAGCTCCACCATGTGGATGCGGGCGGCGGCGCAGAAGGCCGGCGAGAGCCTGGCGACGGTGCGCAACAGATCGTCCATCAGCGTGCCGCGGCCGGGGCCCATCTCGCACAGGACGAAGGAAGAGGGCGAGCCCATCTCCTGCCAGGCATTGATGCACCAGGCGCCGAGCAGTTCGCCGAACATCTGGCTGACTTCCGGCGCCGTTATGAAGTCTCCTTCGGCCCCGAATGGCTCCCTCGTCGTGTAGTAGCCATCCTTCGGGTCGAAAAGGCATAGCGCCATATAGTCGGCGACGCTGATAGGGCCGTTCAGCCTTATCTGCCGCACTATGCGCTGCTTGAGGCTCATCGTCCCGTCGGGGTCTCGGGGTTGCGCGCGGACAGGACGAAGCCGATGCCGACCAGCACCATGGGGATCGAAAGGATCATTCCCATCGTCAGCCAGCCGCCATAGAGATAGCCGAGCTGCGCATCCGGTTCCCTGAAGAACTCCACGAAGATCCGCGATACGCCGTAAAGCGCGACGAATGTGCCGCTGATGAAGCGCGGGCTCTTCAATTTGCGGCCAAAGAAGATGAAAAGCGCGAGAATCGTGAACAGAACGATGCCTTCGAGGGCCGCTTCATAGAGCTGGCTCGGATGCCGCGGCATCGGGCCGCCCGTCGGGAATACGATGCCCCACCACACATCCGTCGGCCGCCCCCACAATTCGCTGTTGATGAAATTGGCGACGCGGACGAGCCCAAGCCCGACGGGCACGCCGGCGGCTATCGTATCGAGCATGCTCGACACGTTGATCCTCCTGGCGCGAGCGAAGAGCACCATTGCAAGAATGGTGCCGAGCATGCCGCCGTGGAAGGACATGCCGCCTTCCCACACCTTGAAGATGTCGAGCGGCTGGGCGAGATAGCGCTGGAAGTCGTAGAACAGTATGTAGCCGATGCGCCCGCCGAGGACGACGCCGAGCGCGGCCCACAGGACGAAATCGTCGAGATCGGTCGGCTTCATCGGCGGTGTATTGTTGGCCCAGAGGCGAGGCTGGCTGACAAGCTTCTTGGCATACCACCAGGCGAAGAGGATGCCGACGACATAGCCGAGCCCGTACCAATGCACCGACAATGGTCCGATACTGAAGATGACCGGATCGATATTGGGAAAGGCAATGGCCGAGAAGGTCGGCAACAGGACTTCGTTCACAACGCACTCCGGATAGATTTGCACATCGGCGCGGACCATGCGCGAGGGCTTGTTGGCCGTCAAGCCACAGCCCGGGTAAGTTTTGCCGGAGCGCCGCCTTGCCTCGAGCGACGGAACCTTTGCAGGCCCCGCAAATTGTAGGGGTCCAGGGGCTGTGTCATAATGATCGTATTCGCACGGGCAGCTTCCAATCGAATGGGTTTTCCTTTATTCGCTTGGGCAATCAGAGAGGTATCAGCCAATGACCAATGGATCGAACCGCGTTCTTGATGAACTGGCCAAACTCGTGACCGACGCCGCCGGCGCTGCCCAGGGCGTGCGCAAGGAAGTGGAAACGGCGTTCCGGGGACAGGCGGAACGCCTTCTCAACACGATGGACGTCGTCCAGCGCGAGGATTTCGAGGCCGTGCGGGAAATGGCGATCCGGGCGAGGGCCGAGAACACTGCGCTGCTCGCGCGGATCGAAGCATTGGAAGCCCTGGTGGGCAAGACGCCAGCGGAAAAACCCGTAAAGCCCGCTGGCACGAGAGCCAGGAAATCCTGATCCTGGCCGATCGAGAAGTGGCTCAGGCCTGATTGTCTTCGGCGAGGTCTTCCTCGCCAGCCGCCAGGGCGGCTTCCTCGGTCTCGAAGGGCCCTACCTTCGGGCCTTCTTCATCATCTATGGTGATGGTGTAGTACCATTTTCCGTCATCATTCTTCTGCATTGCCCGTATTGTGGTTTCAGCTTCGTCGGCCATGATTCCGGTCCTTTGATGGGGTTGGTCTGTGGTACGCGCCGACTTTAGCGGCGGTTCTTATCGCCGATATGACGGGCGCCGCATCGGCAGGTGCAAGAATAATCGGCCCGCGGGCCCTTCCATCTTCTTTCCCCAAAAATAAATCGCAAGTCTTTATCAACAGGGACCGAGCGCCGAAAAGCCTTTGCATAGAGTCATTTAAAGGCAGCTTGTGAATCTTTTTCAGAACTTCTGTCCACATGCATTCCGCTCAAATCGCCGAAAGGGGACTGGCGCTGGGACTCAGCATCAATACACTGAAATTACAGCATGATTCGTGGCAGCGATCATGCCGCGGCCAGAATAAGCGGGCCGCAATCCGGCGGGTGCGTTCTTCCTGCTGGAGAGTTTCGAGCGTTGACGGTGTGCTGGGTGCGCCTCCTCTGGTGGCGTTTTACGATATTCGATTGAGCAGGGAATGGGCGATGAGCCTTCTGGAAATAGAGATTGCGAGAGACTTACACCCGGTGGACGTAATCGAGCATGTCGCCCTCACGAATGAGTGGGCGTTCGAACGTACTGGAGAAGACGAGATTGCCATCACCGTCGAGGGGAACTGGACCGATTACCAGATCTCCTTTTCCTGGATGGAGGATTTCGAGGCTCTTCACCTGGCCTGCGCCTTCGATATCGCCGTCAGCGAGCCGCGCGTCAACGAAGTGCAGCGGCTGCTGTCGCTCATCAACGAACAGCTGCTGATGGGGCACTTCGATCTGTGGCGGCAGGAAGGCGCGATCATGTATCGGCAATCGCTGCTGCTCTCCGGCGGCGTGGAGCCGACGGGCAAGCAGGTGGAGGTGCTGCTGGCAAGCGCGCTCGATGCCTGCGAGACATATTTCCAGGCGTTTCAGTTCGTCGTCTGGTCCGGCTCGACCGCGCGGGAATCGCTCGACAGCATCCTGTTCGAGACGATCGGATCTGCCTGACGGATTGCGGCCATGACGATAAGTTTTGCGGATTTTGAAAAGGTCGACATCCGGGTCGGCACGATCATCGAAGCTGAGCCTTTCCCGGAAGCGCGCAAGCCCGCCTTCAAGCTCAAAATCGATTTCGGCGGCGAGATCGGCGTCAAAAAATCATCCGCCCAGATCACGAAGCGGCACACGATCGAGGAACTCGTCGGGACGCAGGTGATGGCGGTGGTCAACTTTCCACCGCGGCAGATCGGACCCTTCATGTCCGAGGTGCTGACGCTCGGCTTCCCGGACGAAAACGGCGATGTCGTTCTTGCCGCCATAAGCCGTCCCGTCCCCAATGGCGGCCGGCTTTTCTAGCCGCCTGCTTCTAATATTGTCGGCATCAGGCCGGGATGCGGATGATGGCGCGCAGGCCCTTTTTCGGGCTTTCATCCAGAATGATGTCCCCGCCATGGCTGCGCGCTATATCGAGCGCGATCGCAAGCCCGAGCCCCGTGCCGCTCGAATCCTGATTGCGCGCCTCGTCGAGGCGGAAAAACGGCTTGAACACTTCCTCGCGCATTTCCTTCGGTATCCCCGGCCCGTCATCATCGATGGTTATCGTCAGCCATCCATCGCGGTGGTCCGCCAGTACATAGACGTTCCTGGCGTAGCGGAACGAGTTCGACACGAGGTTCGACACCAGCCGTGAAAACGCGTTGGGGCGAACCTGGATTTCGGCAGGGCCGCGTATGGTCGATGTAAAGCCGCGGCCGAGCAGATTGCCTTCCTCCTTCAGCTTGGCGAAAACGCGGTCGAGATTGACCGTCCCGGTTTCCTCCTCGGCCTCGCTGCGGGCAAAGGCGAGATAGCCCTCGAGCATGGACTGCATGTCCTCGACGTCCTGTTCCATGGCGGCCGTATCGAGCCTGTTGCTGACGAGTGCGAGTTGAAGCTTGAAGCGCGTCAATATGGTCCGCAGATCATGGCTGACGCCGCTGAGCATGGTGGTGCGCTGCTCGATCTGCCGCTCGATGCGCTCACGCATGACGATGAATGCCGCGCCGGCGCGGCGAACTTCCTCCGCTCCGCGCGGCTTGAAATTGGGCGGCGCCGGCCGTCCCTTGCCGAAACTGTCGGCAGCGGCGGCAAGCTGCTGGATCGGCTTGATCTGGTTTCGCAGGAAGAGAATGGCGATCGCGAGAAGAACCAGCGCCGAACCGGCCATCCATACCAGGAATATCAGCGTGTTGGAGGCATAGGCCTGGCTGCGGCGGGCGAAGACGCGCAGCACCTTGTCCTCGAGCTGGATACGGATTTCGACGAGATCCGAGTCGCCGACCGTATCGATCCAGAACGGCCGGTTGATCTGGCGGGTTATCTCCTCGCTCAGGATGCTGTCGAGGATGGAGAAGAACGGTTTGGGACCCGGAGCGGGCAGGGGATCGAGCGGAAGGATCGAAATGTTCAAGGCAAGCCGTTCGCGTGAAATCCGGATGAGGTTCTCATGGCCGGGGTCCTGAGGAAATGTGTCCATCAGGTCGATGATGCCGGAAATGTCGCGCACGACTGCCGTCGAAAGCCGCTGGGTGACGGTCTGCCAATGGCGTTCCATGAACACGAAAGCGATGAGCGACTGGAGCAGCACCATCGGCGCGATGATGATGATGAGCGAGCGGGCATAGAGCCGCTTGGGCATCCAGCGCGCGAGCCAGCGGGTAAATTTCCGCCATGGCCCGAACAGCGTGCTTCGCTTGCGGCGCCAATGGCGTTTTCGGACCGCGAGCGCGCGGCCCGCAGTGTCGCGTGATGCCATATCGGTGTCCGCTCGCGATTTGCGCCTGGTATTCGTCGGGAGTGCCTCTCTACTCAACGCTCAATTTATAGCCGACGCCTCTGACGGTCTGCAACCAGACCGGATTGGCGGGATCGTTTTCGATCTTGCGCCGCAATCGGTTGATCTGAACGTCGATCGTGCGCTCGCCCACTTCGCCTTCCTGGCCGGTCAGTTCGTGGCGCGGCACCGTTTCGCCGGCACGCTCGGCGAAGATGGCCATGATATCCTGCTCGCGATCGGTCAGGCGGATGACATCGCCCGAGCGCTTCAACTCCCGCTTGGCGATGACGAAAGTATAGGGACCGAACACGATCTGCTCGATCTTGGCCTGCGGCGCCGGCGCGCCTCGCCGCAATATATTGTTGATGCGCAGGATCAGTTCGCGCGGGTCGAAGGGCTTCGGCAGGTAATCATCCGCGCCAGCTTCGAGTCCGGTGATGCGGCTGTCGGTTTCGGAGAGCGCCGTCAGCATGAGGATTGGCACGTTCTTTTCCTGCCGCAGCGACTGCGTCAGCGCGACGCCGCTTTCACCCGGCATCATCACGTCGAGAATGAGCAGGTCGTAATCGATGCCCGCAAGCTTCCGGCGCGCCTCGTCGGCATTCGCGGCCACCGTAATGCGAAAGCCGCTGCCCGTGAGATATTGCGACAGCAGGTTGCGGATTCGGGTGTCGTCGTCGACGATCAGCAAATGCGGCGCGTCGTCCGACAATTGGGCCGTTTCGCCTTCGGTTCTCGCGTCCTTGGTCTGTTCCATATCTCCCCCTTTCTTCCCAGGTTCTACCCCGTCTTCGGCAAGCTGTCGATCTGTTGCCATTGGGCAGGGTTCACCATCGCCTTCAGAAAATGCTCGACTATCGCCCGGTCGCCCGGGCCGATTTGTTCCAATGCACCGCTAATGCGGCGTGATTGCGGTGCCGCAAGCTGCAGCGCCAGGTCCCGGCCCTTCGGCGTGGGGTAGAGTTCACGCTGGCGCCGGTCCTTCGGGCCCGGAACCTGCACGACATGGCCGGTGTCGATGAGCTGTTTGAGCACGCGGGCGAGGCTTTGCTTGGTTATCTTCAAGACGTCAAGCAATTCCGCCACCGTCATTCCGGGCTTTCTGTTGATGAAGTAGAGGACGCGGTGATGGGCGCGCCCGAATGCCAGCTTTTCGAGGATGAGATCGGGGTCTGCGGTGAAATCCCTATAGGCGAAGAAGAACAGCTCTATGATGTCCAGTTGCTCGGCATCCTGGCGGGTCAGGGCTGTCTCAATTGGCCGTTCTGGTGTATAAGAATTCATGCAGGATCCCCGGTTTTGCAGAAATTATGTCAGCTTTGTTGACTTAATTTTAGACTGCTGATAATTTTTGGCAAGCTGTTGGCCGGCATTTTGAAGCTTTCGAAAAGCCAAGACGTGTTTCTATGATATTTTCCTCATTCGAAACGCCTGTTGGCGCCGTTTACGATGGTACACCAATTGGACGCCGGGACCAGTTGGCGCAACGACAAATCCCGCTGAATCAGGAAACAGGCCTGGAGGAAAAAGATGGCATCCGTCCCATTCGATCAATTGGAAGGTTATATCTGGATGAACGGCGAGTTCGTCCAATGGGCAGATGCCAAGATTCACGTGCTTTCGCACGGCCTTCATTATGCCAGTGCGGTCTTCGAGGGTGAGCGCGCCTATGGCCGCGAGATCTTCAAGCTCAACGAGCATACCGAGCGCCTGCACGAATCGGCGCGTATTCTCGGTTTCACCATTCCCTATTCCGTCGAGGAACTGAACGATGCCTGCCGCAAGCTGCTGGTAAAGCAGGGGTTCGAGGATGCCTATGTGCGTCCGATCGCATGGCGCGGCAGTGAATCGATGGGTGTCGCGGCGCAGGCGAACAAGATCAATGTGGCAATCGCCATCTGGCAGTGGCCGAGCTATTTCGACCCGGCACAGAAGCTGAAGGGCATCCGGCTCGATCTGGCGGAATATCGCCGTCCCGATCCGCGAACCGCGCCTTCCAAATCGAAGGCAGCCGGCCTCTACATGATCTGCACCATTTCGAAGCATGCCGCCGAGGCCAAGGGCTATGCCGACGCGCTGATGCTCGACTGGCGCGGCCAGATCGCCGAAGCGACCGGCGCCAACGTGTTCTTCGTCAAGGATGGCGCCATCCACACGCCGACGCCCGATTGCTTCCTGGACGGCATCACCCGCCGCACCGTGATCGATCTTGCCAAGCGCCGTGGCTACGAGGTCATCGAGCGGGCGATCATGCCGGAAGAACTCGCCGGATTCGAGCAGTGCTTCCTCACCGGTACGGCGGCGGAAGTAACGCCTGTTTCGGAGGTCGGGCCCTATAAATTCACAGTCGGTGAGATCGCCGCAAATTTGATGAATGATTACGCTGCAGAAGTAACGCCAAAGAAAGCTGCCGCAGAATAACGCGCTTATTTTCCCCTGTTTTAAACTTGATGCGTCTTTATTGACGCATCAAGTTGTTTGACTTTGCCTAAAACTTGGTCATCATGACAATTGTCAGGCATGAGTCTGACGTTGAAACGTTGACGGGGTGTCCATTATGGAAGCGCTTCTACCTATAGTCATTCAACTTATTTCAGGTGGCGTCGGCGGCAATATCGTCGGCTCTCTACTGAAGAACCTGAGTCTCGGGACAACCGGCAATTCCGTTGCCGGTGCTGTCGGCGGTCTGATCGGCGGTTACCTCACGCAATTCCTCGGTGCCGGCGGTGCTGAAGCTGTCGCAACTGCTGCCGCTTCGTCCGGTCTGGATTTCGGAGCGATCATCGGCCAGATAGCAGGTGGCGGCGTAGGCGGGATCATCCTGACTGCAATTGCCGGCGCGATAAAGAACTCGATGGCCAGAACCTGATCGTTCTTCGCAAGTGTTTCCTGGGCGGTCGTTGGGCCGCCCTTTTCATGTCCGCAATCCGGTGAATTAACCCGCGCCATGCGTCACCAATCGCGCGGCGAAGGTTCTCTACAGTCGGAAATTGCTCTAGGCTCCGCCTTTGAGCGGTGCGCATGCACCGATTCAGGTGGAGGCGCGGCATTGCCCGCGCGAACTGGACAGGATTGAAATATGGGACAATTGCAGGCCGGTATTATACCCGTGACGGCCTTTCAGCAGAACTGCACCATCCTTTTCGACAGTGAAGACAAGCATGGGGTGCTCATCGATCCGGGCGGCGACAATGATCAGGTGCTGCGCGCGATCCGCGAGAACGACATCGTCATAGAGGCGATATGGATCACGCATGGCCATATCGATCACGCAGCCGGCGCCATGGACATGAAGGAAGCGCTGGGCGTGGATATTGTCGGGCCACATGAGGCGGACCGTTTCCTGCTGGAGAGCATCGAGGCGAAGGCCGAACAATATGGCATTTCCGACAAGGTGAGAAACTGCACGCCGGACCGCTGGCTGAACGACGGCGACGTCGTCTCCTTCGGCTCGCATGAATTCGAGGTCCTGCATTGCCCGGGCCATGCGCCTGGCCACGTCGTATATTACAACCGCGCGGCCAAGTTCGCCCATGTCGGCGACGTCCTGTTCAATGGTTCGGTAGGGCGCACGGATCTGCCGGGCGGGGATCACGCCGCGCTCATCAATTCCATCAAGACGAAGCTCCTGCCGCTCGGGGACGATATCGGCTTTATCTGCGGACATGGTCCGGGAGGCCGTTTCGGCGAGGAGCGCCGCACCAATCCGTTCCTGGCAGGGACATGAAAAAGCCGCCGCTGGGATGGCGGCGGCTGGATCCGGTTTTGTCTATATGATCAATCCGCGTTGCAGAAATAGTCGCGGCCGTCATAGCCGCGGAAGGTGCCCGTCTCCGGATTGAAGGAGCGGTAGCGATCCGAGCAGTAGCGGTACCATTCACGCGACCAAGGCTCGGCGCTGCCGTAATAGCGCGGTGCGCGAACCTCGCGGTAGACACGGACCGGCTCGCGGTAGACGCGCCTGTCGTCGTAATCGCGGTAGACGACTTCCGGCTCGCGCGGCTGCGCCAGCGCGCCGCCGATCAGGGCGCCAGCGGCAAGTCCGATAGCGCCGGCGGCAAGTGCGTCGCCGCCGCCGCGGTGATGATGCCGGCGCCAGCGGTGGTGGTCAGCCGATGCCGACGATAGCGGTGCGACGACTGTTGCAACGACCGCCGTGGCAAGAATGGCAAGTTTCGTACCTTTGTTCATGTTTTCGCCTCCTTGAAGCATCTGGCGCGCATCTGCCGCCGAAATTGTTTGGGCCATCAGGTCATTCAGACCGGCCATGCTCCATTTTTATGCCGTTCAGAATGAATGCAAGCTGAACGATCATGACATGAAGAAGGTTGCAGCATGCCATGTCCTGCCTGCATTGTTCCACGGAACACAGACATGAGGATTTCAGCATTTCCAAGGCAAAAGCAAGGTTATGGCACGCAGTGCGCGCTGGGAGTTGCAGAAGATGCTCACCGCAACAAAACTTCCCCCAATCGCAGTTGGGGGATAGCTTGGATCACAGGGGCGTTCCAAATCGGGCAATGCCCGGATGAAAAACCCTGATCTGACCGTTTATCGGCAGATTATTCCGTGATCGAAATGTTGACGGCTTTCGGGCCCTTGCCGCGACGATCCGGCTCCGTATCGAAGGAGACCTTCTGATTGTCCGCAAGGTTTGTCAGCCCCGAGGCCTGTACAGCGGAGATGTGGACGAAGATGTCTGCCGCGCCATCATCCGGCTTGATGAATCCAAAGCCTTTCTCGCTGTTGAAGAATTTGACCGTACCGGTCTGTGCCATGCTCAGTTCCTTTTTCATAACTACCGCGTCCCCCTCTGTGGGTCTGCGGGCTTTGTAGTGCCGTCTCCGGGTAGATGACCTTCGACGATATAATGCAGGCAGTTCTCGAATTCAGGAAAGGAGCCGATCATTGCCGGGATTTCTCCCGACCCGGTATTATTGCGGTTCCGGCGCGCCGTTCTTCCAGTCTTCCAGTGTTCATAGATGCCCGAGCAACTCAAGACTGCTAGAATAACTGTTTTTTGGCAAGCAAAAGTTTTTCTACCATTTGGGGCGTCAGGTAGAATGAACCTGCAAGCCTGTGCAACCGGCATAGAACTTGGCAATTATACGTGGCGGGCGTGCGCCTTCCCGGGTCAACACTTGGCGCTCGCAGCTAGCGGTTGCGCATGACGATGCAGGCACCACCGGCGGTACGCAATTCGGTGCAGATTTCATTCGCCTCGGTCCTGCTGTCCGAACCGATGCGAACGGCATAGACGCCGCGACGTCCCATTGGGCTGCGGTGGCGGCTGATCACAGGCTGGTGCTTGCCAATAATGGCCGGAAAGCTGCGCCTGAGCCGGACAAGTTGCCTTTCGGCGGCGCTGCGGCGGAAATTGCCGGCGATCTGTATGCCCCAGGGTTTTGGCTTCACCTGCGCCATCGCCACGGTGGCGAAGCGGATGATCGGCAGGCGGCGGCATGCCTGGTCGAAGCCGAGCTTGGCATCGAGCGGGCGATTGGTGATCTCGGCGCCGGCGGCGAAGTCGTCCGGTGAGCGGCCGGTGATGTTCAGCACGTATTCCTCGGTTTCGAGCGGCAGGAACCCGCCGCTCGCCAGCCATTTCGAAACGCGTGTCGGCCCGGCATTATAGGCGGCCGCCGCCAGGCCCCAATTGCCGAACGCGCGGCGCAGTTCCTTCAGAAACGCCGCCGATGCAGGTAGAGCAGCGGCGAAATCATAGGGCTTGGCAAGACCGCGCTCTTTCGCGGTGCCGGGCATGAATTGCGCAATCCCCTGGGCCCCGACAGGGCTGGTGGCATTGGTGTCGAAGCGGCTTTCCTTCCAGATCAGGCGGGCGAAGAAGTCGCGCGGCACGCCGTGGCCGTCGGCGCTGGTGGTGAGCGCGGCGCATATCTGGGCGACGCCCGGTTCCGGCGGCGGCGCGGGCCGCACCAGGGCAGCATTCTCCGCAGCGTTCGCAATCTGCGCGCAGGACAGCACGATCATGCCCAGGATGAGTTGCTTCGACCAGTTCACGCGGTTCTCGTCATGAGAGAAATATCGCTTCATTAAACACAGCATCGCGTCCAATGAAAGATGGCGCGCGCATTCCTCTTAGTGACCGGCCCGCAATTTGCTATAGATGTCCCATGGCGGATTCGATAACGACGATCGGCTTCGATGCCGATGACACACTTTGGCAGAACGAGCAGTTCTTCCGTTCGTCGGAACGGCAGTTTGCCGCGATGCTCGCACCCTATTTCGACGGCGACGATCTGATGGATCGCCTTCTCGCCGTGGAGAAGCGCAATCTGCAATATTATGGCTTCGGCATAAAAGGCTTCACCCTGTCGCTGGTTGAAACGGCGATCGAGGTCACCGATGGCAATGTTCCCGCCTCGGTGATCGCCGACATCCTTGCCGCCGGCCGCGAAATGCTGTGGCATCCCGTCGAGACATTGCCGCATGTGACCGAGACGCTCGAGGGCCTGGCCGACCGCTACCGGCTCGTCCTCATCACCAAAGGCGATCTGTTCGACCAGGAGCGCAAGCTGGCGCAATCCGGCCTCGGGGATTTCTTCGACGCCATCGAGATCGTCAGCGACAAGGATCGCTCCACCTATGAGCGGATATTCACGCAGCATGGCGATGGTCCACGGCACGCGGTCATGGTCGGCAATTCGCTGAAATCGGACGTGGTTCCGGCGATAGAGGCGGGAAGCTGGGGCGTTTTCGTGCCGCATGAACTGACATGGGTGCTCGAACATGTGGACGAGCCGGTTTCGAGCAGCCGGTTCCGGCGCATCGAGACATTGCGGGCGCTGCCCGAAGTGCTTGCGGAAATCTCTGCCGCTTATTCCGCCGCCTGAGTGTCGAAGCCGGCGTCGTCGGGTGCATTCGGATCGCCCGCCGCTGTTTCGAGGCCGAGATCCGGGAACGCAACAATGCGGTTGCCGGTGAAGTCGGTGCGGACGACAATGAGGCCACGCTCCTCGAAATAGGTCAGCAGCCGCCGCGCCCGGCGTGCGGAATGGGTGCCGTAGGCGCGGGCCAGGGTGGCATCCGACGGGCAGGGCGCGCCGGTAACCGCCGCCTGCGCCACGATGAAGAATACGCCCTGCACGTCGTCCGGCAGGGTCTTCGACAGTTCCAATGCCTGCTGCCAGGGTTCGCCGCGCGCCGTCTCGCCATCGATGCCGGCCCGTGCGACTGCCAGCCGGCGCCGAAAGGCGGGCAGGGGCAGCTGCTCTCCCGGCACCTTGCGAATACGGCAGCGCACCAGAAAGTCCTGGTAGAGCACGGCATCGTTGCGAAAGGAGGCGTCGGGGTCGTCCAGCATGTCGCGCATCACCGCCTCGAGCAGCGCATCGCGCTCGGCCTCGTCGATCTCCGGAAAGAGCGTCGGCGCGGCGCGCTCCTCCTGCTCCGTGGACCGCGCCTGGCTGAGCTGGGTCAATATATCGGCCGTCGGCATGGGTGGCGGCGGCGGGGCCTTGCGGATCGGCGCGCGCCGCTCCTCGGGCGAGGGGGTGAAGATAAGTTCCCGCGCATCCTCGCCCGGCTGCGGCAGTGGCGTCAGCTTGGGGCTGGAGGAACGGGCAGAGGTCTCGACAGCGCCGATGGTCACCGGCAACGGGCGGCGCGACAGCGCCGGGCCGAGCGCGATGAAATTGCCGCGGGCAAGATCGCGGAACTGCTCCGCCTGCCGCCGTTCCATGCCGAGAAGATCGGATGCGCGGGCCATGTCGATATCGAGGAAGGTGCGCCCCATCAGGAAGTTGGAAGCTTCGGCGGCGACATTCTTGGCCAGCTTGGCCAGCCGCTGCGTCGCGATCACGCCGGCAAGGCCGCGCTTTCTGCCTCGGCACATGAGATTGGTCATGGCGCCGAGCGACAACTTCCGCGCCTCGTCGGAGACCTCCCCGGCCACGGCGGGTGCGAACAACTGGGCTTCGTCCACCACGACGAGCATCGGATACCAGAAATCGCGCTCCGCATCGAAAAGACCGCCGAGAAAGGCAGCGGCGCAGCGCATCTGCTGCTCGACGTCCAGCCCTTCGAGGTCCAGCACCACCGAGACGCGGTGCTGGCGGATGCGTCCGGCGATGCGCGTCAGTTCGTTTTCGGTGCGGGCGCCATCGACGACCACATGGCCGTATTTCTCGGCGAGGGTAACGAAATCCCCCTCGGGATCGATAACGCATTGCTGCACCCATTGCGCGCTCTGCTCCAGCAGGCGGCGCAACAGATGCGATTTTCCCGAACCGGAATTGCCCTGCACGAGAAGGCGCGTCGCCAGCAGCTCCTCAAGGTCGAGCATGGCTTTTGCGCCTGCGGGCGCTGCTCCCATGTCGATATCGACCTTCATTTCAGCTCCAGATCCAGTGATTCCGCGCGCAATGTTCTGCGCGCGGACTGTCTAGCATTCCTTGGCCGCCCATGCGCCGGTTGCGATCAAAAATCGGCAGTTAACCACAGCTGGTTTCATCGTGTTTCCTTGAAGATGGTGCCGAAGGCCTTCATCTGCGCGACGACGTAATCGGCATCCATGATGCTCTCCGGGAGGAAAAGCCCCGGCTTCAACGCCTGCCCGTCCCTCAGGCCTAGCGCACGCTCCACGGCGAGCGCCACGTGCAGCGCCGTCAGCGGAGCCTGTCCTTGCGGGTGGACGATATCCAGACGGCGCTTGCCGCTGCCGGCATCGGCAGGCGTGCCCTCCATTTCGATCGCGATTTCCGTGGAGAATGCTTCGCCGCGGCGACGGCTGGCGGATGTGCCGTAGACGAGGTCGACCCGGATCGATCTCGCATTGGTTGCGGTCGATAGGCTGAGAACGTCGAGGGGCGCATAGCCGGTCGCCTCCATTGCAGTGCCGTCAACATCGGTGAAGGAACGCCGCGCCTCATCCTTGTCGGCCCAGTGCCAGCGCCCATCGACCAGTTGCAGCGGGCTCGGCGCGGATTCCGTCAGGCGCACGAAATCAGCATAGGCCGCGGGGCCGCCCATGTCCTCCTCGTCGAGCACGACGGTAATCCTGATGCTGTCGATGGCGCTGAACTGGCGGGCCATCTGTATCGCCGGGAACGTCGCCGCACCGGCCAGCCAGTTGCTTGCCATGAGAACAGGCGCGGCGTCGGGCTTGCTGATGGCGAGAGCCATTTCCGGGCCGACTTCGTAGACCCCGCTCGATACGGTGATATGGGGCAGGCCCTTGCGCTGGGCGTAGCGCATGGAGTTGAGCGTGTAGTCCTTGACGAAAACGGCGAGGGCGCTGAACCCCGCTTCGGCCGGAAGGGCGAGATCCGCCTGGTCGAGATCGACCCGGACGGCTGTCGTGTTGGGAAAGCGTGCGGCGACTGCCTGCGCCTTGGCCAGATCGCGCCCGCCCACAGCGATGGAAAGATCGGGATATAGCTTCCGCAATGTCTCGACCGCCTTGGAGCCTACTATCCCGGAGCCTCCGATGATGAGCGCCGGCTTGCTGCTATTGGTGTTCATGCCTGAATTCCTTTACAAGTTCGCGTTGGAACGGGCATGTTCGACATGAGTGCCCGTTTATGCTACTATTAGTAAGTTACTGATAGTAGCATAACAAGGCATGCGTGAAATTATTATTGGACCTCGTGGCGAATGGCGATGAACGTTGCAAGAAAGATGGCAAGGCAGGACCGGCGCAAGCAGCTCCTCGACAAGGCGCTGACCATTGTGCGCGAAGAGGGGACGGACGCTCTGACCCTTGGCCATCTGGCGGAATGCGCCGGTGTTAGCAAGCCGATCGCCTATGAGCATTTCGGCACGCGCAGCGGCTTGCTGATCGCGCTCTATCAGCTGCTGGACGACCAGCAGGTGGACAAGCTCGTCGCCGCACTGGAGCAGGCGCCGAAACATCTGGAGGACGTGGCCCGGACGCTCAGCTACGCCTACATGGATTGCTGTCGCTCGATGGGCCCCGAATGGTCGGCGATTTCCGCCGCTCTCAAGGGCGACGAACAGATGGAGGCATTCCAGCTGCAGCTGATCGACGATTATGTCGACAGCTACTGCTCGATCCTCGCGCCCTACAGCAGCCTCGACCGGCAGCAATTGCGGTCGCGCTGTGTCGGCATCATCGGCGCGGCGGAAGCCATCGCCCGCGAGATGATGCGGGACAAGCTCGAAGTCTCAGCGGCCGCAGACCTGCTGCGGTCGCTGATCATGTCCTGGCTGGCGCCTAGCCGGCATGAGCCGGCTGCATGACGTCCTTCTTGGCGTGCTTGCTGATCGTCAGGACGAGCAGCGCGGCGATGAGGCACAATATCCCGGCCACCATGAAGGCAGGCATGTAGGTCTGGTACTCGGTCCGCGAAAAGCCGCCGCCATAGGCCGCGGACGCTGCACCGAGCTGGTGCCCGGCGAACACCCAGCCGAAGATCAGTCCCGCCTTCTCCCGGCCGAAACGGTCGGTGGCGAGTTTCACCGTCGGCGGCACGGTGGCGATCCAGTCCAGGCCGTAGAACATGGCGAAGAGCGAAAGCCCGTAGAAGGAAAAATCGGAATAGGGCAGGTAGAGCAGCGACAGGCCGCGCAATCCGTAATACCAGAACAGCAGCCAGCGATTGTCGACACGGTCCGATAGCCAGCCGGAGCCGATCGTTCCGAAGAAGTCGAAGAAGCCCATCATGGCGAGGACGCTGGCGGCACCGACGGCGGCCAGGCCGTAATCGCCGCACAAGGCGACGAAATGCGTGCCGACAAGCCCGTTGGTGCTGGCGCCGCAAACGAAGAATGTCGCGAACAGCACCCAGAACGTGCTGCTGCCCGAAGCCTCCTTCAGTGCTAGAAGCGGCATGGTCACCAGTGTCAGAAGCCCGCCGGTCACCTTGGGCGCAGGAACAATGTCCTTCTCGCCATAGGCCGGCAGCCCGACATCGGCAGGCCTGTCGCGCATCAGGAAGAATACGGCGATGACCGCCACGGTCAGAAGCGCACAGATCAGCATGACGGCGGTGCGCCAGCCATAGGTCTCGCTCAAGGACGCCATCAGCGGCATGAAGGCAAGCTGGCCCGTGGCGGAACTGGCGGTCAACATGCCGAGCACGAGGCCGCGCCGCTCCGTGAACCAGCGAGCGGCCACTGTCGCGCCGAGCACCATGGCGGTCAGGCCGGTTCCGAAACCGACCACGACGCCCCAAAGCATGATCAATTGCCAGATTTCAGTCATGGCCAGCGATGCGAAGAGCCCGCCCACGATCAGGGCCAGCGCGACGCAAACGACCCGCCTCACTCCGAAATAATTCATGAAAGCCGCCGCAAATGGCCCCATCAGGCCGAAAAGCAGCAGGCGAATCGAAAAGGCGATGGCGATATCGCGTGTTTCCCAGCCGAATTCCTTTTCCAGCGGAACAATAAGAACGCCCGGAGCACCCACCGCTGCGGCCGTGACGAGCATGGTGAGAAAGGTGACTGCGACAACGACCCAGCCGTAGTGGACGTTGCGCTTCGCGAGAATATTTGCCAGCGGAGTGGAAAGCATGAGCGATCTTTCAAACAAGGAGAGCGATGACTATATCGATAAGTTAGATGATGGTCATCATATTTGACTATTCATGACGAGCATCATATAAATTGTCAAGAGACCGATCCTAGGAAAAGCGGAAGCATTCCCGACTGGGGGAGAACTCATCCTTGTAGAGGAAGGGGAGCGCAGATGCGCGTCAGTAAGGAGCAGGCAGCGGAGAACCGCGCCCGTATCGTCGAGGTCGCGAGCAGGCAGTTCCGGCAGAAGGGATTTGGCGGCATCGGCGTCGCCGATGTGATGAAGCAGGCGGGCCTGACGCATGGCGGCTTCTATGGCCACTTCGCCTCCAAGGACGATCTCATCGCCGAATCATGCGATGCGGCGATGAAACGCTCGGCCGAGAAATGGTCGCAACTGGTCGAGCAGGACCGGGAAAGCGCGCTCGACGCCATCATCCTGTCCTATCTCAGCAAGACCCATGAGGGCAATCTCGCCAATAGCTGCACCATGTCCATGCTCGCGCCGGACATTGCCCGGCATGGCGGCGAGGTGCAGGCGCGCTTCACCGAAGGCACCAAGCGGCTGCTCGACATCATGTCGCTGGTGGTCGACGAGCCTTCGCAGCAGGCGAAGCGGAAGAAGGCGCTGGAGATAATGGCAGGCCTGGTCGGCGCCGTGGTTCTGTCCCGTGCATCGGATGATCCGGATTTCGCCGATGAAATCCTCGATGCGGTTCGGTCCGGTTTCCAGGGCTCCGAGCCGGAAAGCGGAAATACGCCTTAAATATCGACCCAGCCGCGATCAGCGGCCGGGACGCCCCGTCTTGCCTGGGCGGCGCTTGCGCTTGCCGTCATCCTCATAGGAGCCAGCCCCCGCTCGCTCGCGGCGGATGATGGTGTGATCATTGCGGTTCGTGCCGGTGAAGGCCGGCTTTTCCGGGATATTGCCCGGCAGCGGCTTCTCGGTTCGTCCCACTGTCATCTCGTCCAGCGTGTTCTTGCGGAAACCCTTCGGCGCGAGCGGCCGGGTGCTGTCGCCGCCCATTTCGTCGAGATGCGGCTTGCGGAAGACGCCGGCCGGCGTTTCGCCATCCTCGGTGACGACGCGGTGAGCGGCCCGTCCGGCATTGTGCCGGCCCTTGGTGCGCCCCGTGACAGGACTTTCCAGCTCTACTTCGCGGGCCATCGGATCGTCGGAAATGGCAAGTTCCGTATCGCGCAGGCGCTTGATCTCGTCGCGCAGCCGTGCGGCGACCTCGAAGTCGAGATCGTCGGCGGCGTCGCGCATCTGGCGCTGCAGATGCTCGAGATGCGCCTTGAGATTATTGCCGACCATGGTACCGGAATCGGCAAAGCCGGAAATATCCGCCATGACGTGGTCGCGCTCGTAGACGCTGTTGAGGATATCGCCGATATTCTTCTTCACGCTTGCCGGCGTTATGCCGTGGGCGATGTTGTAGGCCTCCTGCTTCTCGCGGCGGCGGCTGGTTTCCGCCATCGCCCGTTCCATCGACCCGGTAATATGGTCGGCGTAGAGGATGACCTTGCCGTCGACATTTCGCGCGGCGCGGCCGATCGTCTGGATCAGCGAGGTTTCAGACCGGAGGAAGCCTTCCTTGTCCGCATCCAGAATGGCGACGAAGCCGCATTCCGGTATGTCCAGGCCCTCGCGCAGCAGGTTGATGCCCACCAGCACGTCGAAAGCGCCGAGGCGCAGGTCGCGCAGGATCTCGATGCGTTCCAGCGTGTCGATGTCGGAATGCATGTAGCGCACGCGGATGTTCTGCTCGTGGAGATATTCCGTCAGGTCCTCGGCCATCCGCTTGGTCAGCACGGTGACGAGCGTGCGGTAGCCCTTTGCGGTCGTCTCGCGGATTTCGCCCAGCACATCGTCGACCTGCGACTTGGCGGGGCGAACCTCGACCGGCGGGTCGATAAGACCGGTCGGGCGGATGACCTGCTCGGCGAACACGCCGCCGGACTCCTCCATCTCCCAGCCACCCGGCGTCGCGGAGACGGCAACGGTCTGCGGCCGCATCGCATCCCACTCTTCGAAACGCAGCGGCCGGTTGTCCATGCAGGAGGGCAGGCGAAAGCCATATTCCGCCAGCGTGGCCTTGCGCCGAAAGTCGCCCTTGTACATCGCGCCGATCTGCGGCACGGTCACATGGCTTTCGTCGATGAAGACCAGCGCATTGTCGGGGATGTACTCGAAAAGAGTGGGCGGCGGCTCGCCCGGCTTGCGGCCGGTGAGATAGCGCGAATAGTTCTCGATGCCGGCGCAGGAACCTGTCGCTTCAAGCATTTCTAGATCGAATGTGCAGCGTTGCTCGAGGCGCTGGGCCTCCAGCAGCCGCCCGGCCTCCGTCAGTTCCACCAGCCGGTGCTTGAGTTCTTCACGGATCGACTTGATCGCCTGGTTCAGCGTCGGCCGCGGCGTCACATAATGCGAATTCGCGTAGATCTTGACCGAGCGCAGGTCGCCGGTCTTGTGGCCGGTCAGCGGATCGAATTCGGTAATTGCCTCGATCTCATCGCCGAAAAGCGAAATTCGCCAGGCGCGATCCTCCAGGTGGGCGGGGAAAAGCTCGATCGTATCGCCGCGCACACGAAACGAGCCACGGGAAAAATCCGCCTCGCGGCGCTTGTACTGCTGGGCCACGAGGTCGGCGAGCAGCGCGCGCTGGTCGAGCCGGTCGCCGATCTTCATTTCGAAGGTCATCGCCGTATAGGTTTCGACCGAACCGATACCGTAGATGCACGATACCGAGGCGACGATGATCACATCGTCGCGCTCCAGCAGCGAACGGGTAGCCGAGTGCCGCATTCGATCGATCTGCTCGTTTATCGAGGATTCCTTCTCGATATAGGTGTCGGAGCGCGGCACATAGGCTTCCGGCTGGTAATAATCGTAGTAGGAAACGAAATACTCGACGGCATTGTTGGGGAAGAACGACTTGAACTCGCCATAGAGCTGCGCGGCAAGGGTCTTGTTCGGCGCCAGGATGAGAGCCGGCCGCTGGGTCGCCTCGATCACCTTCGCCATGGTGAAGGTCTTGCCGGAGCCGGTGACGCCGAGAAGGACCTGCGTCCGGTCGTCATCGCCGATGCCGGAAACAAGGTCGGCAATGGCCGTCGGCTGGTCGCCGGACGGCGTGTAGTCCGTCTCCATGCGGATCGGGATGCCACCTTCCGATTTCTGCGGGCGGGCGGGCCGATGCGGCTGCCAGGCCGTGCCGTTCTTGAACAGCGGGTTGCCGCTCTCGATCAGGGCGGACAGGGCGGCGACGGTAGCCGTGGCGCCGCCGGGCGCTATGCTGCCGGCGTCTTCCAGCGAAATGTCCAGCCCCGCGACCGGATTGAGACCGGCGGCGGCGCGCGTCTTCGGATCGGATGAGCCGCCGATCGACGTGCCACGCGACGTGCGCGCGGCAGGCGCTTCCTTTGCGGGTTTCTTCGTCCTGGCGCGCGGCTTTGCGGCCTGATCCGACTGTTTCGTTATGCCGACAGCCCAATCGCTGATGCTGCCGGAAAGCGGCGTGCCTTCCAGCTCCGGTTGCGGGGTTTCGCCGAAACCGTCGGTGCTGTGTTTCGATGGTGACTTGGTCATGGGGCAAATATGGTTAGAGTCTGCCGAAATGGAAAGGGGCATCGCCCGGAAAGCGCACCGCCGACACAACCTCCTGACACCAAGCTGTCAGGAAGTTGTCATGATATGCGGCGTTCAGGGACGGAAAATATTGCTCCGGTGATAGTGCAGCAATCCCTGGTGCGGCCAGTGATAAGGGTCTTTCGGCAGGTGTATGCGCGCCGGCTTCCTGATCAGGAGGTCGCACACCGCTTTCTGCCCCGCAATGACCGAGGACACCAGTATCGTGTAATCCGCGTCGATCGACAGCAGGCCCTTGTCGAACAGCCAGTGGATGGTGCGGCTGAGGGCGATACCGTTTCCGGCGGAGTCGGAACCGGATTTTTCGATCGGCCGGATATGCGCGCATTCGATCTCATGCCGGCCGTCCGGAGCCTGGAGGCAGGTGCCCGTCATGGCACAGGTCCATCCATAGGCCTCGCCGATAAGCCGGCGGAAGGCGCGGTCGCGCAGGAGCGGCGAGGTGAGAATCCGGGTGCGTTCATCGGCGGGAGGAGGGTCTTCCCCAAAGCCGAAGCCGTAATTGGCGTGGCCAATCCGGGGCGGTTCGATCCATGCCTCGCCCATGCCGGCGCGCAGGATGGTCATGCAATCCTCGTCCGACAGGCGCCGGGCTTCCTGCTGCACCAGCGATGAATTTACCGAACCGTCGATCTGGCGCATGGCCGATTCGTAATAGGAACTGGGATAGGGCGCGCGGAAGGGCACGGGACGCGGGAACTCGAAATATTGCTCCACCTTGGCAAGCCAGTAGGCCGGATCGGCGGTGGGGCGGATGGCGGCGACGCTGGCGGCAGCGAAATAGCCGGCCAGGCGGCCAGCATAGGCCTCGTTGGGGCGGCGCGGCGAAGAAAAATGACCCAGTCGCCGAGCTGCTCGCCGATAATGTCGAGATATTTCGTCCGAAAGCGGAATCCAGCCTGAAGCGGCCCAACGCTCCCGACGCCGGAGCGAACGTTGAAAATGGCTGCCATGCGGCGGAATCACTGCTCGTCATTTCCACGACAGCATGGCTCAGCCTACCCGAATGCGAAACGAACCCCAAATTGCAAATGCGGGCTTCAGCCGCAACTCAGGCGCCGGCTTCAGCCGTAGCGCAACTTCAGGCCGAGAATGGTCAGGATGAGGAGCAATGTCAGGCCATTGGCGGCGATGACCGGCCAGGAGCCGATCAGGAGCCCGTAGCAGAGCCAGAGAAAGACGCCGAGGGCGAGCGAAACATTGGTGATCAGCGAAATGCTGGCCGTTTCGCGGTAACGAACGATCTTCATGATCTGGGGGATCCAGCACATGGTCGTGATGATGGCAGCAAGACTGCCGACAAGCTCGATATGGAACGGCACGGACGGCTCTTTCGCGCAAGAAAATAAAAACAGTATATGAGCGGTTTCATCGCTAAAATACAGCGGAATCGTGACGTAACCCGCCGAATTCCGTCAGGTTTTTCATAGGGCTTACCCGCAGCGGCCGCAGTTCTATCGGACGACGTCGAGCAGGCGCGCCGGCAGGTAGATCACCAGCGATGCCGCCCCGGTGATGACGGAGGTTCCGTCGGCCAGAACGGCCTGTCCCGGTGATTGCTCGTCGCCTTCGAGGACGCGCTGCGAAAGCTCGCCGCTCCGCGCCATTTTCATGAGCGTGGGCGAGCTCGCAAAGACGCCGTGTGAGCCCCCGTCGAGCGATGACGCATCGAGCACGACGATGCCGAGACTCTGCAACGCGGGAATGCTGGAGCCGTCGCCGACCCGCGGATGGCCACCGACGATCCGGCTGGAGACGTTGAGGGCGCGGTCGGCGCGGGAAACCAGCACCGTGAACGGTTTTGGCAGGGTGCCGATATCCTCGGCCTGCTGCTGGAAGACGTCGATGTCGATATCCGGCGCAGCGAGCATCACGCCGGAGAAGCGGTTGAAGACCGCCCGGTCGCCGCTTTCCGCCAATTCCTTCAGCGCCTCCATGACGACGAAAGAGCCCATGGAATGGCCGAGCAGCAGTATCTTGCTAGCATTGGAACGC
Source organism: Phyllobacterium sp. 0TCS1.6A (assembly GCF_026420825.1). Classification (NCBI taxonomy): domain Bacteria; kingdom Pseudomonadati; phylum Pseudomonadota; class Alphaproteobacteria; order Hyphomicrobiales; family Phyllobacteriaceae; genus Phyllobacterium; species Phyllobacterium sp. 0TCS1.6A. Next base: position 85,494 of record NZ_JAPMAB010000001.1, read on the forward strand.
GCCGCTACGCGCAGCGTCTCCGCCAGGCCGTCGCGGCCGAAGGTGGCGCTGTCGCGATCATAGACGTAAAGACCGATGGAGCCGGCTGACGGCCAGGCATAGTGCAGCGTGACGCCGGGAATCGCGTAATCATGCGCGATCTGCGCGGCGCGAAAGACGCTGTCGGCAAAATTATTGTTGTAGCCATGGACGAAGACGAGCAATTCGCGCTGATTGGCGGGCCGGCGCGCGAGCTCGGCGTTCAATTTGTCCAGAAACAGTTGCTCCCTGTCATAGGGCTGGAAAATGGTCGCGGCGAAGTTGCGGGCCGGATTCGGCTTGGTCGTCGATTTTTCCACCTGGCCGGATTTGTGGCTCGGCGGAATGCCGATATCCACCCGCGCAAAGTTCAGCTCGGCGGAACGTCTGGCGGAAAATGGCAAGGAAAGATTGTCGGAGCGCTCGCGGCTGGTTGCGACGAAGATCGGGACAACCGCCTTCGGCCCCTTGGTTTCGCTCAGCCTCGGGGCTGGCACAGCCGCGCTTGCCTTGACAATGCCTGTCTCCTTTAGCCCCAGGACCGCCTTCCCGCCGCAGCCGGCAAGGAGGAACGGGATGAGCAGAATGACTGACAGACGCGACAACGCCATGGCTCAACTCCACACTACCATGCACCGCTTGAAACAGTATTTTGCCGCCGCTGCAACCGCAATCGCCATTTGCGCGGCTTGTCGTGCTGCCTATTTCGCCGCGCGTGACAAATTTTCCACAGCCGTACCGCGTCCGCAGGGGGCGGTTACAGCGGCAGCGGGTCGCGCCCCATGCCGAGATGAAGCTCATGACCGGTATAGGCGTGGCGCTCGGCAACTTCCTCGTCCAGTTCAACGCCGAGGCCGGGTTCGGTCGGCGGAATGACATAGCCTTCTTCCCAGCGCAGCGGTTTCTTCAGGATCTCGGCGTGGAAGCCGCCAAACCCCTGGATACATTCAAGGATCAGGAAGTTCGGACTGCATGTGGCGAGCTGTATGTTGGCTGCGCCGACGAGCGGCCCGCAATAGAGATGCGGCGCGACCTGGGCGTGGAACGTCTCCGCCATGCCGGCGATCTTCTTCGCTTCCAGCAGCCCGCCGACACGGCCGAGATTCATCTGCAGGATATTGGCGGCACGGTTCACGAGCAGGCGCTGGAATTCGTATTTCGTGGTCAGTCTCTCACCCGAGGCTATGGGAATGGAGGTATGCTGCTGCACATAGCCCATGTTTTCCGGCATATCCGGCGGCACCGGCTCTTCCAGCCAGAGCGGATCATAGGGTTCGAGCCGTTTTGCAAGCCGAACGGCGCTCGCTGGCGTCATCTGCCCATGGGTGCCGAACAGCAGGTCCGCCTTGCTTCCGACCGCCTCACGCACGAGTTTCACGAATTTTTCGCCGAGATCGAGCTGTTCGAGCGATAATTGGCGCGGATCGAAGGAGGTATAGGGCGCGACCGGGTCGAATTTGACGGCAGTATAGCCCTCGCCGACATATTCTGCGGCGCGCGCGGCCGAAGCCTCGGCATCCCAGTAGATAGCCGATGTCTCGCCGAGTTCCGTCTTCGGATAGATATAGGTGTAGCTGCGCAGCCGCTCATGCACCCTGCCGCCGAGAAGCTCGTAAACCGGCTTGCCGGCTTCCTTGCCGATTATGTCCCAGCAGGCCATCTCCAGCGCGGACACCGCGCCCATCAGCGTGGGGTCGGGGCGCTGCGAGAAGCCGCTCGAATAAGCGCGGCGGAAAAATTTCTCGATATGGTGCGGATCTTCGCCGATCAGCCAGCGTCCGGCGACATCTTCGACGATCTGGCGCATGATCTGCGGGCTGATCGTCGAATTATAGGCTTCGCCATAGCCGACAACGCCGGTATCGGTGGTCAGCTTGACGAAGAGAAACCAGGTGCCGCCGAATGAAGGGGGAGGATTTCCCACGACGAAGGTTCTGACATCGGTGATTTTCATGGCTCGTCCCGCATTGTTTCCAAGAGACTAGGGCAGCGACCTCGACCGGCAAAAACCGGGTAGCGACCCGCTATGTCACGTTTCCGACAGTTCGAAGGCTTTTCAAACCCGCCGTGACACAGCATTCTTGCTTCGGCGAATCCCGTCCGAGGAGTAATCTATGACCGAACCGACCAATCCGATAGGCGAACTGACCTTGCGCACCCTGGCCATGCCTGCCGATGCGAATGCGGCGGGCGATATTTTCGGCGGCTGGGTCATGGCGCAGATGGACCTTTCCTGCGGCATAAGGGCGGCCGAGCGGGCGAAGGGACGTGTCGTGACCGCCGCGGTCAAGGAAATGGCCTTCGCCAAGCCCGTCAAGATCGGCGACACACTCTGCATCTATACGCAGGTGGCCGGTGTCGGCCGGACGTCGATCACCCTGAAGGTGGAGGCCTGGGCGCAACGTTATCTCACCGACATCATGGAGCGGGTGACCCATGCCGATTTCGTCATGGTCGCACTGGACAAGGAAGGCAAGCCGACACCGGTGCCGGCGGAGGAGTGATCAGCTACCGCTGCCGATCATATATTTGTCCCAGAACCCCGCCTCGGCTTCTGTCTGTTCCACGATGTCGATCCAGAGGCCGGATGGATCATGGAAGCCGAAGCGCCGCTGTCCGAACGGTTCGTCCGTCAGCGGATATTCGATCGTCAGGCCTGTCGCCGCGATCTTGTCGAAGGCCGCCCCGGCATCGTCGACCTGCAATTCGAAACACATGCCCGTGCCGCTGAACGTCTCGGAACCTGGCGGTGACGAGGGATGATCGGGTGTCATGAAGGCGATGGATGCGGACTGGTCTTCGGCGGATAGCCAGCAGAACCACGTGCTGTCGAATCCGCTGACGAAGCCGAGATGCCTGATCCAGAAGTCGCGGCAGGCTTCCTTGCGGTCGGTGACGATGATCGGATAGCGATCGTTGAAGCGCATATGAGATCTCCCTTCTTCTCCGAGCCGGATTAGACAGGAACGAGCCGGGCTGACAAGGGGCGCCTGTCAGGAGAGTTTATCTGGCTCCTGCGGAAAGGCGCGCATTCTCGCATCGAAATTCATGTATCGATTCAACTCGCTGCCAATCTGATTCCGTCGGGGCTGCCAATGCGTTGATTTCATTGTCCTAGCGGCAGGCGCGCCTTCCATTGCGCCGCTGCATCAGGTCGAAGTGGAAGTGGTCGCCATGGAAGCGGTCATAGCCCGGGCCGAGGACGGTGGTGAAGTAATCGCAAGCGTCGGAGCGTACGCTGTTGAGCAGGCCGCGTTGGCGGAAGGAGAACAATCCGGGCTTCTGCACCTTGATCGCCTTGCCATTGTTGAGCGTGATCCTGGAGATATCGAGGGCATTTCCGCGCGAATGTTCCGACATCGCCCTGCCGCGCTGGTTGCTCATGGTGCGGCAGGAGTAGCTGGACGCCTGATGGATGGTATTGATGCCTGACAGATAGCGAAGGCGGGTCGATGGCGTCAGGTCGCTCTTGACCCAGCGGGCGAAGGCGAGCGTCATCTGGCAGTTCAATGTGGCAGCCGGTTTCAGCTTGATGTTGCCGCTGGCGAAGCCGCTGACCTTGAGCGGATGATCGATGCGGCAGACGCCGCCATCATTGATCGGTTCCCCTTCGGCGAAGACCACGCCCAGTCGCTTCAGTTGCGTGCGGCAAGCGGCTTCGCTGCCGGAGAGCGCATAGGCCGCCTGGCCGCGGGCGACGGGATCAGGCACCGACGCCGGGAACCCGTATTCGTCCGGGCTGCTCTGATAGGTCTGCGCCTCTTCTTCCTCTGCGCGGGCGAGCGAGGGTGTTTCAGGTTCTGCGGGCTGTTCGGCCTGCGGGATATCGGCGATCCGGGCCGTTTCGGATGATTGGCCGGCATCGTCGACGACGGATGGGACCGGCTCGGCAACGACGAGAGGATCGGCCGCAATCTGGGGCGACTGGCTGGCATAATCCGCCGCCGTCGAAGCGCCGACATCGGCGGAAGGGCGCGGTGTTTCACCCATGCCGCAAGCGCTGAGCGCCGTACAGGCGCAAAGTGCGAGCATGACCGGTATGCGTTCAAGACGCAGGGCGGATGACAACGCGATACCCATGTCACCATATCCTTCTGCCGTAGCCGCTGTGGGTGCGGCAGCCGCGAACATCTGAAATCAGGAGTAGCAGCAAAGGGTAAAGGAAAGGTCAGCGGGGCTGTTAAGCCCTATGTCGCAATTGAGGCGGGGCGCGCCGCCGCTGTCAGGCAGTGGCGCGTTTGCGCATCGCGGGTATCAGTTCGACGGCGATCATGGCGATGAAGATCAGGGCGCATCCCGCCATGCCCTGCACGCCCATGCGCTCGCCGAGCAGGATGGTGCCGAAAAGGGCGGCGAACAGCGCTTCCGAGGACAACATGATTGCCGCCTGCGGCGCGGTGGTGAAGCGCTGGCCGATTGCCTGCAGGGTGAAGCCTATTCCCGAGGAGAACACGCCGGCGAAGATGATCTCCGGCGCGACAGCGAGGATCAGGGCGGGGTTCGGGGTCTCGAGCGGGAGGGAAATCAGCATGCTGAGCACGCCGCAGACAAGGAACTGCACCAGCGAAAGCATGATCGGACGCCCGCTGCGGATGGCGATGCGGCCCATGAATATGATCTGGAGAGCCCAGAAGATGGCGCAGGCGACGATCAGCCAGTCACCGGTCGTCAATCCTTGCAGATGCCCACCGGACAGAAGATAGATGCCGGCGAGCGCCGACAGCGCGCAGGGCCAGACTACCGGATGCGGCCATTGGCGATAGATGATCACGGCCAGGAAAGGCACCATGACCACATAGAGGCCGGTGAGGAAGCCGGCATTGGTGACGGTGGTCGTCTCGAGGCCGATCTGCTGCAGGATCGAGCCGATGAACAGCAGCACACCGAGGAAAGCGAAGCCGTAATAATCGGCCCGGGATAGGGGCGACGCTGCAGCCCTGGCTTCCCGGATGGCCAGCGGCACGACGGTCAGGGCGGCGAGCAGGAAACGCAGCCCGACGAACGTATAGGGGCCGATATTGCTCATGGCGCTCGACTGGGCGACGAAACCCAGGCCCCAGATGGCCCCGGCCGCTAGCAACAGAATATTGGCACGCGCATGCGTCATCGAATCCCCGCAACTCCCACCGCGGTCCTCGACGCGCAGTCCTCGCAATGGCTCTATCCAAGGAACGGTCCGGCGGCAAGCCCGATCAGGCGCCGGATGCCCGGGTCAGGCGCACAATCTTGCCGTTGCTGTCATCGGTCAGGAGGTAGATCGAGCCATCCGGTGCAACACGAACGTCGCGAATCCGGCCGAATTCGCCCTCGAACAGCCGTTCCTCGCCCTTCATGGCGCCCTTTTCGTCGCGGTCGAGGCGGACGAGGAGTTCGAACTTGAGCGCCCCGGCGAGAAGATCGCCGTTCCATTCGGGAAACATCTTGCCCTGATAGACCGCGAGGCCCGAAGGTGCGATGGAGGGGTCCCAGTAATAGAGCGGCTGCTCATAGCCCTCGGCTTCCGTGCCGACGCCGATCTTGGCGCCCGAATAGTCCTCGCCATAGCTGATGACGGGCCAGCCATAGTTCCTGCCGGCGCGGGGCTGGTTGATTTCATCGCCGCCCTTGGCGCCATGTTCCAAGGTCAGCAGCGAGTTCGTGACCGGGTCCCATGCCGCCCCTTGCGGATTGCGATGACCCTTGGACCACAATTCGGGAAGGCCCTTGCCGCCATCCGCGAACGGGTTGTCCTTCGGGATCGAACCATCGGCATTGATGCGCAGGACTGAGCCGGCGTGATCCTTGAAATCCTGCGCCCGTTTCTGCTCGCCGCGCTCACCCATGGTCACGAAGAGCTTGCCATCGGGCGCGATGACGATGCGGGAGCCGAAATGCTGGCCCTTTTGCGTCTTGCGGTTCATCGAAACGAGGACTTTGACATCCTCCAGTGCCGCGGAGCCGTCCGTTTGTACGAGCCTGGCGCTGGCCAAAGCCGTTCCCGCGCCGCCACGGCCGGGTTCCGAATAGGTGAAATAAATGCGTCCGCTTCGTTCGAATTCCGGTGCGAGCGCCACGTCAAGCAAGCCGCCCTGGCCCCTTGCCGCCACGTCGGGCACGTTTTCGATCGGTTTCGAGGCCTTGCCGTTGCGGACGATCCGCATGGTGCCGCTGCGCTCCGTGACCAGCAGGGCGCCATCCGGAAGGAACGCCAGGCCCCAGGGATGGTCGAGATTGTCGACCACCGTATCGGCGGCGACAGTCACTGTTTCCGTCTTGTAATCCTTGGCGATGGCCGTCGATGGCAGGGATGCGATGGCGAAAGCACCGATCAGTAGAAACTTGACTTTGCTTTTCATGAGTTCCGTCCTCGATCCATTGGTATAATCCGGGCAACGCATTGTATTTGTGCATAATTGCACGCGGGGGTGGTGTCACAGTGACGTGATCCGGCGTCGAAGCGGCGCCTCGGGATCGGTAGTGCGACATTTTCCACTTTCTTCGTGAAATCGCCTGAAACGGTGCTATATTAAGCGCAGATTGCATGAACGGTTCCGGAGTATGCGCTCTGGTGACCGTTTTCTTTTTGTGCCGAGGCCCGCAGAGAGGCTGTGGCACGTTCTGAGAAAGGAGAGGGCATGGAAAAGGTCCCGATGACTCAAGGTGGATTTGATAAGCTCAAGGAGGAGCTGCGCTGGCGCCAGCAGGAAGAGCGGCCGCGCATCATTCAGGCCATTGCCGAGGCGCGCGCCCATGGCGACCTTTCGGAGAATGCCGAATATCACGCCGCCAAGGAGGCCCAGAGCCACAATGAAGGCCGCATCGGCGAATTGGAGGACCTGACCGCCCGCGCGGAAATCATCGATATTTCAAAGCTGTCGGGCGACAAGATCAAGTTCGGAGCGACCATCGAGCTGGTGGACGAGGATACCGAGGAGGAGAAGGTCTACCAGATCGTCGGCGACCAGGAAGCCGATCCCAAGGCTGGCCGCATCTCGATTTCATCGCCGATCGCCCGGGCCCTCATCGGCAAGAGCGAGGGCGACACGATCGAGGTCAATGCTCCAGGCGGGGCGCGTTCCTACGAGATTCTCGGCTTCAAATTCATCTAGGCGTGCCAAGCTCCCTTACCGACATCGAGGTGATAGCCCCGAACTTCAAGCGCAAGCTTTCGGGGGTCACCTCGACTATCGTGCAGCTGATACCGTTGCAGCGCGCGAAGGGGCTCAATATCACGACCATCGGTCCCGGCCTGCCGCCATCTCTTCCGCGGATAGGTTGGTCGTCGCTGCTCGGCCTCTGGTCGCGCCCGAAGCATCGTCCCTTCCGCATATGGCATGCCCGGCGCAACAATGAGATGCTGGCGGGCATCGTCCTGCGCTGGCTTTGCGGCTCGCGGCTGAAGCTTGTCTTCACCTCCGCCGCGCAGCGTGACCACAAGCCGTTCACCAAATGGTTGATACGCCGCATGGATGCCGTCATCGCGACGAGCGGAAGGTCCGGCAGCTTCCTCAAAGTGCCGCATCGCGTCATCATGCACGGCGTCGATACCAGCCTGTTCCATCCTCCTGCCAACGCCGACGACCGCTTCGAGGCGTCCGGCCTGCCCGGAAAATATCTCGTCGGCTGCGCCGGCCGCATCCGCCCTTCCAAGGGCACCGACCTGTTTGTCGATGCCATGATTGCGCTTCTGCCGCACTATCCGGATTGGGCGGCAGTCATGACAGGGCGCACCACGGCCGAATTTGCGAATTTCGAGGCGGAGCTGCGCAGCCGCATTGCTGCCGCCGGGCTGCAGGACCGCATTAAATTCCTTGGCGAGGTGCCCGACGTGCGTCCCTGGTACCGCAGGATGACGCTTTATGTGGCGCCGTCACGCAATGAAGGCTTCGGCCTGACGCCGCTCGAAGCCATGGCTTCGCAGACAGCTGTTATTGCCAGCGATGCGGGAGCCTATGCCGAGATGATAACGCCGGAGACGGGCAGGGTGGTGCCGGCGGGTGACGGCGAGGCGCTGAGACAGGCGATCGAACCATATCTTGCCGATCCGGCGAAATGCCTGGCCGCAGGGCAGGCGGGGCTTGCGCATGTGCGCACGAACTTCCCGCTCGAGAAGGAGGCCGCGCAGATACTTGACGTCTATGAGACGCTGTTCGCCGGAGGGGCGCGATGACAGTGCAGGGCTTCATCATCCATCTGCAACGGGCGGAACGGCGCGGCGAGCATGCGCGGTCGCTGATCGACAATCTCCCCGTGCCGACGGAGATTCTGGACGCGGTGGATGGGGAAGCCATGTCGGAGCCCGAGATTGCGGGTGTCTTCCGGCGTTCGCTGCACCAGCCCTGGTACCCGTTCGCATTGCGCAAATCCGAAATCGCCTGCTTCCTCTCCCACCGCAAGGCGTGGCAGGAGATCGTCGACCGCAATCTGTCCGCGGGGTTGATCGTCGAGGATGATGTCGAGCCCGGCGAAGGCTTCGATGCGCTGTTCAGGCTCGCCGCGAGCTCCATCCAGCCGAACGACTATATCCGTTTTCCACGCTGGGAGCGCGGCGAGAACGGCGATGTCGTCGCGGCCGAAAATGGCCTGTCGATCATCGAGCCGCGCCTGCCCGGGCTTGGCATGCAGATGCAATTGGTCGGTGTCGAGGCGGCGCGCGCCCTGCTGGCCGCCACGCGGCGCTTCGACCGACCTGTCGATACGACCATCCAGATGGGTTGGCTGCACACCGCTCGTATACTTTCGGCGCGGCCGATCGCCATCAGGGAGATCGATTTCGATCTCGGCGGTTCGGTCGTCCAGAACAAGAAGAAGACACTGGCGGCGCGGCTCTACCGCGAGGTGATGCGGCCCTGGTACCGCTTCACGCTCTATATGATCAACCGATTGCAGGGCTGAACGGCCCGCCGCTCATTGCGCGCCGTCGGGCAGCCAGTCCACCGGCACATGGCCTTCATCCGCCGCGACGCGCCCGAGCCACTTTGCCACGGAAGGATAGGCCGAAAGGTCGAAGCCGCCATGATTGGCCGTGTGCGTATAGGCGTAGAGCGCGATATCCGCGATACTGAAACTGCCGCCGGCGAAATAGGGCGTCTTCTGCAACTGCGTCTCCATGACGAGCAGGGCCTTGTTGCCGCCTTCCAACGTGGCCGCCAGCCGTTCCGGCGTCGCCTCGCGGGCGCGCTCCGGATAGACCATGAGAGCCCGGCGCACGGCGATATAGGGTTCGTGGCTATATTGTTCGAAGAACAGCCATTGATACATGAGCGCGCGTTCATAGGGATCGGACGGAATGAAGCGCGTGCCTTCCGCCAGGTGAAGCAGAATGGCATTGGATTCGGCCAGCAGTCTGCCATCGTCAAATTCGAGCAGGGGCACCTTGCCGTTCGGGTTCCTGGCCAGGAAGTCCGGCTTGCGCGTCGAGCCGTCCACCGAAGATATCGCGACATGCTCGAACGGCATTCCCAGTTTCGCCATCAGGAGGCGAGGCTTGTAGCAGTTTCCCGAGTCGATCTGCGAGTATAGTTTTGGCATCGTTCTTCTCCTGTGGCGCGCGACTATTTCCGGTGCCTTTCCCTGTGTCCAATCAATTTGGTTGAAGAGATACGTTAGCTGCCCTTATGTTTGCGCAGCTGTATGTCACACCCTGCACATAAAGTGCGCGATGTGAAGTCCATAGGGTATGCTTTCGCTTGCGATTCCAGAGGCATTGCGACATAGCAGTCCCGCAAACCGAATACCGGTCATCAACCCTCGTATCAGGAGAACGATACCATGGCATTCCTCGCCGACGCCCTTTCCCGTGTGAAGACTTCCGCAACGATTGCGATCACCCAGAAAGCGCGGGACCTGAAAGCTGAGGGACGCGATGTCATCTCTCTCTCCGTCGGGGAGCCGGATTTCGATACGCCAGATAATATCAAGGAAGCCGCAATTGCTGCAATCCGGCGCGGCGAGACGAAATATACGCCCGTCTCCGGCATTCCCCAGCTGCGCGAGGCGATCACCCGCAAGTTCAAGCGGGAGAACGAGCTTGATTACAAGCCCAACCAGACGATCGTCAGCACCGGCGGCAAGCATGTCATCTACAATGCGCTGCTTTCGACGCTGAACCCCGGCGACGAGGTGATCTGCGTCGCGCCCTACTGGGTCAGCTACCCGGAGATGGTTTCGCTCTGCGGCGGCATCCCGGTGATCGTGTCGGCGGTGCAGGCGAATGAATTCAAGCTGCAGCCCGAGGATCTGGAGCGCGCAATCACGCCGAAGACCAAGTGGATCATCATGAACTCCCCGTCCAATCCTTCCGGTGCGGCCTATACCTGGGATGAGATGAAGAAACTGACGGACGTGCTGGTCCGGCATCCGCATGTCTGGGTCCTGACCGACGACATGTACGAGCACCTGACCTATGGCGACTTCAAATTCGTCACGCCGGCGCAGGTCGAGCCCAACCTCTATGAGCGCACGCTCACCATGAACGGCGTCTCCAAGGCCTATGCGATGACCGGATGGCGCATCGGCTACGCTGCCGGGCCGATCGAACTGATCAAGGCCATGGACATGGTGCAGGGCCAGCAGACATCGGGAACGAGCTCGGTTTCGCAATGGGCGGCGGTCGAGGCGCTGGATGGCACGCAGGAACATCTGCCGGTGTTCAAGAAGGCGTTCGAGGCGCGGCGCGACCTTATCGTCTCCATGCTGAACCAGACGAATTTCCTGGAATGCCCCAAGCCTGAAGGTGCCTTCTACGTCTATCCGTCCTGCGCCGCTGCGATCGGCAAGACGGCGCCGTCGGGTAAGAAGATCGAGACCGACGAGGATTTCGTCAGCGAGCTTCTCGCCAGCGAGGCCGTGGCGGCGGTGCATGGCTCGGCATTCGGCCTTGGACCGAACTTCCGTATTTCCTACGCAACCTCCGATGCAAATCTGGAAGAGGCAGGCAAGCGGATACAGCGTTTCTGCGCAAGCCTGCGCTAGAGCCGAACGACCTGGAGCCGAAAGGCCTGGAGCCGAAAGACAGGGGCCCTTCGGGGCCCTTTTTTGGCGACAGAAAGCAAGCTCCCGACAAAAGGCAGGCGCTCGAAGCCGATGCAGTTTCAGTGTTCTGGAAAGAAAAGAGGCCGGACGTAAGCCCGGCCTTGAATTTTGAAGGTGCCGTTTCCGGCGAAACCTCCAGAGGGGAACACTTGCGGCGCGCAAAATGGGAGGAGGAGACGCGCCAGCAAGTGAGTTGGATATGAGGCCTTTGACCTGGGCTTTCAACCCCGCGTTTTTGCATTGCACCTATGCGGCTGGTGCATAGCTCCTGTCCGACCGGCTATTCCGGCACAGGCGTTTCGGATACCACCTGATATGCGCAAAATCATGCCAGCGCCGGCGGCACGGGCGGAAGCAAAATTTTTCTGCATTCGGTCGAATAAACTGCTTCGCGGCGGCATAAACCGGCGGATCGGCGAAATTAATATGACCAGGTGCGGGCCTTGTTGAACAGGAAATCCCGGAAGACGTGCAATTTGGCGGCGTTCTTGATACCCTCTGGATAGCAGAAGAACGTATCGAAGGACGGCAGTTCCATTTCAGGAAGCAGGCGGACCAGGGTGGAATCCTTTTCCACCATGTAGTCCGGCAGCACGCCGATGCCCACGCCCTTCTGTATCGCCCGCTTGATCGACAGGAGATTGTTGATCTGCAGGACGGCCGGGCGCTGGTTGCCGTCGGACCTGCCGATGATTTCCAGCCAGTTCAGATTTGTCAGATAGGAGGGGGCGGGTTCGCCGAAACTGACGATCCTGTGGCTGTCGATCTCGTCGATGCTTTCGATCTTGCCATATTTCGCAATATAGCTTGGCGCGGCATAGACGTGCATGTGCACGGTGAACAGCCGCCGCTGGATGAGGTCCGGCTGCTGCGGCTGGCGCAGGCGAATGGCGCAATCCGCGTGGCGCATCGTCAGGTCCAGTTCCTCATTGTCGAACAGGAGCTGCAGCTGCACTTCCGGAAAGAGTTCGATGAATTCCTGCACGCGCTCCACCAGCCAGCCGGAACCAAGCCCGACCGTCGTCGTGACACGCAGCTTGCCTGAAGGCCGGTCCTTGCTTTCGGTGAGGCGGGAGCGGACGTTCTCCAGCTTCATCAGCACTTCGTGGGCGGTGCGGTAGAGAACCTCGCCCTGTTCGGTCAGTATGAGGCCGCGGGCATGCCGGTGGAACAGCGGCACGCCGACATCCTGTTCCAGTGCGCTTACCTGGCGGGAAATGGCAGATTGCGACAGATGCAGCGTCTCGGCAGCATGGGTGAACGACCCAGCTTCCGCCGCAGCATGAAATATTCGCAACTTGTCCCAATCAAGCGACATCGCGCCGTTTCTCCCCCTTTCCGGACCCCGTATGCGGGGCCGGCTCCTTCATATGGCCTCTATTCGGCAGCCTGACGTACCGGTTCCTGCGCCGCCAGCCACCGCTCGGCTTCGAGCGCGGCCATGCAGCCCATGCCGGCCGCGGTAACGGCCTGCCGGTATATGTCATCGGTCACATCGCCAGCCGCGAACACGCCCGGAACATCCGTCGCAGTCGAATCGGCGGCAGTCCATAGATAGCCATTCGGCTTATGTTTCAGTTTCCCCTTGAACAGTTCGACCGCCGGCGCATGGCCAATGGCGACGAATACGCCATCGGTGGCAACGTCGGTGGTCTCGCCGGTCTTCACATTCTTCAGACGAACCCCGGTAACGGAGGCAGGCATCGGAGCCTTCGCTTCGCTGCCGGTGATCTCATCGATCACATTGTCCCATATGACTTTGACATTTTCTTTGCTGAGCAGGCGGTCCTGCAGAATCTTTTCGGCACGGAAGCCATTGCGGCGATGCACGATGGTGACCGATTTGGCGATATTGGCAAGATAGAGCGCCTCTTCCACCGCGGTGTTGCCGCCGCCGACCACGACCACATCCTTGTTGCGGTAGAAAAAGCCGTCGCATGTGGCGCAGGCCGAGACGCCGAAGCCCATATAGGTCTGCTCGCTGGGCAGGCCCAGCCATTTGGCCTGTGCGCCCGTGGCAATGATCAGGGCGTCGCAGCTATATTGCGTGCCGCCATCGCCGATGAGGCGGAAGGGGCGGACGGAGAGGTCGACTTCCGTGATGATGTCGTTGATGATCTCGGTGCCGACATGTTCCGCCTGCAGCCGCATCTGCTCCATCATCCAGGGGCCCTGGACCGGATCGGCATAGCCGGGATAGTTTTCGACGTCGGTGGTGATCATCAACTGGCCGCCCTGCTGCAATCCTGCGACGATCACGGGTTTCAGGTTGGCGCGTGCCGCATAGATGGCTGCCGTGTAACCGGCCGGACCGGAACCGATAATGAGGACGGGCACGTGGCGCTGTGTCATGATCAAACCTTGACGTAGATAATCGGACGCGTGAAGGCTTTTGGCGGCCTGTCACCTTCTTGAGCCATAAAGTAGTGTTTGATGACCCTTCCTTGCAAGGTCTGCTTATAATATAGACGGGTTAGCCACAGCTTGTATGCGCCAGGGCACGGAATATCGTCGCTGGCTTTGGCCGTGGAGGTAAGTCTATGAAATATAAGCTGTCCAAAACGCGACCACGAGGCTGATCCCATCCTTCGAACCATTGCCAACATATGCGCGCGTTTTGGTCTCGTCATGGGCGGGATGATGCTCGTGCCGGCGCTGGTGGATCTGCACATCGGCAATAGCGACTGGCTGGTTTTCGTTCAGTCGGCCCTGTTCACCGGCATCCTCTGCGGGCTGGTGCTGCTGGCGACGCAGAATGTCGAGATACGCTTCACGCCGCGCCTCGGATTTCTGCTCATCGTTGCCGTATGGCTGACGGCGGCCTTGCTGGGTTCGCTCCCGCTCTATTTCTCGACATTGCCGATTAGTTTCATAAGGGCCCTCTTCGAATCCCTGTCCGGCCTCACTTCGACCGGCGCGACCGTGCTTACCGGGCTCGACCGAATGCCGCGCGGCATATTGATGTGGCGCTCGCTGCTCTGCTGGTTCGGGGGTCTCGGCTTCATCGGCCTCGGGCTGCTGCTCCTGCCGTCGCTGCGTGTCGGCGGCATCCAGCTGCTCCACATGGAATCCTCCGACAAATCGGAGAAGATACTGCCGCGCGTGCATCAGATCGCGACGGGCATAACCCTGGCCTATTTCATCCTGACGGTGCTTTGCATGGCGTCGTATTTCGCCGCCGGCATGGGGATGTTCGATGCGGTCAACCACGCCCTGACGACCGTTTCCACCTCGGGTTTCTCCACCCACGACAGTTCGCTCGGCTTTTATGCGCATAACAGGCCCATTCTGATTATCGCCACGGTGTTCATGACGCTCGGAGCGCTTCCCTTCGTGCTCTATATCAAGGCGCTGATGCCGCAGCGCTTCGTATCCTTTGCCGATCCGCAGGTTTCGCTGTTCTTCATCATCGTCATCAGCCTGAGCGTGTTTCTGGCCATCATGCTGAAGATCGAGACCGGCATTGCATTCGGCGACGCATTGATCGCGGCCTCGTTCAACCTTGTCTCCGTCATATCCACGACGGGTTTCGCCACGGAGGACTACCAGCTCTGGGGGGCGGAGGCCCTGGGCGTGTTCTTCCTGGTGACATTCCTCGGAAGCTGTGCCGGTTCGACCTCCGGCGGCATCAAGCTCAACCGGGTGATCATCCTGTGGCAGCTCGCTTCGGCGACCCTGACGAAACTCATAATGCCCAATGCCATCATCAAGATGCGCTATGGACGCTCCGAGATCACCGAGGAAGTGGCGCAGTCGGCGCTGCTGTTCATGTTCCTCTACACGGCATCCCTGATCCTTGGCGCAAGCGCCCTTGCGATGCTGGGCAATGATCTCGGCACGGCGATAACCGGGGCGCTGACGGCCCTTTCCAATGTCGGTCCCGGCTTTGGCGATACGATCGGGCCGGTCGGCAATTTCTCGACATTGAACGAACCATCGCTGCTGGTCTTGAGCTATCTGATGCTGGCGGGGCGGCTCGAAATCATAACGGTCGTGATCCTTTTCACGCGCCGCTTCTGGAGCCGCTGATGGGAAGCTGTTTGCAACTGGTCCGGGATGCAGTACACAGCGGCAGGAATCGCATATGTTAGCCACATCTGGGACAGGATAAGATTACACCATGCCTTTGACGGCGGATCTCGACGCGATCGACTGGAAAATTCTGAAACAACTGCAGGAAAATGGCCGCATCACCAATGTGGAATTGGCTGAGCGGGTTGGAATCTCTGCCCCGCCATGCCTGCGGCGTGTCAGGAAGCTGGAGGAAAGCGGGATAATCCAGGGATACCGCGCCATTCTGAATGGCGGGATTCTGGGTCAGGACATCGTTGCCTTCTGCATGATCCGCCTGCATCGCCAGTCCGATGCCGACCTGAAGAGCTTTGCCGAAAAGACCAATAGCTGGACGCTGGTGCGGCGGGCGTGGATGGTCTCGGGGGAATCGGATTTCCTGCTGCATTGCGTGGCGCCGGACCTGAACACGTTCCAGAATTTCGTCATCGAAGAGCTGACCTCGACGCCGAATGTCGATTCGGTGCGCACGTCCCTGACGATCCGCTCGGTCAAGAACGAGCCGCTGATCGTCCTTTAGCGTTGTCTTGCCCGATAATTGTCGTGCCCGGGTAGCGGGCAAAGAAAAAGGCGGGAAGAACCCGCCTTTTTGCATTGAGGAAAACCAGGCCACGGGGGCCGGATAATCAGCCCTCGACGCTGAGATTGTCAGCGGACGACTTGCCCGAACGGCGGTCCTGAACGATTTCGTAGTTGATCTTCTGACCATCATTGAGACCGCGCAGACCTGCACGCTCAACGGCAGAGATATGAACGAAAACATCCGCACCACCGGTGTCAGGCTGGATGAATCCGTAGCCCTTAGTGCCGTTGAACCATTTCACTGTTCCCGAAGCCATGGGAAGTTCCTTTCAGGTATATAAGAGAGACAGCATAAACAAATGCTGCCCAGGGAATCGAACCTATGCAATGGAGTTCATCAGGAAGCGCAACAGGTTACGCGGTCGCAAAGTCACTCGACCGATAAAATCGATGTGAAATACATAGGACAGAATTCCGGGCAAGACAAGCGGGTTTGGAATCGGCGCCGACCGACGTTCCGGCCGCACCGTTGCAAGCGACGGGAATGGACCTACATTGCAGGAAGAAACCGCACGGCCTTCAGTCCGCTTTGCGGCGCAAACTGCTAGAATAGCCGGGCCGAATCAGGGTCGTGGACGGGAGAGACTATGGCGAAGAGGAAAGCCGATCGGACGCCGCCGACCGCCGTTGCCGGTGAAGTCCAGTCCGGATTGCTCTCCCAGCTTCGCGTCATCGTCGACATCTACTGGAATTCCCCTGTCCGCAACCGGCTGATCCTCCTGGTCCTCGGCGTATTCGCCATCATCATCGTCACCTCCGCCGGGCAGGTATTGCTCAACCGCTGGAACGTCCCGTTCTACGATGCACTTTCGCGCCGCGACCTGCCGGCATTCACCGAGCAGCTCATGGTGTTCATAGGCATCGCCTCGGTATTGCTGGTCCTCAGCGTTGCGCAGACCTGGCTCAACCAGATGACCCGGTTGAAGCTGCGCGAGGGGCTGACCCGCGATCTCATCGGCGAATGGCTGGTGCCGCGGCGGGCTTTCAAGCTCTCCAATTCCGGCCCTATAGGCGTCAATCCGGATCAGCGCCTGCATGAAGATGCACGGCATCTGGCGGAAATGTCGACCGATCTTGGCTTCGGCCTGCTGCAAGCCTCGATATTGATGGTCAGTTTCGTCGGGGTTCTCTGGTCGCTGTCGAGCGGCTTCGTCTTCAACCTCTATGGCTACAGTTTTTCCATCCCGGGCTACATGGTATGGGCGGCCATACTTTACGCGGCGTCTGCCTCCTGGCTCAGCTGGCTCGTCGGCCGCAAGCTCATCAAATACAATGCCGATCGCTACCAGAAGGAATCGGAACTGCGCTTCTCCCTGATGCGGGTGAACGAGCATATCGATGCCATTTCGCTCTATCGTGGCGAGGCCGACGAGAAGCGGCGCCTCGGCTTCGATGTAGACAGCCTGCTGGCGGCCATCCGGCTGCTCGTCACGGCGCTGACGCAGCTCACCTGGGTGACGTCCGGCTATGGCTGGTTCACCATCGTCGCGCCGATCCTCGTCGCTGCCCCGGTCTATTTTGCCGGGAATCTTTCGTTCGGCGGCCTGATGATGGCCATCGGCGCCTTCAACCAGGTCCACGCCGCGCTGAAATGGTTCGTCGATAATTTCGGCGCCATCGCCGATTGGCGCGCGACCCTCCTGCGCGTGACGTCGTTCCGGCAAGCCGTGCAGGCGACCGACATCATGAACGGCGTCGAACAGCGCATCGGCTTTGCCGAAGGCGAGGCGAATGAATTGCGGCTGGATGCGCTAAAGATATCGGCGCCGCGCATGACCGTGCGCCTCAAGGAGAAGGCGGCGGTGGTGAAGGAGGGCGAGCGTGTCCTCATCACGAGCGAGACCGGTATCGATCGCACATTGCTGTTCCGTGCGATTGCCGGTCTCTGGCCGTGGGGCGCCGGAACCGTGACGCTGCCGGGCGGCAAGGAAATCATCTACATGCCGCGGTTGCCCTATTTTCCGCCGGGAAGCCTGCGCGAGGCCATGTCATATCCGCTGGGCAAGGATGGGTTCAGCGATAGCCAACTCGTCGATGCCCTGCACAATCTCGGCCTGAAACGCCTCGAAACCATGCTGGATTTCAATGCGCGCTGGGAAAGGGAGCTGAGCGACGATGAACAGCAATCGCTGGCATTCGCCCGGCTGCGTCTGCACAAGCCGGATTGGGTGGTGATCGACGAAGCACTGGATGGCATGGAACCCGATGCACGCGAGCTGGCGCTGGCCGTCTTGCGCGACGATCTCGGGGCATCGACAGTGGTTCATATCGGCAGGGAAGACAAGGATGACCATGTCTTCTCCAAGGTGCTGCACTTCGTCAGCGATCCCTCCGGCCATGGCCTGGAGGGTACGGGCGTGACCGGCGTTTAGCCCGGCCCGGATTGCTCCGGACTAGGCGAAGTAGTCCTGCAGGGGCCTGACTTCGAGTGAACCCGCCTTCAGCGCTGCGATCGCCTCCGCCACCGCGTCCGCGCCCGAAAGCGTCGTGTAATACGGCACTTTCTGCATCAGGGTCGCGCGGCGCAATGATTTGGAGTCGGAGATTGCCTTCGCGCTGTCCGTCGTGTTGAAGACGAGCTGCACCTGCCGGTTGCGGATCGCGTCCTCTACATGCGGACGCCCTTCCTGCACCTTGTTGATTTTCTGTGCCTCGACGCCATTCTCGCCGAGGAACCTCGCGGTTCCGCCCGTAGCGAGAATCTTGAAACCCAGTTCCGCCAGGCGCTTGACCGGCGCGAGTATCCGCTGCTTGTCCTCGTCGCGTACCGAGACGAAGAGCGTGCCATCGCGAGGCAGATCGACGCCAGCGCCAAGCTGGGATTTCGCGAAAGCGAGGGCATAGTCGTAATCCAGGCCCATGACTTCGCCGGTCGAGCGCATTTCCGGTCCAAGCAATGTGTCGACGCCGGGGAAGCGTGCGAAGGGGAAGACCGCTTCCTTGACGGCAATGTGCTTGATCGCCCCCGCGGCAGGCTTGCCGCCATAATTGGCCAGCGCACCCTCCAGCGTTTCGCCGGCCATGATGCGAGCCGCCACCTTGGCGATCGGCTTGCCGACGGTCTTGGCGACGAAGGGAACGGTCCGCGATGCGCGCGGGTTCACTTCGAGCACATAGATCGTGTCGTCCTTGATCGCATATTGCACGTTCATGAGGCCGACGACATTGAGGGACTTCGCCAGCGCCGCGGTCTGCTGTTCCAGTTCGGCGACGGTAGCAGCAGAAAGCGAATGAACGGGAAGCGAGCAGGCGCTGTCGCCGGAGTGGATGCCGGCCTCTTCGATATGCTCCATGATGCCCGATATCCAGGTGTCCTTGCCGTCGCAGAGGCAATCGACGTCGACTTCCGTCGCCAGCGTAAGGTAGCGGTCGAAGAGAAGCGGGTTCTTTCCCAGCAGCGTGTTGATCTGGCCGGTCTTGTCGTTCGGATATTTCTGCTTGATATCCTCGGGAACGAGTTCCGGCACGGTGTCGAGCAGATAGGTCTGCAATGCGCGCTCGTCGTGAATGATCTGCATGGCACGGCCGCCAAGCACGTAGGAAGGCCGCACCACGAGCGGGAAGCCGAGTTCGCTGGCGATCGTGCGCGCCTGCTCGACCGAATAGGCGATGCCGTTCTTCGGCTGCGTCAGGTCGAGCTTCACCAGCAGCTTCTGGAACCTGTCGCGATCTTCCGCAAGGTCGATCGCATCGGGCGAAGTGCCGAGGATCGGAATCCCTGCTTTTTCGAGCGCATCGGCGAGTTTCAGCGGCGTCTGTCCGCCAAACTGCACGATGACGCCGTGCAGCGTCCCTGCCTGCTGCTCGGCGCGCAGGATTTCCAGCACGTCCTCGGCCGTCAGCGGCTCGAAATAGAGCCGGTCGGACGTGTCGTAGTCGGTGGAGACCGTTTCCGGATTGCAGTTGACCATGATGGCCTCATAGCCGGCATCGCGAAGCGCAAAGGCGGCATGGCAGCAGCAATAGTCGAATTCGATGCCCTGGCCGATACGGTTTGGACCGCCGCCGAGGATGACGACCTTCTTCCGGTCGGATACCTGCGCCTCGGAAGCCGTCTTTCCGGCGAATGGCACTTCATACGTAGAGTACATATAGGCCGTGGGCGATGCGAACTCGGCCGCGCATGTATCGATGCGCTTGTAGACCGGGTGTACCTCCAGCCTGTTGCGCAGCTTCGTCACGTCGCTCACCTCGATTTTTGCGAGGCTGGCGAGGCGGGCATCGGAGAAGCCCATGCCCTTCAGCATGCGCAGGTTCTGTGCATCCTGCGGCAGGCCATGTTCGCGTACACGCTCTTCCGTGGCGATGATCTCGGCCATCTGTTCGAGGAACCATGGATCGATCTTGCAGCCTTCGTGGACCTCCTCGACCGAAAGCCCCATGCGCAGCGCCTGGGCCACCATGCGCAGCCGGTCCGGTGTCGGCGTACCGATGGCGGCTCTTATGGCATTGTTGTCATTTCCTTCGCCAAGACCGGGAATGGCGATTTCATCAAGGCCGGTGAGGCCTGTCTCAAGACCGCGCAGCGCCTTTTGCAGCGATTCCTTGAAGGTGCGTCCGATCGCCATGACCTCGCCGACGGATTTCATCGCCGTGGTGAGCGTCGGCTCGGCGCCGGGGAATTTTTCGAAGGCGAAGCGCGGTATTTTCGTGACCACATAATCGATCGAAGGTTCGAAGGAGGCCGGTGTCGCGCCGCCGGTGATATCGTTCTCCAGCTCGTCCAGGGTATAGCCGACAGCCAGCTTGGCGGCGATCTTCGCAATCGGGAAGCCGGTCGCCTTCGATGCCAGCGCCGAGGAGCGGGAGACGCGCGGGTTCATTTCGATGACGATGAGACGGCCATTGTCGGGATTGACCGCAAACTGCACGTTCGATCCGCCGGTCTCCACACCGATCTCGCGCAGCACCGCGATCGATGCGTTGCGCATGATCTGGTACTCCTTGTCGGTGAGCGTGAGGGCAGGGGCGACCGTGATGGAATCTCCGGTATGAACGCCCATCGGGTCGATATTCTCGATCGAGCAGATGATGATGCAATTGTCCGCCTTGTCGCGGACGACCTCCATCTCGTATTCCTTCCAGCCGAGGACGGATTCTTCGATCAGGACTTCGGTCGTCGGCGAGGCATCGAGGCCGCTGCCGATGATCTCGTAGAATTCCGCGCGGTTATAGGCGATGCCGCCACCGGTGCCGCCCATGGTGAAGGACGGCCTGATGATGGCCGGCAGGCCGACATGATCGAGCGCGGCGCCGGCCATGCCGAGCGCATGCGCAACATAGCGCTGCTTGCGGTCGCCTTCGCCGAGCTGCCACTCGGTCTCGAGTTTGTCGAGCGCCGCATCGAGTTCGGCGCCGGTATATTTCGCCTTGACGGCCTCGCGCTGTTCCTGGTGCAGCTTCCTGTCGAGGTCCTTCACTTCGGTGGCATTGGCCAGCATGGAACGCGGGGTCTCGAGGCCGATCTTGTCCATGGCCTGGCGGAACAGCGCCCGGTCCTCGGCCTTGTCGATCGCTTCCGCATTGGCGCCGATCATCTCCACATTGTAGCGATCGAGCACGCCCATCCGCCGCAGCGAAAGCGCCGTATTGAGCGCGGTCTGGCCACCCATGGTCGGCAGCAGGGCGTCCGGCCTTTCCTTGGCGATGATCTTGGCGACGACTTCCGGCGTGATTGGCTCGATATAGGTGGCGTCCGCCAGTTCCGGATCCGTCATGATCGTCGCCGGATTGGAGTTCACCAGGATGACCCGGTAGCCTTCTTCCTTCAGCGCCTTGCAGGCCTGTGTGCCCGAATAGTCGAATTCGCATGCCTGGCCGATAATGATCGGTCCCGCGCCGATGATCAGTATGGATTTGATGTCGGTGCGTTTCGGCATGTTCTTTTCCTATCCATGGCGGCTGCACAAAAAACCGCACGGATTGACCGTACGGGCAGGCACACAATTCATAATGCGAGGCTAAGGCTGCCTTATAGGCAAAGGATTCGGTTTGTGTAACCCCAAAAAACGCCAATCCCTGCTTTTTCGCGGGCTTCCGGCAATAAATTTCAGCCTTTTGCGGCAACGTTTATGCCGACGCGTGTAACTAAACACAGCTCCACGTTGAAAAACGCGAGCGCTCATGAAACAAATGATGTTGAAGAGTGTTTTAGTTCGCTTGCCGGCCATTCATTGGACGGCCCAAAGGGAGATGGAGTGGATGCGTTGGCAAGGTCGCAGACAGAGTGACAATGTTGAAGATCGGCGCGGTGAAGGGGGAGGTTTTCCTGGCGGAATAGGACGCGGCGGGGGGTTCCGGATACCTGGCGGGTCGGGAATAAGGACGGCGCGGGGCGGTGGCCTTTCGGGCATCATCATCCTGGCGGCGATCTTCCTGTTCCTGAAATTCTGCACCAATATCGACCCGATGCAGATTCTCGTCGACGGCGGCGGCGGCCAGCTTCTGCCCGGCGGCCAGAGCCAGACCGATACGTCGGTCAAGAACAATGACGAGATGACCCAGTTCGTGCGCACCGTGCTCGCCGAAACCGAAGATACCTGGAGCGGCATTTTCCAGGCGTCGGGACAGAACTATCCCGCGCCGACGCTGGTGCTGTTCGATGGCCAGGTGCAGTCCGCATGCGGCTTCGCAAGTTCGGCGTCGGGCCCGTTCTACTGCCCGGGCGACAAGAAGCTCTATATCGACCTGCGCTTCTACGATGAACTGGACCGTAAATTCGGGGCTTCCGGCGATTTTGCCCAGGCCTATGTTCTTGCGCATGAGGTCGGCCATCATGTGCAGAACCTGATCGGCGTTCTGCCGAAGTTCAATCAGATGCGCCAGAGCATGGGACAGGCGGAGGCCAATGCCATGTCTGTGCGGGTCGAGCTTCAGGCCGATTGCTTTGCGGGCATCTGGGGGCATTTCACCCAGCAGAAGGGCATTCTCGATGTTGGCGATCTCGACGAGGCCCTGAATGCCGCGCAGCAGATCGGCGACGACACGCTGCAGCGCCGCACGCAAGGCTATGTCGTGCCGGAGAGCTTCAACCACGGCACGTCAGATCAACGCAGCGCGTGGTTCAAGCGCGGTTTCGAGAGCGGCAAGCTGGAGAGCTGCGATACGTTCAACGCCAATATCTAGCAGAGAGGATCAGCGGTGGCTCGCCGCTGCGGCTGATCTTTCCAGCGCATGATCGACCGCCGCCCGCGCATGGATGGCGGTCGAATCGAACAGCGGGAGGGCAAGATTGTCTTCCGTGAGCGACAGGCAGATTTCGGTGCAGCCGAGGATCACGCAATCTGCCCCGGCGTCCTTGCCACGCTCGACGATCTTTTCCAGCGCCTGCCGCGATTCCGGCTTCACAACGCCGCAGCAGAGTTCGTCGAAGATCACTGAATGCACCTTCGCGCGATCGATCTCGTTCGGAACGAGCAGATCCAGCCCGAAATGCGTTTTCAGGTAGTCCGCATAGAAGCCGTGCTCCATCGTGTAGCGCGTGGCGAGCAGAAGCGGACGCTTCATTCCGGCATCCGCCAGGGCACGTCCGGTTTCGGCGCGGATGTCTATGAGCGGAATGTTTACGGCCGCGGAAACGGGTTCTGCCACCAGGTGCATGGTATTGGTGCAGATCAGGACGCAGTCGGCGCCGCCCAGCTCCAGCCGCCTTGCCGCGTCGGCGAGGAGCATGCCGGCATCATGCCAGCGGTCGGCCTTCTGCAGGGCGACGACCTCGGAGAAATCGAGCGACTGCATGGCGATCCTGGCCGAGACCAGCCCGCCGAGGCGGTTGCGCACTTCTTCATTGATATGGCTGTAATATACTGCCGTGCTTTCCCAGCTCATTCCGCCAATCAGGCCGATCGTCCGCATTGCCATCTCCTCTTCGTTGACGACATGATACCGGTGTATCCGACGGAAAACTCGGCGATTTGCGTGGCATTGCAGTATTATTGTGCAACAAATGAGCGTATCACTTCTTGAGCGCGCAAAATAACGGCGGAGGCAGGGGTAATGATCGATGATCGGGATCGCAAGATTCTGCATCTGCTGCAGCAGAATGCTGCCATGCCGGTTACGGACCTTGCCGAGAGGGTCAGCCTTTCGGTGTCGGCCTGTTCCCGCCGGGTCCAGCGGCTCGAGGATGAGGGCTATATCAGCCGGCGCGTGGCGCTGCTCGACCGGGCAGCAGCGGGATTGCCGACGACGATGTTCGTGATCGTGCGGACCGCACGCCACTCGGCTGAGTGGCTGGAACAATTCAGGGCTGCGGTTCTCGAAATCCCCGAGATCGTCGAGGTGCACCGGATGACCGGCACCATCGACTACATATTGAAGATCGTTCTTCCGCGCGTCGAAGCCTATGATGCGATCTACAAGGCCCTCGTCGAAAAGGTCGAGTTCTTCGATATTTCTGCCTCCGTCTCCATGGAGACACTCAAATCCACCACTGCGCTTCCGACCAATTACGTTGCCTGAGCCGAAAGGTCGGATCTGATCCTGTCCATGCTGCGCTGGAACAACTCCGGCTGATCGAGCGCCCGCGCCAGTACAAGCGCTCCCTGGATGGCGATCAATGTGTCTTCGGACAGGGTCTCGGCGCGGGATGCCGTGTCGCCGCGCCGCTGCAGGGCATCGGCCAATGCCGACCTCCATGCTGCGAAATAGTCGTTGACGCGGGCCGCGAAGCGGTCGCGCACATTGTCCAGCGCAAAGGCGCCGATCAGGCAGATGCGGCGCCCGGAATGGAAATAGGCGCTCACATCGTCGCACATGGTCATCAGCGCCGCCTGCGGGTCGGCCGAACTGCGCAGCGGCTCATAGATGCGATGCTCGAACCATTGGCCGATCTCGTCGATGACAGCGGCGGCCATCTCTTCCTTCCCGCCCGGGAAGAAGTGGTAAAGGCTGCCCTTTCCAAGACCCGTTCGGGCGCCGATAATCGCAAGACTGGCGCCTTCATAGCCACATTCGCGGAAAATCTCGGCGAGTCGAGGCAGGATATCGGCTCTTTCGGTGATGGTTTTCGCCAAACTCAAAGCTCCAGCCCGGACAGGCCGGGATGGTCGGACGGGCGTGGTCCCGATCGATCCCAGAAGAACTTCCTGTCCGTTTCCGCGATGGGCAGATCATTTATCGAGGCAAAGCGCCGACGCATGAGCCCGTTCTCGTCGAACTCCCAGTTTTCATTGCCATAGGCACGAAACCAGTTGCCGGAATCATCGTGATATTCATAGGCGAAACGCACGGCGATCCTGTTGTCGGAAAAGCTCCACAATTCCTTGATGAGGCGATAATCGAGCTCCCGTATCCACTTCGCCTTAAGGAAACTGACGATCTCTGCGCGGCCACGAATGAATGTCGATCGATTGCGCCAGAAACTGTCGACGGTATAGGCGAGGGAGACGCGCTCCGGGTCGCGGCTGTTCCAGCCATCCTCGGCAGCGCGGACCTTCTTCGTTGCGCTCTCCAGATCGAATGGCGGAAGCGGCGGGCGTTGTTCGGTCATAGACGAGCTTCCCTGTACTGAGCGGTCAAGATTGTACCGATTAGTACAGTACTGGCTGTCATTGTCAAGCACGCTCGACCGCAGGAGCAGTTCGCCATATCGAGGGCCGGTGAAGGCCGCGACGTCGGCTGGTCAGGCGGCGTGTTCGCGTTCGGGCAGCGTCTCCAGTCCCTTGCGCTGACGGATCAGGTTGAAGAACCGGCGGAAGAGATAGTGCGAATCCTGCGGGCCCGGCGAGGCTTCGGGATGATGCTGCACTGAAAAGACCGGACGCCCGGCGATGCGAAGACCGCAATTGCTGCCGTCGAAGAGCGAAACATGGGTTTCCTCGACGCCGTCGGGGAAGCTCTGCGCATCCACAGCGAAGCCATGGTTCATCGAAACAATCTCGACCTTGCCGGTCGTATCGTCACGGACGGGATGGTTGGCGCCGTGATGGCCCTGATGCATCTTTTTCGTCTGGCCACCGACCGCGAGCGCCAGCATCTGGTGCCCGAGGCAGATGCCGAAGACGGGAATGTCAGTCTTGATGAGTTCCTTGATCGCGGGCACGGCATATTTGCCCGTGGCCGCCGGATCGCCAGGCCCGTTCGAGAGAAAGATACCATCCGGCTCATAGGCGAGCACGTCTTCCGCCGTTGCTGTCGCCGGCAGGATCGTCACCTTGGCTCCAAGCCCGGCGATAAGCCGCAATATATTGCGCTTGATGCCGTAATCGATGGCGACCACGTGGAATTCGGGCTGTGACTGCTCGTCGAAGCCCTTGTCCCAGACCCATGGTTTCTCGGTCCAGACGAAGCTCTGCCCGGACGTCACTTCCTTGGCGAGATCGAGGTCGAGCAGGCCGTGCCACGCCGCGGCGCGCTTCTGGAGCGCCGGGATGTCGAACTTACCCTCGGGATCATGGGCGATAACAGCGTTCGGACTGCCGTTCTCGCGGATCAAGGCAGTGAGCGCCCTTGTATCGACGCCGCAAAGGGCGATGACGCCGCGCGACTTCAACCATTCGTCGAGGCCCTGTGCCGCGCGATAGCTGGACGGGGAGGTGATGTCGGCCTTGAAGATCGCGCCGACGGCCCCTGCGCGCTTGGCCGGGGCCAGATCCTCGATGTCTTCATTGTTGGTGCCGACATTGCCGATATGCGGGAAGGTGAAGGTGACGATCTGGCCGGCATAGGACGGGTCTGTCAGGATCTCTTCATAGCCGGTGAGGGCAGTATTGAAGCAAACTTCCGCTTCGCATGCGCCCGTTGCACCCAATCCCTTGCCCTCGATGACGGTACCATCCGCCAGTACAAGTAAAGCGGTAGGTTTAAACTCGCTCCAACCTGCGGTTTTGGTGTCGTTCGGCAAGGTGTTCATTTGGCACTCCTGGCGGGCCCGCCAAAATGGATCGTCCGGGCATTGAAAAATACTTCGGAATACTCCATATGACGTGGCTGATCGCGATGGTTGAATTATCACCCACCGCAGAAACTATGAAGATGTCTGGCTAGGTCCCAGTCCATAAACAAAATAGCACGCCCGGTCAATTGGATCACGAGTGAGATCTTGGGATAATCATGTCTGCGGATATGAGCGTTTCTTGATTTCGCTCGGCACGATTACTAGTGTGTGCGGATAACAGGAGAGTGAAGCCATGCGCGAGATAATCGCCGAGGCACTGAATAAAGCCGTAAAGGAACAGGACAAGAGCCGCATTTCCACGCTGCGCTTGATCATGGCCGCCATCAAGGATCGGGATATCGTCAATCGCGGGATCGGCAAGGAGCCGGTAAGCGGAGACGAAATCAGCACCATCCTGGCCAAGATGATCAAGCAGCGCGAGGAATCGGCGAAGCTCTACGAGGAGGGCAACCGCCTCGAACTGGCCGAACAGGAACGCGCTGAAATCGAGATCATACGCGATTTCATGCCGCAGCAGTTCTGCGAGTCGGATATCCGTAACGCGTGCAGCGAGATCATCGGCGAAATCGGCGCCGGTGGCCTCCGCGACATGGGCAAGTGCATGAACGCCCTGAAGGAGCGCTATGCCGGCCGCATGGACTTCAGCAAGGCGAGCGGCATCGTCAAGGAAATCCTGCAATAGGCAGGCGGGCCGGCGTCGATTCGCGCTCGTCGAAGAACAAATATCAAGTGGCGCATCTCGGATGTGGCCGATCCTGCGGGCAGTGTCATGAAACATGCGCTGCCCGTAAATATGTCTATTCGACACTAAATGATGCTCATTGCGGGTGGGCACTTGACGCCAACGCCGACTTGCCCACTAATTAGCCGAATAGTTTAGTATTTTTTATTGTTCGGGATTTTTCATTATGCCTTTTCACGCCACTTCTGCGGCTTTTTCCGCACGTCATCACTCGCTCTCCGCTTCCCGCAAGTTTCTGAAAAGCTCCGCATGTATCGCCCTGATTCTTGTCGCGACGAGTGCCACGGCACTCGCTGACGGGAAGTACTTCAATGCCGATGGCAGCAGGACCGATGATCTGGAAGCGGCAGCAGCGACCTGGCGTACGCCGGAATTTCTAAAGGATCACGCCCTGGCAGGCGTCAAAGCGGAATATGCCTATGCCCAGGGGATCACTGGCGCAGGCGTCAAGATTGGTGAGGTAGACTCCGGTATTCTGGCAAGCCATCCTCAACTTGCCGGCAAGTTCACTTCACTCAAGGTGGAAGGCACCTACGGCGCGGATGGCGACAGGTATGAAGGTAAGAAGGCCGGAAAATGGAGCTGGAAGAAAGGCGACAGGTTTTCGGTTTCCGGCGACTATGATCCGCGCATCAATGATAGCCATGGCACGGCAGCGGCTGGCGAGATGGTCGGGATTCGGGATGGCAAGGAGATGCACGGTATCGCGTTCGACGCCCATCTCTATTCAGTCAATACAGGCGGAACCGATTCTACTCTGACGGGGCCATCCGTAGATTACGAATATTTCAGGGAAGCCTATGCTGTAGCGTCGCGCAATGGTGCCCGCGCGGTCAATTCGAGCTGGGGGCAAACGCCTGATATAATACAGGATTACAGTAGCGTAGCCGAGCTGGTTGGCTCCTATTCCCATTTTCTGGGCAAGAAGACCTACGCTGATTCAGTCGCCGAGGCCTCCCAGCAATATGGAACAATTCAGGTTTGGGCGAATGGAAATGCCGGGCACAACAATCCCGGCACAGTAGTATCCTTGCCCTATTTTCGCCCGGAGATCGAAAAATACTGGGTCGGCGTCACTGGCGTCACAAAGACAGGTGAGTCGATATATGACCGCTGCGGCGTCGCCAAATATTGGTGCATTGGCGGACCCACCGCGGGCATTTACAGCACAACGGCAGGGCGGAACGGCGATGTTTATGATCGTGGGCACGGCACGCCCAATGACAAGATAGCGGCAACTTATTCCCCCAACTATGATGGCACCTCGGCAGCTGCACCGAACGTGACTGCTTCGCTTGCGCTCGTCATGCAGCGGTTTCCGTATTTGAATAATTCCCAGGCCCGGGATGTGATGTTCACAACAGCTGAGCATCTCACGGATGCCAGGCTGAAAAACGATAATGCCAATATACCCAATAAGGTCTTTGGCTGGGGCAGGCCGGACATGAAGAGCGCCATGCGCGGTCCGAAACAGTTTCTGGAGCGGGTCGTCGTGAACCTTTCAAAAGATGACGCCGTTCCGGGGCACGCCAATGGCACCGATGTCTGGTCCAACGATATTTCCGATACGGCACTTGTTCGGCGCAAACAGGAAGAGCAGGCCGAGGCGACTTCCTGGACAAACAGGAAGCCGGAATTGCAAGGCAAACTGCAAGCTGTTCCCGGTATTGTGAAACCATCAACGCCGCTCATTGCCGGCATTGATACAGGCAAAAATCTCCTTAAGGCGGCGATCGAATCTTTCCTGGAGCAAGGATATCGCTCGGCCAGAGCGCGCACTGCATTGTCCGCTCTGGACGCCGACCCGTTCGGGAAGATTCTGGCCGATCTCTATGCAAAAGAGAGACCGTATTGGCGCGGGCAATATAGTCAGTCGACTGATTTCGATGATTTCATTGCTGGCCGGAGCAGTGAAGTTATCGCTGGCCTAATTGCGAATGCTCCCCGCGACGCAATTATAGGCGCTAACCTGCTCGTTGAAGCTGAAATCAAGTTCAATGATAGCAGCCGTATACCGTATCTCACTGCCAAGCTTGCAGATGCTTCCTCCTATGATGCCGGCCTGACCAAGATCGGCTCCGGCCAGCTGACATTGGCGGGCCACAACACCTATTCCGGTGATACGATCGTCGATGGCGGCGAATTGGTGATCGACAGGAAGGGCTCCATCACCTCACGATCAATCGTCAATGCCACGGCACTGTTTACGGTTGAAGGTATTGCAGCCGACACGACAGTCAACAAGGGCGGGCGTTTGTACGTCGCCGTTGACGGCACAATTGGCGATGCGTCGATCGATGGTGGATGGGCAGCGATCAACGGCAGCAGCGGATCTACCATCGTCAGCGAAGCTGGCGTTGTTTCCGGAACCGGCATTGTCGGCAGTCTCCTGGCGAAGAGCGGCAGTAAGGTCTCGCCGGGCAATTCGGTCGGCACGCTCAATGTCGGCAAGGACGCAACCTTCGAAAAAGGCAGTGTTCTTGATGTCGAGATCGCGGCCGATCATGGCGCGGCAGACAGTCTTTCTGTCGGAGGCAAGGCAAGTTTGCTTGGCGGCGTCGTGGATGTGCGGCTTGAAGGCAAGGCGGCTTTGTTGAACAATGCCGAGATAGAACAGCTTTTCGACCGGCACTATGACATCCTCACGGCTAGCAAGGTCGAAGGCAGGTTCGATGCCGTCAATGGCGCCGGCAGTTTCAACTACATTGCGACGCAGCTCGATTACAGCGACACAAGCAAGGTGATGCTTGGGTTTGACAGGAAGGATGTGCCGTGGACCGTTGGTGTCGACACCGATAATCAACGCGCCGCATCGGGTGCCGTCCAAGGCTTGAAGCAGGGCAATGCGCTCTATAACACCGTGCTCTTTTCCACCATCGGCAACCTGCTCGATTTCGATGCGCTGTCGGGCGAGGTACATGCGACGGTCTTCGGTGTTCTGGCGGACGACAGCCACTTCATCTCCGATGCGGCGACTGCGCGGCTGCGCAATGCCTTTGACGGTGTGGCAGGCAAGGCGCAGGCCGTCAGCACGCCGCCCTTGGCCTATGGTCCCGGGAAGGCACAGCAGAGTGAAGTCTTTGCCGCTATCGAGCCGGCCGCTGCAACAACGGCATTTTGGGGTGAGGCCTATGGTTCATGGGCGCATGCGGATGGTGACGGCAATGCTGGCGGCTACAGTCGCAACCTGGGTGGGCTTGTCACCGGTATGGACGGTGTGATTGCCGATAGCTGGCGCTTCGGTCTGCTTGCCGGTTATGGCAACACCTCGATAAGCGGCGGCCGGGGCAAGGCATCGGTCGACAATTACCAGCTCGGAATCTATGGCGGCACAAAGCTGGATGCACTCGGTTTGCGGCTCGGCGTCAATCTCGGTCACCACGAGATCGAAACCAAGCGGTCCGTGCACTTCGGTTCGCTGTCAGGCGAGCATGAGGCTGCGTATGATGCGACCTCCGTGCAGGTCTTTGGCGAACTCGGCTATGAGATCGATACGGCCTATGCCGCACTCGAACCCTTTGCGGCAGCACGGCATGTACATGTCAAAACCGGCGGCTTTGACGAAGACGGCGCTGTGAGCAATCTGAACGGCGCAGGCTCCAGCACAGACCTGACCGTGACAACGCTTGGCTTGCGTGCTTCGCATCAGTTCAGCTTGAGCGCGGATATCTCGCTGACGGCGCGCGGCATGCTGGGTTGGAACCACGCTTTCGGCGATGTGACGCCGCAAGTCGGTCTTGCCTTCAGCGGCGGTCAGACTTTCTCGGTCGAGGGTACTCCCGTGGCAGGGGATGCCGCGATCATCGAAGCCGGGTTTGATGCGGGCATCGGCAGGAGAACGACCCTTGGTCTCAGCTATACCGGCCAATATTCCTCCGAGGCCCGCCATAATTCCATCAAGGCCGACCTCAGTGTCAGGTTTTGAGGGCGGCTCCGAACTTCCCGGCCGCGACATTTTGCATAGCTATTATGCAATTATGCGGGTAGCAAAAAAAATGGGCGATGCTATCTTATCGGTGTTGGGTTCTTTTCCTCCCAGATAATCCCAACGTCGAATGTACTGCACCTCCTCCCGCGGTACATTTACAATCAGGACCGCTGCACCTCCTCCCGCAGCGGTCCTTTTTTGTTTGGTCGCTCGTTGGGGGGATGCTCCCCAAAATCCTTATGTCTATGCAGGCCGGCCTCGACCACTCCCTTTATCGTTCTTTCGATGGAGCGACGCAGCCCCGTGTGCCCTGTAGAATCGACGACGGAACCTGGCGGCGGGTTGCCGCGTTGATGGTTAACAAAATATGGAGGCTGATATGAAGGAACATGGCTGGTCTACTATAATAGGCATCTTGGCAGGTCTATCGATCGGCGCCGGCATCGGCGAAACGGTCATGGGCAATATGACGCTCGGGCTGTTGATCGGCTCGGCGATGGGCGCCTTCATCGGCTCCAATACCCATATTCATCGCAATTACTGACTGTCGTGCGCCTGTCAGCTATGCAGCGCACGCAGCCGCGTCGTGTTCAACAGGCCCTGTTCCTCGAGGACAGGATAGGCCATGGACGCCAGCAGCGAATTGATCTGCTTCAGGTCGCGGATCGTATCCAGATGGATGGAGCTGGTTTCCAGGCTCCGGACGGTGCCGCTGCGCAGCCGTGAAAAGTGCCGCTGGCTGCTTTGCTTCTCCAGATCCCTCAGATGATCCTTTTCCAGCACCAGCTGGTGGGCCGTTTCGCGGTCCCTTGAGACGAGAACGTTGAACGCCATGCGGGCATTGACCAGCACCTTGGCGTGGAAATTGCTCAATTCGAGCCAGCCTTCCTCGGTGAATTCCAGCTTCCGGTCCAATTTCTTCTGCACCAGCGCCAGCATGTTCCTGACAATGATGTCGCCGACCTGTTCGAGCTTCACGCAGGCGCCGAGCAGTTCCTGGGCGCGCGCGACTTCGAACTCGCTCAGGTCCTTCGTCGTCAACTTGGCAAGATAGAGTTTTATCGCGGCATGCTTGCGATCGACCTTGTCGTCAAGCGCCGAAAGCTCGTCGATGCGGCTCTGTTCGGGCTGCTCGTAGAGCCCGATGATATCGCGCAGCATGATCTCTATCGTTTCGCAGACGCGCACGGTTTCGCGGGTGGCATTGGCAAGCGCCAGGCTCGGCGTGCCGAGGACGCTCTCGTCGAGCGCACTGAGTTCGGCATGGTCGAGCGGCGCGGCTGGCTGCGCCGGCGTGTTGAGCGCGACGACCGCCTTCGTTATCCGCAGCACGAGGCTCGAGAGCGGCACGCCGGCCAGGAGAATGATGATATTGAACAGGATATGCCCGTTGATGATCTGATCGGCCGCGGCGGAGCCCAGGAAGCCGATGGATGGCTGGAACGAGAGGAAGAGGATCAGGATGATGATCGATCCGGCCCCGCGCATGAGGAGGTTGCCCATCGGCACGATGCGGGCCTTCGGTGCGGCGGCGCGGGTCAGCAGCGGCGCGATGAAGGAGGAGCCGAGATTGACGCCGAAGATCATGACGATGCCGAGTTCCGGCGAGATCAGGCCGCGGCTGGCAAAGGTCACGAGCAGCAGCACCGCCGCTATGCTCGAATGGAAAAGCCAGGTCATGATGGCGGCAAGGAGGAAGGCCGTCACGGGATCGGTATCGAGATAGCCGACGATCTGCGGCAGGAGTTCGCTGTTGCGCAACGGTTCCGTCGCCTGGCCGGTCATTTCGAGCGAAAGGATCAGCAATCCGACCCCGACCAGTATCCTGCCGATCTGCCGCCAATTGCTGCGTTCGGTGGACATGAATATGGCCGTTCCGGCAACGAGGCAGAGCGGCACCAGCAGCGTGAGGTCGAAGCTGAGTATCTTGACGACAAGAGCCGAGCCGACTTCCGCGCCGCGCACGGCCATCAGTCCGGCGACGCCGCTGACGACGCCCGAACCGACGAAGGAACCGGCGAGCAGGCTGACCGCTGTCGAACTCTGCAACGCGATCGAGAGCATCAGCCCCCACAGCACAGCCAGGACCGGATTATGCAGCACGCCGCGCAGGCTCTGACGCATCCTTTCGCCATAGGCGCGCTCCACGCCGGTCCGCACCATGCGCGTCGCCCAAAGAAGAAGGGCAACCGCACCGGCCAGATGCAACAATACCGCAGAACCGCTCACTTTCGTCCGTTTCAACCTCTCGTGAATATCGCCGCCGTCAAATTGAACACGTGTTCACTTTCACGATAGCATATGCACAGGAAATGCGAGAATAATATGTTCCGGCTAAGAAAAATTCTGTCGTTTTTGATAAACCGTACCTGCAGTTACGCAAGCTGGCGCGCAGCAACTGTCTTTGCCGGCTTTAGCTGCGGACGCGCCGGATCCGTCCCGTTCGGGCCAGCATATGAACAGGGGACGAGTGAATTGACAGGCTTTCCCCCAAACTCCATTTGATGCAATATGTTCCCGGTTGAGCGCAGCCGGCCCCCGCGCTGCGACAACACCAATGAAATCAAGAATGCCAGGCCCATGCGATTTCCACCGTCCTTTCTCGATGAGATCAGGGAGCGCGTACCGATCTCCAGTCTGATCGGCACGCGGGTATCGTTCGATCGCAAGAAGACCAACGCCCAGAAGGGCGATTTCTGGGCCTGTTGCCCGTTTCATGGCGAAAAATCCCCCAGCTTCCACTGCGAGGACAGGAAGGGCCGCTATCACTGCTTCGGCTGCGGCGTGACCGGCGATCATTTCCGCTTCCTGACGGAGCTCGAAGGCCTCAGCTTTCCCGAGGCCGTCCAGCGGGTGGCGGACATGGCGGGGGTTCCGATGCCGGCGCGCGATGCCGAGGCGGAGCTGCGCGAAGCAAAGCGCTCGACGCTTTACGATGTCATGGAAATGGCGGCGAAGTTCTTCCAGGATCAGCTGCAGGCCGCGGGCGGAGCCAAGGCGCGGGCCTATCTGCGCGATCGGGGGTTGAGCGCCTCGACGCAGCAGGCGTTCCGCATCGGCTATGCCCCGGAGAGCCGCAATGCGCTGAAGGAGCATCTGGCGGGCAAGGGCGCGACGAAGGAGCAGATCGAAGCCTGCGGACTGGTGGTTCACGGCGATGACAAACCGGTTTCGTTCGACCGGTTCCGGGATCGGATCATGTTTCCGATCGAAGATCTGCGTGGCCGCATCATAGCCTTTGGCGGACGTGCCCTCGCGCCCAATGCCATCGCCAAATATCTGAATTCCAACGAGACCGAGCTCTTCCACAAGGGCAGGATCCTCTTCAATGCGCTGCGGGCACGAAAAGCCGCACAGCCGCAGGCCGGCCAATCCGCGAAGGCGATCATTGCCGTCGAAGGCTATATGGACGTCATAGCGCTGGCGCAGGCCGGGTTCGCGCAGGCCGTGGCGCCGCTCGGTACCGCGCTGACCGAAGACCAGCTTGATCTCCTATGGCGCATGTCGCCGGAGCCGGTGCTGTGTTTCGACGGCGACAAGGCTGGGATCAAGGCGGCGCATCGGGCGATCGATCTCGCTCTGCCGCTCCTGAAGCCGGGGTTTTCCCTGCGCTTTGCGGTCTTGCCGGAGGGGCAGGACCCGGACGATCTGGTGAAGCTGTCCGGCCCACAGGCATTCCAGGCGGTGCTCGATGAATCGCGGCCGCTGGCGGACATGCTCTGGTCGCGAGAGACCGCAAGCGGCGTCTTCGATACGCCGGAGCGCCGCGCGGAGCTGGAATCGAGGCTGAAGCAGATGATCGCCACCATCCGCGACGAGGATGTGCGGCGGCATTATGGGCAGGATGTCCGCGACCGGGTGAACCAGTTCTTCGCGCCGCGCACCCAGGACAGGGGACCGGCAGGGCGCGGCGGCCCGCAGGGATATGGCGCGCGCAACCGCGGCCAGGCGAATGGCGGCCGTCTTGCCGTATCCGACAGCCTGGCGCGTTCCGTGCTGGTACGTGCGAGTTCGACGATGCCGCCGCTGCGCGAAACGGCGATCCTGATGACATTGTTCAATCATCCGCGGTTGATAGAGGATGATTTCGAGACGATCGTCCGGCTTGAATTCACCCATCCCGACCTGAGGCGTTTCCACAATGCGCTGCTCGACGCGATGGCGGAGCATCACGTGGCGACAGGCGCCGAAATGCGGCGGATCATGACCGAGGGCAATCTCGGCGCGCTGATAGAGGCGCTGGAGGCGCTGGTGCGGCGCGCACGGATATGGACGGCCACGGCGCAAGCCGCCGAGGAGGACGCTCTCGAGGCGCTCAGGCAGGCCGTACACTTGCATCAACGCGCCAGCACACTACATAAGGAACTGAAAGTAGCCGAGAGCGCCCTGGCGAATGAAGCTACTGACGAAAACCTCAGCCGTTTGCTCGATATCCAGAATGACATCCGCAACGCCCAGGCGACTGAAGC
This sequence comes from Phyllobacterium sp. 0TCS1.6A, assembly GCF_026420825.1. Taxonomy (NCBI): domain Bacteria; kingdom Pseudomonadati; phylum Pseudomonadota; class Alphaproteobacteria; order Hyphomicrobiales; family Phyllobacteriaceae; genus Phyllobacterium; species Phyllobacterium sp. 0TCS1.6A. The sequence goes on from NZ_JAPMAB010000001.1 coordinate 121,214, forward strand.
ACTGATCGATGGCTTCGGAATACCTTCGGGACGCTCGGCAAAGGGCTTTTGACCGAATTGATTCGCTTTTTTGACCCGAATCAGTTGAGTCGGGGTTGACGTGGGTGAATAATGACGGAATCAGATTGCGCGGAATTGTAGATATTGCATTGAGGTTCGTGGATTTGGTGAAAAACGGGGCAAATCCACAGAATGCAAGGCATGTGCGCCAGCGCTGTGACAGGGTTAATCCGCGGTTAACAGGATTTCGGCTAGTCGATCAATTACTACCTTGATGATGCAGGGGAACCGGTGCGCTGTCGCACTCGTTGTTTCGATGCATGAACAAAGCGACGATCGCTTGGAGATATAGAATATGGCAACGAAGGCAAAGGAAAATGAAGAAGTAGAAGTCGAGCGCGAAGGTGCGCCGGACGGTCCGCTTCTCGACCTTTCCGATGACGCTGTCAAGAAGATGATCAAGCTCGCGAAGAAGCGCGGCTACGTTACGATGGACGAGCTGAATGCCGTCTTGCCATCCGAAGAGGTCACTTCCGAACAGATCGAAGATACGATGGCGATGCTCAGCGACATGGGCATCAATGTCGTGGAAGATGACGAGCAGGACGCCGACGCGGAGGATACCGATAGCGCCGACGACGAAAACGATGCTCGTGAACTCGCCGACGCCACCGGCACCGCAGTGGCTCCGACGACGACGAAGAAGGAACCGACCGATCGTACGGACGATCCGGTCCGCATGTATCTGCGCGAGATGGGAACTGTCGAGCTCCTGTCGCGCGAGGGCGAAATTGCGATCGCCAAGCGCATAGAGGCAGGACGCGAGACGATGATCTCGGGCCTCTGCGAAAGCCCGCTGACCTTCCAGGCGATCATCATCTGGCGCGAGGATCTGAACGATTCGAAGATTCTCCTGCGCGAAATCATCGATCTCGAAACCACCTATGCCGGTCCCGAGGCCAAGCAGGCGCCCGTCATCGAGCGGGTCGAAGAAGAAAAGCCCGCTGCCAATGACCGGTCGCGGCGGTCGCGCGACGATGACGACATTACCAATGTCGGCGGCGAGACGCCGGTGGAGGAAGAAGACGACGAGGATGATGAGGCCAATCTTTCGCTTGCGGCCATGGAAGCAGAGCTTCGCCCGCAGGTCATGGAGACGCTCGACGTCATCGCCGACACCTATAAGAAGCTGCGTAAACTGCAGGACCAGCAGGTGGAAAACCGCCTCGCTGCTTCCGGTTCTCTGTCGCCAAGCCAGGAGCGCCGCTACAAGGAACTGAAGGATCAGCTGATCAAGGCGGTCAAGTCGCTTTCGCTCAATCAGAACCGCATCGAGGCTCTGGTCGCGCAGCTCTATGACATCAACAAGCGCCTGGTGCAGAACGAAGGGCGCCTGTTGCGCCTTGCCGAATCCTATGGCGTGCGCCGCGAGGATTTCCTCAAGGAATACCAGGGCAATGAGCTCGACCCGAACTGGCTGAAGGCCGTTTCCAATCTTTCTACCCGAGGCTGGAAAGAGTTCACGAAGAACGAGAAGGAAACGATCAAGGGCCTGCGGACCGAAATCCAGAACATGGCGCAGGAAACCGCCATTTCGATCTCGGAATTCCGTCGCATCGTCAATCAGGTGCAGAAGGGCGAGCGCGAAGCGGCCCTGGCGAAGAAGGAAATGGTGGAGGCCAATCTGCGCCTCGTCATCTCCATCGCCAAGAAATATACCAATCGCGGCCTGCAATTCCTCGATCTGATCCAGGAAGGCAATATCGGCCTGATGAAGGCGGTCGACAAGTTCGAGTATCGCCGTGGCTACAAGTTCTCGACCTATGCGACCTGGTGGATACGCCAGGCCATCACCCGGTCGATTGCCGATCAGGCGCGCACGATCCGTATTCCGGTTCACATGATCGAAACGATCAACAAGATCGTTCGCACGTCGCGCCAGATGCTGCACGAGATCGGCCGCGAGCCGACGCCGGAGGAACTGGCGGAAAAGCTCGCCATGCCGCTCGAAAAGGTGCGCAAGGTGCTCAAGATCGCCAAGGAGCCGATCTCGCTCGAAACCCCGGTGGGCGACGAGGAAGATTCGCATCTCGGCGATTTTATCGAGGACAAGAATGCGCTTCTGCCGATCGATGCGGCGATCCAGGCCAATCTTCGCGATACGACGACCCGCGTCCTTGCCTCGCTGACGCCGCGCGAAGAGCGCGTCCTGCGCATGCGCTTCGGCATCGGCATGAACACCGACCATACGCTGGAAGAAGTCGGGCAGCAGTTCTCGGTCACGCGCGAGCGTATCCGCCAGATCGAAGCCAAGGCCCTGCGCAAGCTCAAGCATCCAAGCCGGTCGCGCAAGCTTCGCTCGTTCCTCGACAGTTAGGCCTCGCAGTAGCGATCTTCATGAAAAAGGATGGGCAGTGCCCATCCTTTTTTGTCTGGTGCCGTGTCGATGGCGGACATGTATTCTGATGTTCAGAGCGACGGCTCGCCGGATTTCTTTCCCTTGTCCTTGACCATGAGCTTGTCGATATAGGCGAGGAAGAGGGCGGAGAAGACGAACGCCAGGTGGATGATGGTGAACCACGTCAACTGGCCCGTATTGTACTGGACGAGGTTCAGGAACACCTGCAGCAGATGGATCGAGGAGATGGCGACGATTGTCGATGCCACCTTGATCTTGAGCGAACCGGCGTCGATCGTGCCGAGCCAATGGACCTGATCCGCCTCGTCGAACTGGCTGACGAAGTTTTCATAGCCCGAGATGATCACCATCACCACAAGGCTGGCGACAAGCGCGGCGTCGATCAGGCTCAGCATCTTGAGGATCGTGTCGGTCTCGTTCATCACCATGATCTTCGTGACGAAATCGACGAGCTTCCCGGCAAAGGAAAAAGCATAGATCGCAAGCGCTATGGCAAGGCCGAGGTAAAACACGACGAGCAGCCAACGCGACGCGAGGATGATGGATTCGATCAGGATTTCAATGCGTTTCATGAATAATGGTCCGCTGGAACTTGGATTTGGGATGTTCCACACACATAACGCGGCTGGGCGGGAACTCAAGCGCGAACCGAAAAAACCCGGGCCGAAGCCCGGGTTTTCATCGCGATAACTCTAATTATTGCTCGCCATCGGCGCCACCAGCGGCGTGATACGGCGGATTGCAACACGCCGGTTCTGCTGTTCGGGCTCCTGCGTGCTGATCTTCAGGTACTGCTCGCCATAGCCCTGCGTCGTCATGTTCTCCGGCGGGATGTCGAAGACATTGGTCAGCGCCTGGGCCACGGCTTCGGCACGCTTGTCCGAAAGCACGAGATTGGCCTGGTCCGATCCCACCGCATCCGTATGACCTTCGATCAGGAAGGTCTCGGCCGGGTTTTTCTCGAGTGTCTGGGCAATTGCCTTGGCGACGCTTTCGAGCCGCCCGATCTGGTCTTCGCTGATCTCGGCGGAGCCGAACTGGAAGGTGATCGTGTCGAGATCGACGCGGCGCACCTTGTCCCTGATCCGTGCCGACCGGCGCACTTCATCGATGGAATAAAGCCGCTCGACCCGCTCCACCGGAGGCTGGGCGAAGAAGTCGTAGACTTCCTCCTCGGGCACGTCCTCGGCGTCGAGGATATATTCGCGCACCGGTATGGCCAGGCGCAGCGGCGGCAGGTCGTCACCGGGATCGCGCCAGTCCATTCGCTCGGCACGATCATATTCGGGCGCATAGCTCAGCACGACTTCGCGTCCGTCCGGCATCAGGCGCGAGCGCTGGATGACGTCGCCATAGCGATTGCGGATCGTGATGATCTCGACGCCATTGTCGCGAACGATCGTTTCGCGGGTGCGATCACGCGGCAGATCCTCGTAATAGACGTCGCGGGCCTTGCGCGTCATCCTCGGCCGGTCGGAGCTCTCGACGAAGACATTATTGTTGACCTCGACGATGGTGCGATTGTCGAACTGCTTGACGACCTGCGCATCGTCCGGGCGCTCCCAGCGGCGGGGCTCCTTGGTGCGCTTGCCCTCCTGGCTGCGGATGGACTCGATCTTGACCGGCGAAAGTTCCTGCTGCACCTCGGCATCGGATTTCGGCGGTGCTGCGGGCGCAGCTGCCGCCGGCTGTTCGGGCCGGGCCTCCTGCTGGGCAGCCGGTGCAGTGGCGGGTGCGCCGGCATCTGGCGTCGCGCCGGCATTGCCGGTCCCGGGCGTTGCGCCTGCATCGGGCCGAGCGGCCTTCTTCTCGCTGTCGAGGACAGGCGCGGCATTCTCGGGAAGCGGCGAGGCCTCCTTGCCCGGCTCTTGTCCCGTTGCACCCGGGGCGGGTTGCGCTGGCTGCGCAGCTTGGTCGGGTTGCGCAGGCTGGGCCGGTTGCGCTTCATTGGTGGGAGCGGCGGGCTGTTCGCCGGTTGGCGCCGGGGCGGTGCCCGTCGCGTCGGCGGGCTTTTCCTGTGCGGCCTTGTCCGCGGCTCGCTTTGCTTGCTCGGCGGCCTTGTCGGCATCCTTCTCGGCTGCCTTCTGGCCCCGATCCGCCTTCTTGCGCGCGTCTTCCTCGGCCGCCTTCTGCTGTTCGGCGGCTTTGTCGGTCTCGGTCTGTGCCTCGCGCTTGGCCTTTTCGGCCTCCTTGGCGGTCTGATCCTTGAGTTCTTCCGTCTGTTTCAGTTCTTCGGCGGCCTTCTGCTTGGCCTCGGCCTCGTTGGCCTTCTGCTGCTCGGCGGCCTTGTCGGCTTCCGCCTGGGCTTCGCGCTTGGCCCTTTCCGCCGCCTTGTTCGTCTCCTGCTGCTTGGCCTGCGCGTCTTCCGCCTCCTGGGCGGCCTTCTGCTTGGCTTCGCGCTCTACGGCCTTTTGCTGTTGCGCCGCTTTCTCCGCGTCTGCCTCGGCGGCGCGCCTGGCCTTCTCGGCCTGGCGATTTCCCTCAGCCTCGGCCTCCTGCGCGGCCTGGTCGGCCTGCTTTCTGGCGCTTTCCTCGGCCTGCCTCTGCTTCTTTTCAGCGGCGGCGGATTCCTCGGCGGCACGCTGCTGCGCTTCCTCGGCGCGCTGCTGCGTCTCGTCGGGCTGGTCAGCCTGCTGCCGCGATTTGCGCTTTCTTTCCTGCCCGCCACCATCTGCTTCAGGCGCGGCTTCTTCGGCGGGAGGCGCTGCCTCCTCCGCCTGAGCCATCAAGACCGGTGCCGGATCATTGCTGTTCGAAGAAATATATGGGCGGTTCAATGCAGGTTGGTCTGCCATTGCCGTGGGCGACGAAAAGAGGATCGCCGTCGAAGCAAAGAAAAGAGCTGTCCGTTTCATGTCCATCCCTGTCTCGCATTCTCGTAGTGGAATACGTCAAATGTTTTGATCGCAAGCCTGTTCCCAATTTATGGCAACCGATTGGCGATTACTGATCTGCGATGCGCCGTGGAATTGGCGCGGACCGTTGGAAAGGATGGCAAAGGGCGTCTGTACTCATTGTGAAGGCGCCGTTCATCCTGCATTCATGCGGCTGGCCGCTGGACTGGCCCCAGGAGGCCTGGCGGTCCGGACGGACTGGACTGGCCGGGCGTCCCGGTGTATTTCAGCGCATGCTGCAAGAACCCTTCTGGAAGAGAAAAACGCTCGACGAGCTGAACCGCTCGGAGTGGGAGAGCCTGTGCGATGGCTGCGGCCGCTGCTGCCTGCACAAGCTTGAAGACGAGGACACGCAGGAAATCTACTTCACCACCGTAGCCTGTACCCTGCTCGACGCCGGCACCTGCCAGTGTTCCGATTATCCGGACCGGAAGAAGAAGGTGCCCGACTGCGTGTTTCTCACGCCTGAAATCGTGCGCAGCGTCGATTGGCTGCCGGAAACCTGCGGCTACCGCCTCGTCGACGAGGGAAGGGACCTCTATTGGTGGCATCCTTTGGTCTCGGGGTCTTCCGAGACGGTGCACGAGGCGCAGATCTCCGTGCGCGGCAAGGTTACGGCTCATGATCATGATCTGCATTCCGACGAGGAATATTTCGATCACATGATGCAGGCGCCGGAAGAATGATGCGGCGCTGAGCGGAAAAACGCCCGCTGGACGAAAAATGCCCGCGCTGAATGAAAAATGCCCGCGCTGAATGAAAAATGAATGCGCCGTTTGGCAATCGTTCACCGGTGTCATGGAACAAAGAGCGGCATCCGGCCTTCTTCATCACTGCGGTGATGATCTGCCGGCAACGAACAGGAGAACGCTCAATGACCCAGATTTCATTCAAGGCAATGGTGGTAGCAACGGCGATCGGCATGGGTTCGCTCTTGGCAGGCGGCGCTTCCGCAGCGCCTTTGGCCGCCGCGCCGGCAGTCGCCGAAGCGGGACACGCTTCGCAGATACTCAATGTCGATCATCGTCGTGGCCACTTCCGGCCCGGTTTCGGACGGGCATGCACGGCTTCCCATGCCGCGACCAAGGCCCGACGCATGGGCCTGCGCAACCCTCGCGTGGTCGTGCGCCGCAATGTGATGCGGGTGACGGGCTGGATGCGCGGCCACAGGACCGCGATCGTTTTCGCGCGCTCGCCGGGTTGCCCGGTTATCCGCTAGAACAAAAAAAGGGCGCCCCGGGCGCCCTTTTTTCATCTGGCTTGACCTCAGTTCTTCAATTCGAACGTGACGTTGACCGTGACGTTGTAGCTGTTCTCGCCCGTCGCGACCGGCACCGAATCCGCCGATGCGCTGAATGCCTTGGCCTGGGCCATCGGCATGGGGCGCGGTTGGAACGATTGCTCGCTGATTTCGGTGACCTTGCCGAGTTCCACGCCGGCGGCTGCCGACAGCGTCTTGGCCTTGGCGATGGCGTTGGCCACGGCCTTCTTGCGCGCCTCTTCCAGAATCGCTTCCGGCTTGTCGTTGGTAAAGGACAGGTTTCCGCCCTGATTGACGCCCAGCGTTACCGACTGGTCCAGTATATTGCCGATCTTGGTCAGGTCGCGCACGCGGACAGTCAGCGAGTTGGAGACCGCATAGCCGACGATCTTCGGCGCCTCGGGCTGCTGGCCCTTGTCCTTGTTTTCCGGATAGACGTAGCGCGGCTCGATGTTGAAGCCGGATGTCTGCAGGTCGCGCTCGGCGATACCTGCCTTCTTCATCCCGTCCAGGACCTTGCCCATGGCCTCATTATTGGCGGTCAGCGCCTCGCGCGCCGTCGGCTTTTCTTCCATGACGACGAGGGAAACGATCGCGGTGTCAGGCGCCACGGAGGCCTGGCCTTCACCCGTCACGACGATGCGGGGGCGCGGCGTCTCGTCGGCGGAGGCTGCAAGCGGCGCGGCCATGATCGCCGTGGTTGCTACGGCCAGAGTCAATAGTTTCGATGTCATGGATAACTCCCGATGCTGTGGAAATGCTCACCTCGCAGTTCATTATGGGTGGATTAGGGCAGAAAGGTAAAATTTCCATGTCGCCGCCCTGCATCGAATCCCGCCGTTTCGCGTTTCAATTTCAAGAGCTGCGAAGGAGGCCGACGATGAACCAGAATACGCGGAAGAATAGTCCGGAACGTGTCGAAGTGGCGGATAAACCCTCCAGAACCCCCATCGAAACCCAGGATTGGGACGAGATCGGCGCCGGAGAGGTGCAGGCCGAGGAAGTCCAGGCGGACGACGAACTGGCCATTACCGGCGGTCGCCAGGTGCCGTCGGCGGATGCGGACGGCATCTCCGAGGATGATGACGACAATGCCTATCAGGAAAGCGATGCCGCCCTTCCTGATGACGAGGAAGAGGCAGAGATCACGGCCGATCCGGAACGTGAAGGCCACCGCTTCAACGATTAGGCCATCGCCAATACAGGTTCGGGGCCCCGAGGGTGGGCAAAAGGGCGCGTCTCGGGATGCGCCCTTTGCTTGTATGGCCGGCGCTTTCGCGTTCAAGCTGTGATGATGCACATAGGTGTTGACTAAGATACAAATGTTCAATATTCGATTAGCATCGGAAATGCGGCAATGGACGCATTCGGCATGGGCGGCGGCTCTGTTCTGAACTGCCGCCGCGACGATCATGCGGCGAGGGAGAGGTGCTGAAATGGCTTCCGCCAGAAGTTCGAATATCAAGCTCAAGGATGATGGCAGCAATCTTCCATTCGCGTTCCGGCACTACAGCCCGGAGCAGTTGAAGGAAGCGCTGCGCAAGATGTATCTCATCAGGCGTTTCGAAGAGGGCGCGGAAGAATCCTACACGCGCGGCCTCATCCATGGGACGATGCACCTGTCGATCGGCCAGGAAGCCAGCGCCGTCGGCATTTCGATGCCGCTTGCCGAGAGCGACATGATCACCTCGACCCATCGCGGCCATGGCCACTGCATTGCCAAGGGCGCGGATGTCTCCCGGATGTTCGCGGAATTTTTCGGCAAGGAGACCGGGTATTGCAAGGGGCGCGGCGGCTCCATGCATATCGCGGATGTCTCCAAGGGCAATCTCGGCGCCAATGGCATCGTCGGCGGCGGCATACCCATCGCCGTCGGCGCGGCGCTTTCGGCCAAGAAGCAAAAGAACGGCAAGGTCGTCATCTCCTATTTCGGCGATGGCGCCAACAATGAGGGCGCTTTCCACGAGGCGCTGAACATGGCTTCGATCTGGAAGCTGCCGGTCGTGTTCGTCTGCGAGAACAATGGCTATGGCATGTCCACCTCGACGGCGCGTTCCACCGCCGTCGCCAATGTCGCCGATCGGGCCAGCGCCTATCACATGCCCGGTGTCGTCGTCGACGGCAACAATCTTTCCGAAGTGGCGGAGGCTTCGCACGAGGCCATAGAGCGGGCGCGCCGGGGCGAGGGCCCGACGCTGATCGAGTGCAAGACCTATCGCCACCGGGGACATTCGAAGAGCGACCGCAACCGCTATCGCACGAAGGAAGAAATCGAGGATTGGGTCAATAATCGCGACCCGATCCAGCTTTTCGAGGCCCAGCTGAAGGAATTCGGCTTTCTCGACGCCGCCGAGGCCGAGAAAATTCGCGATGACGTGGAGGCGGAGATCGCCTCGGCCATCGAATTTGCCAAGAACAGCCCATCGCCGGATCTCAACAATCTGACGCGCGACGTCTATACGGATTAGAATTTCATGAACGAGTTGGTCCGCGAGCTTAGCTATTCACAGGCGATCCAGGAAGCCATGGCCATTGCCATGGAGAAGGACGACCGCGTTTTCCTCATGGGTGAGGATATCGGCGTCTATGGCGGCGCCTTTCAGGTCACAGGCGACCTCGTCCATCGATTTGGCGAAGACCGGGTGATGGACACGCCTATCTCGGAACTTGGCGGCGCCGGCGTCGCCGTCGGTGCTGCCCTGACCGGCATGCGGCCGATCTTCGAGTTCCAGTTTTCGGATTTCGCGGCCCTCGCAATGGAACAGATCGTCAACCAGGCTGCCAAGATACGCTACATGCTCGGCGGGGCGGTATCGGTTCCGCTCGTCATGCGCTTTCCAGCCGGTTCCGGCACCGGCGCCGCCGCGCAGCACAGCCAGAGCCTCGAAGCCTGGCTCGGCCATGTGCCGGGGCTGAAGGTCATCCAGCCATCGACGCCCCATGATGCCAAGGGCATGCTGCTGGCCGCGGTCGAGGACCCGGACCCGGTGATGATCTTCGAGCATAAATTGCTCTACAAGATGAAGGGCAATGTGCCGGAAGGCTATTATACTGTGCCGATCGGCAAGGCGGCCGTCGTTCGCGAGGGCAGGGACCTGACGATCGTCGCCTCGGCCATCATGGTGCACAAGGCGCTGGAGGCTGCCGAGCAATTGTCGAGGGAAGGCATCGACGTGGAGGTGGTGGACCTTCGGACCGTGCGGCCGATGGACAAGGAAACCATCATAGCCAGCGTCAAGAAGACGTCGAAGCTGATCTGCGTCTATGAAGGCGTGAAGACGCTTGGCGTCGGCGCCGAGGTCAGCGCCATGATCGCCGAGAGCGAGGCTTTCGATTATCTCGATGCTCCGATCATACGGCTTGGCGGGGCGGAGACGCCCATCCCCTATAATCCGGATCTGGAAAAGGCCACCGTGCCGCAGGTGCCCGGCATCGTGCAGGCCGCGCGCGATCTCGCCAAAGGGGTGCGCTAGGCCATGCCAGTCGAAGTCATCCTGCCCAAGGTCGATATGGATATGGAGAGCGGCCAGATATCGCGCTGGTTCGCCAAGGAGGGCGACAGCATCGCCAAGGGCCAGTTGCTGTTCGAGATCGAGACCGACAAGGCTGCGATGGAAGTGGATGCGCCTTCCTCGGGCATTCTGCGCGGCGTCACCGCGGCCGAGGGCGAAACCGTTCCCGTCGGCCAGGCCGTCGCCTGGATCTATGGCGAGGATGAAGCCTATTCGCCCGCTGCAAATCCGGTGGCTCCGGTGGCTCCGGTGGAGCCGGCTGAAAAGGCGCAACCGGCCGCGATACTGGACATACGGCCAAATCCCGAACCGCAGCCTGCTGCCGACGAGGGCGCAAAATCTGACGAGGACCGCATTCGCGCAACGCCGCTGGCACGGCGCATCGCCCGTGAAGCGGGTATCGATCTTGCCGGCGTGACGGGCAGCGGACCGAAGGGGCGCATCCAGAAGAAGGATGTCGAGCAGGGCGCGACCAGGGCACGGCCGGCGCCGATGGTCCAGCGCAAGCCGACAGAGCGGGACGGGGTCCCCGCGACACTCAATACGGTCTGGCTGCGCGAAGGCAAGGATGCCTCATTGCCGGCAATCGTTCTCGTCCATGGCTTCGGTGCCGATTTGAACAGCTGGCGCCCCATGCTGGCGGGCGGCAATCTCGACAATCCGGTTCTCGGTGTCGATCTGCCGGGCCATGGCGGCTCGCCGCGCACGATACCGGAGGATATCGAAGCCTTCGCCGAGCTGGTCGAAGCGGCGATCGATGCCCACACTCCCGGCCGCATCGTGCTCGCAGGGCACTCCTTTGGCGGCGCAATTGCGGCGCGCGTCGCGGACAGGGGCAATGTCGATGTCGGCGCGCTGGCGCTGATAGCGCCCGCCGGGCTCGGGCCGGAAATCAATGGCGCGTTCCTTTCGGGCTTCGTCCGGGCGCGCTCGGAGGCTAGTCTGGTGCCATGGATGCGGCAGCTCGTCCAGAACCAGGACCTGTTGAGCAAGCCGTTCATCAACGCCACGCTGGCGCAATCGCGTGACGAGGAACTGCGCGGCGCGCAGCAGGAGATCGTCGACCGCTTCTTCGCCGATGGCACCCAGACCTTCAGCATAAGGGATAGCCTCGCGCGGCTGGCCATCCCGGCCCGCGTCATTTTCGGGGCCGCGGACCGGGTCATTCCTTCCGTTCACACGGTGGGACTGCCGGGCGAAATCGCCGTGCATCTGTTCGGCGCGACCGGCCACATGCCGCAGATCGAGCAAAGGGAAAAGGTCCTGCGTATCCTCGGCGAACTCAGCCGAGCGATTTGACCGGCTTGGAGGCGAGCATTGCCCTTCGTATCGCGCTCCGGGCGGAGGCGAGGTTGGGCATCATCCAGTTGGGTTCGCTTCCAAGGAACTTGTCGAGGAACGCGATGGCGAAATCCGGCGTCTCGGATGCGTTTTCGCGGTAGGACCACCAGGTGCGCAGATCGTCGGCGCAGCGATCGATCGCCGGGCGCGAACCGAATTCCTGCTCCATGATCGCGGCAATCGCTCCAACGCAGTAATTCGTGTAGAGAAAACCTTCCGGCCAGAAGGCGACGATCTCGGCGGTACCCTTGGCCGGATCCTCCAGCGGCTTGCGCACGACCCGGGCAGGGGCCTCCGCAATGAGTTCCTTCAGGGCCATGCCGGCGGCGAAGATGATGAAATCCTTGCGGTCCAGCGCCGCATAGGGCTTTTCCTGCTCCACCCGCTCGACCCAATTGAGAAAGGCGCGCGTGAGCCGGGTTTCATCGATGGCGAAGTGATAGCCGAAATGCTCCGCGATCAGCACGGCATTCTTGCGAAACGCCATCCTGAACCACCGCAGCTGCCGCAGGCGGTGGCGGAGATCCGGCGTGCGGATCAGTTCGTCGCGAAAAAGAAAATCCATACCAACTTGCCTCGCAAACCGCTATTAGTCTTAGCCTTCCGCACATTTTGCGCAAGCCAGTAAGATAGCCCTAAATCATACATATTGACACTGGAGAAAACAAATGTTCTATATTTTTACGTCCGATCCAGCCATAGGTGGCGATCGGGCATGGGAGGCGATCGCATGGTGATGTGGCAGTGGGCATTGCTGGCTCTCGGTGTCTTGTGGGCCTTGCAATCCCTGGGCGTCTGGTACCAGATGCGCCATTACGGCGATGTGATGAAAGGCATCACTTCCAGGTACAAGGATGGCTATGTCGGAGCAGGAAATGTCCGCGGCCGCTTTGGAAAGGGAATGATCGTGCTCATCGTGGCGACGCCGGAGCTTGTCGTGGAACGATTTCTCGTCATGAGCGGGCGTTCCGTCTTCGCCAAGTTCCAGCGGCGCGAGGAACTGGAGAATATTCCGCTCGATCGTCTTCGGTCCGGCTCGCTGATCGAAAACGATCCGGCGCTGGCCAAGGCAGTGGAAGTGGCGATTGCCCAGATTGACCGGGCGAGGGCGGAGCCGAAGCAGCCCGGGCTTGCAGGCATAAAGACCGTACAGGCATGAAGACCGGGCAGGCATGAGGACCGGGCAAGCATGAGGACCGGGAGGCATGAGGACCGGGCAGGCATGAGGACGATGAACGCATAGGCGGCAACCAAGGGGACGGCCGCAAGGAGGAGGGAAAATGTCAATTCTAACGATGCTGGCGCAACATGCCGACGTTGCGTCCCACCATATATCGATCGCGGGATCGATGGTTTCGGACGCCGCGCTGCATGGCAGGCACGCAATCAGCCAGGCGGGCAACGACCTTGTCGTCCTGGCGCAATCGACCGGAGATATTTCGGTCGAGGAGTTCAAGGAGAGGCTGCAGAACGTCCAGCAGGAGGAGCAGCTGGGCTGGCTTACCAGCATAGGCAAACATTTCATCGGCATCTTCCAGCGGGGCGGCGAGGTCTTTGCCAGTTTCGTCACCGGCATCATCCCGACGCTGGTCGTGCTGATGACCGCATTCTACGCCCTGACGGAGCTCGTCGGCGAGGAGCGCGTGCACGGGATAGCGCGCGGCGCCGGGCGCATCGCACTGACGCGCTATACGGTCCTGCCCCTGCTATCCGTCTTCTTCCTCACCAATCCGATGGCCTATACTTTCGGCTCATTCCTCGAGGAGAAGCACAAGCCTGCATTCTACGACGCGGCAGTATCCTATGTGCATCCGCCGCTCGGCCTGTTTCCGCATATCAATCCGGGCGAGTATTTCGTCTGGGGCGGCGTTCTCGTCGCGCTGCTGGAACTGGAGAAGAAGGGGGCGGTTCCTGCCGGTTATCACATCAATGTCGCCATTTGGTACGCCATCGTGGGGCTCGTCGTCATTCTGCTCAAGGGCATCCTGACCGAACGCATCACCGCGATCATGGCGCGCCGTCAGGGCATCGAGCTCTAAACTCCGGGGGGAACCAGAATGGCCAAGACTTACAAGCCGGTAAAAATATCGAAGGGCTCCAACGGCTGGGGCGGTCCGCTGGTCATCCAGCTGACGCCGGAGCGCAACAAGGTCGTGTCCGTGACGGGCGGCGGCATTCATCCGGTCGCTCGCCGCATCGCCGAACTCAGCGGCGGCGAGGCCGTCGATGGCTTCAAGGCGCCGCCGGTCGAAGGCGAAATGGGAGTCGTGGTGGTCGATTGCGGCGGAACGGCCCGTTGCGGCGTCTATCCGCGCAAGCGCATTCCGACCGTCAACCTCACGCCGGTGGGGCAGGCCGGACCGCTGGCGCAGTTCATCACCGAGGACATCTATGTTTCCGGCGTCAAGGAAGCCAATATCCAGCTTGCGGACGGTTCCGAGCCGGCAGCGGCAGCCGGTGCAGCCGCAACGTCCGCGGCGCCGCCGACGCCCGCCGAACTTGCAGCGTCCATGCGCACGTCGGACGCATCGGATTCCGGCGAAGGCGGCATCATCGGCCTGATCAGTTCCATCGGCCGCATCATGGGCCGCGTGGTCGGCATCTTCTTCAATGCCGGGCGCCGCACGATCGATCAGGTTATCCGCAACGTCCTGCCGTTCATGGCATTCGTGACCATGCTCATCGGCTTCATCCTCTATACGGGGATCGGCGATGTGCTGGCACAGCCGATGGGGCCTCTGGCGAACAATATCGTCGGCCTGCTGATCCTGTCGGTCATCTGCGGCCTGCCGTTCCTCTCGCCCATTCTCGGGCCGGGAGCGGTTATCGCGCAGGTTATCGGCGTTGCCATCATAGGCCCGCAAATTGCCAATGGGACGATTTCCCCGGCCATGGCCCTGCCGGCGCTGTTTGCCTATAACACGCAGGTAGGCTGCGACTTCGTCCCCGTCGGTCTCGCACTTGGTGAAGCCAAGCCGAAGACCATCGAGATCGGTGTTCCGGCGGTTCTGATCAGTCGCCAGATCATGGGCCCGGTATCCGTGCTGATTGCATGGATCGTCAGCCTGATCGTATTCTAAGTCAAACAGAAAAGAGGTTCGCCAATGTCAGTCCATCTCAAAACACGGATAACCGCCGTTGGGCCTGAAGTGGCGGACCTTGCCGAAGGCGGCGTGGTCATTCTCTTTGCCGATGGCGCGCCGCCGGAACTGGCGGAAGTATCCGTGCTGCACAGCCTGGACGGCGAGCTTTCCAGCGAGACGCCTTCGGTGGGCACCCCGATCCGGATCGGCGATATTTCCGCGCAGATCACCGGAATGGGCGACCATGCCTGGCAGAAGGTCAAGGATATCGGTCATGTGGTGATCACATTCAACGGATCGGCAACGGTTGAACGCCCCGGCGAGATCTGCGCCTCGCAGGTGGCCGCGTCGGAACTCGTAGCCGCCCTCAAAGTCGGAACGATCATCACCATCGGGTGATCGTCGCCGGTTGATACCAGAGAGAGAAACAAATGGAACGCTCGACAAACGTGCGAGTGCATGACGGATTGCATGCACGGCCCGCCACCCGGTTCGTGAACCTGGCCAAGAGCTTCGAGTCGGATATCGAGCTGATAAAAGCGGACAAGACAGTCAACGCCAAGAGTTCGGTGAAACTGATGCTGCTTGGCGTCAAGGAGAATGACGAAATCACCGTTCGCGCCACCGGTGCGGATGCGATCGAGGCAATCGAGGCGCTGATCGGCTATCTGGAGAACCCGAATTCCGGCTTGTCCCCGGATGATGGCGGCGCGCCATCCGCCCAGCCGGACGCTGCGCCGGCGCAATCCGGTTCGGCGCCCGCAGCGGCCAGGGCGGCACTGCCGGCAGGCAGCCATCGCGGCGTCGCGGCGAGCGAAGGCGTGGCGATGGGGCCATGTTTCGGCTTCTTCCCGCCGGAGATCGCGCGGGAGAACCGAATTCTGCCCGCAGATGCCATATCCGCGGAGCTTGAGCGTCTGAACCTGGCATTTTCGACGGTACAGGACCGCATGCGGCAAGCGCTTGAAGCCACGGACCTCGCCGAAAGCGATCGCGGCATCGTCGCGGCGCTGAAGGACATCGCCAATGATGACGAACTGACGGCTGCCGCCGCGAAGATCGTGCGCGATGGCGTCGACGCCGTGTCGGCGGTGATCGGCGCGACCAGCACCATCGCCTCAGACTTCGCCAGGCTCGACGATCCCTATCTCAATGCGCGCGCCGATGATGTCCACGCGGTCGGCAGGCAGATATGCCTGGCGCTGCTCGGCGAGAATGACGTCAACCTCGACGATATTGCCGAAGGCTCCATTCTCGTCGCCGACGACATCGGCGCCTGGGATCTGGCGCGCGCGCCGCTGAAGCGCATTGCCGGCATCGTCTGCGGCCATGGCGGCGCCACCTCCCATGTGGCCATCATCGCCCGCGCCCATGGCATCCCGGCGGTTCTCGGCCTCGGCTCGGTCAAGGATCTCGAACATGCCGGCATGATCGCGCTCGACGGTTCGACGGGCGACGTCATCGCCGATCCGGACACAGGGACAGCGGAAAAGTTTCGGCAGAAGCTTGAGAGCGCGCGGGCGGAGAAGCTTTCGCTCGAGGTCTACAAGGACATCGTTCCCCGGCGCGCCGACGGGAAGATCATCGAGATCGCCGCCAATCTCGGCTCGCTCGAGGAGATCGAAGCGGCGCAGCAGGCCGGCGCGATGGGCGTTGGCCTGTTTCGCACCGAGCTCCTGTTCATGCGCCACATCCACCTGCCGTCCGAAGACCTGCAGGCCGAAACCTATGCGACGCTCGCCAAGGCCTTCGCACCCTATCCGGTCATCGTGCGCACGCTCGACATCGGCGGCGACAAGCCCATTTCCGGCATCGATTTTCCTGACGAGGAAAACCCGTTCCTCGGCTGGCGCGGCATCCGGATGTGTCTTGATCGCGTCGATATCTTCAAGCCGCAGCTGCGGGCATTGCTGCGCGCCGCCGTCCACGGCAACGTGAAAGTCATGCTGCCTATGGTCGCCGATATCGGCGAGCTCCGCGCGGCGCGGCAGCTCATCGAGGAATGCCGGACGGAGCTTGCGACCGAAGGCGTGGCGCATGGCTCCTTCGATCTCGGCGTGATGATCGAGACGCCCGCTGCCGTCCTAATCGCGCCGATGCTTGCGCGGGAATCCGCCTTCTTCTCCATCGGCACCAATGACCTGACCCAATATGTCATGGCGGCCGACCGGCTCAATCCGACCGTCGCCAAGCTCAATGACGTGACGCATCCGGCGGTGATGGCCGCCATCGAGATGACCGCCAGGGCTGCGGTCGAAGCGGGGATCATGGTGGGCATGTGCGGCGAAGCTGCCGGCCGGCCCGATCTCATCCCGGCCTTCATCGACATGGGGCTGACCGAGCTCTCCATGAGCCCGGCCTCGATCCAGCGGGCGAAGAAATGCGTTTCGGGCCTGCCGGCGATCAGGGCAGATGCGGGATGAGGCTGGCGAAAAGCGTGCCGAGCGCCAGCGCCGGGTCCTTGGCGCGATAGGCCTCCGACAACCGTTCCGGCCGTGCCCGCAAGGCGAGCAGCGCGCTTTCGACCGGCATCTCCACCACTGACTGCCGCCCGGCGAAAGTTGCGATGCCGACGCCGAGCGCGATAGAAACATTGCACAAAAGGCGCAGGTCGGCCTGCTGCCTGCCGAGGGCCGTCACGCCGGAATCCTCCTGCAATTGCAGCGCCAGATGACCGCAGGCCCTGCCGATGGCCGCAGCGTCGCCGCCGACCGCGCGTTGCATGAGGGCGGCATGCCTGCGCACCATGTTCGAATGGATGTCGCCGAAATGCTGCTCGTGCACCAGCGCATTCGGGACGCCGAGCGCACGCATCGTGGTCTTCGTCAGGTAATACATGTCGCGCTGGAAGCGTGCCCGTCCGGCAGCGGCGAATGGCGGGAAATAATCCTGGATCGATGCCGGGCTGACCGTGCCCGCATGGGCGGAAGGATCGCGCGAAACGAGCGAAATCGACACGTTTTCGGCGGCCGTAAAGGCCTTGTCCATGATGCGGGCCACGGTTCCGACCACCATTTCCGGCAGTTCGCCCACGGAATTCGCTTCCTCCTTCCGGCTGGCCCTGATGATATGGCGCATGTCGCGCAGGCGGTCCTTCAGCCCGACAACAACATCGCCTGGAATATCGCGTAACATGGGTTTGGCTCCGCGCACGAAAGTGGATAATGGTTTTTATCGCTTTTTCCGCGCTTGCTAAACAATATTCTGCTGGAGTGTACTAATTGACCTGCGCAAAGCGAGTCGTATGATCCGCGCGTGGGAAAAGGGGGGCGATTGACTGATCGACGCAAGCGGCAGAACGGAGCAGCAGGCGCTGGCAAGAAGGCCGCGCTGGATGTGGGCCAGCCAGACACAAAGATCAGCCGGATGCGCATGCGCGCCGCCTGGATGTATTATATCGAGCAGATGACGCAGAACGAGATCGCCGAGGTGCTCGGCGTCGGACGCGTGACCATCGTGCGCATGCTGGCGGAGGCGCGCGCGCGCAACGAGGTCAGGATCAGCATACAGGGCTATCTTTCCGATCTCGTCGCGCTGGAGCGGGAAGTCGAGCAGCAGTTCGATCTCGAGCGCGTCATCATCGCGCCGCTGTCGCAGGCCGACAATGATCCCATTCCGTCGATCAGCGCCGCGACCGGCGAATATCTCTCCGGCATCGTCGGCAATGGCATGCGCGTCGGTGTCGGCTGGGGGCGGACGCTGCTCAGCACGCTCGCCTATATGGAGCCGAAGGCGCTCGACGATTTCACCGTGATCTCGCTTCTCGGCGGCATCAGCCAGCCGCGCAGGTTCAACCCCGCCGAATTCGCGTGGCAGTTCGCCCAGCTTTTCCAGGGCGACGGCTATCTCATACCGGCTCCGGCGATGGTGGACAGCGTCGAGACGCGCACGGCGCTCATCGAGCGCTGCGGTCTCAAGAGCGTGTTCGAGATGGCCGAGGACCTCGACATGGTGCTCCTCAGCGTCGGTGCGATCGAGACGGCGACGAGCACGCCCTACCGCGTCGGCTTCCTCAACGAGGAGCACCAGTCCTCGCTTGCCGAGCGTGGCGCCGTCGGCGATCTCCTGTTCCATTTCTTCGACAGGAACGGCCGGCTGGTCGATCACCCGATCCACGATCTCGTCATGTCGGTGGGCATCGAAACCGTACAGCGCGTGCCGGTGCGCGTGCTCACTTCCGGTGGCAGGGAGAAGATCAATTCGCTCTATGGCGCGATGAAACTCATCCGGCCGACGGTGTTCATCACCGATGAGGAAAGCGCGCGGCGGCTCATCGCCATGGGCCAGGACGAGGCCGGGCGGATTTAGCCAAAAAACAGTCCTGATCGGCCGCTGGGGGATTGCAATCGCGGCATTTCCCGTTATTGATCCCGGTGCAAAATATGCGAAGCCTGCTTCGCAACAGGTGGGGCCTGTAGCTCAATTGGTTAGAGCCGGCGGCTCATAACCGCTTGGTTGGGGGTTCGAGTCCCTCCGGGCCCACCAAATTCTTGTAAATGATTGATAATATAGAGCTTTTGCCGTCTGTTTTCGCAGCGTGGACGTAATTCGTCGCCAAGACAACGTGGTTGGGAAAAATGTTGAGCGGCATCCAATTGCAAGCATTGCACAGTCTGCATGACATATTTTTTCAGGATCTACGCAAATAATTCCTGTTGGATTGGCAAGACAGGCAGGCAAGGCAAACATCAATGTTTGTATTGGTCAGTAAGATCGATCTGAATTCTTCGGAATGAAGGATTTTACATCAAGCTGTTGGTTTGCCAATTCTGGACGAGACTTTCATCCGTGGCTTTCAAAGCCAAATTCTGTGCCACCTGCACTTTCCATTGACGTCTTGTCCATCGCGGTGGCCGTGCCCCCGTCCTGCCACACATGTTAACGCTAATTCGTAATGGTTAAATATTTTGGATTACCTGAGCGGATTCTTGCGCTAGTCTGCCTTGCCAGAGCATCAATAGTGTATCGACTGGCGGGGGCTCGTTGCTTATGCGTAGGATCGGTTGGGTTATACTTGCTGCGGCGAGCATTTTGGTCGCCTGGCAGCTTCCGGCCCATGCCGAGCCTGCGGTTTGCAAGCAGCTGAGGCAACAGCTCTCCGGCAAGGCGGGCGGCTCCGGATCAAGGGAAATACAACAGGCTTCGCGGCAATTGGCGCAACTCCGGGGGCGCTCCAAGGCTCAAGGTTGCAGCGTTCTTTTCCCCAGGGATGCCGCCCAGTGCAGCCGCATCAAGCGCGAGATCGGTGCGCTGTCCGACAGGCTTTCCTTGTTGCGGCGCGGCGAGGGCGCCGGTTCGGCAGGGTCGCGCCGGCGGGTTCTGGCGGCGATGGACGCCAATGGCTGCGGCGGCAGCGCATCCCGCGGCCAGCGGACGGAACGGCAGCAGCGCTCGTTTCTCGACGTGCTGTTCGGGCGCCGCGAAAACCGCGAAGCGACCCCGGTCCGCCAGCCGCCGCGCGCCGCGGTGAACAGCGGGCCAGAGCAGGTGAGCACGACCAATGAAGGCACGGACCCGACCGTGAATGCGCTGGTGAAGAAGGGCTATCGCACGGTTTGCGTGCGCATGTGCGACGGCTATTATTTCCCCATCTCGTTTTCCAGCAAGCCGGGCGAATTCGGCAGGGACCAGAAGGTCTGCAGCGCCATGTGCCCGGGTGCGGAGGCCAGGCTCTACTTCCACACGGTGCCGGATGAAGAGTCGGATGTGATGATCTCGGTCGCCGACAACAAGCCCTATGCGGCGCTGCCCAATGCCTTCAACTACCGCACGGCCGGTGCGACTGCCGTGCCCGGATGCGGCTGCCGGCAGGCCCTGACCTATCGCCGCAGCCCGGCGGAGCCACTGTTGAAAGTCGAGGAAGAGCAGGGCGATGCGGCCGGTGAAGTGCCGGCCGAACCTGTGGCGGAGCTGACGGTTGCGCCGGGCCCATTGCCGCCGGACGAGCGCGAAGTCCGCATCGTCGGCCCGACGTTCCTGGCTGAAGGCGGATCGATCGACCTTCGAAAACCCACCCCGGATATTGCCGAGCCCGAGAGCCCGCGCGGCATCATCACGCCCGAGAATATCGTCAATGTGATCGTCACGGATATCAGGAGGCGGCTGCAATAGGGTTCAGCCGCTCGGAGCCTTACCCGGCTTCGCCCTCAGTCGCGCGATGCCAGGCAGGGGTCGAGCACCAGATGCGTCTCGTCAAGGATGCGCATGCCGCCGCGGATGAGAATATTGTCGCCGGGCTTCATGCCATTGTCCGAATAGGTGACGCACATGACGCGGATGCCGGGCTCGGAACAGATGGCGAGATACCACAGCGCATCGTCCGTATGCACGAGGGTCAGCGGCCCGGACACCCATAGATCGATGCGCTGCCCCTCCGGTACGTCGAGTCCGGCGACGATCTCGCGCAGATCCTCGCATCGCGCAGTCTCGGTGGGCATTTCTTCCGGCCCGGCGATGCCACGGCGATTGGCGATGCCGCGGAGATCGGCCTCCCGCGCCGTCGCCTCGCCGCTGCCGGCGCCGATGAAAACGAGACATGCCAGCAGCGCAGCGCCAAGCCGCGGTCTCGCGGCTGCCGCTCGGGGTCGTCCATATCGGCAGTCCGTCATCGATCGCGCTCTTCCAAAGGTGTTCAACTGGCGCCAAGGATGACGAGGTGGACCGGGCATCGCAAACGATGAATTCGAGGGTGAGGCATGAGAAGAATTTGGGCATGGCGACAGGTGGCCAGGAACGTGGCCCGAAACGTGGCCCGGAATCTGGCCCGAAACCTGGTTTGACCCGAAGGTGGCTTGGCACAATGCCATTTTCATCAAAAGGGGTGCACGCGCCAAGCCAGTTGGGACGACCCCAACGTGATACCAACCGGAATTGCAGTAAAATGTTCCTGCGCGAAGTAAATTACAGGCGTTTATTCCTAGCCGTGCGGCAAGCGGAAGACCAGAACGAAGTGGATATCGCGTGGCGGCCAGTACCGGCGCTACCATGATTATCGTATAAGCGCGAAGGGCTGGGGATGGGCTGGCCATCTATTGCAGCGGGGGGTGCCGATGATTGCCGATTATATCGACGAACTTATCATGTTCGCGGCCGGACTATGGATGACGGCGGTGGGCTTCGGCTATATGAGCCTGCCGGCGGGGCAGGCGCATCTGCTGAAGTTCATGAAGTGGGGCGGCCCGTTACTGCTGGCGATTGCCATTGTTCTTGCAATCGCGAAATAAACCCGTCGCCGTGTCAGATTTCGCCTGAAACCAGCCGGCGCTGGCGGTCGAGTTCCTCGCTATAGCGCTTCAACGTGTGGCTTTCGGTCAGGAGGCCGACGACCCGGCGGCTGATCAGGTCGTTGACGACGGCAAGCGCCTCGCTCTCGGACTTGTCGAAGATGCGGGCTGCCTGGCGGGCGTTCATCTCCGGCTGCAGGAAATCCGACTTGTATTTCAGCAAGGCGTCGATCGACATGTTTTCGTCGGCGGTCTCGGTCAGGCCCGCATGGGCCTCGGCGACGATCACCATGCCGACATATTTATTGTCCTCGCCGACGATGATGACGCGCTGGGTCGAGCCGAGCGGAAAGTCCTTGCGGAACTGCGCCAGCGAGCTGCCTTCGCTGGCGGTGCGCACATCCGTCCGCATCAGCTTGCCGACGGTGAGGTTGCGGATCCAGCCGACATCATGGGCGCTGCGGATGCTCTCGCCGCGCAGGTGGAAGCGCCAGGTGGCGAAGGAATAGCCGAATGTATTGCGCACCGTGATCGAGGCGGCGATCACTGCCGCGAGGACGAGGACGGTGATCGGAAAATCGCCGGTGATCTCCAGGGCGAGAAAGGTCATCGTCAGCGGGCCGCCGATGACGGACACCGCCAGCGCGCTCATGCCGACGACGGCATAGGTGACGGGGGTGAGCGTCGCATGGGCGAAAATATAGGGCGCCGAATAGGCGAAGAGCTTTCCGAGTAGCGCGCCCATGAACAGCGAGCCGAAGAAAAGGCCGCCGCGAAAGCCGGAACCGATGGAAATGGCCGATGCCAGCGCCTTCAGGAACAGGATCGCCACGATCGAGACGACAGGCGCGGCGCTGTCGAGATTGAGGTGCAGGGCGCCATGCCCGCCCGACATGACCTGCGGAGATATCAGGCCGAGCCCGCCCACCAGGACGCCGCCCAGCATCGGCCGCAGCCAGTGCGGCACGAAGCTGCGCCGGGCCAGGCCTTCGACGAAGGTCACGCATTGCATCAATGCTATGCCGGCGGCGGCGCAGAGCAGGCCGAGCAGCAGCGCCGGCACGTAATCGGCGGGGACGACGCTGCCGAAGCTGCCGACGTCGATCAGGAAACTGTCGCCGGCAAGGGCGCGGGCGACGAGATTGGCGATCAGCGCCGATGCGGTGACGGGCGCAAGGCTGAGGATCGAATAGGTGCCGATGATGAGCTCGAAGGCATAGAATGCGCCGGTGAGCGGGGCGTTGAAGGCGGCGGCGATGCCGCCAGCCGCGCCGCAACCGACCAGAATGCGCATGTCCGAGCGGCGCAGCTGCAATGACAGGCCGATCTTCGAGGCCATGCCCGAGGCAAGCTGGGTATAGCCGGCCTCGAGGCCGACGGAAGCGCCGAAACCGTTGGAAATCAGGTTCTGCCCGGCGACGATGAGGCTGTCGTTCAGCGAAAGCCTGCCGCCATGCAGCGCATTGGCCTCGATCGGGTCGACGATGGGCTTCTTGCGGTACCGCGCCAGGACGAGAAGCAGCAGCCCGAGTATGGCGCCGCCGACGATCGGCGCGACGAACAGTACCGTCCTGTCCACTGACGTACTGGCGGAAAGCCGTTCGCCGGCGTCGAGGCCGAACACATATTGGTGCAGCATCTGCGCGATGAAGCTCATGGCGCTGACGACGAGGCCGGAGACGAGGCCGATCACCGAAGCCGCGAGCAGCAGGCCGAATTCATTGCTGCGGGCGAAGGCGCGCAGGCGGCTTGGCGCCAGGAAGATCGAAAAGACGCCGAGCTGGCGCAGCAGGAGTTTGCGAGGCATGTGGGGCACGTCCTTGGGCTGGAACGAGCAATACAGGCTGGCCGCGCCGGCGTCAAAGCAGGGAGCGACGTCGCCGGTCGCAACTGGACCCGATGGCCGCGCGCGCCTCAGCGGACGGTCTGGTTTCCGTCGCTCTTGTGTTCATGGCAGAACCAGGTCTGCTGGCCGAACTTGTTGGCAAAGCCGAAGCTTCCCCACTTCCCGCAGCCCGGATGCATGCAATAATGCTCGAAAAGCCCGCTCTGCGGCTTCTCCATATGTTCCGGATATTCGGGTTTTGGCGGTGTTTCAGACATCGTCCGGGCTTTCGTGATGGAACTCGCGCCCGATGATCATCATCGGTATGGCGGCGATCCGAATCGTTTCTGCGGGCTCCATATGGGTGAATTTACACGCTCGATGGCCGCCGTTCCACAGCGCTGTAAAAGCGATTGCAGCAACGTTGTTGCGTGCTTCGTGCTTCGACAGGCTCAGCATGAGGGAGGTGGTGAGTGGCAGGGGGATAAATCTGCGAGGTTTCAGATATTGGCTCCCGACTTTTCTGCAATCAAATCAATCATCCTCATCCTGAGCCTGTCGAAGCACGCACTTCGTTTATGCAACACACGGCCCTCCGTGGGGGATAAGTGGAAACTTATCCCACCACTTTGAAACCGGGTTATTCTGTGCAGGTCCTTTCCAGTGGGGGAGCAGCTTCCGGTGCTGTTTCGATTGCTGGGGAAGGATGGCGTTGCCGGATGGTCGGAAGTGACAACCCCGACCGGCCGGCAAACTGCAGAAGGAAACGAGGGTGGCGCTTCGTTTTCCGGGTTGTTGCGTCTGACAAGCGCAGCAATGGCAGGCAAAGACGTCGCGGGCGGTCTTCGGACCTCGACCCTGATACCATACTGACGCGCTGAAGACCGCCCGTCTCCCCCCATTTCAATGACCAGACGCGATTTCGCGGGCGTGGTGCGGATTTTCCGTATTAAATCCACCCCCCATGCAAATCACCAGCCTCCCTCATGCTCAGCAAGAGGGAAGTGGATTGATTGCAGGGAGATGTCGGCGGGTGTTGTGCGCTTCTTTATTGACCATTGGCAAATTAGGGAGCAGTTGTGGTTGTACAAAGTTGATAGGAGCTAAAATTGAAGAATCTGATTTCGTTTTGTGCGGCAGGACTTCTTGCACTCTTCCTGGGGCTGACGTCCCTGAGTTCGTCTTTTGCGGCTCCCGTCGCAAACCCGAACGTGCCGGCGGCGACCAATGTCGTCCAGGTGCAGCATCGTGACAAGCGGCGCTACGAGCATCGCCGCGACCGGCGCGATCGCTGGGATCGTCATGACCGCAGGCATCGCTATGACAATCGCCGCGATCGTCGTGGCTATTGGCGGGGCCATCGCGGCCATCGCGAATATCGTCGCGGCTATCGCCGCCACCGTGATGGCTACTGGTATCCGCTCGCGATCTTCCGTCTCGGATAATCTTCCCGACGGGGGCAGAACCATGGAAAGGCGGTCCGCAAGGGCCGCCTTTTTCAGTCGAAGCGATCTTTGGCGACGCGATCGTCGGCGATGCGATGGAAAGCGAGTGCATCACCGAGCGCCGCGACTTCCGGGCCAAGCGGCCGGTCCTCGCCGAGCGCCGCGCTCACCGAGCGGACGAATTCATGGACGCGCCGCGTACCCTTGCCGCAATGGTGATCCGGCTGCAGATCCACCGCCTGCGCCGCCGCCAGCATCTCGCAGGCGATGAGCTGCCGCCACAGGACCAGCATTTCCGCACATTTTGAAACCGCCAAAGGCGTTTGCGTGGCGTGGTCCTCCACGCCTTCGGAAACGGCGAGGAAATCCAGCATCACCGGGTTTGCCTTGTGGCGGATGGCGCCTGTCAGGGCGGTGACGGTCTTCTGCAGGGGCACGAAACCGGCAGAGGCGCCACCGACCGGGGAGAGATATTTCGGCAGGCCGTTGCGCGCCCGACCCGTCAGCTGGATGAAGCGGGCAGCGCCGGCAAGCGCCGCCTGGGCGATGGCGAGCCCCAGCGTTTCGAAGGCCAGCGCCATGGCCGGCGTGTGGAAATTGCCGGTGGAAAGCACGCGTTCCTCCTCGACCAGCACCAGGGGATTGTCGCCGGCGGCGTTCAATTCGGTCTCGACGGCGGCAATGGCCGTTGCCAGCGCTGCGCTCAGGGCGCCATGGATGGACGGGATGCAGCGCAGGCTGAGCGGATCCTGCAGCGCCGGGCGGCGGCCATGGAGCGCCGAACCGTCGATCATGCCGCGCAGCAGTTCGGCTTCCTCGACCTGTCCGGCGGCGGGCCGGGCCTGCTGGATCGCCGGCGTCAAGATGGCGGGATTGCCGCCCATCGCCTCGAAGCTCAAGGCCGCCGCCGCGCGCTGGTGCGCCAGCAGCGCCCGCGCATCGGCGAGGACCAGCGCGCCATGCCCGGCCGACAAGGCGGAGGCGTTGATGAGCGACAGCCCGTCCTTCGGGCCGAGAACGATCGGCTCCAGCCCGGCCAGCTGCATCGCCTGCCGGGAAGGGTAGACCGTGCCGTTCCATTCGGCGCGGCCGTCGCCGATCAGGCAGGTGGCGAGGGCGGCCAATATCACGAGATCGCCCGCACCGATCGAGCCGATCGACGGCAGGAGCGGGTTCAGGCCGCTATTGAGGACCCGCAGCAGGTCGCCGAACAGATGGGGCGAGATGCCGGAGCCACCGGCGGCGAAGCATGGAAAGCCGTGCCGCGAGGACCGCGCGGGCGATATCCGGCGCCAGCGGTGCGCCCACGCCCATGTCGCGGCCGCGGACGAGCTGTTGCTGGAAGCCCGCGGCGCCATCGCTGACGCTGGTGCCGATATTGGCGCCGAGGCCGGTGTTCAGGCCGTAGATCGGCTGCCCGCCGGCCGCCGCCGCGTCGAGGATGGCGCGGGCCCGAACCAGACGCTCCGCCACCTCAGGGGCCGCCGCCACCGGCGCATGCTCCCTGGCCATGGCCGCGATATCGGCGATGGAGACGGGCGAGCCGCCAAGCACGATCCCGCTCATGCGAAACGCAGCCGCTGGCCGATCCCCAGCGTCTTCGCCTTTTCGAGCATGGCATGACCGAGGGCGATGTCGCTCAAGGACAGGCCCCGGTGCCAGAACAGGATGGTTTCGCCGGCCTGTTCGCGGCCGGGCTTGAGGCCGGCGACGATCTGGCCGAGTTCCGCATGCAAGGTGGCTTCGGAGAGCTTGCCCGCCTCGACATGGGCGCGCAGCGAGCCGAACTTGCCGCCCTTGCACTGGCCCCAGTCGTCGACGACCAGCTTGTCCATGATATCGGTCAGGGAGAGTTCCACCGCGCTCATCGTGCCATAGGGAACCACGAATGCGCCGGGCTTGATCCATTCGGTCATCAGCATGGGCTTCGGCTCGGGCAGGCGCGACGCCTCGACGACGATATCCGCGCCATCGACGCAGTCGCGCCAGTTGTCGGTCACGATCACCGCCTTGCCGAGGTCGTCCGACAGCTTCTTCGCGAAGGCCTCCCGGCTTTCCGGACGGCGGGAATGGACGCGGATCTCGTCGAAATCGAAGAGATGGTCGAGCAGCCGGACGTTCCAATAGGCCGTGCCGCGCGCGCCTATATGGCCGAGGATCTTCGAATCCTTGCGCGCCAGATGCTTCGCGCCGATGGCCGTGACGGCGCCGGTGCGCATGTCGGTTATCACCGTCGCGTCCAGTATGGCGCGCGGCACGCCGGTGCGCGGATCGAACAGGTTCAAGACGCCGAATTCCGACGGATAGCCATGTTTGTAATTGTCGACGAAATCACCGACGATCTTGACGCCGGCGAGATCCAGCGGTGCAACATAGCCGCGCAACACGTTGAAATGCCCGTGAAAACCCGGGTCCGGCTCCAGGTGGACGCGCGGCTCGATGACGGTCCTGCCTTGTCCCTGCGCGCCAAGCGATGTCTCGATGGCCGCGAGTATCTCGGCTTCGTTCAACGCCAATGCCTCGATGTCGAAGGCATTCAGATAGTCGATATAGATCGGATTCATGATTCTTCCCGCGGTGTGAAGGGCGCTTTCAGCCCCAGGTTTTCGCGCAGCGTCGCGCCCTCATATTCGTCGCGGAACAGGCCGCGGCGCCGCAATTCCGGAACCACAAGCCCGGTGAAATCGGTCAGGCCATCCGGGAAATGCGCTGCCATGACATTGAAACCGTCAGCCGCGCCGCCCCTGAACCGCGCTTCGAGTTCATCGGCGATCTGCGCCGGCGTCCCCACCAGCTGCCAATGGCCGCGCGCACCGGCGAAGTGGCGGGCCAATTGCCGGATGGAGAGGTTTTCCCGCCGGCCGAGATCGACGATCAATTGCTGGCGGCTCTGGATGCCGTCCGTCGGCGGCATTTCGGGCAGGGGCCCGTCGAGCGGATATCGCGACAGGTCCTTGATGCTGAGATAGCTCGCGAGAAGGCCGACGCCGACCTCGTCGGGGATGAGCTCCTGCAGCGCTTCATATTTGGCGCGGGCCTCGCTTTCGCTGGATGCAACGATCGGCGAAACCCCGGGCAGGATCTTGATATCGGCCGGCTGGCGGCCGAAGCGCGCCATGCGGCCCTTGAGGTCGGCATAATAATCCTGCGCTTCCTGCATGGTCTGCGCGGCGGTGAAAACGACGTCGGCCGTGCGGGCTGCGAGATTCTTGCCGGCATCGGATGCGCCGGCCTGGACCATGATGGGCCGGCCCTGCGCCGACCGCCGGCTTTCGAGAATGCCATCGACGCTGAAATGAACGCCCTGATGCGCGACCGGCATCAGCGCCGCCGCATCGGCGAAGGTGTCGCCGTCGAGCACATGGGCATGGTCGCCGACGCTGTCCCACAGGGCGAGCGCGGCGGCTGCGAACTCCTCGGCCCGTTCATAGCGTTGCGCATGCGGCCGCAGCCCGCTCGAAACGAAATTCGCGGCTTCGAGCTCGCTGGCGGAGGTGACGAGGTTCCAGCCGGCCCGGCCGCCGCTGAGGCCGTCGATCGCCGCGAACTGGCGCGCCAGCCCATAGGGGTCGTTATAGGTGGTGGATGCGGTGGCGACGAGGCCGATACGGGCCGTGTTCACGGCGAGCGCGGCGAGGAGGCTGAGCGGCTCGAACATCGTGGAGCGCGCCGCCTGGCTGGCAAGGTTGGGGTCCTTCTCGCGGATCGCGGCGGCGTCCTCGACGAAGATCATGTCGAATTTCGCCGCCTCGGCGATCCGCGCAAGGGCGATGAAATGGTCGATATCGGTTCCCGCATCGGCCACGGCCGCAGGGTGGCGCCATGCGGCGATGTGGTGTCCGCCGGCCATGAGGAATGCGCCGAGTTTCATCTGTTCGCCCATCATCGTGTTCCGCCTGGCAGTATTGCGGGCGCGGCAAGGCCGAGATGCCCGCGCAGCGTATCGGCCTCGTATCCATCCCGGAACAGCCCGCGTCGCCGCAGCGCCGGGACGAGCCCGTCCATGACAAGCTGCACGCCATCCGGCGCCAGCGGAGGATGGATGAGGAAGCCATCGAAATTTCCCTGCCAGCCGGCGATGCTGTCGGCGATGGTCTCCGGCGTTCCGACAAGTTCAGGCAGTTCCATCGGGAATTCGCGCCGAAGCACCTCCGCTTCGTCCATCGACGCGGCGATATGAGGGGCGATGCTGGCGAATATCCTCGGCTCCGGCCCGTTCCGGGACGATCGCAGGCGGTCGGCGATCACGACCATTTCATCCATGGTGGCAGCCTCGACAAGGATCAGTTCGGCCTTGCCGGCGACAGGCGATTGCGCCGCGCCGGTAATGGTGGCGGCGATCACGGGCGCGCCCTGCGGCGACGGATTGACGTTGAGCGGGCCGCGCACGGTGAAAGATTCGCCCTTGTGATCCAGCACGTGCATCTTGGCCGGATCGAAGAAGCGGCCGCCCTGCTTGTCGTAGAGGAAGGCGTCGGCATCCCAGCTTTGCCATAGCGCCTGCACCAGCTGCACATATTCGCCCGCCCGGTCCGAATTGTCGCCGGGGGCAAGGTTCCAGCCCGTGCGGCCATGGCTGACGAGATCGAGCGAGGCGAAGCGGCGCGCCAGATTATAGGGCTCGTGCTGCGTCGTGAGTGCGGTTCCGACCAGCCCGATCTTGCGGGTGACGGTCGCCAGCGCCGAGATCAGCAGCGTCGGTTCGAAGGGTGTCGCCTCGGGATGAAGCGCGCGCTGCGGGCGCTTGCCGGCGAGATCGGGCAGGAAGACGAAATCCAGCGCGGCCTGCTCGGCCAGCTTCACCTGCGCGGCGAGCGCTTGGAAGCCGAGCGCGCCCGTGCCCCTGTGCCGGCGCCAGGCCGAAGGATGATGCCCGAATGGCGAAAGTGACAATCCGATATACATTGCTGTTCCAAGTCTTGCCGTCAGACCGCGAAAATCGCCTCGCGCGTCAGTTTGCCCTGCACCCTGCCATCGCCATCGGTGACGCCGAGCACGTCGCTATTGGCCGCCACCATCAGCGCCAGCGCATCGCGCAGGTTGCTGTCGATCCCGACCGTCGCGGCATCGGCGCCGGGCTGGCCTTCGCTCATGGCCTCGCCCACCTTGAACAGCGAAAGCCGCTTGATGGCGCGGTCGATGCCGACGAAATTCTCGACGAACGGCGTTGCCGGGCGCGAGAGGATGGTGTCGGGCGTATCATACTGAACGATCTTGCCTTCCTTCATGATGGCGATGCGATCGCCGAGCCGGATCGCCTCGTCGAGATCGTGGGTCACGAATACCACGGTCTTGCGCACCCGCTGCAATATCTGCTTGAACTCGTCCTGCAGCCGGGTCCGGGCGATGGGGTCGATGGCGCCGAAGGGCTCATCCATCAGCAGCACCGGCGGATCGGCGGCGAGGGCGCGCGCCACGCCTATTCTCTGGCGCTGCCCGCCGGACAATTGGCGCGGATAGCGCTTGAGCATTTCCCGCGCATCGAGGCCGACCAGCGCCAGCAATTCCTCGGTTCGCCGCTTGATCCGGGCATCGTCCCAGCCGAGGAGCTTCGGAACGGCGGCGATGTTCTGCGCGATCGTCATGTGCGGAAACAGGCCGACCTGCTGGATAACATAGCCGATATGGCGGCGCAGGCCGACAGGATCGACCCGCGTAACATCCTCGCCATTGACGATTATCTTGCCTTCGGTCGGCTCGATCAGCCGGTTGATCATGCGCATCGTCGTGGTCTTGCCGCAGCCGGACGGGCCGATCAGCGCGGTCGTGCTGCCTTCCGGCACGATGAGCGAGAGATCGTCGACAGCCGCCAGCCCGCTCTCGGCATAGCGCTTGGTAACATGTTCCATCGTGATCATGCGGTGGCTCTTTCTGAGAAAAATATCCGCTCGGCGAGGCCAAGGATGAATTCGGTGGCGAGCGCCAGCAGCGCAATCGGCACGGCACCGACGAGAAGGCGCGACATGTCCATCATGCTGATGCCGACGGCAATGAAATCGCCGAGCCCGCCGCCGCCGATGAAGGGCGCCAGCGTCGCGCCGGCCAGCACCTGCACAGCCGCCGTGCGGGCGCCGGCGAACATCGCGGGGGCAGCCAGCGGGATGCGGATCTTGCGCAGCACCTGGCCGCGGCTCATGCCCATGCCGACGGCGGCTTCCACCGCGTCGGGATCGACATCGCGCAGCCCGACAAAGGCGTTGAGCAGGATCGGCGGCAGGGCGAGGATGGTGAGCGCGACGATGGAGGGCCATAGGCCGATGCCCAGCAGCGGCATCATGATCGCAAGGATGGCGAGGCTCGGGACCGTGCGCAGCGCATTGACCGAATTGATGATGACGAGCGCGAAATTGCTGCGATTGACGATGAAGACGGCCAGCGGCAGGCCTATGGCAAGCGCGATCGCCAGCGATACGCCCGACATGACGAGATGCTGGCCCAGCGCCTGGTAGAACTCCGGCTGGTGCTCGACGATCCAGGTGAAAGCGGTGGCAAGCATGGTCAGCGCCCCCGCATCATGCGCTTTTCGGCCTGGCTCAGCAGCAGGTCGAAGAATGTCGCCATCAGCGCCGTCAATATGCCGCCGACGAGGATCTTCTCGGGATATTCCTGGTCGATGCCCATCAGGATGATGGTGCCGAGGCCGCCGCCATCGATGAAGGCCGCGACGGTGGCGATGCCGATCACGGTCACCAGCGCGATGCGGATGCCGGAAACGATGAGGGGCAGGGCAAGCG
Organism: Phyllobacterium sp. 0TCS1.6A; assembly: GCF_026420825.1. Classification (NCBI taxonomy): domain Bacteria; kingdom Pseudomonadati; phylum Pseudomonadota; class Alphaproteobacteria; order Hyphomicrobiales; family Phyllobacteriaceae; genus Phyllobacterium; species Phyllobacterium sp. 0TCS1.6A. Next base: position 152,951 of record NZ_JAPMAB010000001.1, read on the forward strand.
GCAGTTCGATGTGCAGCAGCCTTTGCCGGGCGCTATAGCCCATCCCGTCGGCGGCATCGAGCACCTCGGCAGGCACGCCGCGCAGGCCGGTCACGACGTTGCGCAACAGGATCAGCAGGCAATAGGACGACAGGCCGACGAGCGCCGGCTTCATGCCGAGGCCGAGCCAGGGAATGAGCAGGGCGAAGAGCGCGAGGCTCGGTATGACGAAGATGATGCCGGTGATCGTCAGCACGAAGGCATAGAGCTTCTGGTTGCGCGCGCACAGGATGCCGAGAATGAGCGCGATGACGAGCCCGATCGCCACCGAGGACACGGACAGCACGAGGTGCTGCCAGGTGGCGGCGAGGATTTCGGGGATGTTGTTGGGAGCCCAGTTCAAGCAAGTCTTCCTGCATTTCTTCATGTGGCGGCGGCGGAGATGCGTTCATCTCCGCCGCTGCAATTCTCTTCGGTCAGCCGCCGTCAGGCAGTCTGACAGAGGCCCGTCAGGCAGTCAGGCCCGCTCAGGCAGGCCCGCTCAGACGCCCTTTTCCTTCAGGAACTCCGCCGCGACGTCCTTGGGTTCCTTCTTGTCGCGCTCCACGGCCGCATTGAGATCGCGCATGATCTCGTTGGTCAGCAGCGGGCTCACCTTGTCGAGCACTTCGGCGATCTTCGGGTTCTTCGCCAGCGTATCCTGCCTCACCACCGGAACGAGGTAATAGGGCGGGAAAAGATGCTTGTCGTCATCGAGGACGACGAGCTTGCTGTCGGCGATCTGCCAGTCGGTGCTGAAGCCGTAGGAAACGTCGATATTGCCGCTCGTCAGCGCGCTGTAGCGGATGCCGAGCTTGGCGAAGATGCGGAAATCCTTGAACTCGATGCCATAGGTCTGCTTGAGGCCAGGCAGGCCGTCCTTGCGCTCGCCAAAGCCGCCTTCGGCGCCGAACGACAGTTCCTTCGAGGGGCCGCCGAGATCGGACAATGTCTTCAGATTGTATTTCTGCGCCGTCTCCGGCAGCGTGATTATGGCATAGCCATTGTTGATCGCCGTCGGCTGCAGCAGCGTCAGCTGCAGGTTCTTCTCGTAGTAATCCTTGACGTCCTTGTAGATCTTGTCGGCCGAGCCGGAAAGGTCACCCTTCACCACGGCCGCAAGCGCCGTGCCCGTATATTCGGGGTAGAGATCGATATCGCCGCTGGTGAGGGCGGAATGTGCAATCAGGGTTGCACCCAGGTTGAGGCGGCGCTCGACGGTGATGCCCGCCTTCTCCAGCGCCTGGGCGTAGATTTCCGCAACGACGAACTGTTCGGTGAAGTTCTTGCTGCCGATTTTGACCGTCTGGGCAAGGCCTGCCGTTGCCGCTGTCGCCGCCGCGAGAACGGCAATGCCGACGGTGGCGATGGTTTTCAAGATCATGATTTGTCCCGCAAGCTTATGTGAAACAGAAGTTCTATCTCACTGGTTTCATTGTCCATTTCGCATGCTAGCAACCTTGGTGGCTTCGTCTTGGAACGTTTTGCCAATATATCCACCGGAAGTAGAAATTATTTATCGGTCGATTGCAACCGCAGATCCGCCGCGCCGATCCAACGATTGCGTGAGGCCGCGATCAGGCTACCCCTCAGGGCAACGCACCCTTCTATATTCTGCCGTTATGCGTTACGTAGTATGAACGATAGGGCAACCGGTGGCACCATGGCTAGAATTGTTACGCATCCCGGCGAAATGCTGAAACATGAGTTCATGATCCCGATGAACCTCAGTGCGCGTAAGCTTGCCGAGGCGATGGACGTGCCCGCCAACCGGATTACGCAACTGATACTCGGTGAACGAGGCATGACCGGCGACACGGCTGCAAGGCTCGAAAGGGTGCTCGGGGTCAGCGCTGAATTCTGGATGAACTTGCAGGCTGCTCACGACCTGTCGAAGGCAAAGGCCACGCATGATTACTCAAGTATCAGGCCGCTTGAGGATGCCTGATTGTTCCTGACCTAAACCAGGCGGCTGAAAGCTCGCAGCTAGAGCACGTCATAGACGCGGATGATCCAGACGATCTCATAGATGAGGCCGATGACGAGAAACACCGCCTGGTAGGTCTTGCTGGCGACGAATATGGCGATGATGGCGCAGAGCGCATAGATGGCCTGCTTTATCCAGTATTCATCGCCGAGCGCCTGGATGTAGGCCGGGCCCTTCATCATCGTATCCAGCGGATCGATGATGAAGGTAACGGCGAGGATGGCGTAGAACCACTGGCGCCGGTCCTGGAAATACTGGGCATGCGTGCCATATTCCCTGATGTTTTCGGGAAAGAGCAGCGTCGAAAGAAAGACGAAGAGCATGGCGTAGCCGATCAGGAACACATATTTCTGGAACGTCCAGACCTGGATTCCGGACAGCGCAAATTCGAACCACCAGAAATGTATGATGGAGACCAGCAGGTAGACGACCCAGCCGATATGCAGCAGATCGACCTTGTAGATGTGGGGATGCTGCACGAATTGGGTGAGGCCGCTGACGAGGCGCGTCAGGCTCAGTCCCAGCACGATGCCGACAATGACGCGCAGATGCACGAAAAGGTCATGGGCAAAGGCCGGATTGACCAGATTTGTCTCCATTTTCTCACCTCAATCCGCTCTGCGCCATCGAATCAATATTTCGCCATTTTGCGCCGGCCGGGAGCGTGGGAAAACCCCTCAGGCCACGGCTTCGAGACGGAAAACCGCCGATCGCACCGTCTCGGCGTTCAAAAGGCCGAAATCGGTGACGTCATATTCCGCCAGTTTGCGCAGCCGGTGCAAGGGCAGGAACGCCCGCCCCGGATCGCCGATGAGCACATCGAGCCCGGCGTCGAGGCAACGGTCGAGATAGGCCAGCACCCGTTTCGCGACGTCCGGATCGTAGAACAGGTCGCCCGCCATGATGATGTCGGCCACCGGGGGCGCCGCATCCGTGACGTCGCCGGGCGTGACCGAAATCGAGACATTGTTGGCAGCCGCGTTCAAGCCGATGGCGGCGACGCCGCGCGGATCGATTTCGGAAGCCTGGCTTTGCCGCGCTCCGGCCTTTGCCGCCGCGATGGCGACGAGGCCGGAACCGGAACCGAGGTCGAAGACCGATTTGTCGCGCACGCTGTCCGGCTGTTCGAGAACGTATCGCGCCAGTGCTGCGCCGCCGGCCCAGACATAGGCCCAGTAGGGCGGCTGGCTTTCTTCATCAAGTGAATCAAGAAGCCTGCCCAATCCGCTGGCCGGGCTTGCCCTGTGCAGGGCGAGCGGAGGAAGCGAGGCCAGCTCGGCCAGAGGCAGCCTGTCGCGGATAAAGGCGTGGAAATCCGTCATCGTCAGCTCAGCCTGGGTTGGAGTGCGCGTCAGCAGAAATGTCTACGACTAAGGACTGAGATACACGAGGGAAAAAATTGTTTAAACTGCATGAAGAATAACAAGAAAGACGGGCAACGGCATGGCACCAAACGAGGGGGAATCCATAGCGGTTCTGGAACATATGATCGGCGAGCTGGCAGCGTTGCGCGAACTGATGCGCGAGGCCGGCTGGGACGACATGCTGCAGACCATATCGGCCGCGCTGGGCAAGGCCGAACAGCGAAAGTCGGTGCTGGAGCGCAGCCGGTAGGATTTATTCCGTCTGATCGTTTATTCCGTCTGATCCAATGCGTGCGGCGAAGGCTGGGTCTGGTTGTCCTGGTTGCCGGCGCTGCGGGTATAGAAAAAGGCAGCCGCGCCGGCTATCACCAGCACGACGATGATGGCGATGATGGTCTCTCGTCCCTGCATGTCGATCTCCCTGTTCAGGTCAAGAACATGGCGCGCGGCATATTTGTTCCGTCCGGACGCACCCGAAAGGGCATGTGCGAGGGTTAAAACGCGTGCGCGACGACTTGGGGCGCTTGCGCGCAGGGCTTGAAGCGCTTGCGCGCGGTGAACAGGACGCGCGGGCTTGCGGAGCCACGCATGAGGTTTGATGCGCGTGTGCAGAGCATGAAACGCATGCGCGCGGTGAACAGGACGTGCGGGGCTTGCGGAGCCGTGCGCGAGTACTACGCAGCCATGCACAACGGGGCTACGCGGCTGTGCGCACGGCCACAGAGCCGCGCAGGAGGCTTGAAGCGCTTGCGCGCGGGGCTTGAAGCGCATGCACGCGGCGAACAAGTAGCGCGCGGGCTTGCGGAGTGCACGGCTTGCGCGCGCAGCTTGATGCCCACGCCCGGACTACGCAGTCGTGCACGGGGCGGCGGCCCGGTTCGATCCCGACTGCCTGTTCGATCCCGACTGTCTGACGTCCTCAGACGGCGAAGACCACGGCTGCTACCGCAACCGCGCCGAAGAGGATCATCGAGCAGGTCATCCAATTGGAAATATCGCCGTTCTGTTTGGTGTGTCGCATCATTGACGCCTCCTGAGCGTGACTGGTGAACCAGTGCGTTCTCATTACGTAAATGCTCTGACTTGCCGCCAGCTGTGCTTTTTGAGATCGGGATTTTTCATCCGGCGCCGCGCGCACAAGTACCCGCATTCACCGTTTGGACGAGATTATAGCGATTTCGGTCTATGGCTTCAATTTATGCCGGGGCCGCGCCCATCACATTTTACTGTAGAGTGAAACGAAGCGAGCCCGGGGGTGAAATCAGGCGGCAGCCGTCTCGATGAGCCTTGGAAAGACGACGCGAACGAGCGCGCCGCGTCCGCCGTGGAAGTCCTGCGGCGCGTCGTGCATTTCGAGCTGGCCGCCATGGTCCTCGATGATTTTCTTGACGATGGCGAGGCCGAGACCGGTGCCTTTCTCGCGCGTGGTGACATAGGGTTCCAGCAGCTTGTGGCGATCCTGCTGCGGCAGTCCCTTGCCATTGTCGAGGACCTCGACGACGATCGAGGTGCCGACGCCCTTGGCCCGGACGAGGACGTGGCCCTGGTCGATGGCGCCGGATTCCAGTGCTGCCTCGATCGATTCAGAGGCATTCTTGATGATGTTGCCGAAGGCCTGTCCGAGCAGGCGGCCATCGACATTGCCCATCAGCGGCTCATCGGCGAATTCATGTTCGATCTTGATCGCGCCCTTGCTGATCTCGATCAGGAAGGAAGCGTCGCGCAGGATGTCCACTATGTTGGCGGCGGTCAGCTCGGGCTTCGGCATGCGGGCGAATGCCGAGAATTCGTCGACCATGCGGCCGATATCGCCCACCTGCCTTATGATCGTATCCGTGCACTGCTCGAACACCGCGCGGTCCTCGACGATGACCTTTCCGTAGCGGCGGCGGATGCGTTCGGCCGAGAGCTGGATCGGCGTCAGCGGGTTCTTGATCTCATGGGCGATACGGCGGGCGACATCGGCCCAGGCGGACGAGCGGTGCGCCGCCACCAGATCGGTTATGTCGTCGACGGTGACGACGTAGGAGGTGTGCCTGGTCTCCGCCTCTTCGCGGGTGATCTGCACGTTGAACGAGCGCACCACGCCATTATGGGTGATGCCGATCTGCTTGCGGGTCGAGTGGCGGTCGTTTTCGGCGGCGAGAGCGAAAACCTCGCCGATCTCGGGCATGACGTCGATGAGCGTCCTGCCCGTCGCTTCCTCGGTGGTAACGCCGAACATCGCCTCGGCCGGCCGGTTCAGCCCGGCGATGTTCCCATCGGCGTTCACGCTGATGACGCCGGCAGTGACGCCGGAGAGCACGGCCTCGGTAAATCTGCGCCGCTCGTCGATCTCGTCCTTGGCCGAGATGAGGGCGCTGTGCTGTGTCTTCAGCTGTTCGACCATCTTGTTGAACGTCTGCGACAGCGCGCCGATATCGCCGTCGGAGCCCTTTACCGGCACCGATACGTCGAAATTGCCGGTCGCGACATCCTCGGCCGCTCCGATCAGCAGGCGGATCGGCTGGACCACGCGGTTGGCGACGGCGATGCCCGTCCACACCGCCGTCAGCAGCAGCAGCAGCGTCAGCTCGACATAGAGCAGGGCGTAGGTGATCTGCGTGTTGGTGCGGTTGCTGGCCAGCGCCTGATATTCCAGGTTGTTGTCGGTCATGACCCGCATATTGCCGAGCGCCGAAGGATCGACGGCGCGGATCGTATAGAGATAGAGACCCGGCAGGCTCTGCGTCTTCATCACGGCGCCGACGAGATTGGTCGCGCCCGGCGGGATGAGCACCGGCTTGCCGCCCGCCGCGCCGGCCAGCGCCTCCAGCGGCACCGGCGGCAGGGTCAGGTCGTTGAAGAGGCGGGCAGTCACGACGGCCTCGCCATCGGAGCGGACGAGCGAGGCGCCGAGCAGATTGTTCCTGTCGGCATCATAGGTCAGCCAGTCGGAAAAGGCGCTGCGGTCGAGACTGTAGAGCATGCGGCGCTCGTCGAGCTCGATGACCATCGACAATGTGGTAACGAGCAGGCTCTGGGCATTGTCCTCCGTATAGGACTGCGCCGCCTTGATCGACATGTCGATGATCTGGTTGTTTTCCGGATTGATCCAGGAATTCAGGCGGTTGTCGAGGACGATCAGCGAAAAGCACGCGACGATGATCGAAGGGATCGACGCGATGAGCGCGAAGATTATCGTGATGCTCGTGTGCAGGTCGCGGTGCTTCTCCTTGCTCTTGAAGAGGATCAGCTTGCGCAGCGTCGCATAGGAAAGATAGATGAGGATCAGGATCGATACGGCATTGGCCGCGATGATGATCTGCGTCGTCTGCTTCGTCGGCGATATCCCGGTGACGCCCATCATGATGACGAAGGAGATGATCGTCGAAGCCAGCACCAGCAGCGTCATGCCCAGCGCGCCCCGGGGCAGTACCTGCGGTTTTTCTATGTTCTTGGTCGCGGACATCCGACAGCCTTGTTGGCCGCACATGATGGTGCGGTTGTCATCCTAGCGGGAATATCGCCCGCCGCCTGCCTTGTAAAGCATCGCGGCGCCATGCGAGGCTGGCGGCAGGTTGCGGCGGCGGCGTTTTCCCGCTCGGAAACAGCGGCGCCCGCCGGTTCCGCTTGACAAGTTTGATGCGCATATGAAACTTTTGCACAGGTTTGCAAAAATGGACCTGCGGCAGGGAGGCGCCGCCAATCAGGGAGGAGAATCATGCGTACGATAGTGGCATTTGGCGCTGCGCTGGCGGTCGGAATCCAATTGATGCCGACGGAGGTACGGGCGGCGGGCAATCTCAATCTCATCTGCTCGGCGGATGTCGTCATCTGCGAATTGATGAAGACCAACTTCGAGAAGGAAAAGGGCATAAAGGTGAACATGGTCCGCCTTTCTTCCGGCGAGACCTATGCGAAGGTCAGGGCGGAGGCGCGCAATCCGAAAACGGACATCTGGTGGGCCGGGACCGGCGATCCGCATCTTCAGGCCGCCGCCGAGGGATTGACGCAGGAATACAAGTCGCCGCTCCTCGACCAGTTGCAGGATTGGGCGAAGAAGCAGGCCGAGAGTTCGGGCTACAAGACGGTCGGCGTCTATGCCGGCGCGCTCGGCTGGGGCTATAATACGGATATCGTCAAGCAGAAGGGGCTCAAGGAGGCCAAATGCTGGTCGGACCTTACCGATCCGTCCTTCAAGGGCGAGATCCAGATGGCCAACCCGAATTCCTCCGGCACCGCCTATACCGCGCTCGCTTCGCTGGTGCAGATCATGGGCGAGGACAAGGCGTTCGACTATCTGAAGCAGCTCAACGGCAATATCTCGCAATATACCAAGTCGGGCTCGGCTCCGGTCAAGGCGGCGGCGCGCGGTGAAACGGCGCTCGGCATCGTCTTCATGCATGATGCGGTGTCGCAGATCGCCGAAGGCTTCCCGGTCAAGGCCGTGGCGCCCTGCGAGGGCACCGGCTACGAGATCGGCTCGATGTCGATCATCAAGGGCGCGCGCAATCTCGACGAAGCCAGGCAATGGTACGACTGGGCGCTTTCCGCCGAGGCCCAATCGCACATGAAGGAGGCGAAATCCTTCCAGCTGCCATCCAACAAATCCGCGACCGTGCCGCCGGAAGCACCGAAGTTCGAGGATATCAAGCTGATCGATTACGACTTCAAGACCTTTGGCGATCCGGCCAAGCGCAAGCAATTGCTGGAGCGCTGGGACCGGGAGATCGGCGCGAGCGCCAATTAGCGCCTGCACCCTGGACCGTGCCCGGCGATGACCGCCGGGCATGTGGCAATTCGAGCCGATCGGCGGATTGAATGGAACGAAGCGACCGAAGATTGAACATAGCGCTCGGCATCGGGCTTGCCGGGCTCGTGGCCTTGCCATGGTACCGCATCGAAAGCGGCTTCTTCGGCCTTGACTGGCTCGGCGGTTTTCCCGGCGGCGCGGGCGAGGCCCCGGCCATCGTCCAGATCCTTGCCCACCATCGCTGGACCCTCGCGGTCATTGCCGCGATCTTCGCCATCGGCGCCTGTGCAAGGTTTCTGGCGGTTTCCCCGGCGCGCTCGCGGCTGCTTGTCGGCGCGGGCGTCGCCGGCGTGTTGTTCCTCGTCCTGCAGGGGCTCGCGGTCGGTTTCACCGGCTGGAGCTGGACCATCAGCGAAACGCTGTTCGGCCCGCTTGCCGACGGCCAGCCATCCATGGGGGCGGGCGCGGCGCTGACGGCCATCAGTTTCACGCTGATGCTGTCCTTCGGCCTCGCCGAGCGCGGCGTGTTGCGCGGCGACGCCTTCGTCATCGCCTCGATCGCGCTGCTGGTCTTCCTCGTCTCGATCTTCGTGTTCTACCCGGTCGGAAGCATGCTTGTCGGCGCGTTCCAGACTTTCGACGGCTCGTTCGATCCTTCCGGCTTCACCCGCAATATCCAGGATCCGTCGATCTGGAGCCTCGACTGCCTTGCCGGCGGCAATCGCTGCGGCGTGGCCTGGCGCACGCTTTTCCTCGCGGTGGTCACCGCGTCAGGCTCGACATTCCTCGGCCTCTGCTTCGCGCTGATCGCCACGCGGACGCGCTTTCCGTTCAAGAAGGCGCTGCGGCTCCTGACCATCCTGCCGATCATCACGCCGCCTTTCGTCATCGGCCTTGCCCTCATTCTCCTCTTCGGACGGGCGGGGGTGGTGACACAGGAGCTTTCCAGCCTGTTCGGCATCGAGCCCGGTCGCTGGCTCTACGGCCTGACGGGCATCTGGATCGCCCAGGTGCTGTCCTTCACCCCGATCTCGTTCCTCGTCCTCATCGGCGTGGTCGAAGGCGTCAGCCCATCGATGGAGGAGGCGTCGCAGACATTGCGGGCCGATCGCTGGCGCACCTTCTGGCGGGTATCGCTGCCGCTGATGGAGCCCGGCCTTGCCAATGCGTTTCTCATCGGCTTCATCGAAAGCATGGCCGACTTCGGCAATCCGCTGGTGCTGGGCGGCAGCCATGGCGTGCTTTCGACCGAGATATTCTTCGCGGTGGTCGGCTCGCAGACCGATCCTTCGCGGGCGGCGGTCCTCGCCATCATCCTGCTCGTCTTTACCCTTTCGGCCTTCCTGGCCCAGCGGTTCTGGCTCGCCGGAAAGAGCTTTGCGACGGTGACGGGCAAGGGCGATTCCGGCGCCCACATCGCGCTGCCGCGCGCCCTGTCCATTGCGATCCATGCGATCGTGCTGCCATGGATCGGCTTCACGCTGGTCATCTATGGCATGATATTCTTCGGCGGGTTCGTCAAAACCTGGGGCCTCGACAACAGCCTGACATTCGAACACTACCGGCGCGCATTCTCCTTCTCCTTCGCCGACGGGGCCATTGCCTGGACCGGCGTCGCCTGGAATTCCTTCTGGACGACGATGGAAATCGCCCTCATCAGCGCACCGCTTACGGCGATAGTCGGGCTGCTGACCGCCTATCTCATCGTCCGCCAGCGTTTTGTCGGGCGCAATGTCTTCGAATTCGCGCTGATGATGAGCTTTGCCATCCCGGGAACCGTCATCGGCATCAGCTATGTGATGGCATTCAATCTGCCGCCGCTGGAAATGACCGGCACGGCGCTCATCCTCATCGCATGTTTCGTCTTCCGCAACATGCCGGTGGGCGTCAGGGGAGGCGTGGCGGCCATGAGCCAGCTCGACAAGAGCCTGGACGAGGCGTCGCTGACGCTGCGGGCGACGAGCTTCCGCACGATCCGCAAGGTGATCCTGCCGCTGCTGCGCCCGGCCATCGTCGCCGCGCTGGTCTATTCCTTCGTGCGGGCGATCACGTCGATCAGCGCCGTGATCTTCCTCGTCAGCGCGGAGTACAACATGGCGACCGCCTATATTGTCGGCCTCGTCGAAAACGGGCAATACGGCGTCGCGGTCGCCTATTCCTCCACCCTGATCATCGTGATGATCATCATCATCGGCGGTTTCCAGTTGCTGGTCGGCGAAAGACGGCTGCGGCGGGAGAACCGCATAGCGCAGCAGTTCGCACCGGCCGTCGCGTCGGCAGAAAAGGCAAGGGAATGACGGCAAATCTTCAAGGTTCGGTGGTTTTCTCCAATGTGCGCAAAGAGTTCGGCAGCTTCACCGCGATACATGATCTGACGCTGTCGATCGAGCCCGGGACATTGGTGACGCTGCTCGGTCCATCGGGCTGCGGCAAGACGACGACGCTGCGCATGCTCGCCGGGCTGGAGCATCCGACATCAGGCCGGATCTCGATCGGCGGCAGGGATGTCACCATGCTTCCCGCCAATGAGCGCGACGTTTCGATGGTGTTCCAGTCCTATGCGCTGTTTCCGCATATGAGCGTGCTGGAGAATGTCGCCTATGGCCTCGATTCATCCAATATGGGCAAGAAACAGGCGCGGGAGCGCGCCGAGGAAGGGCTGAACCAGGTCGGTCTCGCCGGCTTCGGCTCACGCCTGCCGGCAGAGCTTTCCGGCGGCCAGCAGCAGCGGGTGGCGGTGGCGCGCGCGCTGGTGCTGGAGCCACAGGTCCTGCTTCTGGACGAGCCGCTGTCCAATCTCGATGCACGCCTGCGCCGCCGCGTGCGCACCGAGATCCGCGAGCTCCAGCAGCGGCTCGGCTTCACCGCCGTCTATGTCACCCATGACCAGGAGGAAGCGCTTGCGGTTTCCGACCGGATCGTCGTCATGCAGGAAGGGCGCATTGCCCAGCAGGGATCGCCGCGCGAACTCTACGACATGCCAGCTTCGTCCTTCATCGCGGATTTCATCGGCGAGGCCAATGTGATGGCGTGCGAAGTCGTGCGGAGCGAGGCAGGCCGCGCCATCATCCGCGTCGGCGGGCTCGAACATTCCGTGCCGGGCAGGGGCGTGGCGCCCGGGCCGGCGCAGATCGCGGTCCGCCCGAACGCGATCACGCTTGATCCGTCGCTGAACGGCGCGCTGCGCGGAACGATCAAATATGCCGCCTATCTTGGCGACCATGTGGAATATGAGGTCGAGACGGAAGCGGGCACGCTGTTCGTCGTCGATCCCGCCGCCGACAGCAACCTCGCGCCCACGACGGAAGTCAGTATCGGCTTCCTCGATCGCGGCATCGCACTCATCACAAACTGAAGTTCATCGAAGGAACACCCATGACATCGCATGCCGCCCAGTTACAGGATCGTTTTGCTCTGGCGCAGGAAATGGCCAGGGAGGCAGGTGCGGCCGCGCTTTCCTATTTCGAGGCGAGGGAACAACTCGTCGTCGAGATGAAGGCCGATCCGCAGGATGTGGTGTCGATCGCCGATCGCGAGGTGGAGGAACTCATCCGCAAGCGCATAGCGGCTGCGTTTCCCGACGATGCGGTCCTTGGCGAGGAATATGGCGCCAGTGCCGGGACGTCCGAATTCACCTGGGTGGTCGACCCCATCGACGGCACCAGCCCCTTCGTCAATGGAATGCCAAGCTGGTGCATATCGATCGCCGCGCTGCGTGGCGACGAGATCGTCATAGGCGTCATCCATGCACCCTGCAATGACGAGCTTTACGCCGCCGCCGACGGCATGGGCGCAACGCTCAACGGCAAAGCGCTCAAGCTCGACGATAGCCGCACGATCCGCAATGCGGTTACCGGCATCGGCGCGAACCATCACGTCACCCCGGCGGCGGTGGCGGCGATCGTCGAGAAACTGCTCGGCGCCGGCGGCAATTTCATCCGCAACGGCTCCGGCGCGCTGATGCTGGCCTATGTGGCGGCGGGGCGTCTCGTCGGCTATTACGAGCCTTATATGCACGCCTGGGACTGCATGGCCGGCTATTGCCTGGTGAAGGAGGCCGGCGGTTGGCATCATCCTTTCCCCGTCGCCGCCGGACTGACCAAGGGAGCGCCGGTGCTCGCCGCCGCCCATGGTGCGGTGGGCGACCTGCGCGCCATCGCCGGGCTTTGACGGCGACCGCCCTGCAATCAAACCCCCGCCCCGTCCGAAGCCCCGTCGCCCGGCATGAGGGGGATGTGAGCGCATTTATTTCCATGACCGAAAAAATATCGTTTGCGACCGTCCAGCGTCCGTCTCGATCATTGACTTATCACGGCAAATAACATCGACTAAAGTACGGTGTGTGGGTCACCGAGATCTGAAAAAACTGGGTCATGATGAAGTTCGTGCGAGATTTGGTCTGGGCGCCGACGATAGGATTGTCCTGGTTGTGGGGGCTGGGCTTCTTTTATTCGTTCCATGTGACGTTGACCTATGGCTGGCTGGGCTTCTTCGGCTTCGCCATCGCCAATGTCGCCGGGCTGTGGCTGTTCGGCTATATTCTCGGCAGGAGCGCGCGTTCGCCCGACCAGATCATGAAAACGATCGAGGGGCCCTATGCGGGCGTCTTCCTGCTGTTCCAGATGGCGGCGCTCATCGTCACGATCTTCGGCTTCGTCGCCTATCTGTGGCAACCGATCGTCGGCGAGGGCGCCGGGCTTGGCGTCGCGCTTCTCCTGCTCTTCGCCTGCGCGGTCGGCCACGCCCTGTCGCTCGGCCAGCTCAAGCTGCTCCACATCGCCTATACGATCATCGGGGTCGCGGCGGCCATCGTCCTGCTTGCCGGCCTGAGTGCAACCTCGGACTACCCGGGCGTGCCGCTGCAGAGCTTCGATGCGCGCTTCTACGGGCTGATCATGCCGACGCTGATCGGCTTCCTGCTCGGGCCATGGCTCGATATCCAGCACTGGCAGAGGGCGGCGCAGATCAAGCGGGAAGGCGGCAATGTCGGCGTCGCCTACGGCGCCGGCGCGCTGATCTTCTTCGGCTTCCTCCTGCTCAACGCGCTGACGGCCTCGGCGATCGGGCCCATCGGCAGCGTGCTTTCGATCGACGGCCTGCCAAGCGCCCAGGGCGCCGTATCGGCGGCGGCCGTCCTTGCGGCCGAGAATGGCCAATCCCGGCTGGTGGTCGCCTTCGTCATCTGGACGGTCATCGCGCTCGCCTCGACGGTAGACAGTTTCTATTGCGCCACCGCCTGGTTCCTCAAGGGCAAGAACATGCGCAGCAACAGCCCGTTGCTGGCGCTCATCCCCGACAACATCGCTTCCTCGCCGCTCTGGCTGCTTATCGGCGCCACCTGGGTGGCCTTTGTCGCGGTGCCGGCGAATTTCTCGCTGATGTATTTCATGATGCCCTTCGCGACGCTGTTCGTCAGCGCGTCGGCCAACCTCGTTTGCGAATCCCTCGGGGCCAAGCCGAAATTCGATCCGGTGCTGAGCTTCATGATCGGCTGCGGCTCGTCGCTGATTTTCGTGCTCGGCTATGTGCAGCCGGTGCCGGGCTTCCTGTTCATTTCGCCATTCATCGGCCTTATCGGCGCGCTGCCGGTGATCATCGAGCTGATCGGCCCGAAACCCAGGGCGGTCCCGGTGGAAATCGTCGATCAGCCGGTGCGGATGATGACGCCGTCGCCGATCGCCGCCGCCGACGGCCTGGAGGAAATCTCGCCCTCGCACGGTTTCGACGGCGAGTGGTTCGTGATGCAGCTCATCCCGACCTATGACGATACGAATTCGGTCGGCAATGTCTATTTCGCCAATTATGTGCGCTGGGTCGGCAAGGCGCGCGAACTGTTCTTCAATGTGTGCATGCCGGATTTCGACCTGGCCACCACGCGTTTCTACATTCTCACGCGCTCCTTCACCCATGATTATCGCCGGGAATCGAAGGAATTCGAGCAGGTCAGCGTGCGCATCAAGATTGCCCGCCATAACCGCAAATTCGTCACGCTCGCCCATGAGATCCACAGCGCCTCGCAGGGGCTTCTCGGCCATGGCGAGCAGTCGCTGATGTTCGTCGACAGGGACAGCTATGCGCCGCTCGATATTCCGGGCGAGGTGATCAAGGGCTTCCTTGCCTATTGGCCCAAGGATTCGCGGCTGTCGCCAAGCTACCGCCCGCAGAACCTGGAACAGGCGAAGCGCCAGATCTGATCAGCTGGCGACCTGGTAGCGCTCCCGGTCGAAGGACAGAAGATCGAAGGTCTTCTCCATCGGTTCGGCGGGGCTGAAAAGGAAGCCCTGCACCTGGTCGCAGCCCTCCTTCTGGAGGCAGGCCAGCTGCTCGCGCGTCTCGACGCCCTCGGCGGTGATGGTCATGCCCATGCTCGCGCCGAGACCCATGACGGCGCGGATGATCGCCAGGCTGCCGCGATTGTGCGGCAGGTCGCGGACGAAGGACTGATCGATCTTGATCTTGTCGAACGGCATCTTGCGCAGATAGCTCAAGCTCGAATAGCCGGTGCCGAAATCGTCGAGCGCGATGCTGACGCCCATGGCGCGGAACTGCCGCAGCAGCGATATTGCGGCGACATTGGCCTCGAGGAACACCGATTCGGTGATTTCCAGTTCGAGCCGGCTCGGCTTCAGATCGTTCTTGTTCAGGGCGTCGCGGACGATCGACGCGAGATCCGAATGGCGGAACTGGATGGCGGAGATGTTGATCGCCACATGGACATCCTGCGGCCAGGAGGCGGCGATGCGGCAGGCTTCCTGGATGATCCATTCGCCGAGAGGCATGATATTGCCGGTTTCCTCGGCAATCGGGATGAAGATCGTCGGCGAGATGAAGCCATGCACCGGATGCTTCCAGCGCAGCAGGGTCTCGAAACTCACGGTCTTGAGCGTCTGCGCCGATACGATGGGCTGGAAATGCAGGATGAATTCGTTACGGGCGAGGGCGCCGCGCAGGTCCATTGCCAGCGCGCGCTTGGCCTCGATGCGCGCATCCATCTCCACCTCGTAGAAGCGGAAGCTGTTCCGCCCCTCGTTCTTCGTGCGGTAGAGCGCAAGATCGGCGCAGCGCATGATGTCGTTGACACTGTCGGTCGGAGCGATCGCTATGCCGATGCTGAGCTGGATATTGATCTGGATACCGTCGATCCAGAACGGCTGCGAGATGTTCTGGACCAGTTGCTGGGCGAGTTCGGTTGCCGCGGCGTGATCGGCGCCGCGGGCGAGAATGGCGAATTCGTCGCCGGACAGGCGGGCGACGGTGTAGCTGGCGGGCGAGGAGTTGCGCAGCCGTTCGGCCGCCTGCCGCAGCAGCTGGTCGCCAATGCCATGGCCGAAACTGTCGTTCACGGTCTTGAATTCGTCGAGGTCGATGCAGAATACGGCGAAGGAGGAGAGGCCGGCGTCGAGGTCCCTGGTCGCCTGCTGCAGCTGGTCGCTGAACAATGTGCGGTTGGGCAGGTCGGTCAGCACGTCATAGCGCGCGAGATAGGAAAGCTGGTCCTCGGACTGCTTGGCGGCGGTGACATCGGAGCCGACGCCGCGATAGCCGATGAACATGCTGGCATTGTCGAAGATCGGCTTGCCGGTCAGCGACCACCAGCGCGTCTCGCCCTTGATGTTGATGGGCAGGATATGATTGCGGAACGTCAGGCGATTTTCGATCGCCTGCCACATGGAACCGACCTTGACGGCCGCTTCCGGATGCGCCTGGTCGATCTTGAAGAGCTGTGCGAAAGGCATGCCCTGCAATTCGCGCGTGGTCTTGGCGGCGATCTGCGCCAGGCGGGGCGAGGTGTGCTGCAGCCGCAGATCCGCATCGGTTTCCCAGATCCAGTCGCTGGCATTCTCCTCGAAATCATAAAGAAGCAGGCTGATGACCTCCTTCTGCTGCTCGACCTTGATCTGGTCGAGCGTGCGCATGACGATGAGATTGCTCATGTGCACGATGGTGAAGAGGATGAAGAGCGCGTAGAAGGCCAGAAGGACGGCGATGAAAAGAAAAAAGTCCTCGCCCGTCGCCGCCAGCGCGAAGAACGAGCCGGTGATGATGGTGCCGGAATAGGCGATCGCCGCCAGCGGCACCACGGCGATACCGATGCCGGTAGCCATCAGGCCGGCGGCGGTACAGGCGATGAGCAGCCGGTGGTAGGCGTCGGCATCGAGAAACAGCATCAGCGGTATGCTGGCGAGACAAATGCCGTAGAGCGCCGACATGATGATCAGGTAGCGGATGGCGTCGAAGCCGAGTTCCTTGACCTTGGGCAGTTCGTACCATTGCCAGCAGGCGAAAAGCGAAACCGCCGTCAACAGGGCCGCAGTGATGGCGACGCCGCCGAGATAGAGCTTCGGGCCGAAATCCCAGAATACGTAAGTGACCACGAACACGACGCACATGGCGACCAGAACCGTGAACGGCGCAAGCCGCAGCGCGACATCCATCTGCTCGGCGTAGACGCGACGCTTCACAGTGGGGTTTATGGTTCCCCGCATTCCGAACAGGGATCGGATGGCGTCAACGCTGATGAATTTGGACAATCGCACGCGCGGGCCTCAGGCAGTGTGTGTACTTGTATTCATGCTAGAGTGATTTTGTTCGGCATTGGTTAAAATACTTATCATTTTTCCTGATAGTTACCAATGTCCTTGCCCCCGAAGGGGAGGCACTTCAACGATATCGGACGAGCTCGCATGAATTGGTGCGGCAGATATCTTCAACAGATAAAAATATAATTATCTCATCAACTTCCGGGTAACCATTATCAATATGAATCCGGAAGTATTGGGGGCCGGAAGCGTGTCATCGGCCGCCAGTACAACTCTACTTGTACATTGTCAGCGCGTCACCTCTGTCTCGGGTGCTTTCAGCACGATCGAGAGCAGGCCGGGGAACACATTCTCCAGGTCCTGCCGGCGCAGTTCGTTCATGTGCGACGTGCCCGAATTGCGGGTCTTGATGATGCCGGCTTCGCGCAGGATGCGGAAGTGATGCGACATGCTCGACTTCGGCCGGCCACCGTCCAGCGCGGCGCAGGTGGCTTCGCCTTCCCGGGCCAATTGCCGGACGATCGACAGGCGCATGGGATCGCTCAGCGCATAGAGGACGGATTCCAGCTGGATCTCGCTTGGGGCGGGGTGGCGAAACTGTCTCATGGCCTTGATTCTAGCACAAATGATCGTGTATTGCTATTGTTCGAAAATTATCGAACTATCAAATAAATGATTGACAATGCCAAGGAGACGAAACTGATGGCGGCACTTTTCGAGCCATTCACCCTGAAGAATGTGACGCTGCGGAACAGGATCGCGGCATCGCCCATGTGCCAATATTCCGCCGAAGACGGGCTGGTGAACAATTGGCATCTCGTGCATCTCGGCGGCCTTGCCCGTGGCGGCGCGGAATTGGTCGTGGTCGAGGCCACGGCGGTATCGCCCGAGGGGCGGATCACGCCCGCCTGCCTTGGCCTGTGGAAGGACGAGCAGATCCCGGGCCTGCGCTCGGCGGTGGAGCTGATCGAGGATGCGGGCGCGGTGGCGGGCATCCAGATCGGCCATGCCGGGCGCAAGGCCAGCGCCAACCGGCCCTGGGAAGGCGACGACCACATTGCCGAAGGCGATCCGCGCGGATGGGCGACGATAGCACCATCGGCGATTGCCCACGGCGGCGGTCTTTCCAAGGTGCCCGCGGCGATGACCAGGGCCGACATCGACCGGGTAAAGCAGGCATTCGTGGACAGCGCGCGCCGGGCCCTGGCTGCGGGTTTCAAATGGCTGGAACTGCATTTTGCCCATGGCTATCTCGCCCAGAGCTTCCTTTCCCGGCACGCCAACCAGCGCACCGACGAATATGGCGGCAGTGTCGAGAATCGCCGCCGTTTCCTGCTCGAGACGTTCCGTGCGGTTCGCGCCGTCTGGCCGCAGGAGCTGCCGCTGGCCATGCGGCTCGGCGTGATCGAATTCGACGGGCATGACGAGGAAACGCTGGCCGAGGCCGTAGAACTGGTGCGCATCCTCAAGCAGGAGGGGCTCGACTTCATCGATGTCAGCATGGGATTCTCGACCGATGCCGCGAATATCCCCTGGGGTCCCGCGTTCCTCGGTCCAGTCGCCGGGCGGGTGCGGCAGGAAGCGGGATTGCCGGCCTCCACCTCCTGGTATGTCAGCACGCCGCAAGAGGCTGAGAAGCTGGTGGCCGATGGCATGGTCGATCTCGTGATGCTGGCGCGGCCGCTGCTCAACGACCCGCACTGGCCCTACCGCGCGGCGCGGGAACTCGGCGTCGATCGCCCGTCATGGGTGCTGCCCGCGCCCTATGCGCATTGGCTGGATCGCTACCGCGCGGCATAGCGTCTGCAAAGATGCAGTTTTTGCAACCTGTTAGTACGGTTCTTTTAGAATAAGATTCCGGCATATGACCACAATATGAAACCGGCTGCTTGTTGGGCCGCAGGGCGCTCATCTATGTTGGTGGCAGGATTTCCCGCCACCAATCACCGAGCCTAAATGTTCAACACTTTTACCAAAGCCTATCGCAAATCGTCGATCGCCTATATAGACGGTCGAAAATTGGCAATAGGGCGGCCGGGTGCGTGCCGCAGATGAATATGATGGCGATAAAGACGAAGGCGCAGGCGGTTGCCCGGGACCCGCAGCGGGATGCCGCGCCCATGGTGGAATTCCGCCAGGTTTCGAAGCGGTTTTCAGCCGGCAGGACGAGTGCGGAAGTGGTGGCGCTGGACGGGATCGATCTCACCGTTCCCCGCGGCTCGGTAACGGGCATCATCGGCCGCTCCGGCGCCGGCAAGTCGACGCTGATCCGGCTGGTCAACGGCCTCGAGAAGCCGAGCAGCGGGCAGGTCCATGTGGACGGAACCGACATTTCGGCCATGGACGAGAAGAGCCTGCGCTCCGTCCGCCGCGAGATCGGCATGATCTTCCAGCATTTCAACCTGCTCTCGTCGCGTACCGCATTCGACAATATAGCGCTGCCGCTCGAGATTGCCGGGCTCGACCGTCGTGCGATCGAAAGCCGCGTCTCGCCGCTGCTCGAACTCGTCGGGCTCTCGGACAAGCGCGACCGCTATCCGTCCGAACTTTCCGGCGGCCAGAAGCAGCGGGTCGGCATTGCGCGGGCGCTCGCCACCGAGCCGAAGCTGCTGCTGTCCGACGAGGCGACCTCGGCGCTCGACCCCGAGACCACGCGGTCGATCCTGGCGCTGCTGCACCAGATCAACAGGGAACTCGGGCTTACCGTCCTCCTCATCACCCACGAGATGGAAGTCATCAAGACGATCGCGCACCATGTCGCCGTCATCGATGGCGGGCGCATCGTCGAGCAGGGCTCGACATTCGACGTGTTCACGGCGCATGAACATCCGACGACACGCGCGCTTCTGAGCGGGCTTTCGGGGATGCATCTACCGGAGTTCCTGACCAGCCGCATGAGCGAAGAGGCGGCGCCGGGCGCGCGCGCCATCATCCGCGTCATCTTCAAGGGCGAGAATGCGACCGAGCCGATGCTGGCGCGCCTCGGCAGCGAGCTTGGCATAGAAGTCAACATCATGGCCGGCGCCGTGGACGAGATCGCGGGGCGCCCGTTCGGCCTGCTCGTCGTGTCGCTGCTGGCCGACGCAGAAAAACTGCGGGAAGCGCGCGCCTTCCTGCTGGAGCATGGTCTCGCATCGGAGGTGCTCGGTTATGTCCGCTGACATCATCTATCTCATCATCAGGGCGACCGGCCAGACGCTGTACATGGTCGCGGTCGCCGGCCTCGTCGGCTCGCTGTTCGGCATTCCGCTCGGCGTCTTCCTCGCGACCAGCGAGAAGGGCGAGCTGTTTCCGGCGCCGCGCACCAACAGGGTGCTCGGCCTCATCGTCAACGCCACGCGCTCGACGCCCTTCATCATCCTCGTCGTCGCGATAATCCCGTTCACGCGGCTGATCGCCGGAACGTCCATCGGCACCAATGCCGCCATCGTTCCACTGACGCTCGCCACCGTTCCCTTCATCGCGCGCCTTGTCGAGACGTCCATTCGCGAGGTCGATTCCGGCCTTTCGGAGGCGGCGCGGGCGATGGGCGCGAGCCCCATGCAGATCGTCTTCAAGGTGCTGCTGGCCGAGGCCCGCCCGGGTATCGCCGCGGCGCTGACACTGACGATCGTCAGCCTCATCGGCTATTCGGCCATGGTCGGCGCGGTCGGCGGCGGCGGGCTCGGCGATCTCGGCATCCGCTACGGCTACCAGCGCTTCATGCCGGATGTGATGGCTGTCGTCGTCGTCGTCCTCATCGTGCTCGTTCAGCTTGTCCAGAGCGCCGGCGACCGTCTCGCCCGGCAGTTCGACAAGCGAAACCGTCCCAGATAATCAAGAAACACAACAGGAGTATGAGATGTTGAAGACAATTCTCGGTGTGGCCGCACTGGCAGCGGTCCTGGGCGCGACCGGCGCACTGGCCGAAACGATCAAGATCGGCGCGACGCCGGGCGAACATGCCCAGATCCTGGAGAAGGTGAAGGAAGTGGCCAAGCCGAAGGGCCTGGACATCGAAATCCTCGAATTCTCCGACTATGTGGTTCCGAACCAGGCGCTGAACGATGGCGAGCTCGACGCCAACTCGTTCCAGCACAAGCCCTATCTCGACAACCAGATCGCCGACCGCAAGTTCGATATCGTCGATGTCGCCTATACGGTGAACTTCCCGATGGGCGTCTACTCGAAGAAGGTGAAGAGCTTCGACGAACTGGCCGATGGCGCGACGATTTCCATCCCCAACGATCCGACCAATGGCGGACGGGCGCTGCTCATCCTCGCCGATAAGGGCGCGATCAAGCTGAAGGAAGGCGCGGGCCTCAAGGTAACGGTCAATGACGTCACCGAGAACCCGAAGAACTTCAAGTTCGTGGAACTGGACGCCGCGCAGCTGCCCCGTTCGATCGACGATGTCGATGCAGCCGCGATCAACACCAACTATGCGCTCGAAGCCGGTCTCGACCCGATGAACGGCACCATCCTCAAGGAAGGCGAGAAGGCTCCCTACATCAATCTGATCGCCGTTCGCACCGCCGACAAGGACAAGCCCTGGGTGAAGACGCTGATCGAGGCCTATCACTCCGATCCGGTGAAGCAGTTCATCCTCGACAAGTACAAGGGTGCCGCGGTACCGAGCTGGTAAGCATCACGAAAAAGGCCGGGTTCGTCCCGGCCTTTTTTATGCCTGTCCAGAAATGGTTCTTCCGGCTCAATCGTTCAGGCGCTTGCCGTCCTTGCCGAAAAGATGGAGCTTTTCCCGGGGTATGATTACCCGCAGGCTGTCGCCGGTCTGCGACGCCGAACGGCCCGCCACGCGCACGACCACCCTTTCGCCGCCGACAATTCCATAGACATAGCTTTCCGCGCCGACAGGCTCGACGCCGAGAATGCCCAGCTCCAGCACGAGCCCGCCGGCATGCGACTTCTCGTCGGCGGCAACCTCGAGATCTTCGGGCCGGAACCCGATCACCGCGCCCTCGCCGGGCACGGCAAGCCCGGTCGCGCCGATCTTGGTTCCATCATTGAGAATGAGGCCGTTGCCGTCGCTGGTCACATGAACGAGGTTCATGGGCGGCGCGCCGATGAAACTTGCGACGAAGGTGCTCGCGGGCTTCTCGTAGATGTCGAGCGGCGCCCCGATCTGCTCGACGGCACCGGCATTCATCACCACCAGGATATCGGCGAGCGTCATGGCTTCGAGCTGGTCATGCGTAACATAGACGCTGGTCACCCCGAGCTGGCGCTGGAGGTTCTTGATCTCCACCCGCATCTGGCCGCGCAGCTTGGCGTCGAGGTTCGACAGGGGCTCGTCGAAGAGGAACACTTTCGGGTTGCGGACGATGGCGCGGCCCATGGCGACGCGCTGGCGCTGGCCGCCGGAAAGTTCGCGCGGGCGGCGATCGAGGAGATGCGTCAGCTCCAGCGTCTGGGCGGCCTCGCGCACCCGCTTGTCGATCTGGTCCTTCGGCATGCCGCGATTGCGCAGGCCATAGGCCATGTTGTCATAGACCTTCATATGCGGATAGAGCGCATAATTCTGGAACACCATGGCGATATCGCGCTCGGCGGGTCCAAGGTCGTTGACCGTCCTGTCGTCGATCCGGACGGTGCCGCCGGTGATCGATTCCAGCCCGGCGATCATGCGCAGCAAGGTTGATTTACCGCAGCCGGAGGGGCCGACCAGCACGCAGAGCGCGCCATCCTCGATGGCGATGTTCACGCCCTTGACCGCTTCTACCGAGCTGCCATAGACCTTGCGGACATCGGTCAATTCTACGCTTGCCATAAATCACTTCTCCGTTTCGACCAAGCCGCGCACGAACCAGCGTTGCATCAGGACGACAACGAGAATGGGCGGGACAATGGCAAGAATGCTGGTGACCATCACCAGATGCCATTCGGTATCGGCATCGGCGAAGGAGATCATTTTCCGCAGGCCGATCACGATCGTGGCCATGTCGTTGCGGTTCGTCATGAGCAGCGGCCAGAGATATTGCGTCCAGCCATAGATGAAGAGGATGACGAAGAGCGCGGCGATGTTGGTCTTCGACAAGGGAAGCAGGATGTCCTTGAAGAAGCGCCAGGGCCCGGCGCCATCGACGCGCGCCGCTTCCACCAGTTCGCCGGGGATCGTCATGAAGAATTGCCGGAACAGTAGGGTCGCCGTGGCCGAAGCCATGAGCGGGAGGATCAGCCCGGTATAGGTATCGATGAGGCCGAGATCGACCATGATCTTGTAGGTCGGCAGGATGCGCACCTCGACGGGGAGCATCAATGTGATGAAAATCAGCCAGAAGAACACCATGCGCCCGGGGAAGCGGAAGAACACGATCGCATAGGCCGAGAGGATGGAAATGACGATCTTGCCGATCGCTATGCCAAGCGCCATCACCAGCGTATTGAACAGCAGCCGGTCGACGCCGACGCCGCCGATGCGCCCGACGCCGCCGAACAGCGCCGCCTTGTAGTTCTCCCAGAAATGGGCGCCGGGCAGGAGCGACAGCGGCGGACGCATCACCTCCTGCAGGGTCTGCGTCGAAGCGACGAAGGTGTAGTAGATCGGAAAGGCGACGATCACTATGCCCAGGATCAGGATGAAATGGGCGATGAAGCGGCCTATGGGATTGTTCTCGATCATGTCCGCATCCTAGCCGTAATGGACTTTCCGCTCGACATAGCGGAACTGAATGGCCGTCAGGGCAATGACGATGACCATGAGGATCACCGATTGCGCCGCCGAGTCGCCGAGAATGAGATTGACGAAACCGTCATTGTAGACCTTGTAGACCAGTGTTTCCGTCGCCTTGCCGGGGCCGCCTCCGGTGACGGCATGGATGATGCCGAACGTGTCGAAGAAGGCGTAGACGGTATTGACGACGAGCAGGAAGAAGGTCGTCGGCGCCAGCAGCGGAAAGATGATCGTCCAGAACCGCTTGTTTTCGCCCGCGCCATCGATGGCGGCGGCTTCGATGAGCGATTTCGGGATGCTTTGGAGGCCGGCGACGAAGAACAGGAAATTGTAGCTGATCTGCTTCCACGCCGCCGCGGCGACGACCAGCACCATGGCCTGGCCGCTGTCCAGCAGCGGATCCCAATTATAGCCGGTAGAGCGGATCAGATAGGCGAGGGTGCCCATCGAGGGGTTGAACAGGAAGAGCCACAGCATGCCGGCGATTGCCGGCGCCACCGCGTAGGGCCAGATGAGCAATGTGCGGTAGATGCCCTTGCCGCGCACGACCTTGTCGGCCATGACGGCGAGCAAAAGCGCGAGCGCCATCGCTATCAGCGCCGTAGCCACCGAAAAGACCACGGTCACCTGCAGGGAATTCAGGTAGTTCGGATCGTTGAGGACGCGCTTGAAATTGCCGAGGCCGACGAATTGCGTCGCCAGGCCGAACGGGTCCTCGCGCAGCACCGATTGCTGGATGGCCTGCGAGGCAGGCCAATAGAAGAAGATGATGGTGATCGCGAGCTGCGGGGCAAGGAGAAGATAGGGCAATAATTTATTCGGAAACGTCACGCGGGTGGACGATGCCATGAATAATCTCGCTTTATCAAAGAGGGATCCGTCCGCGCTGGAATTCCGCGGACGGATTGCGTTGTAACGATGCTTACTGGCCGATGGCCTGCTTTATGGCGGCATTGCCGCGCTCTACAGCATTGTCGAGCGCCTGCTGGGCGGTCTGCTTGCCGGCCAGCATGTTCTCGAACTCCTCGTTCTCGATATCGCGGACCTGCGGAAGATTGACGAGGCGAACGCCCTTGGAGTTCTCGGTCGGTGCCTTGCCCATCATCTGCTTGATCGGGATCTCGCGCGCCGGGTTCTTGTCGTAGAAGCCGGATTTCTTCGTCTCTTCATAGGCTGCGAGCGTAACCGGGAGGTAGCCCGAGACCTGATGCAGGCGCGCCTGGATTTCGGTCTTCGACAGGAAGGCGAAGAAGGCGGCGACGCCCTTGTACTGCTCGTCGGACTTTCCGGCGAAGACCCAGAGGCTCGCGCCGCCGGGCGTGGTGTTCTGCGGTGCGCCCTGGGCTTCCGGCTCATAGGGCAGCTGCCCGGTGCCGTAATTGATGCCCGACTTGACGACATCGCCCAGACCGCCGGAGGATTCGGTGAAGATGCCGCATTCACCGGAGGTGAAGAGCTGCTTGGCTTCCGAGGTGCGTCCGCCGTAACGGAAGGTGCCGTCCTTGGCGAGATCGGCCAGTTCCTGGAAATGCTTGACGAAGATCGGGGCGTTGATCTTCAGTTCGACGTCGGTTCCGGCAATGCCGTTCTCGTTGCTGCCGAAGGAGACGTTGTTCCAGGCGGCAAAATTCTCGGTATGGATCCATGTGAGCCAGGTCGAGGTATAGCCGCAATTGGCCGCGCCGCTGGTCTTGATCTTCTTCGCCGCTTCCCAGACTTCCGGCCAGGTCTTCGGCGGGTTGTTCTCGTCGAGACCTGCCTTCTTGAAGATGTCCTTGTTGTAATAAAGGATCGGCGAGGAGCTGTTGTAGGGGAAGGACAGCATGGTGCCGTCCGGCTTCGAATAATAGGCGACGATGCCCGGCAGATAGAGGCTCTTGTCGAACTTCGAATCGCCCATCGACAGGATGTCGGCGACCGGCTTGATGGCGCCCTCGGCGCCCATCATGACGCCCGTGCCCGCATCGAAGACCTGGATGATGTCGGGTGCCTGCTTGGCGCGGAAGGCCGCAATGCCGGCATTCAGCGTTTCGGGATAGGTGCCCTTGAATACGGGCGTTACCTTGTATTCGCTCTGGCTTTCGTTGAATTCCTTGGCCAGCGTGTTCACCACCTCGTTGTTGGCGCCGGACATGGCGTGCCACCAGGAGACTTCGGTGACGGCAAAGGATGAAGTGGACGAGGCGAGGATAAAGCCTAGTGCAAGGCTGATCTTGCGGCTGTCAATCTGCATTTGTTTCTCCCATTCGTGAGGCGTCATCTTCAGTGCGCTTGCGGTCAGTATCCTTATTATGTGACAGACAAACAACAGTTTTCTGTCCGCCGGCTTTTTTCGGACGGCCGGCCTGTGGAAAAATGCGCAGCTGTTCACTTATTGGGCTTCAGATCAGGGTGACGCCCGCCTTCAGCATGCGATCGGTCATGATCTTCATGGAGCCGGCAAGGTCGATGCCGCGGCAGGCATCCATCAGCACCTCGGCGGTGAAACCCTGGCTGACGGCGTCGAGCGCCGAATAGGCCACGCAGAAATCCGTGGCGAGGCCGACAAAGGTGACATGGGTAATGCCCCGTTCGCGCAGATAGCCCGCAAGCCCCGTCGGCGTCCGGCGATCGTTCTCGAAAAAGGCCGAATAGCTGTCGATGTGCGGGCGGAAACCCTTGCGGATGACAAGCTGCGCCTTGGTCCAGTGCAGATCCGGATGGAACTCGGCGCCGACCGAGCCCTGGACGCAGTGGTCGGGCCATAATGTCTGCTCGCCATAGGGCATGGCGATCGTGTCGAAGGGCGCTCTTCCGGGATGCGAGGACGCAAAGCTCGAATGCTGCGCCGGGTGCCAGTCCTGGGTGAGGATGACACGGTCGAAACGAAGGATGAGCTTGTTGACGATCGGCAGGATTTCATCGCCGGCGTCGACGGCGAGCGCGCCACCGGGGCAGAAATCATTCTGCACGTCGATGACGATCAGGGCGTCCTTGGTCATTGTCGGGTTCTCTCGGTGAGCGGCAAGACTACGGCCAAGCGGCGGCCCGCGTCAACGCGCGTAGTGCGTATCGCCGCCGACCCAGACATGGTTCACATCGAGATCGTCGCCGAGATGGACGATGTCGGCGGCATAGCCGGCGGCGATCCTGCCGCGATGATGATCGATGCGGATGCTCTGCGCCGGGTAGAGCGACGCCATGCGCAGCGCCTCTTCCAGCGGCAGGCCGAGCTCGCGGTGGACGAAGCGCACCGCCGATATCATGTCGAGATCGGCGCCGGCCAGCGTGCCGTCGGCCAGGGTCAGCCGTCCGCCGGCGCGGGTGATCGTGCGGCCATTGAGCGTGAGCGTGGTGATGTCGGTGCCGATGGTGGACATCGCATCGGTCACCAGGAATATGCGGCCGGGTCCCTGCTTGGCGCGCAGGGCGATCGACATCGCCGCCTTGTCGACATGGAAGCCGTCGGCGATCAATCCGGCCGAGAGCGCGCCGGACTGCAGGGCGGCGCCGACGAGGCCGGGGCTGCGGTGGCCGAGCTGGCTCATGGCGTTGAACAGATGCGTGACCATGCTGGCGCCGGCGTCGCATGCGGCCATCGCCACCTCGAAGCTGGCGCCGCTATGGCCGAGGCTGACGATGATGCCGGCATCGGCCATGGCGGTGATCTTTTCCGCCGGCACCGTTTCGGGCGCAAGCGTCGTCAGCAGCACGGGTATCTCCTGCGCCGCCTCTATGATGGCGACGAGATCGGCATCGTCCATCGGCCGGATCAGCTGCGGATCGTGCGTTCCCTTGTGGCTGACGGAGAGATGCGGGCCTTCGAGGTGGAGGCCGGCAAAGCCCGGCACCCGGTCGCGCGCCGCAGCCTTGGCGGCGGCAATGGCGGCGGCGGTGATTGCGGGCGTGTCGGTGATCAGCGTCGGCAGGAGCGCCGTGGTGCCGAAGGCGAAATGCGCGCTGCAGATGCGGGCGATGATTTCGGCGCTGGGGCCGTCATTCAGCAAGACGCCGCCGCCGCCATTCACCTGGACGTCGATGAAGCCGGGAACGAGCCTGCCGCCCGGGAGCGCGACGCGCCGCGTTTCGGCCGGAAGCGAGCCGGCGGCAACGATGCCGGCAATGGTGCTGCCATCGACGACGAGCGCGCAATCGGAGTGCCATTCATCGCCGTCGAATATCTCGGCCCCGACAAGGGCAAATTCCGTGCTCATAGAGTTTCGGTCACTTTTCGCAAATGGGGCGGCTGGTCGGGATTATGGCCCCGGCTGCGCGCGAATGCTTCGACGAAGGCATAGAAGGATACAAGGGCGGCGAGGGGATCGGTCAAGGGATGCGCGGTCGTCACGAAAGGCAGCGTCCTTGCCGACGCGGCCTTGTCCGAAGTGATGAACACGGCCGCGCCCTGTTCGGCCAGGCGGTCCGCAGCCTCGGCGATCGAGGCTTCGGCGGCATCGCGCGAGGCGAGGACGAGGATGGGGAAATCCTTGCCGACGATGGCCTTCGGCCCGTGCATCACCTCCGCGGCACTGTAGGATTCGGCGTGGACGCCGCTGGTTTCCTTGAATTTGAGCGCGATCTCGTTGGAAATCGCCAGCGATGGACCGCGACCAAGGACGAAAAGCGAGGCCTCGTCCTTCAAGGCGGCGGCAAAGGGCGACCAATCGCAGGCGAGCGCCTTGGCGAGGGCGGCCGGAAGCGCATCGATGGCGGCCAGCAGATCGTCGTTCTCCGTCCAGTGGGCGATCAGCGCGAGGCCGGCGATGGCGGAACTGACGAAGGATTTGGTCGCCGCGACGCTGCGCTCCGGCCCCGCCAATATGTCGATCGGATATTCGCTGGTGCGGGCAAGGTCGGAATCGATCGCATTGGTGATGGCGATGGTCAGGGCGCCGCTCTGCCGCGCCGCCCGCGTCATGCTGACGATGTCGGGGCTCTTGCCGGATTGCGAGATCGACAGGGTGGCGGCCTGGCCGAGCTTCAGGCTGACGCCATAGATCGAGGCGACCGAAGGGCCGAGCGATGCCACCGGCACGCCCGCCGTCAATTCGCTGGCATATTTGAGAAAGGCGGCGGCGTGGTCCGAGGAACCCCGGGCGATGGAGGCCATGAATGGCGCGTTCTTCCTGCGCAGTTCGGCTCCGACCGAGGCCAGCATGCCGCGCGACTGGTCGAGAAACCGGGTCGCGACATCCGGGATCGATAGAATTTCTTCGCGCATGAGGGTGGTCAAAGCACTGCTCCTGATATTTCGGACGAGCTGCCGAGTTTCAGTTCGGCAACGAATTCATAGGCGTCGGCACGGTAGATCGACCGCGTGAACTCGATCACCCTGCCGGATTCCAGATAGGATATGCGCTCGATGTTGAGACTGGCAGAACCCGCCGGCACCTGCAGCAGCTTCGCGTCGCTCTCCCGCAGGATTGCCGCGGAAATGCGCTGGATCGCGCGCGCCGGCCGATTGCCGCTCTCCGCCAGCACCGCATAGAGCGACAGCGTGACCAGTTCGGGATTTGGCAGCACCTGCACCGAAAGCGCGGCCCGCTCGATTGCCATGGGTGTGTCGTTGGCGACGCGCAGGCGGCTGATGCGGGCGACCTTTTCCCCCGAACTCAGCCCGAGCGTCACCATTTCTTCCGGCGAGGGCGCATAGACGCCGCGATCGAGCCATGTGGAGCGCACGATCATGCCCCGCCGCGCCATGTCCTCGGTGAAGGAGGTGAGGTGCGTCAGCGACTGCTCGACACGGGCCGAACGGGGCGCGACGAAGGTGCCGGAACCGTGGCGCTGGACCAGCAGCCCCTCCTGCACCAGTCCCTGCACGGCCTTGCGCACCGTGACGCGCGAAATATCCGCCATGGCCGCGAGTTCCCGCTCCGGCGGCAAGGCATCGCCGGGATTGAGCAAGCCGTCGCGGACGGCATTTTCGATCAGCCGCTGCAGTTTCACGTAGAGCGGCCCGCCCATGGTGGAGCCGTCATTCAGCGACGGCAGTATCGAGACCAGTCCGTCAGCCATGGATACGCTCCAATGCAAATTGCTTCACCGCCAGCTGCACGGCCCCCGTCAGGGCGTCGTTCAACGGCTTGTGCAGCCGCGCGCGATAGGCGGGCGAAAGCCGCGGTTCGTAGAGCGGTCCCAGCCCGCCAAGCAGCGCCAGGCGGTGCGCGCCCGGCTGCATGACCGTCGCGAGGCCTTCTTCGATCTGGCGAACCGCCGCATCGAGCAGCCCCGCCGCGACCGCATCGCCATTATCCGCGTGGTCGAAGATCATCGGCGCCAATGCGCCGAAATCGCTCGGCGTCGCCGCATGGGCGAATTGCACGATCGCGTGGGGATCGCCGCCAAACCGCGCCATGACCTTTGCCGTCAGGTCGGACGAGGGGTGGAACCCGTCATGGGCGAGCAGCGTCTCTTCAAGCAGCGCCCGGCCGAGCCGTGCCCCGCCGCCAAGATCGCCGACCTTGAAGCCCCAGCCGCCGGCAAAGCGCACTTCGCCGCCGGCCCGGGTAATGAAGGCCGAGCCTGTGCCAAGGATGACGACCGTGCCGTCATGATCGCCGATGGCGCCCTGAAGGGCGATGAAACCGTCGGAATGGACGCTGGCATTGCGGAAGGGCAGCACCGCGCGCAAGTCGGCGGCATTGCTGCCGACATTGGCCCCGGCAAGGCCGAGAACCGCGTCGAGCGAGGAGATTTCAGCGGCATCCAGTCCCGCATCCCGCAGCGCGAATGTCGTGGCCTCGATGATATTGGTGCGGGCGACGTTCATATCGGTCATGATATTGGCCGAGCCGCTGCGGCCCGTGCCGAGAATGCGGCCTTCCATATCCGCCACGGCCGCCCTGCAGCCAGTGCCTCCGCCATCAATTCCCAGGAGATAAGTCACGCGATTGCCCTCCATCACCTAGAATACCAATAAAGTACCAATAGCCAAGTGTTAATTTCGGTAAATGATCGTTTTTGCCAAATTAGCTGATTTTATTGGGTAAATTACAGCACGCCTGCGCCATGGTCAGAAAATTTTAAGATTTGCTGGACAAGTGGTATTTTTTTGGCATTAATTACACCAACGAGGAGAAATCAGTGGCGCTTACCCGCACAGAGCAACGCAACGACAAGGCCGTCGGGCTGGACGAGAAGTCGCCCGCCGAGGTTCTTGGCCTGCTGCTCGATGCCCAGATCGCTGCGGCCGAAGCGGTGCGCCCGGCGCTTCCTTCCATTGCCCGTGCGGCTCAACTGGCTGCCCGGACGCTCGCCGATGGCGGGCGTCTCGTCTATGCGGCCGCGGGCAGTTCCGGCCTGATGGCGCTGGCCGATGCACTCGAAATTCCAGGCACATACGGTATCGCGGCCGACAGGATCGTGCTTCTGCTGGCGGGCGGTCTCGCCAGCCTGGAGCGTCTCGCCGGCGGCTACGAGGACGATGTCGAGCAGGCCTCGCGCGATATTGCCGGCGCGAATATAGGCCCGAAGGATTGCCTCATCGCCATTTCCGCCAGCGGCACGACCCCCTATGCGCTCGGCGCGATGGGGCAGGCGCGGCAGCGCGGCGCGAGGATCATCGGCATCGCCAACAACAGCAATGTCCCTTTGCTCGACGCCGCCGATGTTGCGATCGTGCTCGAAACGCCGGCGGAGATCGTGGCGGGATCGACGCGGATGGGGGCGGGCACGGCGCAGAAACTGGCGCTGAACCTCATGTCCACGCTGATGGCCGTCGAGCTCGGCCATGTGCATGACGGCTATATGGTCAATCTCATTGCCGACAATATCAAATTGCGCGATCGCGCCGCGCGGATCGTCGCGGCGATCAGCGGCTGCGATCTCGATGCGGCGCGCCGCCATCTCGATTCCAGCGGCGGCTCGGTCAAGGCGGCGGTGCTTCTGGCGGCCGGCGCGGAAAATGGCAATGCGGCATTAGGAATTCTCGAAAGCAATCAACAGAGGCTTCGCCCGGCGCTTTCGGAACTGAAAGGGAGCATGGCTCTCGTCAACGGCACTGCTGAGGGTGCAACAGGAGACTAAAATGGGAAGCAAGACATTGAAGACATTGCTGATGGCCAGCAGCATTCTGGCAGGCGCCGGAATGGCGAATGCCCAGGAGACCACCCTGACCATCGAAAGCTGGCGCACGGACGACCTTGCGATCTGGCAGGAAAAGCTCATCCCGGCCTTCGAGGCCAAGAACCCCGGCATCAAGGTCAAGTTCGCGCCGACGCCGCCGACGGAATATGACGCCGCTCTCGGCGCGCGCTTCGATGCGGGCAGCGCCGGCGACATCATCACCTGCCGGCCGTTCGACAAGTCGCTGGAGCAGTTCAAGCGCGGCAATCTGACCAGCCTGAACGACCTTGCCGGCATGAAGAACTTCTCCGACGTCGCCAAGGCGGCCTGGACGACGGACGATGGCAAGGACACGTTCTGCGTGCCGATGGCCTCGGTCATCCATGGATTCATCTATAACCAGGAAGCCTTTGAAAAGCTGGGCATAAAGGTTCCGGCCACGGAAGAGGAATTCTTCGCCGCGCTGGAAAAGATCAAGGCCGACGGCACCTACATCCCGATGGCCATGGGAACGAAGGACCTGTGGGAAGCCGCCACCATGGGCTACCAGAATATCGGGCCTACCTACTGGAAGGGCGAAGAGGGCCGCGCCAAGCTGATCAAGGGCGAAGCCAAGCTCACCGATCCGGAATGGGTCGAGCCCTACAAGGTGCTTCTGAAGTGGAAGGACTATCTCGGCGACGGCTTCGAGGCGCAGACCTACCCGGACAGCCAGAACCTGTTCACGCTCGGCCGCGCGGCGATCTATCCCGCCGGTTCGTGGGAGATCGGCCTGTTCAACACGCAGGTGCAGTTCAAGATGGGCGCATTCCCGCCGCCGGTGAAGAAGGCGGGCGATGAATGCTACATCTCCGACCACAATGATATCGGCGCCGGCCTCAACGCCAAGAGCAAGCATCCCGAGGAAGCGAAGAAGTTCCTCGACTGGGTTGCCTCGCCCGAATTCGCCGAGATCTACGCCAATGCGCTGCCGGGCTTCTTCAGCCTGAACTCGACGCCGGTGAAGATGCAGGACCCGCTGGCCCAGGAATTCGTCTCCTGGCGCGAGAAGTGCAAGCCGACGATCCGGTCCACCTACCAGATCCTGTCGCGCGGCACGCCGAACCTCGAAAACGAAACCTGGGTCGAATCCGCCAATGTGATCAACGGCACCGATACGCCGGAGGCGGCTGCGAAGAAGCTGCAGGACGGACTCGACAGCTGGTACAAGCCCGCCAAGTAAGCCGATGGCGCGTGGCTCGCCACGCGCCGCCAATCGTGAGGGTGCGGCCTTGCCCACCCTCGTTTGCCAGATATCGGGCGCCTGACATCGGGCACCTGACATCGGGCAGATGCCGGGAAATCGCGGCCTGGAACAAAACTGGGATTTGGGGTTCATGAGCACTATCGAGCAATCATCGGCCATTGCCGGCGGCGACAGGCGTCCGCGGCGCTGGCACATATTGGTGTTCCTCGCGCCTGCGCTCCTCATCTACACGGCCGTGATGATCCTGCCGCTGATCGAGACGCTGCGGCTGTCGCTGTTCAATGTCAGGGACGGGCAGAGCGTTTTCGTCGGCTTGGGCAATTTCGGCGTTCTCTTCGGCGATCCGCGCTGGGCCGCGAGCTTCTGGAATGCGCTGAAGAACAATTTCGTGTTCTTCGCCATCCACATGCTGGTGCAGAACCCGATCGGCGTGGCGCTTGCGGCGCTGCTCTCGGTGCCGAAGCTGCGCTTCGCCGCCTTCTACCGCACGGCGCTTTTCCTGCCGACGCTGCTGTCATTCGTCATCGTCGGCTTCATCTGGAAGCTGATCCTGTCGCCGATCTGGGGCGTCTCGCCCTTCCTCCTCGACCTTATCGGCCTCAAATCGCTGTTCTCGCCATGGCTCGGCAAGCCCGGCAGCGCGCTGATCGCCGTCTCGCTGATCTCGGTCTGGCAATATGTCGGCATACCGATGATGCTCATCTACGCCGCCATGCTGAACATCCCCGACGAGGTGCTGGAAGCGGCGGAATGCGACGGAATCACCGGCTGGAGCCAGTTCTGGAAGATCAAGCTGCCGCTGATCCTTCCTTCCATCGGCATCATCTCGATCCTGACCTTCGTCGGCAATTTCAACGCCTTCGACCTCGTCTATACGGTGCAGGGCGCGCTTGCCGGTCCGGATGGTTCGACGGACATTCTCGGAACGCTGCTCTACCGCGTGTTCTTCGGTTTCCAGCTGCAGATCGGCGACAAGTCGATGGGCGCGACCATTGCGACGGTGATGTTCCTCATCATCCTGTCCGGCGTCTGCCTCTACCTGTTTGCAATCCAGCGGCGCATGCGCCGGTATCAGTTCTGAGGGCGAGGGGACCATCATGGCAAGACCGACCGCATCTCCGTTCCGCATGGGCCTCGTGCATCTCGCGCTCATCATCTATACGCTGATCGCGCTGTTCCCGGTGTTCCTCACGGTCATCAATTCGTTCAAGGACCGGTCGGCGATCTTCCGCGATCCCCTCGGCCTGCCGATGCCGAAATCCTTCAGCCTCGTCGGCTATGAGACGGTGCTCAAGCAGGGCGATTTCGCCCTCTATTTCCAGAACAGCTTCATCGTCACCGCGGTTTCGATCTTCTTCGTGCTGCTGTTCGGCGCCATGGCGGCCTTTGCGCTGTCCGAATACCGCTTTCGCGGCAATACGCTGATGGGGCTCTACCTCGCCCTCGGCATCATGATCCCCATCCGCCTCGGCACCGTGGCGATCCTGCAGGGCATGGTGGCGACCGGCCTCGTCAATACGCTGACCGCGCTCATCCTGGTCTATACGGCGCAGGGGCTGCCGCTCGCCGTCTTCATCCTCAACGAGTTCATGCGCACGGTCTCGGACGATCTGAAGAATGCCGGGCGCATCGACGGCCTGTCGGAATATTCGATCTTCTTCCGCCTGGTGCTGCCACTGGTGCGGCCCGCCATGGCGACGGTCGCGGTCTTCACCATGATCCCGATCTGGAACGATCTGTGGTTTCCGCTGATCCTCGCGCCGAGCGACGCCACCAAGACCATCACGCTGGGCTCGCAGGTGTTCATCGGCCAGTTCGTGACCAATTGGAACGCGGTTCTGGCGGCGCTGACGCTGGCGATCGTGCCGGTGCTGGTACTCTACATGCTTTTCTCGCGGCAGTTGATCCGCGGCATCACCGCAGGAGCAGTGAAATGACGGACAGGCCGATAAGGGTGCTCGTGGCCGGGCTCGGCAATATGGGGCGGAGCCATGCGCTGGCCTATCATGAGAATCCCGGCTTCGAGATCGTCGGGCTGGTCAACCGCTCGGTGGTCGAGCTGCCGCCGCAGCTTGCATCCTATACGATCCATCCGTCCTACGAACAGGCGCTGGCCGAGCTGAAGCCCGATCTCGTCTCGATCAATACCTATTCCGACAGCCATGCGGACTATGCAATTGCCGCCATGGAGGCCGGCGCGGACGTGTTCGTGGAGAAGCCGCTGGCGACCAGTGTCGCCGATGCGGAGCGCGTGGTGGCGGCGGCGGTGAAACATGGCCGCAAGCTGGTGATCGGCTATATCCTGCGCCATCACCCGTCATGGATGCGGCTGATCGAGGAGGCGCGCAAGCTCGGCGGTCCCTACGTCTTCCGGATGAACCTCAACCAGCAATCGAGCGGCCCGACATGGGAGACGCACAAATCGCTGATGAAGACCACCTCGCCGATCGTCGATTGCGGCGTGCATTATCTCGACGTGATGCTGCAGATCACCGATGCGAAGCCGGTGCAGGTGAGGGGGATGGGCGTGCGGCTCTCCGGCGAGATCGCCGACGACATGTATAATTACGGCCATCTGCAGGTGCTGTTCGACGATGATTCCGTCGGCTGGTACGAGGCGGGCTGGGGCCCGATGATCTCGGAAACCGCCTTCTTCGTGAAAGACGTCATCTCGCCGGCCGGCTGCGTCTCCATCGTCATGGACCAGAACGCCAAATCCGACGATATCGACTCGCATACGAAGACATCGACGATAAAGCTGCATTCGGCCGAGACCGGCCCGGATGGCCGCTTCGCGAGGGCCGACACGCTGCTCGACATGGCGGGCGAGCCCGGCCACCAGGAGCTTTGCGACCGTGAACAGGCCTTCGTGCTGAAGGCGATCCGCGAGGGCATGGATCTGGGCCGCCACATGCGCGATGCGGTGCGCTCGCTCAGCGTCTGCCTGGCGGCGGATGAGAGCGTGCGCACGGGCCGGCCGGTCGATCTGACGATTTGATTCAAGAGACAG
This sequence comes from Phyllobacterium sp. 0TCS1.6A, assembly GCF_026420825.1. Classification (NCBI taxonomy): domain Bacteria; kingdom Pseudomonadati; phylum Pseudomonadota; class Alphaproteobacteria; order Hyphomicrobiales; family Phyllobacteriaceae; genus Phyllobacterium; species Phyllobacterium sp. 0TCS1.6A. Next base: position 188,567 of record NZ_JAPMAB010000001.1, read on the forward strand.
GAACAAGACATTGGGTTCTTTGAAGATTCAAGACATTCGCAAGTCCTTCGGCCACGTGGACGTTCTCAAGGGGATCGATCTGGAGGTCGAGGATGGGGAGTTCGTGATCTTCGTCGGCCCTTCCGGTTGCGGCAAGTCCACCCTGCTGCGGGTCATTGCGGGTCTCGAGGATGCGACGTCCGGCGATATCCTCATCGATGGCAAGCGCGTCAACAACACGCCACCGGCCAAGCGCGGCATTGCCATGGTGTTCCAGACCTATGCGCTCTATCCGCATCTGACGGTGCGGGACAATATGGGCCTCGGGCTGAAACAGGCCGGAAAGCCCGCCGCCGAGATCAAGGAACGCACCGCCATCGCCTCGGCCATGCTTTCGCTCGACGATTATCTGGAGCGCCGCCCGTCCGAGCTTTCCGGCGGCCAGCGCCAGCGTGTCGCCATCGGGCGGGCCATCGTGCGCGAGCCCGAGCTGTTCCTCTTCGACGAACCGCTGTCCAATCTCGATGCGGCGCTGCGCGTCAATACGAGGCTTGAGATCGCCCGGCTGCATCGCCAGCTCAAGGCGACGATGATCTACGTTACCCATGACCAGGTCGAAGCCATGACGCTGGCCGACAAGATCGTCGTGCTCAACAAGGGCAGGATCGAGCAGGTCGGCACGCCGATGGAGCTCTACAACAATCCCCAGACGGTGTTCGTCGCCGGTTTCATCGGCTCGCCGCAGATGAACCTCATCGACGGCGGCAAGCTTGGCGATACGGCTAAGACGGTCGGCATCCGGCCCGAGCACATCCAGGTAAGCGCCAAGGAAGGCACCTGGAAAGGCTCGGTCATCCATGTCGAACATCTCGGCGCCGACACGATCCTCTATCTGCAGACGGAATTCGGCCCGCTGACGGTGCGCCTGTTCGGCGAGCACGATTACGAGGTGGACGGCGTGCTCTACGCCACGCCGGACAAGGGCCGGACCTATCGCTTCGACGCCGAAGGCAAGATCGTCCGCAGCTAGTGTGATGACATAATTGACATCAGCGATAAATGATGACATGGCACGGTGATCATTGCCACCGCGACGGCAGCGAGTTCCCTTATCATTTTACGTCTCCACAGGCCCTGTTGAGTGATTTCAAGGCAGACGTCGACAAACGGAGAAAGCAAAAATGAGACAAGCTCTTATCCAGGTGCGGCCGGACAGCCAGGCGGTATTCGACGACAATATCGCCAGAGCGACAAAGGCAATGGAAAGCGGAGTTTCCGCAGATCCGGTGGCGGTTTTCACATTCTCGTCACCTGCCCAGATGTTCACCGTCATATCGCCCAAAAGATGGGAATTGATTGAACATCTACAGGGTATCGGCCCTTCGACCGTGCGAGGGCTGGCGCGATCGCTGGGCCGCGATATCAGGCGGGTGCATGATGATATAACCGTTCTGGTCGAATGGGGCATCATTGAACGCAACGATGACGGTAAGATATGTGTCCCCTATGATCTCATTCATGCCGATTTTAATCTGAGGGCGGTAGCATAGGGCGAAGGGCTTTCCTTCCCTTGCATAAGCCAGGCACCATAGGAAAGTGGAGCTGGATGCCACCACCATCGCGGGCATGACATTGCGCCTTGTTTCGTCCATAGTCGCCGCGCGCGGGGAGTCGCCTGCGTGCTGCATGTGACATGAAGATCGAGGACTGGTGAAGATGGTTTGGACTGCTGACGCGAAGCGCTACGACACGATGAAATATAATCGCTGCGGACGCAGCGGCCTGAAGCTCCCGGCGATATCCCTCGGCCTCTGGCATAATTTCGGCAATGATACGCCACACGGCCTGAAGCAGTCGATCTGCCGGCAGGCCTTCGATCTCGGCATCACCCATTTCGACCTCGCCAATAATTACGGCCCGCCGCCCGGTTCCGCCGAGACCGCCTTCGGCGAGATACTGCGCACGGATTTCAAGCCCTACCGCGACGAATTGATCATTTCGTCCAAGGCCGGCTATGGCATGTGGCCCGGCCCCTATGGCGAGTGGGGCAGCCGCAAATACCTCATTGCCAGCTGCGACCAGAGCCTGAAGCGGCTCGGCCTCGACTATGTCGACATATTCTATTCGCACCGCTTCGATCCCGATACGCCGCTCGAAGAGACCATGATGGCGCTCGATCACATCGTGCGTTCGGGCCGGGCGCAATATGTCGGGATTTCCTCCTATAATGCGCGCCGCACGCGCGAGGCGGCCGCCATTCTCGAACAGCTCGGCACGCCGTGCCTCATTCACCAGCCGAGCTATTCGATGATCAATCGCTGGATCGAGGAAGACGGGCTGGTCGATGCGCTGGATGAACTCGGCATCGGTTCCATCGTGTTCTCGCCGCTGGCGCAGGGCATGCTGACCGACAAATATCTGAAGGGCGTGCCGGAGGAGAGCCGCGCGGCGCAGGGAAAATCGCTCAATCCGGAATTCCTGAGCGAGAAGAACATCGCCAATATCCGCGGCCTGAACGAGATTGCATTGAAGCGCGGCCAGACCCTGGCGCAGATGGCCCTGGCCTGGGTGCTGCGCGGCGGCCGCATCACCACGGCGCTCATCGGGGCCAGCAAGCCGCAGCAGGTCGTCGATTGCGTCAAGGCGCTCGACAATATCGAGTTCACCGATGCGGAACTGGCGGAGATCGACGTTTTCGCCAATGATGCCAACATCAATCTCTGGGCTGCCTCCGCCGAGCGCAAGGGGCCGGCACGCAAGCCGGTCAAGGTGGACTGACGGAGACGATCTACCAGATTCCGGGTCACCAGATGCAGGGTGATTGGCAGCGCGCGTGCAATGTGCGAAATCATTGCCGCGCAGATTTGCAGATTGGAAGTATTCGATGAAGATTGCGATGATTGGGACCGGATATGTCGGTCTGGTGTCGGGCGTTTGCTTTGCGGAATTCGGTTTTCAGGTCACTTGCGTCGACAAGAACCCGGCCATCATCGAGCGGCTGCGGGCCGGCGAGGTGACGATCTTCGAGCCCGGGCTCGACGAATTGCTGATGCGCAATGTCCGCGACGGCCGGCTGACCTTCACCACGGAACTCGCCGCCACCGTCGCCGATGCCGATGTGGTGTTCGTCGCCGTCGGCACGCCTTCACGCCGCGGCGATGGCGAGGCGGACCTGCAATATATCCACGCCGCCGCCGACGAGATCGCCGCGGCGATGAAGCCCGGAGCCGTCATCGTCATCAAGTCGACCGTCGTCGTCGGCACCAATGCGGCGGTGCGCGAGCGTATCGCGCAGGCACGTCCCGGCGTTCCGTTCTCGATGGTGTCGAACCCGGAATTCCTGCGCGAGGGATCGGCGGTGGAGGATTTCATGCGCCCCGACCGCGTCGTCGTCGGCGTGCATGACGAGACCGGCGCGGCTGCCATGCGCCGTGTCTACAAGCCGCTTTACCTGCGCGAGACGCCGATGATCGTGACCACGCTCGAAAATGCCGAGCTGATCAAATATGCGGCCAATGCCTTCCTCGCCATGAAGGTGACCTTCATCAACGAGGTCGCCGACCTCTGCGAAAAGGCGGGCGGCAACGTCCAGGACGTGGCGCGGGCGATCGGCATGGACAATCGCATCGGCTCGAAATTCCTGCATGCCGGGCCGGGCTTCGGCGGTTCGTGCTTTCCCAAGGATACGCGCGCCTATGCCGCGACCGGGCGCAAGCTGGAGGCGCCGCAGACGCTGATCGAGCAAGTGGTCGCCATCAATGAAAACCGCAAGCGTTCGCTGGCGCAACGCGTGGTGGAAGCGGCGGCAAGGACCGGCGCGAGAACGGTCGCCGTGCTCGGCATCGCCTTCAAGCCGAACACCGACGACATTCGCGAGTCGCCCTCGCTCGACATCATACCGGCGCTGCAGGCGGCGGGCCTGACGGTGCGGGCGCATGATCCGGAGGCGCGGCAGGCCGCCGAGGCGGTGCTCCCCGGCGTCGTATGGTGTTCTTCGTCCTACGAGGCGGTCCGGGGGGCGGGCATCACCGTCCTGATGACGGAATGGAATGCCTATCGCGCGCTGGATCTCGGGAAGGTCGCCGAACTGATGGACGGCAAGGTCTTCTTCGACATGCGCAATGTGTTCAATTCACAGGATCTCGAAGGTTCGGGACTGGAATATCACTCCGTCGGCCGGCCATTGATCCGTTAGACTGGAGCGCGACGCGAATCAGGTGTCCTGCGTCAGCGACTTCTTCTCGTTGGCGATGAGCCAGAGATTGCGGATATAGACGAAGAGGCCGAGGCCCTGGCCGGCAATGAAGACGGGGTCCTTGCGCACCACGGCATAGACGAACAGCAGCGTGCCGCCGATCAGCGAAAAGAACCAGAAGGCGACGGGCACGACGCTGCGCTTCGCCTTTTCGGAAGCCAGCCATTGCACGACGAAGCGCATGGTGAAACAGCCCTGGGCGAAAAAGCCGAGCACGATCCAGGCGTCGAACTGGGCGACGAAGACCGAGTGCAGCCAGTTTGAAAATGCGTCAGCCATGGCCGATCTCCGTAATCTTTGGAACCGTCTTTCGACGTCTTCTCAGCCACCATACCCCGTAGAGGTCGAGGATGCCGCGCAGGCCGCGGTCGAGGATACCGTAATTGGATTTGCCGTGCCGCCGCTCGCGGTCGACGACGTCGACATGAACCGTGCCGTAGCCCTCGCGCAGGACGAGGGCGGGCAGATAGCGGTGCCAGCCGTCGAAGAACGGCAATTCGCGAAACAGCTGCGCGTGGACCGCCTTGAGGCCGCAGCCGCTGTCGCGGGTATTGTCCTTGAGGATCGACTGGCGCAGCCCATTGGCAAAGCGCGACGATATCTGCTTCAGCTTGCTGTCCGTCCGCTTCAGCCGCTGGCCGGCGGCAATGCCGATGGCGGGGCCGGCGGCGATCAGTGCATCGGCGAGAACCGGGAGATAGGCCGGATCGTTCTGCCCGTCGCCATCCATGGTGACGATCACCTCGCCGCGCGCCGCGAAGACGCCGGAGCGCACCGCGGCGCTCTGCCCGGCGGACTTGTCATGGTGGATGTGGCGCAGCTGCGGCGCAGTCTTCATCCGCTCCTGGAGCGCGGTGCCGGTCGCATCGGTGGAGCCGTCATCCACGACGATGACTTCATAGTCGCGCCCCTTCATCGCCTCGTCGACTTCATCGAGCAGAAAGGCAAGATTGGCCGCTTCATTGCGGCAGGGGATGACAATGGTGATCGCGGGATTGCGCAAAGATGGAAGCTCTCGTCATTATTTCTGGCGCGCTCATACCATCGAATTGTGCGCTCTACCAACCAGTTTATTTGCCAAGGCGTATGTCCGTCAGCGTCCGCGCCGGGGTGATCGCCTCCGGATCGAGCCGTATTTCGATGATCGCCGGCTTGCCGCTGGCGAGCGAGCGCTGCCATGCGCCTTCGAACTCGCCGGTGGTCTCGACCGTCTCGCCATGGCCGCCGAATGCCCGGGCCAGCAGCGCGAAATCCGGGTTGGTCAGGTCCGTCGCCGAGACGCGGCCGGGATATTCCCGCTCCTGATGCATGCGGATCGTGCCGTAGATGGAATTGTTGACGACGATCGCGATGATCGGCAGCCGGTATTTCACCGCCGTGGCAAAATCCTGCCCGTTCATGAGAAAACAGCCATCGCCGGCGAAGCAGACCACGGTTCGCTGCGGATATAATTGCTTGGCGGCGACGGCAGCGGGCAGGCCATAGCCCATGGAGCCGGATGTCGGCGCGGCCTGGGTGCCGAAGCGGCGAAAGCGATGGAAGCGGTGCAGCCATGTGGCGTAATTGCCGGCGCCATTGGTCATGATGGCATCCTCCGGCAGCACCGTCTCCAGGTAGGACATGATCGGTCCCATGGCGACAGCGCCGGGGCCGGTCTGCGGCGGTGTCGACCAGGCAAGATAGGCCTCATGCGCCGCGGCGGCCGCATCTGCCCATGCGACATGGGATGGCGGCGCCAGATGTTCCACCGCCTCGGCAAAGGCGTCCGGGGCGCTGTTGATCGCCTGGTGGGGCCTGTAGACGCGGCCGAGCTCTTCCGCGTCGGGGTGGACATGGATGAGCGTCTGGCGCGGATAGGGGCTCTCGACCAGCGAATAGCCGGAGGAGGGCATTTCGCCGAGCCGCCCGCCGACGAGGAGAAGCACGTCCGCCTCCCGGATGCGCTTCGCCAAAGCCGGGTTGATGCCAATGCCGACATCGCCGGCATAATTCGGGTGGAGATGGTCGAACAGCATCTGGCGCCGGAAGGAGCAGCCCACCGGCAGGTGCCATTTTTCGGCGAAGCGGGTGATGGAGTGCACCGCCTTCTCGCTCCAGCGCGAGCCGCCAAGGATCATGAAGGGGCGCTCGGCGCCCTGCAATCGATCCGCCAGCTTCTCGATCGCCGCGGGCGAGGGCGCGGTCTCCACCGGCTCGTAGCCCTGCGCGGCGACGGCTTCCACGCGGTCGGTCAGCATGTCTTCCGGCAGCGCCAGCACGACCGGTCCCGGTCGGCCCGAGGTCGCGACCGCGAAGGCGCGCGTGACGAATTCCGGAATGCGCCGTGCATCGTCGATTTCCGCCACCCATTTCGCCGTATCGGCGAAGAAGCGGCGATATTCGATCTCCTGGAATGCCTCGCGCTCGCGGGCATCCCGCTGCACCTGGCCGATGAAGAGGATCAGCGGCGTCGAATCCTGCCGCGCGATATGGATGCCCGGCGAGGCATTGGTGGCGCCGGGGCCGCGGGTGACGAAGCAGATGCCCGGCTTTCCCGTCAGCTTGCCCCAGGCTTCGGCCATCATCGCCGCGCCGCCCTCGGCCCGGCACACCGTCACGCCGATCGGGGCGTCGTGCAGGGCGTCGAGCACGGCGAGATAGCTTTCGCCGGGCACGCAGAACAGCCGCTCGGCGCCGTTTGCAATCAGGGAATCAACGATCAGTTCACCGCCGGTCTTCATCCTTCGCCTTTCCGATTTCCTCGAGAATTTCCGAACTGTGCTCGCCGAGGCGCGGCGAGGGCCGATCATAGGTCAATGGCGTCTTCGACAGCACGATGGGGCTCCGCACCGAGGGAATGGCATTGCCATGGCCGTCGTCGAGATCGAGCCGCAGCCCCCTTGCCACGATCTGCGGATCGGCGAACATCTCGCCGATCTCGTTGATCGGCCCGGCGGGAACCGCATTGCGCGAACATTCGAGCAGGAGGTCGGCGCGGGTGCGCAGGGCGGTCTCGGCGGAGATGAGCCGCGTCAGCTCGGCGCGGTTTTCGAGGCGGGCGCGATTGGTGAGGAAGCGCGGGTCGCTCGCCCATTCATTGCGCCCGACGATCGCGCAGAAGCGGGCGAACTGGCCGTCATTGCCGACGGCGAGGATCATGTGGCCGTCGGCGGTCGGTATGACCTCGTAGGGCGAGATATTGGGATGGGCATTGCCCATGCGCGTCGGGCTGCGGCCGGTGGCCAGATAGTTCATGGCCTGGTTGGCGAGGACGGCGGATTGCACGTCGAACAGCGCCATGTCCACCAATTGTCCTTCGCCCGTCCTTGCCGCATGGGCAAGTGCCGCCTGGATGGCGATGACGGCATAAAGCCCGGTGAAAATATCGGCGACGGCGAGCCCGACCTTCTGCGGCTGGCCCGCCGGGTCGCCGGTCACCGACATCAGGCCGGACATGCCCTGGATGATGAAATCGTAGCCGGCCTGCGCGGCATAGGGGCCGGTCTGGCCGAAGCCGGTGATCGAACAATAGACGAGGCGCGGATTTTCCGCGCGCAGGCTTTCATAGTCGAGGCCGTATTTTGCCAGGCCGCCGACCTTGAAGTTCTCCAGCACCACGTCGGCGCCGCGGCACAGGGCCTTGACGGTATCGCGGCCCTCTTCGGTGGTGAAATCGGCGGTGATCGAGCGCTTGCCGCGGTTGCAGGCGTGGAAATAGGCGGCGGAAAGGTTCTCGCCCTCGCGGCTGTTGATGAATGGCGGGCCCCAGCCGCGCGTCTCGTCGCCGCCGGCGGGGTTCTCCACCTTGATGACATCGGCGCCGAGATCGGCGAGCACCTGTCCGGCCCATGGCCCGGCAAGGACCCGTGCAAGCTCGACGACGCGAATTCCCTTCAACGGGGCATTTGACAGCGGCGCTTCGGACATCATCTGCCGTCCCTGTCGAAACTCGCGAGCGCCCAGGCGGCGAAATCCCGCATGATCATGTCTCGATTGATGTCGTTCAGCCCCTCATGGCGCGTATCGGGATAGATGGTGGCATTCACATTGCCAAAGCCGAGATTTCGCATTCTTCGTTCAAGTTCCTCCACCGCCTTGCCGCCTTCCGTTGCCGGATCGGCCGCGCCTCCCACCAGATTGATCGGCATGCCGCGGGCGAGCCGTGACAGCAGCCTATCGTCGGCGCCGTCGAATACAAAGCTGAATATATCGCGCCACATGCCGACGCTCGGCGGCCAGCCGCAAAGCGGGTCGGCAATATAGGCATCGACTTCGGCGGGATCGCGCGACAACCAGTCGGCGTCGGTGCGTCCCTCGCCGGTGCGCCTGTTCCAGTCCCGGAAGGTCAGCTTCGGCAGGATCATGCTCGGCACGTCCGAGCCAAGCAGCATCCGTTCCGCCGCGAGAATGGCGATCGCCGCCCTGCCTGCCATGCCGGCGGAGAAACTGGCGTTCCAGATCGCCGCCGCATCGACGCGGCCGGGAAAGCGCATCGCATAGGCGAGGGCGATCAGCCCGCCCATCGAATGGCCGAAGATCAGCACCGGCAGGCCGGGATGGCGCTGGCGCATCTGCCGGTTGACGGCATCGACATCGCCCAGCACGAGTTCGGCCCCGTTTCGCGCGGCGAAGCGGCCGGCGCCCCCTGCGGCCAGGCCCGGCACGCGGCTGAAGCCATGGCCGCGATGGTCATGCGCATAGACGTGAAATCCGTGGCCCGCGAGATGGGCGGCGAAGCGGGCATAGCGCCGCGAATGTTCGCTCAGTCCGTGGTTGACGTGCACCAGCGCCCGGGGCTGGCCCGCCGCCGGCCAATGCCGCAGCGCGAGCATGGCTCCGGTCGGGCTCGCCAGGATTTCGGGCTCGTCGAAGTTCATTGCGAATCTGCGCGAATCTGCCATTTCAAGGCAGTTGACGGCCTGCCGTTTAATTAGTCAACGCGCAAAACTCGCATTAAAATGCCGGCAATTTTGCAATATTATGCCTAATTGATAGGCACACACTTGGCGTTGCAATTTTATTTTGCAAACCCCCTTGCAATGCTGTTTAACATGCCTCAAAACTTCCTTCCACGAGCTTTTTGGGCGGTCTGAACCTCGGTTCCAAAGCACTCGCGCAGCTCGAGCAGTTACATGGCCGTTCAGGGGAGAAGAGGACGCTTTCCGAATGCGGCACCAGAGGGGAAACCGGGTGACGGAAATATCCGCGCCCGGTTTCGCTCGTTGTGGCCCTCCCTTTTTGCAATCAATCCAATTCCCTCATCCTGAGCTTGTCGAAGGGTGCAGCAACATTTGTGCAATCCTTCGTTGGAGCGCTGCAAAAGCATCGTGCGTGCTTCGACAGGCTCAGCATGAGGGAGATGCTGGATACGGAAAATCCTCACCACGCCCGCAAAATCGCGTCTGGTCATTGAAATGGGGGGAGACGGGCGGTCTTCAGCGCGTCAGTAGGTATCAGGGTCGAGGTCCGAAGACCGCCCGCGACGTCTTTGCCTGCTGTTCCTGCGTTTGTCAGACGCAACAACCCGGAAAACGAAGCGCCACCTCCGTTTCCATCTGCAGTTTGCTGGATAGTCGGGGTTGTCACTTCCGACCATCCGGCAACGCCATCCTTTCCCAGCAATCGAAACAGCACCGGAAGCTGCTCCCCCACTGGAAAGGACCTGCACAGAATAACCCGGTTTCTGAGAGGTGGGATAAGTTTCCATTTATCCCACCAAGAGAGCCGTGTGTTGCATAAACGAAGTGCGTGCTTCGTGCTTCGACGGGCTCAGCATGAGGGAGGTGGGGCTCAGCATCAAGCGGATGGGCTCACCAGCCCGGCGTCAGGGAGAGTGATCCGATTGCAGGCAATGCCGGGACAAATCGGCCCGCGGTCCATTGCCACAACTGGCCCTTTCGCCTACATACGGCGCAAATTCATTACCCGAAAAAGCGGAGTGACGCGCGGTATGGCACGCCAATTCATCTATCACATGGCCGGCTTGAACAAGGCCTATGGCGCCAAGAAGGTGCTCGAGAACATTCATCTGTCGTTCTATCCGGATGCGAAGATCGGCATTCTCGGGCCGAACGGCGCCGGCAAGTCGACGATTCTCAAGATCATGGCCGGCATGGACAAGGAATTCACCGGCGAGGCCTGGCTGGCGGACGGCGCCACCGTCGGCTATCTGGCGCAGGAGCCGGTGCTGGACCCGGACAAGGACGTCATGGCCAATGTGATGGAAGGTGTCGCCGCCAAGAAGGCGATCATCGATCGCTACAATGAATTGATGATGAATTATTCCGACGAGACCGCAGACGAGGGCGCGCGGCTGCAGGACATCATCGACAGCCAGAACCTCTGGGATCTGGAATCGCAGGTCGAGATGGCCATGGAAGCGCTGCGCTGCCCGCCCGGCGATGCGGATGTGACCAAGCTTTCCGGCGGCGAGCGTCGCCGCGTCGCGCTGTGCAGGCTGCTCTTGTCGCAGCCGGACCTGCTGCTGCTCGACGAGCCGACCAACCATCTGGACGCGGAGACCACCGCATGGCTCGAGAAGCACCTGCGCGAATATCCGGGCGCGGTGCTGCTCATCACCCATGATCGCTACTTCCTCGACAATGTCACGGGCTGGATCCTCGAACTCGACCGCGGCCGCGGCATTCCCTATGAGGGCAATTATTCGGCCTATCTCGAAGCCAAGGCCAAGCGCATGCAGCAGGAGGGCCGCGAAGAGGCCTCGCGCCAGAAGGCGCTGGAGCGCGAGCGGGAGTGGATTGCCGCCAGCCCCAAGGCGCGGCAGGCGAAATCCAAGGCGCGCATCCGTGCCTATGACGAACTCGTCGATGCCGCCAACGACCAGCGGCCGGGCGATGCGCAGATCATCATTCCCGCCGGCGAGCGTCTCGGCCAGGTGGTGATCGAGGCGGAGAACCTGACGAAATCCTTTGGCGACCGGGTGCTGATCGAGAACCTGACCTTCAAGCTGCCTCCGGGCGGCATCGTCGGCGTCATCGGGCCGAACGGCGCCGGCAAGACCACGCTGTTCAAGATGATCACCGGGCAGGAAAAGCCCGATTCCGGCGCGATCCGCATCGGCGACACGGTGCATCTCGGCTATGTCGACCAGAGCCGCGACCACCTGAAGGGCGACAAGAACGTCTGGGAGGAAATCTCGGGCGGCAACGACATCATCAAGCTCGGCAAGCACGAGATGAACTCGCGCGCCTATGTCTCCGCCTTCAATTTCAAGGGTGGCGACCAGCAGCAGAAGGTCGGCAACCTGTCCGGCGGCCAGCGCAACCGCGTCCATCTGGCGAAGATGCTGCAATCGGGCGGCAATGTGCTGCTGCTCGACGAGCCGACCAACGATCTCGACACGGAAACATTGTCGGCGCTGGAAGATGCGCTGGAAAAATATGCCGGCTGCGCCGTCATCATCAGCCATGATCGCATGTTCCTCGACCGCCTGGCGACGCATATCCTCGCTTTCGAGGGCGACAGCCATGTGGAATGGTTCGAAGGCAATTTCGAGGAATATGAGAACGACAAGATCCGTCGCCTCGGGCCCGACAGCGTCAATCCGAAGCGCCCGACCTACAAGCGCCTGACACGTTAGGATCAGCGGCGCGGAGAACGGTGGGTGCAACATGACAGACCTGTTCCACAATGCGGATGAAATCGTTCCCGCGCGCAAGATCAGCGGGCGGGTCGAGGCCCTGTTCGAAGCGCGGGGCGGGGATTTCGTCACGACGCCGGCGGCGGCGCTGCATTTCACCTTCGACGGTATCGTCGGCGATTTTCACGCCGGGCCGACCCGCCGCTCGGGCGGGCGCGAGCCCTGGTATCCGCGCGGGACGGAAATGCGCAATGAGCGCCATGTCTCGATCCTCGGTGCCGACGAGATGAGCCAGATCGCCGCCGGCATGGGTCTGGCGGAGCTGAAGAGCGAGTGGATCGGCGGCAATATGCTGCTTTCGGGCGTGCCATCGCTTTCCATGCTGCCGCCGCGCAGCCTGATGTTCTTCGAAGGCGGCGTGACCTTGAAGGTCGATGGCCAGAATGCGCCATGCAAGGTGGCGGGCCGCTCCATCGCCGCGCATGCCGGCAGCGACGACGAACTGGCCACGGCGCTGGATTTCGTCCGCGTCTCCAAGCGCCTGCGCGGCATTGTCGCCTGGGTGGAGAAGCCCGGCACCATCCATGGCGGCGAAAAGGTCGATATCCGCCTGCCGGAACAATGGATCTACCGTGCGTAGCGGGACAAGCCGCCGATGAGCGAGGCAAGCGGCCCGGTACCGGCGGTCAGGTTTACCCCGGAAGAGCGCGACGCCGTCTACAAGGCCATCTTCAACCGCCGCGACGTGCGCGACCAGTTCCTGCCGCAGCCCATCGAGGAAGCCGTGCTGCTGCGGCTGCTGGAGGCGGCCCATCACGCGCCTTCGGTCGGTTTCATGCAGCCATGGAACTTCATCATCATCCGCAGCGACGAGACGAAGGCGGCCGTGCACGCGGCGTTCACGCGCGCCAATGAGGAGGCGAAGGCGCTGTTTCCGGACGAGCGGCAGGCGCTCTATGCCTCGCTGAAGCTCGAAGGCATCCGCAAGGCGCCGATCAACCTGTGCATCACCTGCGACCGGACCCGCGGCGGCGAGGTGGTGCTGGGGCGCACGCATAACAGGCAGATGGACCTCTACAGCACCGTCTGCGCGGTGCAGAACCTCTGGCTCGCCGCCCGCGCCGAGGGGATCGGCGTCGGCTGGGTGAGCATCTACAGCGATGCGGACATGCGCCGCATCCTCGCCATCCCCGACCATGTCGAGATCATCGCCTATCTCTGCATCGGCCATGTGGACGAGCTCTATAGCGGACCCGAACTCGAAAAGCGCGGCTGGCGCGAGCGCCTGCCTCTCGGCGATCTCATCTTCGAGGAAAGCTGGCAGGGTTGAGGCAGGGCGCTCATTTGTCGATTCACACTGTGCCCGCAAGCGTTTGTTTCGGCCGGTATTTTTATGAAGGGCGCTCTAGGAGGCGTCGTCCTCGTCGGGATCGAGCAGGCGCGTCGCCCGCCACTCCGTCAGCTTGCGGTTGATGGCGTCGAGCACGAAGAACCGCGCCGAATCGCGGTCATAGCCCTCGTCGCGCAAACTGTCGTAGTCCGTGTGCTGATGGCGTATATGCGCGACGGCGGCGAGCCATACGGCGATGCCGGGCGGCAGCGCCTTCATGTGCGGCGCATTGGCCGCGGCGCGGATAGGCTCCGAATCCGAATAGGGCACCGCAGGCAGCAGCAGTGTCAGGGACTTGTTCAAGGCCCGCTGCCGGTTCGTTCCTGCGCTCATGCGTCATCTCCATTGCATCTGCGCCACCATTTCAGTCGCGTCACATTTTGTCGTCAATAGCAAAAACAGCTTGCCAGCAATCCCTTTCTCACATAAACATATCTTTATGTCTTTTGAGGATGAGCCGATGAGCCGTGGAAATCTCGATCTCGACCTGATGGTGGATACGCTGAAGGCGGCGGCCGAGCCGAGCCGCCTGCGCATTCTTGCGCTGCTTTCGCGTGGCGACCTGACCGTTTCCGACCTGACATCGATACTTGGACAGTCGCAGCCGCGCGTGTCGCGCCATCTGAAGCTCCTGTTCGAGGCCAGCCTGATCAACCGTTACCAGGAAGGGTCCTGGGCCTATTTCCGCCTCGCCGAATCGCCGATCGTCGGCGACATCGCCCGTTCGCTGCTCGAAAGGCTGGATTGCACCGATGCGCTCATCGAGCGCGACCTGGAGCGCCTTTCGGCGGTCAAGCTGCAGCGGCGGGAGCGGGCGGCCGCCTATTTCAGCGCCAATGCCTCGAGCTGGGATGCGATCCGCTCGCTGCATGTGCCGGATGGCGCGGTGGAGGAGGCGCTGCTGCGCATCGTCGGCGACAAGCCGTTTCAATCCATGCTGGACATCGGAACCGGGACGGGCCGCCTGCTCGAACTCTTCGCCCCGCTCTATCTGCGCGGTGTCGGCGTCGATATCAATCGCGACATGCTGGCGATCGCCCGTTCCAATCTCGAAAAGGCGAGCATCGGCAATGCGCTGGTGCGCCAGGGCGATGTCTACTCCCTGCCGGTGGACCGCGAATCCTTCGATCTGGTGACGATCCACCAGGTCCTGCACTTCCTCGACAATCCTTCGGAAGCCATTCGCGAGGCGGCGCGGGCGCTGCGGCCTGCCGGCCGGCTGCTGATCGTCGATTTCGCGCCGCACGAGCTCGAATTCCTGCGCGACAAGCATGCGCATCTGCGGCTGGGCTTCCATGACGACCAGATGCGCGACTGGCTGTCCGATGCCGGCCTGTCGCTGGAGAAGAGCACCGAGCTCGAATCCAGGGGCAAGGACAAGCTGACCGTCAAATTATGGCTGGCGCGCGACCCGCGCCTGTTGATCGCCGATCCCGTTTCAACCTCCCGCCTCACGGAGAGTGTCTAATGAGTTTCTTCCGCCAGTCCCGCCGCCCCGATATCGGCGACAATATCCAGGTTTCCTTCGAGTTCTTTCCGCCGAAGACCGAGGCCATGGAAGAACGGCTTTGGGAAACGGTGACGCGCCTCGCGCCGCTCAAGCCGGAATTCGTCTCCGTCACCTATGGCGCCGGCGGTTCCACCCGCGAGCGCACGGCGCGCACCATCAAGCGCATCCTGACCGAGACGGATGTGAACGCCGCGGCGCACCTGACCTGCGTGGATGCGACGCGCGAGGAAGTGGACGCGGTCGTGCGCGAATTCGCGGCCATCGGCGTCAAGCGCTTCGTCGCGCTGCGCGGCGATCCTGCCGGCGGCGTCGGCACGCGCTACAGGCCGACGCCCGGCGGCTATGAGAATGGCGCCGATCTCGTCGCGGGGCTCAAGGCCTTCGCCGATTTCGACATTTCCGTTTCGGCCTATCCGGAGAAACATCCGGAGAGCCCGGATTTCGCCACCGATATCGACATGCTGAAGCGCAAGGTCGACAATGGAGCCACGCGCGCCATCACCCAGTTCTTCTTCGAGAACGACCAGTATGAGCGCTATGTGGAAAAGGTTCGCCGGGCCGGCATCTACATTCCGATCCTGCCGGGCATATTGCCGATCCATAATTTCAAGCAGGTGACGAATTTCTGCTCCAAGGCCGGCACGCATATCCCTGCCTGGCTGGCGGAACGCTTCGACGGGCTGGAAAATGACGAGCAGACGCATGCGCTGGTCGCATCGGCCGTCGCTGCCGAACAGGTGCTCGATCTGGTCGAGCGCGGCGTGCAGGATTTCCACTTCTATACGATGAACCGCGCCGATCTCGCATTCGCCATCTGCCATCTGATCGGCATCCGCCCCGAAACCAGCCCGGTCGGCGCCGCATTGGCAGGGGCTGCCGCCTGAACGGAATTTTCAGGACGCTGAAGCCCTGAAATGGAAAACGGCCCGGTCTTGCCACCGGGCCGTTTCACTTTGTCTTCGCTTAACGGTCAGAGACCATCTCCATAGCGCTCTGGTTCATTTCACGGTATCAGTCCTACGACCATTGCACCAATAAATGCGAACGCTGCGCAGATCATAAGGACGTTCATCGATCGAGTTAGTCCCATCATATGTCTCCTGCGGTTAACCCCTATAACATAGCGCAAATTTGCCACAGAAAAAGCCCAAATATTACCGTTGTGTGACATGGCGTGAGAAATAATTTTCTACGAGGCATATAAGTTGATGATATTCAATGCATTTAGGTGGTGCGATTCCAGCGAAAAATCGCAGAAATATTCCTGAATCGAGGAATTTTTTGCGCTGCGGTATAAATCCGTGTGCGCTGCGAAACTGCCGTTTTCAGCCACATTTTTGCCGGAATGAGGATACTCGCCGGCGAGCTAACCCATGGGATTTATTGCAAAGTTCATGGTTCAACTCCGGCGCATGAGCGCTTCGATGCGTCCATCGATGACGAGCAGCCCGATCGCGATCAGCCCCATGCCGATGAAGTCCTGCAGGGCCAGGCGCTCGCCGAGGAAAATGGTTCCAAGCAGGATGGCGCTGACCGGCACGATCAGCGTGACCAAGGAGGCGTTGGTGGCGCCGCCGGACCGGACGATGGAGAAGAAGAGGATATAGGCAAAGGCGGTCGACAGCAGGCCGAGCGCGAGGATCGCCGACCAGACGCCGGGCGACACGCCGGAGAAATCCGCCACGCCATCATTCATGAGGACGAGCGGGATCATGATCAGCGTCGAGGCCGTCAGCTGGCCCGTGGCCGTGACTGTCGGGGGCACCGCCTTGAACCGCTTGGCGAGGATGCTGGCCAGCGCATAGGAAAGCGTCGCGCCGATGACGGCGAGCTGCGCCCAGAGCGGCGCGCCGAAGCTGGTGCCAATGCTCGGGCCCATCATGACGATGATGCCGGCAATGCCGAGCCCGATGCCCGCCAGCTTGCGCGGCGTGGCTTTCTCGTCCGCCGTCAGCACCGTCGCCAGAAGCACGGTCCAGATCGGCGTCGTCGCGTTGAAGATCGATGCGAGCCCGGCGCCGAGCGCGGTCTGTCCGATGAAGAGCAGCGAGAAGGGGATGGCATTGTTGAGGATGCCGAGCCCGGCAAAACCGAGCACATGGCTGCGATAATCGAGAAAGCGGATGCCGCGCGCCAGCAGGAAGACCTGCAGGGCAAGAGCGGCGACGGCGACGCGGATCAGCACCAGGGTGAACGGCGGCACGAACTGCACGGCGATGCGGGCAAAGAAGAACGAGCCGCCCCAGATCGCGCCGAGAAGCAGCAGTTGCAGCCAGACATAGCCGCTCATCGTCAGCGGATTCTTCGCTCGCGTGCCGGCTGTGGACATTGATTCTCTCCCAGCGAAACTGCGGCGATCCTACGAGCCTGGCCAGTGGCGCACCATCCGAATCTTGCACGAGGGGTGACTTTCGCCTGCCACGATCCCTTGCTAAGGATTGGCGATGGAACAGTCAGCGCCAATGCAACGATTCGCCACCGCCCGCGATGCCGCGCTCCAACTGCGGCCCGACGAGCCCGTCTATTGCTTCCGGCCCAATGTCCTTGTCGAGGAAGCGCATAATTTCATGGCGATGTTTCCGGGTGAAACCGCCTATGCGGTGAAGACCAATGGCGAGAACATCGTGCTGGAGACGCTGGCCCGCAACGGCGTCCATACGTTCGATGTTGCCTCGCCGGGCGAATTCGCCGCCGTGCGCCGCGTCGCGCCCGATGCGCAGATGCTCTACATGCACCCGATCAAGGCGCAATCCGACATAAGGCTGGCGCTGGAGACCTATGGCATCAGGGTTCTCGCGGCCGATCATGAGGATGAGATTGCCAAGATTACCCGCATCGTTCGCGCGCTCGACATCGATCCCGGCAGCATCACCCTCTACATCCGGTTGCAGACCAAGGGCCATGCAGCCTACGAATTGTCGAAGAAGTTCGGTGCCGCGCCCGCCCATGCGGTGGAACTGCTGCAGCGCGCCGACAGGATCGGCTACCGCGTCGGCATCTGCTTCCATGTCGGCAGCCAGATCGAGGATCCGGATACCTATGAACGTGCGCTTCGCGCTGCCGACTGGGTGCGCAACCGCGCCGGCGTCACGTTGGCTGGCCTCGATGTGGGCGGCGGCTTTCCGGCCGAATATCGGCCCGATCCGAAGCGCAAGGGCACCGAAATGCCGGGGCTCGGGCAACTCATGTCGCGGCTGCGCAACGATATCGATGAATATGGCTTCGGCGATCTGCCGCTCGTGGCCGAGCCGGGCAGGGTAATCGTTGCCAAGGCGTTCTCGCTGATCGTGCGGGTGCTGCTGCGCAAGGGCAAGCGCCTTTATATCAATGATGGCATCTGGGCGTCGCTGTCGGATTCCTGGACCGGCAAGATCACGCTGCCGGCGCGGTTCATTCCCGATCCGGCCAAGAAGATCCGCCACGGCAATGCCGACAATGTGGTGCCGTTCCGCGTCTGCGGCGCCACCTGCGATTCGGTCGACATCCTGTCGCGGCCGTTCTGGCTGCCGGAGACGGTCGACACCGGCGACTGGATCGAGATCGGCAATATCGGCGCTTACTCGCTCTCCCTGCGCACGCGCTTCAACGGCTTCTACCCCGACACTTTCGTCGAGGTGGAGACGACATTCGAAGCGGGCGAGACGCCGGAAGGGCTGGCCTCGCTGGAAACGATGTCGCCGGGCGAATAGCGGCCGGGATCAGAGCTTGCCGAGCAATTCGGGCGTCGGCCAGGAATCCGCCGGCAGGCCGAGGCGCAGCTGCTCGTCGCGCACCGCGTCGCGCGTCAATATGCCGAACACGCCATCGATCTTCGGACCCATATCATGGCCGCGGGCGGCGAGCTTGTTCTGCAACTCTTTCATCTGTTCCGGATCGAGGCCGGTTTCCGGCGTCGTCGGCGTCAGTGCCGGTGCGCCGGCGAGGCGAGTGGCGAAATAGGCGGCCGTCGTCGCATAGATGATGGATTTGTTCCATTCGACGAAGATGTCGAAATTCGGATAGGACAGGAAGGCCGGCCCCTTGCGGCCCATGGGCAGGAGCAGCGAGGCATTGCCATTGTCCGGGCCGAGCGGGCCGTCGCGGCCGGTCACGCCCCATTCCGCCCATTTCGAATGCGGAAGGCGGTTGCTGCGGATGGCGTTCTCCCAGGGCAGGTCCCTGGTCAGCTTCACCTCTTCCAGCCATGGCTCGCCGCGCTTCCAGCCGAGGTCGCGCAGCACGCGCGCCGCCGTCATGATGGCGTCTGGCGCGCTGTTCTTCAGGTCGACCTTGCCGTCGCCATCGCCATCGACGCCGCGCTCCAGATAGTCGGTCGGCAGCATCTGCATCTGGCCGATTTCGCCGGCCCATGCGCCGGTCGTCTTGGCATCGACGACGCCGCGGTCGAACAGCTTGAGAAGGGCGATCAGCTGCGGCCGGAAGAGTTCGGGCCTGCGGCAGTCGAAGGAGAGGGTGAGAAGGGCGTTCAGCGTGTCGAAATCGCCCTGCACGGCGCCAAAATCGGTCTCCAGCCCCCAGAAGGAGGAGATGACCGCGCCCGGCACGCCGTATTCCGCCTCGGCCTTGGCGAAAGCATCGGCATATTTCTTCAGATTGGCGGCGCCCTGCTTCAGGCGGTAATCCGAAACCATGCGCGACGAGAAGGTAAGGAAGGTCTGGTTGAAGACGCCCTGCGCCCGATCCCGCTGCAGGACCCGGTCGTCCATGGATGCCTTCAGCAATTCGCCAAGGCCCTTGTCGGTGACGCCCGCTGCCCGGGCTTCGGCGATAAGCCCGTTGAACCATGGCTCAAGATCGCCGCCGCAGGCGGGCTTCACCGCCGGCGCTGGCGCGACCTGGTCGAGGGCGTGGGCGCCGGTAACGGCAAAGAGGGTTGCGGCGAGGGCAAGCGAAAGTCGGTTCATCTGGAGGTTCTCTGTGAGGCGCGGGCGCGCGCTTGGACGCCTAATGCCCCATTATCGCATCGAGGTGAAGTCACAGAATTGCGATGCAAGTGCCGCTTGCCGCTTTATCGCACCTTGTTGCGCACCAGCCACTGTTTCCAGGCCTCATGGCCGCCGGCGAAGACGTTGATGTCGGCGTCGCCGCGGATGCCGGGAATGGCGCCGGTGCCGGTATATTGCCAGAACGTCCATGGATGCGGGCCGTATTTCTCGTCCGGATGGCCGGCGACCGAGCGCAGCCAGAAGGGATAGCTCGCCAATTGCCGCAGGTCGTTGTCGTCGAAGAAATCGACGGTCGTATAGATGATCGGCCGCTTGCCGTAATGGCGTTCCACCATGTCGAGGAAGGTCTGCATCTCGCGCCGGACGGTGGCTGCCTTTGGACGCAGCTTGCATGTGGGCGAGGCGGAGTTCCATTCCATGTCGAGGACCGGCGGCAGCGCGCCCGGGTCCTTCGGCACATGGCGGATGAACCAGCGCGCCTGATCCTCGGCGGAGCGGCAGAAATAATAGAAATGATAGGCGCCGCGGGCGATGCCGACATCGCGGGCTGCAGCCCAGTTCTCGGTGAAACGATCGTCGACCCGGTCGCCGCCCTCGGTGGCCTTGATGAAGATGAAGGAAATATTGCTCGCCCGCACTCTCTGCCAGTCGATCGTCGACTGGTATTTCGACACGTCGGTGCCGTGGACCGGGTAGTGCCAGGGCGTCTTGCCGGTCCATTCATGCGGGTCGCGGTCGCCGAAGCGCGGCGCCTTCACATTGCCCGAAGGTGCCGCGATGCGCGCCGTCGGCGAGGGTTTCGCGGCTTCCGAAAAATTATAGTCAACCGTGGTGCAGCCGCCGAGGACAAGTGTGATCAGTGCTGCTGCTATGCGTCTCATGAAAAATCGTCCGTGGCCAATCGAGGAATGCGTAGGGATTGTGCCATACAGATGCTTGATTATGTTTAATAGATCGTGAGCGCAGCTTCGACATCGGCAAGTTCTTTATTGCTTGTCCTGTTGTTGCAGGCGGCGCAACACCGCGATCCAGGCAAAGCCGCGATAGAGACGCTGCTCGCCGAGCGTGCAGCCGTGCTTCGATGCGACGGACCGGGCGACCTCGAAGAGATCGTTGCGCGGGCTGACATGGTACCAACCGAGCCAGGTATAGAGCGCTTGCCTGGCAATGGTCGGAAGGTCGCGCAGATCGCCGAAATCGACGATGTGCAGCGAGCCGGAAGGGCTGAGATGGCTCACCGCCTCCTCGACCACGTCGCGCCATTGCGGAATCATCGAAACCGCATAGGAGATGAAGATGCGGTCGAATTTCTCGACGTCGAACAATTCAGCGGGCGCGAACCGCGCCGCATCGGCATAGGCGAGGGTCGCTCGCTGTTCCAGCCCGGCCTGTGCGATCTTTCGCCGTGCGGTCGCCAGCATCTCGCTCGAGATGTCGACGCCGTAGAGCCGGGTCTGCGGATAGGCGCGGCCGGCAAGCACCAGATTGCGGCCGGTGCCGCAGCCGATCTCCAGGATCGTCGCGCCGGGAGGAGGCGCGAGCCCGGCGATCATCGGATCGCGGCCGAGAAGGTAATATTTGCGCGTGGCATCGTAGAAATGGCGCTGGTGCCGGTAGACCCGGTCCATCAGCCTGCCATGGTCCAATTGCGCGAACATCATCGATCCCGCAGCGTATAGAGGTGGAAACCGCCATAGATCGACGAGCGGTCCCTGGCATGAAGCGCGAGCGACCGCTCGGCGTGATAGTGCCAGCGCGCGAGGATGTCTTCCGGCACGCGGCCCGGCAGCAGCGAAGGTTCGGCCGCCGTGCGGAAAATGACGCGCGCGCCCTTGGCGGCCGTGCGGCTTATCTCGGTCCATAATTGCTCGAGCTGAAGGTCGCTCATCCAGTCCTGCGCATCGAGCAGGATGAAGCGGTCCACCGACGCATCGGGCTTTTCCGCCAGGAACTCGGTCAGCGATGCGTTGACGACGCTCATCCGTTCCGCCCGCTCGCGGACGATGCTGAAATTGTCGCGCGAAAGATAGGGCGGCAGCGGCCCGGTCTCGGCATCCGAACTGTAGCCACGGCCGAATGCCTGCCAGGCGAAGTAATTTTCCGACAATGGGAAGCCGCAGGCGAGCTTTTCGAGGCGCCCGCGCAGGACCTGCGCCATGTCGCCATTTCCGGCGGTCGCCAGTGCATCATATTGCTGCGGCGGAATGCCGAGCCCGAAAAGCGAGGATTTGCGCTTCGTCGCCCAGCGCACCATGCGCTTGTCGAAGAGGGGCGACAGCGCCGTGTCGAAATAGGCGCGCTGCTCCTCCATCGTGCGGGCCTTGAGCATATCGCGCGGGTCGATGCCGTAGAGCCGGGCAACCCGGTGCCCCATGCCGATGAAGAGGCCGAGCAGGCCATGGCGGTAGAGGTCGCGGGAAAAGATCGTGATGCGGCGCCGGCCGGACCACATGCGCTTCTCCCAGTAACTCCGGCTCGCCGTATCGAGCTCCGGCTGGATGAAACGTTCATAGGCTGCAAGATTGGCCCTGTCGTCGGCCTTGCCATAGAAGCGGTAGAAGGCATCGTAATTCGGCAGGTTCTTCACGGCTGCAAGCTTGAGCCGGTTGAAGGCGACATGCGCGGTGTTCAGATCGACAGCCTCCACGGCGGCCGGATCGGCAGTGAGATAGGACATGGCGTTGCAACCGCCGGATGCGATGGTCACGATCCTCGCGCCCGGAAAGATTTCCAGCGCCTCCATGTCCACCTCGGGGTCTTCCCATATCTGCGGGTAGACGAGGCCCTTGAAGACATGGGCGAAAAGCCGCTCGGAGATGCCGGCCCGGGAAAAGAGCCCGTTCTGCCGGACCGCGTCGTTCAGCTTGCTGCTTCCCGGAGCGGGGATATCTGTCATTGGTCGGGCGCGGGCCATGGTGTCGAATCTCCCAGATTGGAAATTCCTGCCCGCCTAGCATTGCGATGTAACAGGCCAGTGACGGCCCGGGATGAACTCGATTAGAAGTTGATTCAAATTTTAACGATACAGCCTTGAATTGCTTCAGTCGCCGTCCGGCACGGCGGGGTCGCCGGCCATGTCGGCGACGGCCGCATCTTGTGCTTTACCGGTGATCGTTCGGAACCTGATTCATCCGGGCGCATCAAGCCACTGATTTCGATGGTTATTCCGGTTCTGTCCTGACGACGACGGACATGCCGGGTGCAAGTGCGCGCGCCAGCTCCTGGCCTTCATCGATGGCGATGCGGACCGAGATGCGTTGCGCGACCTTGGTGAAATTGCCCGTGGCGTTATCCGGCTTGAGCACGCTGAATTCCGAGCCTGCCGCCGGTGCGAAGCGTTCCACGCGTCCCGTCAGGCGCTTGCGCTGCAACGCATCGACGCTGAAGGAGACACGCTGGCCGACTGCGATATTGCTGAGCTGCGTCTCCTTGAAATTGGCGATGACCCATACGTCTTCGGGCACGACGGCCATCAGCTGCGTTCCGGCCGCCACATATTGGCCGAGCTTCACGCCGACCTCGCCGAGCCGGCCGTCGCGCGGGGCGACGATCTTCGTATTTGCAAGGTCGATCTCGGCCAGCTTCACCGCCGCTTCCGCGCCAGCGACCGAAGCTTCCAGCGAGCCGCGGCTGACCTTGATCGTCTCGAGATCCTGGCGCGAGACTTCAAGGGCGGCCTTGGCCTGGGTCACGGAGGACTGCGCCTGTTCAAGTGCGGTCTCGCTTTGCTCGGCATCGCTTTTCGTCATAACGCCCTGGCGCGCCAGCGGTTCTATGCGCGCCCAGTTGGCCTGCGCACGGCGCAGTACCGCCGAAGCGCTGTCGAGTTCCGCCTGGCTGGAGCCGATCCTTGCTTCGGCCGCGCGCTGCTGCTGGGTGGAATTGGCAAGGGCGGCCTTCTGGCTGGCGAGCGTCGCCTTGGCCTGGTCGAGCTTCTGGGCAAAGATGCGGTCGTCGATGCGCGCCAGCAATTGACCAGCCTTGACGCTGGCATAGTCCTGGACCGGGACATCGACGATATAACCGCTTAGCTGCGGGCTGATCAGGGTGACATAGCCTTTGACATAGGCGTTCTCGGTGGTCTCCACATCCGAGGTGAAGGGCGGCAGGCGCCATGAATAGAGGACGAGGACGAGACCGGTAATGCCGATGAGTACGGCGATGATGCTGGCGGCGTGGCGTTTGAATCGAGACATTTGCGTTTTCCGTTATGCGTGCAGTGGCCTGGGCGAGCCACTGACGATGCGGCGCAACGTGACGTGGCCGACAAGCGTGATCAGGGCGCCAAGCGAGATGATGGCGATGAGGAGGAAGGCGTCGTTATAGGCGAGGATATTGGCTTCCCGCGTGACCTGCTGCGACAGGAGGGCGACGCCTTCCGCATTCAGCAATGCCTTGTCGGTGAGGACGCGGCCATAGGCGCCGGTCAGCTGGCCGATCCGCTGGACGACGAGCGGGTCGGACATGAGGATGCCTTCGGTGAGGATATTGGAGTGGAACTTCTCCCGGATCGTGATGAACGTGCCGAACACGGCCTGGCCGAACAGGCCGCCGAGGCTCTGGGTCGCCAGGAACACGATGATGAAACTCAGGAGATAGTTCGGCCCGCGCTTGAGCGCCGAGGTCAGCCCGACCGACATGGCCGGCGGCAGGAAAAGCGCCGTCGCCGCGGCGATGCAGGCCTGGCTGAAATACATCTGTTCCGGGCGCGTCAGGCTCGTCGACTGGCTGTCGAGCAGCGAGCCGATGATGAGAAAGCACAGCGCGACCGCATGGATGGCCGGCACGCGCTCCGGCGTCATGACGGCGGCGCAGCAAAGCGCCGCGACGATCATCGCGGCCATCATGACGAGATAGAGCGTCGCGATCTGGTCGTTCAGAAGGCCGAGGTTCTGGAAGAAATTGTTGGCGACACTCGATTGTTCGGACACGGCCAGCCGGAACAGGAAGATCGTCCCGGCGAAATGCACCACCTCGCGGCTGGCGATCCAGCGGATGTCGAGGAGGGGGCTTTCCCGGTTGAGTTCGATGACGACCGCGATCGTCACCGTGATCACCGCAATGGCGAGCAGCACGCCGAGCCAGGGCGCTTCGAGCCACCAGTAGAACCGGCCGGTGGCGAGAGCGACGGCTGTGCAGCCGAACCCGACCGCAATGAGCAGATAGCTCACTATGTCGAGCTTTTCGATCACCTTGGCGCGCGGAACCGGCGTGAGCGGCAAGAGGTAGATGACACCGAAGGCGATCAGCGCCAGCGATATCTCGAACATGTAGAGGCCGGGCCACTGGCCGATGTCGAGCAGGGTGGGCGAAAGCAGCCGCGCCAGAGGCGGGGCGAGCGATATGTTGGTCAATGCGAGGCAGATGCCGATCGTCATCTTGCGGGCCGGAGAGAAGGCCTGCAGCATGTACAGGAAGGCCAGGCCGGAGAGCGGCGATGCCGCTATTCCCGCGACGAAGCGAATTATGATTGCCGATTGCAGGTCGGTGACGACAAGGTGCAGCAGCGAAGCGAACACGAATATCGCAAGGCTCAGCTGGGCGAAATTACGCAGGCCATATTGATTGCGGATCTTGATGAGCGCGACCGACAGGCTGACATTGGGCGCCATATAGGCGGCGATAAGCCATGTCGTTTCCGTCGTCGTCGCGCCGAGATAGCCTTGTATCTGCGGTATGTTGGTGGCGATGAGGTTCATTCCGAGCCCCTGCGTCAGGGCGAGCAGGGTCGAAGCGCCGACATAGGCGGCGGCCCGCAGCGGATGTAGGGGTGGGGGCTCGGCAGCGGCGGGTCCAGCTGGGGCGGGCGCCGGCTGCCGTGCCGCCACGGGGTCATATCCAACGAATTCGGCCTGGGGCAGCGTCATCGTTATGTCCTTCCGGAAAGCCGGTCCATATTGCCGTTGACAATGGACAGAACGGCCGTTGCCCGCTCAAGTTCGCTTCCGTCGATGCCCGACAGCAATTCGGCGCGGAGTTTCATGGCGAGGTCGTCCACCTGCTTGACGAGTTCGTCGCCCGCCTCGGTGATATGGATTTCCTTGGCACGGCGGTCGCCCGATGCCGCGCGGCGTTCGATGAAGCCCTGGCTTTCCAGCCCGTCCAGCAGGCGAACCATGGTCGGCGTCTCGATTTCCAGTTCCTCTGCCAGTTCCTTCTGGTTCCTGACTTCCTCGCGGTCGAGCAGCATGAGGGCCCGGGCACGCGCATGCGTCAGGCCCAGTTCCTTCACCCGGGCATCGAAAAGCGTGCGCAGCTTGCGGCTCGCTTTCGCCAGATGATCGACGAACAGGAAATGCGCTTGACTGGTCATAAGAGTAGCCACGTAATGGGTAGGTTGCTAATTATATAGCCAATATAGTTGCAGCCCTGCCATCTGACAAGTTCCAATGGTGTAAAAGACGCAGTTTATTGGAAATCGAGGCGCAGCAATTCGTCGGTATAGGAGCGGCCGCCCTCGCGCAGCGCGTCTTTCTCGACCCCGAAAACGACGAAGCCGAGGGCAAGATAGAGGTTGCGGGCCGTCACGTTCTCGGCCATCACGGTGGCATGAAGCGTATCGACATGCTGGCGGGCATGTTCGATCACGGCGAGCGTCAATTTCCTGCCAAGCCCCTGGCCGCGCCATTGCCGGTCCACATGCACGCCCCAGAGCAGGCCCTTGTGCTTCTGCTTGAGCCGGGGATTGCGGGCAAAGCCGGCAATGCCGACGAGCTGCCCTTCGGCAAAAGCGCCGAACACCGCATTGGGCCGGGCGCCGAGCCTTTGCGCCACTTCACCGAGCGGCTCATCCTTTTCCTCGTCATAGCTCGAGCCGAAGGCCTCCGGCCGGTCGAGCAGGGCGCAGAGGCGGAACGCCTGGAACGCCGCCGCGTCCACGGGTTCGAGCATGCGGATGGTGATGGTTTCGCTCATGATCTCAATCCCCGCTGCCGTAGCCGCCCGGCGTCGGCGTGGTGACGATCACCGCTTCGCCCGCCTCGAGCACGGTCTGGTCGCAGGCTTTCAGACGTTCGACCGTGCCGTTCCGGCGGCGGACCTCGGTCTTGCCGGCCTCGCCGTTTCCACCGCCGTCCAGCCCCTCGGGCGGGCGGCCTCGATGCGACGAGAGTATGGCGCAGTCCATCCGTTCGAGGAAACGCAAAGTGCGGCTGGTGCCGTCGCCACCGGGAAACGTTCCGCGTCCGCCGGAGCCCTGGCGGATATGGAAATCTTCGAGCAGTACCGGGAAGCGCATTTCCAGGATTTCAGGATCGGTCAGCCGCGAATTCGTCATATGGGTATGGACGCCGGCCGTGCCGGCAAAACCGGCGCCATTATTGTGGCGGCCGGCAGGCGAGCCCGAGCAGATCGTCTCGTAATATTGGTAGCGGTCATTGCCGAAGGTCAGATTGTTCATCGTCCCCTGCGAATTGGCCATGGCGCCGAGTGCGCCGAAGAGTGCGTTGGTGACGTGTTGCGATGTCTCGACATTGCCGGCGACCACGGCGGCGGGATAGGCCGGCTTGAGCATCGAGCCATCGGGTATGATGATGTCGATCGGGCGCAGGCAGCCGGCATTCATCGGTATCGCTCCTTCCACCATGACGCGGAAGGCATAGAGCACCGCGGCGCGGGCGACGGGTTCGGGAGCATTGAAATTGTTCTTCATCACCGGCGAGGTGCCAGTGAAATCGACGATTGCGCGCCGCTCCTGCCTGTCGACGCTGATCTTGACGCGGATCGTCTGGCCCGTATCGGTGTCGTAGGAATATTGCGACTGTTCCGGCAGCCGGTCGAGAACCGCCCTGACGCTTTCGGCGGCATTGTCCTGGACGTGTCCCATATAGGCTTCGACCACGTCGAGGCCGAACAGGCCGATCATTTTCCTGAGTTCGGCAACGCCCTTCTCATTGGCGGCGATCTGGGCCTTCAGATCGGCGATGTTCTGGTGGACATTGCGCACCGGCCAGCGATGGTTGGTCAAAAGTTCCGTCAGTTCGGCCTCGCGGAAGCGGCCCTGCTCGACGAGGCGGAAATTGTCGATAAGCACGCCCTCTTCATCGACGGTGGTGGCAAGCGGTGTCATCGAGCCCGGCGCCGAGCCGCCGACATCGGCGTGATGGCCGCGCGAGGCGGAATAGAACAGGATGTTCTCCCCCGCATCGTCGAAGACCGGGGTGACGACCGTGATGTCCGGCAGGTGGGTGCCGCCATTATAAGGTGCATTGAGGGCGAAGACGTCGCCCGGGCGAATATTGCCGGCATTGAGCTTGATGATCGTCTCGACGGAACGGTCCATCGAGCCGAGATGCACGGGCATGTGCGGCGCATTGGCCACCAGCGCGCCATTGCGGTCGAACACGGCGCAGGAAAAATCCAGCCGCTCCTTTATATTGACGGAATAGGCGGTGTTCTGCAGCGTCACGCCCATCTGCTCGGCGATCGACATGAAAAGATTGTTGAAGACTTCGAGCATGATCGGATCGGCCTCCGTGCCGAGCGCCGCATGCCGCCGCTTCTTCTCGATCCTGCGCATCAATATGTGGTTGAGCGCCGTGATCTCCGCCTGCCAGCCCGGCTCGACGACGATGGTCTGGTGCGCCTCGATGATCAGCGCCGGACCCTTGATCCTGTGGCCGGGCCTCAGACCGTCGCGCAGGAATGCCGCGGCGTCATGATACTGGCCGCCCGAATAAAAACGGACCTCTGTTCCACTATTCGGAACACCATCTTCGGTTGCAGACTTTGTCTCTATGCGCGCGCGCTCGCGGTTGTCGCTGCCTTCGACCGAAACCGCCTCCACCACGATCGGCTTGTTGTCGTAGACGAACCCGAATTGCGCCTTGTGCGCCGCTTCGAAGCCGGCCAGCGCCTGCTCCAGCGAGAAATGGGAGAATTCCACGGCGATGGTGGTATCGGTTCCCTCATAGCGCAAATGCAGGACCGGGCGATGCGCAATATCGCCAGCCGGTACGCCCTGTGCGGTGATCTCGCCGATGACATCGCGGGTGAGCGTGTCGCTGAGCTGGCGGATTTCCGCGAGCGCCGCTTCGGCGAACGGCTTGACCAAGGCCTGCTGGCGCGTGGCGAAGATCGAGGAAAGGCCAATGCCATAGGCGGACAGCAGGCCCGAAAAGGGATGGATCAGCACTGCTTCCATGCCGAGCGCGTCCGCCACGAGGCAGGCATGCTGGCCGCCGGCGCCGCCAAAGCAATTGAGAAGATAGCGCGTCACGTCATAGCCGCGCTGGACCGATATCTTCTTGATGGCATTGGCCATGTTTTCGACGGCGATGGTCACGAAGCCTTCCGCGACTTCCTCCGCGCTCTTGCCGCCGGTCTCGACCGCGAGGGCGGCGAACTGGTCCGCCACTGCCGCCGCATCCAGCGCCTGGTCCTGATCGGGACCGAAGATGGCGGGAAAGAATTCCGGCCGCAGCTTCCCCAGCATCACATTCGCATCGGTGACGGCGAGCGGGCCGCCGCGGCGATAGCATGCGGGTCCGGGATTTGCTCCGGCGGAATCCGGTCCGGCCTGGAAGCGGCCCGCCCGGTAATGGAGTATCGAGCCACCGCCGGCGGCGACCGTATGGATGCGCATCATTGGCGCGCGGATGCGGACGCCGGCAACTTCGGTATCGAAGGCCCGTTCGTAATCGCCATCGAAATGGGCGACATCGGTCGACGTTCCGCCCATGTCGAAGCCGATCACCTTGTCGAAACCGGCCAGCCTTGCCGTCTCCACCATGCCGACCACACCACCGGCGGGGCCCGACAGAATGGCGTCCTTGCCCTGGAACAGGTTTGCGGCGGTGAGCCCGCCGGACGACATCATGAACGACAGTCGCGGCGTGTCGCCAGTATTATCATCGCCAATGCCGAGCTCGCCAATGCCGAGCTCTTTGGCGACGCGGTCGACATAGCGGCGCAGGATGGGCGACAGATAGGCATCGACGACCGTCGTATCGCCGCGCCCGACCAGCTTCACCAGCGGCGAGACCTCGTGGCTGACCGATATCTGGCCAAAGCCGATGCTGCGGGCAATGTCCGCGGCCAGTCGCTCATGCTGCGGATATTTCCACGCGTGCATGAAAACGATGGCGATGGCATCGAAGCCGTCGCGCCTGATCTGCGCAAGCTGGTCCTGAAGCGTTGCAGCGTCGGGCTCCAGCTCCACGGTCCCGTCCGCCCGGACACGTTCGCCGATCTCGACGACGCGTTCATAGAGCTGTTCCGGGAGGATGATCTCCTTGGCAAAGATGTGGGGCCGCGCCTGATAGGCGATCTTCAGAGCGTCGCGAAAACCCGCCGTGATGATGAGGGCAGTGCGATCGCCCTTGCGCTCGAGCAGCGCATTGGTCGCCACCGTCGTGCCCATCTTCACCTCGCCGATGCGCCGGGACGGAATGGGATCATCCGCGCCGACGCCCAGAAGCTGCCTTATCCCGTGCAGCGCTGCATCGGGGTAGGATTCGGGATTTTCGGACAGCAGCTTTCGCGCATGAAGACCATGTGTCGGATCCCGTCCGATAATGTCGGTAAACGTGCCGCCGCGATCGATCCAGAAGTCCCATTTTCCGTTCATGACATTGTCCATTCGCGAGAATCAGTTAGTTGTTACTTGAAAGAGGCGGGGCGTGCTCGACAATAAGCGGGGGCTTATGCCGAGGGCAATCCATCACAGGGGGCAACTCCGACTTTCCGCAATCTTTGCGAATCACGTCACTCATGACCCAAGTCCCGCATGTTGATCGAGCCGGGACACTTGCCTAGGAGAGGAAAAGATGAAGAACAAATTGACGGTTGCCGTAGCAGCCCTGTCGCTGTTGGCCTTGGCCGGTTGCGGCGAAAGCGAACAGAAATCCGAACAGGCACCTGCCACGACAACGGAAACGCCGGCGGCACCTGCCACCACGACGGAAGCGCCAGCGCCTGC
Source organism: Phyllobacterium sp. 0TCS1.6A (assembly GCF_026420825.1). Taxonomy (NCBI): domain Bacteria; kingdom Pseudomonadati; phylum Pseudomonadota; class Alphaproteobacteria; order Hyphomicrobiales; family Phyllobacteriaceae; genus Phyllobacterium; species Phyllobacterium sp. 0TCS1.6A. The sequence continues at coordinate 219,144 of NZ_JAPMAB010000001.1, forward strand.
GACCACGACGGAAGCACCGGCGCCTGCTGCACCAGCGGGGACAGAAAAGCCGATGACCGTTGAAGATGCGATGAAGACGCTCAAGGAACAGGCGGCGACGATGACCGCCGAGCAGAAGCAGGCCGCGATCCAGACCGCGCGCAAGGCCGCCGAAGATGCCGCCAAGGCTGCCGGCCAGACCGCCGAGCAGATCAGCGCTGCAGCCGACGCCGCCGAAAAGGCGATCAAGGAAGCGCTGGGCGTTCAGTAAAATTCAACCTGCCGGCACGGCCAGGCCTCGTTTGGCCGTGCCGGCAGACGCAACCGGTCTTCAAGATTGAACAATTTTGATGCGCCAATATCTCGCTCGCAATCGCGAAAGATATTGAATAAAACAGAACAATGTCGATTTGGCGCCGCATAAGCGATTTCATAACCACCACTGCCGCTGATGCTTTTTCCAGCATCATCGAGGCCGTGCGCACGGCGTTTGAAGGCGACCCCGAGACCCGGCGGCGCGTGGCTTTCTCCATCGCCATGATCGCCCTGTCCGCCAAGATGGCCAAGGCCGATGGCATCGTCTCGCAGGCCGAGATCAACGCGTTTCATCAGATATTCCACGTTCCGGCCCAGTATCGCCAGCAGGTCGAGCGGCTTTACAATCTCGCCAAGCAGGACGTGGCCGGATATGAGGCCTATGCCGCGCAGCTGGCATCGCTCTGCGGCTCGGGGCAACCCAACTGCCAGATGCTGGAAGACGTGCTCGACGGCCTCTTCTATATCGCCAAGGCCGATGGCGCGCTGCACGACCAGGAACTGATCTTCCTCGGCACGGTAGCGGAGATATTCCAGCTGGACGAGGCCAAGTTCGATAGCGTTCTTGCCCGCCATGTCGGCAGCGGCCGCGCCGATCCCTTCCTCGTCCTCGGGCTGCCGCGCAATGTCACTTTCGATGAAGCGCGCAAGCGGTACAGGTCGCTCGTGAGAGACAATCACCCGGACGTTCTCGTCGCACGCGGCGTGCCGGAAGAATTCATCGCCATCGCCAATCAGAGACTGGCAGCAATCAACGCCGCCTGGGAGCAGGTCGAAAAAGATCTCAAGGCGTATGAGCGCGTTTGAATCCGATCATTTTGGCGCGCACGTCCATGCTTCTCCCAATTTCGGCCCGCGCCGGGATGGCAAGCGCGTTACCGTCCTCGTCTTGCACTATACGGGCATGGAGACCGGGGAGGCGGCCGAAAGCTGGCTGGCCAATCCCGGCAGCGAAGTCTCGGCGCATTACCTCGTTCATGAGGACGGTCGCGTCGTGCAGATGGTGCCCGAGAGCGAGCGTGCCTGGCATGCCGGGCAGAGCTCGTGGAAGGGCGAGACCGATATCAATTCCTCTTCCATCGGCATCGAGATCGCCAATCCGGGGCCGTTTGCGGGGTTTCCCGATTATAACGAGGCGCAGATCGAGGCCGTGATCGACCTCTGCAAGGGCATCATTTCGCGCCACCGCATAGCGCCGGAACGCGTGCTGGCCCATTCCGATATCGCGCCCGCGCGGAAGATCGATCCGGGCGAGAAATTTCCGTGGTCGGTGCTTTACGATTCCGGCGTGGGGCACTGGGTTCCGCCGTCGCCGATCCGGGGCGGACGCTTCTTTTCACGCGGCGACAATGGCCAGCCGGTGGAGGCCTTGCAGTCGATGCTGGCCCTTTACGGCTATGATGTCCCCATCGACGGGACGTTCGGAAATGCGACGGAATTGGGAATTCTCGCGTTTCAACGCCACTTTCGGCCCGCCAAGGTTGATGGAGTCGCGGACATGTCAACCATCGAAACGCTGCATCGACTGCTTTCTGCACTTCCGTCCATAAGCGTTTAACTTATTGAGAAAAAAGCGTTTTATTGCGGTGCTTTTTGCACTGCAGCATATATATTTCAATGAGTTACATATTGTTATTTGGCGGATCAATATTCGGCTGCATTGGGCCTGCAAATCCTTGGCCAGTTGTTCCGGCACGAGCCTTCTGGGGGTTGGCCGCTGAACTTTCCCGGCCCGCTTGAGTTTGCGGGCCCCATATTAGACGGAAAATGATGACAAAAAAATTTGGTGTGATTTTCGCCCTTCTGGGGGCGGTGGCTTTGTTTGGTTCAAATCCGGCGTTCAGCGAGCCGGCCCAGCCCACGAACCTGAGGGATCTGTTCAAAGCGAAGCGTGCGGAGGCCGAAAAGGCCAAGGCGCAGAAAGCAAAAGCCGAGAAGGCAAAACCGGCCAAACCGGCCAAGGCAGCAAAGGCAAAGCGTGCGAAAGCGCAGGGGCAGAAGGTAGCTGCAAAAGCTGATCTGAAGAAGAAGGCCGAGCTGAAGAAGCCGGCGGTCAAGCGGCATGCCGGCAAGAAGGCATCCGGCAAGGCAGCGGCCAAGGCGCGGACGCGGATCAAGACGGTCGTTTCGCGCAATATCGATACGATGACGACGGGCAGCGTCGGTACGGCCGGTGGCGCGACGAAATATTCGTCGATCATCGCATCCTATGCGAGCTCCTATGGCGTTCCGGTCGATCTCGCCCATGCCGTGGTGCGTGTCGAAAGCAATTTCCGTCCGGAGACGACTGGTCTTGCCGGTGAGATCGGCCTGATGCAGATCAAGCTCTCGACGGCGAGGGGGCTCGGCTATACGGGCAGCCGGGCTGCGCTCTACAATCCGGATACGAATATCCGCTGGGGCATGAAATATCTTGCAGGGGCACACAAGCTCGGCAATGGCACCACCTGCGGCACGATCCTGCGCTACAATGCCGGCCATGGCGCGACGCGCATGAATCCGGTCTCCGCCAATTATTGTGCGAAGGTCAAATCGCAGCTCGCCTCGAACTAAAGGCGGCGATTTACGCAAAGGGCCGGATTTTCCGGCCTTTTTTGTTGCAATTTGCCGGAACAATGCGTTTATACGCAACGCCAGCTGGCCGGGCAGCCGCGCATGTCAAAAGCCGAAAGGCGGCATGTGAGGAAAGTCCGGGCTCCAGGGAAACACGGTGCCGGATAACGTCCGGCGGGGGCGACCCCAGGGAAAGTGCCACAGAAAGGAAACCGCCCCGCCTGCAAATCGGCTGCTCGCAAGGCAGAAGAGCCGATTTATTGGCGGGGTAAGGGTGAAAGGGTGGGGTAAGAGCCCACCGCGCAACTGGTAACAGGGGCGGCATGGTAAACCCCACCGGGAGCAAAACCGAATAGGGACGGCGTGCCGGGCGCAAGCCTGGCGATCAGTTTCCGGGTTAGTCGTCCGGGTGGGTTGCAGGAGGCGGATGGCAACATCCGTCCCAGATGAATGGCTGCCGCGCCGGGCTCGCGCCCGGCCATACAGAACCCGGCTTACAGGCCAGCTGGCATTTCTCTCCATAGCCGATATGGCGTGCTGTCTCCGCTGCGACAGGTCGCGGCGGCGGCTTTGCAGCATGCAACTACATCCAACGCAAAACCGAACCGATTCAACGGGCTCTAACCCTTCATTAAGCTTAATGAGCCATAAATTAAGAATCGCCGGAAGTGCGTCCGAATTCGGGCTCATTGCCAAGTTGTGTACCCTGATCCCATTGACGCCCATAGTGCCCCATGATAACGATTGGTTTCATCAGTAGCGTTCAGTCGACACGGTGTTTCCCGACATTGGCTCTTGCTTTGCAAGGCCGGCATCCCGCTCGCGGGGCCGGTTTGCCGACGGTCGCTGACTGGCAGTCGCGGCCCGCTGATGCGGCGGGCGTCGCGGTGAAAACGGGAGCCCCTGCGGGCAAGAGGGTGGCAGGCATTGGACCGGTTTCTCGGGCACATCACGAACAGGATCGACGCGAAGGGTCGCGTTTCCGTGCCGGCTCCGTTCCGCTCGATCATTCTGGCATCCGGACATACGGAACTCTACGCGCTGCGCTCGCTGCACCTTCCGGCACTGGAGACGGGCGGCCCCGAACTGCTGACGCGCTTCGACAAGAGCCTCGAGGGCGCCGATCCCTTCACGCAAGGGGCGGACGACATGTCGTTCTACCTTCATGCGGACGGGACCTTCCTGAAGCTGGACGCGGATGGGCGCATCACGATGACCGATTTCATCCGGGAACATACGGGCATTACGAGCGAAGTTACCTTTGCGGGTGCCAATACGCATTTTCAGATCTGGCAGCCCGAACAGTTCGAGGCGCACCGGGCAAGGGTGCGGCAGCGGCTGGCCGAGAGGCGCTTGAACATGGAACGCGAGGCATGAACGAAGCAGCCGACGACAGGCACATTCCGGTTCTCATCGACGAAGTCATCGCAGCGTTGCGTCCCGGCAAGGGCACGCGCATCATCGACGGCACATTTGGCGCCGGCGGCTACACGAAGCGCATCCTCGAAACGGGTGCGGAAGTCATCGCGATCGACAGGGACCCTTCGGCCATCGCGGCCGGACGGCAGCTGGAAAAGGATCATGCCGGGCGCCTGACGCTGGTGCAGGGGACATTCTCGACATTGGACCAGGTGGCCCTTCTCGGCGCGCCGGATGGCATCGTCCTCGATATCGGCGTGTCGTCGATGCAGCTCGACGAGGCCGAGCGCGGCTTCTCCTTCCAGAAGGATGGTCCCCTCGACATGCGCATGTCGAGCGCCGGCGCCAGCGCTGCCGATGTCGTCAACCGTTTCAAGACCGGCGATCTTGCCCGCATCTTCAATTTCCTTGGCGAGGAACGTCAGGCCGGCCGTATCGCGCGGATGATCGAGAAACGCCGCGCGAGCGAGCCTTTCGAGCGGACGCGCGACCTTGCCAATGCCATCGAGGCGCTGGTCGGTCGCAACCCCAAGGTGCCGATTCATCCCGCCACACGCGTGTTCCAGGCATTGCGGATCTTCGTCAATGACGAACTGGGTGAACTCGTCCGGGCGCTGCATGCTGCCGAGCGGGTGCTGAAGCCGGGCGGAAGGCTCGTCGTCGTAACCTTTCATTCGCTCGAAGACCGCATCGTCAAGCGGTTCTTCGCCGATCGGGCAGGGGCGGCGACCGGATCGCGTCATCTGCCGCAGGTGGAGCAGCGGCTGGCGAGCTTCACGCCCATCGGCAAGGGCATCGTGACACCGGGCGAGACGGAACTGGCGCGCAATCCACGATCGCGGTCGGCCAAGCTCCGGGCCGGCGAACGCACGGACAATCCGCCGCTTGCCGAAGATCACTCGATCTATGGCTTGCCGCAACTTCCGCAAATCCATGAAACCGCGAGGAACTGAACGTGCTGCGCACCTTTGACATCATCCTCATCGGCCTCATGATCACGGCAGCTTCCGTGACCTACAAGATCAAGCATGACGCCGAAAAGCAGATGACGCAGGTCAGCAAGCTCGAACGCATGATCGCCGACGAGCGCGACACCATCGATCTGCTGAAGGCCGACTGGAGTCTGCTGACCCAGCCCAACCGGCTGCAGAAGCTCGTCGAGACCTATCACGACCAGCTCCAGCTCCAGTTCGTCGAGGCCCAGCAGATCGTCGGGCTGAACGAACTGCCGCAGCCGAAGCCGGCAGTGGAGAATTTCAAGTCCATTGCAGACATCATAACCGAGGCCGATGCCGGGGCCCTCGGAACCGACGACACGCTGACCGGCAGCGTGGCCAAGCCGAAGGGAGCGACGCACTGATGGCTGGGGCGTGGATCAAGCGGAAGAAACCCGTCGTGCAGGATGCCGGAACGCCGGCCTTCGCGCTCGATGCGCGCAAGAAGAAGACCGGCAGCCGCGCTCGCAATCGCGTCGTCATGGCCATTGCCTGCTTCGTCGGCATTTACGGCGTCATCGGCGGCCGCCTCGTCTATTACGGCATGCAGGAGGATGCGACCGGCTATAACGGCCCGACAGGCAGCACCCTCGCGGCGCGGCCGGACATTCTCGACCGCAATGGCGAAGTGCTTGCGACGGATATCAAGACCAATTCGCTGTTCGCCGAGCCGCGCAAGATCATCGATCCGGACGAGGCCATCGAACTGCTCTCGACCGTCCTGCCGGACCTGAATTTCGAGCAGACCTATAATCGCCTGAAGAGCGGCAGCGGCTTTGCCTGGCTGAAGCGCGGACTGACGCCGCAGCAGAAGAGCCAGATCATGGCGCTCGGCATTCCGGGCATCGGCTTCAGGACCGAGAAGGCACGGTTCTATCCGGGCGGGCCGACCGCGTCGCATATTCTCGGTCTGGTGAATATCGACAATCAGGGCATTGCCGGCATGGAGAAATATATCGACGCGCAGGGGCTCTCCGACCTGCGCGACGTCGGGCTTGCCGACAGCCGTTCGCTCGAGCCGGTCCGCCTGTCGATCGATCTTCGCGTCCAGCACGTGGTTCGCGACGTGGTGGTGCAGGCGATGCAGAAATACAGCGCCATTGCCGCTGGCGCGGTCGTCCTGAACGTCAATACCGGCGAAGTTCTCGCCATGGCTTCGGCGCCGGATTTCGATCCCAACAATCCCGTCGATGTCGGTGACAAGGACCGCCTCAACCGCATGTCGGCGGGCGCCTATGAGATGGGATCGACGATCAAGAGCTTCACCACGGCGATGGCGCTCGATTCGGGCAAGGTCAATCTGCAGAGCACGTTCGACGCGCGCCGGCCCATCACCATCGGGCGCCAGACGATCCGGGATTTCCACGGCAAGGGTCGTGTCCTGACGCTGCCGGAAGTCTTTATCTACTCCTCCAATATCGGCTCGGCCAGGGAGGCCGACGTGGTCGGCATCGAGGGACATCGTGAATTCCTGCATCGCCTCGGCCTGCTCGACCGCATGCAGACCGAACTGCCGGAAGTGGCGCGGCCGATGGAGCCGAAAGTCTGGAAGAAGGTCCATTCCATCACGATCTCCTTCGGCCATGGAATGGCCACAACACCCCTGCAAACAGCGGTCGGGGCAGCTGCCCTGATGAATGGGGGCAAGCTCATCCCGCCGACATTCCTGCCGCGCACGCCGGAGCAGGCGGCGGAGGTGGGCAAGCGGGTGATCAGCGAGAAGACGAGTGAAGACATGCGCTACCTTTACCGCCTGAATGCCGAGCCCGGTTCCGGAGGTTCCGGTTCGCGCGCGACGGTCAAGGGCTACCGGGTCGGCGGCAAGACCGGAACGGCGGAAAAGGTGGTCAATGGCCGCTATTCGAAGGATGTGCGCTTCAATGCCTTCGTCGCAGCCTTTCCGATCGACAAGCCGGAATATGTGGTGCTGACGATCGTCGACGAACCGAAGCCGGAATCCGGCAAGGTCGGTGCCACGGCCGGTTTCAATGCCGCGCCGATGGTTCAGGAGATCATACGACGTTCCGCCTCGTTCCTCGGCGTCAAGCCAGACTTCGAGGAAGAACAACAATCCGCTCCATTGATGGTGAATTTTAATCAGTAGCGCCGCGAATCGAAGCAAAGCCATGCGTTTCTTCCGGCAAAGCATCAGGTAGAAGACAGGTCCGGTCCGGCCATGAAACTAGAACAACTGAACGGTATCCCCGCCCTGGCCAAGTCGGAACTTGGCAGAACGACCATTACCGGCCTGACATCGGATTCACGCCAGGTGGAACCGGGATATCTGTTTGCCGCGCTCAAGGGCTCGAAGGCCGACGGCACAGTCTACGCAGCGGATGCGGCGGCGCGCGGAGCCGCCGTCATCATCGCCTCGAAGGATGCCAAGCTCGGCGGCATCAAGGCTCCGATCGTCTATGTCGATGATCCGCGCCGCGCATTGGCGCTGGCGGCGGCAAGCTTCTACGGCCGCCAGCCCGACGTCATGGTCGCGATCACCGGCACCAGCGGCAAGACTTCGGTGGCCTCGTTCACGCGCCAGATCTGGGCGCATGCGGGTTTCGCCTCCGCAAGCATCGGTACGACGGGCGTCGTATCGCCCCGCCGCGAGGATTATGGCTCGTTGACTACGCCCGATCCCGTCGAACTGCACCGACTGCTCCGCGAACTCGCGGATGAGGGCGTCACCCATGCGGCGATGGAGGCCTCGTCCCATGGTCTCGACCAGCGCCGGCTCGACGGCGTGGTGCTTTCCGCCGGCGCATTCACCAATCTCGGCCGCGATCACATGGATTATCATGCGACGGTCGAAGAATATCACGCCGCAAAGCTGCGCCTTTTCACCGAATTGCTGCCGAAGGGCGGCCCGGCGGTCATCTTCGCCGACGATCCGTTTTCGAAGGCGACCATCGCGGCGGCGACGGCAGTGGGCTGCAAGGTTCTTACCGTTGGCCGCAAGGGCGAATTCATCTCGCTCAAGCGCGTCGAACACGAGCGCTTCCGGCAGCATGTGGAGGTTCATATCGCCGGTGACATCTACGAGATAACGCTGCCGCTCGCCGGTGATTTCCAGGTTGCCAACGGGCTGGTGGCCGCAGGGCTGGCAATAGCCACGGGCGTGCCCGCCGCCGCCGCCATGCGCGGCCTCGAAAGACTGAAAGGCGCTCCCGGCCGTCTCGATCTCGTCGGCGCCACCGAAGATGGTGCGCCCGCCTATGTCGATTATGCCCATAAGCCGGACGCGCTGGAAAATGTGCTGACCTCGGTGCGGCCCTTCACCACCGGACGCGTCATCATCGTCTTCGGCTGCGGTGGAGACCGCGACCGGGGCAAGCGGCCGATGATGGGCGAAATCGCCACCCGCCTTGCCGATGTCGTCATCGTCACCGACGACAATCCGCGCTCGGAGGTTCCTGCGGCCATCCGCGCCGAGATATTGGCCGCCGCTCCCGGCGCCGTGGAGATCGGCGATCGCCGCGAGGCGATTCGCGAGGCGGTGGGCATGATGCGGCTGGGCGACACCTTGATCGTCGCCGGCAAGGGACATGAGGAAGGGCAGACCGTCGGCGACGTGGTGCTGCCATTCTCCGACCATGTCGAAGTGGCGCAGGCGCTGAAGGACCGCGCCCTGGCGGGAAGCGGCTCATGAGTCTGCTCTGGACATCCGACGCCATGCTGGAGGCGATGAACGGGCGGCCGGTCGGCACCCTGCCCGAAGGCATTACCGGCATTTCCATCGACACGCGCACGCTGAAGGAGGGCGAGGCCTTCTTTGCCATCAAGGGCGATGCGCTCGACGGACATGATTACGCTACGGCGGCAGTGGCGGCGGGCGCCGCGCTGCTGGTCGTCGCCGAGGCGAAACTGCCGGCGCTCGGCAAGCTCAAGGCGCCATTGATCGTCGTCGACGACGTGCTGGCCGCGCTGACGCGGCTCGGCATTGCCTCGCGGGAACGGTCCCATGCCCAGATCATCGCGGTGACCGGTTCGGTCGGCAAGACGACCACCAAGGAAGCCCTTCGCCACGTGCTCGCCGATTGCGGCAAGGTGCACGCCTCCGTGGCCTCCTTCAACAATCATTGGGGCGTGCCACTGACGCTCGCAAGGATGCCGGGCGATACGGATTTCGGCGTGTTCGAGATCGGCATGAACCATCCCGACGAGATCAGGCCGCTTGTGAAGATGGTAAGGCCGCATGTCGCGTTGATCACGCTTATCGCTGCCGCCCATCTCGGCCAGTTCAAGAACCTGCAGGAGATCGCTGCAGCGAAGGCCGAGATATTCGAAGGGCTCGTGCCAGGCGGATACGCCTTGCTCAATCGTGATGATAAATACTTCAAATCGCTTGAGAAAATGGCATTCGCGGCCGGCGTCGAGCATATCAAGTCCTTCGGCGAAAGCCGGCTTGCCGACTACCGCCTGATGAAGTTGAAGCTGCATGACGAATGTTCCTGCATGACGGCGCGCCTGGACGGCGAGGAGGTCGTGGCGAAGGTCGGAGCGCCCGGCCGCCATATAGTGCAGAACGTGCTTGCGGTGCTCGGCGCCGCGCATCTGACGGGGGCGGACATGGCCAAGGCCGTGCTTGCCCTGGCGTCGCTGCGGGCCGAGGGCGGGCGCGGGGAGCGCCATGTGCTCGAAATCGGGCGGGGCACGTTCACGCTCATCGACGAGAGCTACAATGCCAACCCCGCCTCGATGCGCGCGGCTGTCGAACTCCTGGCCGCGGCGAAACCGGCCGGCAATGGCCGCCGCATCGCGGTGCTTGGCGACATGCTGGAACTCGGAAAGCACTCCGCCAGGCTGCATGCCGAGCTTTCAGCGGTGATCAGCGACAACAAGATCGACATGGTGTTTTTGGGCGGACCTGAAATGCAGGCCCTCAAAACGGCAATGCCGGTTGATATTCACGCCGAATACAGGCAGAGCGTCGAGGAATTGCAACCGCAACTGCTCAAGACGATCCGGGCTGGTGACGTGATCATGGTCAAGTCATCCAAGGGGACCGGGTTTTCCCGGATCGTCAAGACGCTCTTGCAGAAATACAACGCTGCCGCGCCGCTCGCTCCAGCCGAGTGAACCCGCGGGGAATGGGGAAAGGCATTAGTCGATGCTTTATTATCTTGCCGGCCTGGCGGAACATGTCCAGTTCCTGAACGTGTTCCGCTACATCACGTTCAGGACCGGCGGCGCGCTGATCACCTCGGCGCTGATCGTTTTTCTTTTCGGGCCGCGTATCATCGACTCCCTCCGCATCCGCCAGGGCCGCGGCCAGCCTATCCGTGCCGACGGGCCGCAGACGCATTTCAAGAAGGCCGGAACGCCGACAATGGGCGGCCTCATGATCATGACGGGCATTCTCCTGTCGTCGCTACTCTGGGCCAACTGGTCCAACATCTACGTCTGGGTAGTCCTGCTCGTCGCCGTCAGCTTCGGTGCGATCGGCTTCTATGATGATTACCTCAAGGTCAGCAAACAATCGTTCCGCGGCTTCTCGGCAAGGGCGCGCCTCGGCATCGAATTCCTGATCGCCGCCGTGGCCGGGCTTGCCATCATGTGGGCCGGGCAGGAGCCGTTCTCGTCATCATTGACCTTCCCCTTCGCCAAGCAACTGATCCTCAATCTCGGTATCTTCTTCATTCCCTTTGCCGCCTTCGTCATGGTGGGCGCGGGCAATGCCGTGAATTTCACCGATGGTCTCGATGGACTCGCCACCGTGCCCGTGATGATTGCCGCCGCGTCCTTCGGCGTCATCGCCTATCTGTCCGGCAATGCGATCTTCGCCGATTACCTGCAGATCCATTTCACGCCGGGCACCGGCGAACTCGCCGTCGTCCTCGGCTCGGTGATCGGGGCCGGCCTCGGCTTCCTCTGGTTCAATGCGCCGCCGGCGGCAATCTTCATGGGCGACACGGGTTCGCTGGCGCTTGGCGGCCTGATCGGCGCCGTGGCCGTGGCGACGAAGCATGAAATCGTTCTCGCCATCATCGGCGGCGTGTTCGTGATGGAGGCGATGTCGGTCATCATCCAGGTCGCGTCCTTCAAGCTCACCGGCAAGCGCGTATTCCTGATGGCGCCCATCCATCATCACTTCGAAAAGAAGGGCTGGACGGAAAGCCAGGTGGTCATCCGGTTCTGGATCATCGCCGTCATCCTGGCGCTGATCGGCCTTTCGACCCTGAAACTGCGGTGAGTTGCCGATGATCGCCGCCCACTCCATGAAAGGCAAGATCGTCGCGCTGTTCGGCCTTGGTGGTTCGGGCATTGCGACGGCGAGGGCTATTCTTGCCGGTGGAGCGGAGGTCGTCGCCTGGGACGACAATCCGGAGAGCGTCCTGCGCGCCAGGTCGGCCGGCGTCCCGACGCTGGACCTGCGGCAGGCCGACTGGAAGCAATTCTCCTCGTTCGTGCTGTCGCCGGGCGTGCCGCTGACGCATCCGCGCCCGCACTGGACCGTCGATCTTGCCCGTGCCGCCGGTGTCGAGATCATCGGCGATATCGAGCTTTTCGTGCGCGAGCGTAACCTCGCCGCCAAGGCCGATGCGTTCATCGCCATAACCGGCACCAATGGCAAATCCACCACGACCGCGCTGATCGCCCATATCATCAGGAACGCCGGCAGGGACATGCAACTCGGCGGCAATATCGGCACTGCGGTCATGACACTCGAGCCGCCGGCAGACGGCCGGCTCTATGTGGTCGAATGTTCGTCCTACCAGATCGATCTCGCGCCGTCGCTCAACCCCACGGCGGGTATCCTTCTCAATCTGACGCCGGATCATCTCGACCGGCACGGAACCATGCAGCATTATGCCGAGATCAAGGAGCGGCTGGTCGCCGGCAGCGACACCGCGATCATCGGCGTCGATGACAGCTATTGCGCGGCAATCGCCGACCGGCTGGAGCGGGCAGGCAAGCGGGTGGAGAGAATATCCAAGCGCATGCCGGTCCGGAACGGATTTTTCGCCGATGGCGCCGACCTGTTCGAGGCGCGGGACGGCAAGGCGCGGCTGATCGCGTCGCTCACCGGCATCGGCTCGCTGCGCGGCGAGCACAATGCGCAGAATGCACTCGCCGCCATTGCCGCCTGCCGCACGGCAGGTCTTTCCGAGGAAGAGATCAGCCAGGGCCTTGCCACTTTCCCGGGGCTTGCGCACCGCATGGAGCAGGTCGGGCGTATCGGCCCGACGCTCTTCGTCAACGATTCCAAGGCAACCAATGCCGAAGCCGCTGCGCCTGCGCTCTCGTCCTTTTCGCGCATCTACTGGATCGCCGGCGGATTGCCGAAGGAGGGCGGGATAAGCTCGCTATCCGGCTTCTTCCCGCGGATCGTCAAGGCCTATCTCGTCGGCGAGGCCGCACCGCAATTCGCTGCCGCATTGGGCGATGCGGTGCCGTTCGAGATTTCGGGCACCGTTGCATCGGCCGTCGTCCACGCCGCCGCCGACGCGGCAAGGGACGGTTCGCAGGAGCCCGTCGTCCTGCTGTCGCCCGCCTGCGCCAGCTTCGACCAGTTCCAGAATTTCGAGAAACGCGGCGAGGCATTCCGCGCTGCAGTCCTGGCGCTCGAGGGCGCATCACCGATTGGGGGTTCTGATGGTAAGTCGCATTGACCGTGGTCCCGTCGCCGAATGGTGGTGGACGATTGATCGCTTTCTTCTCGCCGCCTGCCTCAGCCTGATGGGGCTCGGCATATTGCTTTCCTTCGCTGCCAGCCCCGCCGTGGCGGAGCGCATCGGCCTCGAAAGCTTCTACTTCGTCAAGCACCAGTCGATGTTCATGGTGCCCGCCGTCGTCGTCATGTTCGCGGTGTCGTTCATGGCGCCGCGCACGATCCGCCGCTTCGCCATCATACTCCTCGCCGGTTCGCTCGTGGCGATGGTGGGAGCACTCTTCTTCGGCATCGAAGTCAAGGGCGCGCGGCGCTGGGTGTCGCTCGCCGGTATTTCCGTGCAGCCGTCCGAATTCATGAAGCCGGCCTTCGTCATCGTCTGTGCCTGGCTTTTCGCGGAAAACGAACGCCGCAAGGACATTCCGGGCAATTTCTTCTCCATGGTGCTGTTCTGCATCGTCGCGGCGCTGCTCGTCGCGCAGCCCGATCTCGGCCAGACGATCCTGACGGCCGGCACCTGGGGCGCGATGTTCTTCATGGCGGGCGTGCCCTGGATCTGGATCATCGGGCTTGGCGTCCTTGGCGCGGCGGGCTTCTTCAGCGCCTATACGGTATTTCCCCACGTCGCCGGCCGTATCGACCGCTTCCTGACGGGGGAAGGCGACACGTTCCAGGTGGACGCCGGCCGTGAGGCGATCATTCGCGGTGGCTGGCTCGGGCAGGGCCCGGGCGAAGGCACGATCAAGCGCATCATCCCCGACAGCCACACGGATTTCATCTTCTCCGTCACGGCCGAGGAATATGGCATTGCGCTCTGCCTGCTGCTGGTACTCATCTTCGCCTTCATCGTCATCCGCGGCCTGTCGATCGCGCTCAAGGAACGCGATGATTTCACACGCCTGGCCATTTCCGGCCTGGTCATTCTCTTCGGCTTCCAATCGATCATCAACATGTCGGTCAATCTGCACCTGATGCCCGCCAAGGGCATGACCCTGCCGTTCATTTCCTATGGCGGTTCGTCACTGATCTCGGTGGCTATCTCCACGGGCCTCCTGCTCGCGCTGACGCGCCGCCGTCCCGAGGCTCGCCGCTCCGCAACACTGGAAAGCAGCATGGCCTCCATGGCGCGCGCGGGTTAGCCAATGTCGAAGGGTGTTATCTTCCTGGCCGCCGGTGGTACTGGCGGCCACCTCTTTCCGGCCGAAGCCCTGGCGCACGAACTCATCGAGCGCGGATGGGATATCCAGCTGGCGACCGACGATCGCGCCGAGCGGTTCACATCGGGATTTCCGGCCAGCAAGATCCATGTCGTGCGCTCCGCCACCATAGCGGGGCGCAACCCTCTGGCGCTGGCGAGAACGTTCTGGACGCTCTGGCTGGGCAATCTCGATTCGCGCCGGCTGTTTCGTTCGGTGAAGCCGAAGCTCGTCGCCGGCTTTGGCGGCTACCCGACATTGCCGCCGCTCTATGCGGCGACCGCCATGCGCATACCGACCCTCGTCCACGAGCAGAACGCCGTCATGGGACGCGCCAACAAGGCGCTGGCGGCGCGCGTCGATGCTATTGCCGGAGGCTTCCTCGCGGATGCGCCGGGGCCCTATGCTGCAAAAACGGTGATCACCGGAAATCCGGTCCGGCCGGCCGTGCTCGCCGAAGTCGGCAGGCCCTACAAGGCGTCGCAGGCGCATCAGCCGTTTCACTTCCTCGTCTTCGGCGGCAGCCAGGGCGCGCAATATTTCTCGTCCGCAGTCCCGGAAGCCATCAAGCTTCTGGCGCCCGAAATACGGTCGCGGCTCGTCATCACCCAGCAGGCCCGCCCCGAGGATGAGGGGCAGGTGCGCGGCACCTACCAGGCGCTGGGCGTGAAGGCCGATGTCGCGGCGTTCTTCAAGGACATGCCGCAGCGGATCGCCGCCGCGCATTTCGTCCTGTCCCGTTCCGGAGCGTCCACCGTTTCCGAAATTGCCGCCATTGGACGCCCGGCGATCCTGGTGCCGTTCCCCCATGCGCTCGATCATGACCAGGCCGCCAATGCCGCGGCCCTGCAGGCAGCGGGCGGCGCGGATGTGATCAAGCAATCGGAGCTGTCGCCCGAGCGCATTGCAACCCTGCTTGCGCAGGCCATGGATGAGCCCACGCGCCTGGCGCGCATTGCGGAAAATGCGAGAAGCACGGGCAAGCCGCATGCTGCGAGGTTGCTCGCAGACCTCGCAGAGGCTATTGCAACCGGCCAAAGCGTCGAAAAGTTCAAGAAGGAAGGAGTGCGTCCATGAAGATGCCGCTCAATATAGGTCTCGTCCATTTCATCGGTATCGGTGGTATCGGGATGAGCGGCATTGCGGAAGTGCTCCACAATCTCGGCTACAGGGTGCAGGGCTCTGACCAGTCCGATGGCGCCAATGTCCAGCGTCTGCGCGACAAGGGCATCGAGGTCTTCGTCGGCCACGCGGCGGCCAATCTTGGCGATGCCGAAGTCGTGGTCGTCTCGACGGCCATCAAGAAGTCCAATCCCGAACTCGCGGCCGCGCGCGAAAAGCTGCTTCCGATCGTGCGCCGCGCCGAGATGCTGGCGGAGCTGATGCGCTTTCGCCAGGCTGTCGCCATCGGCGGTACCCATGGCAAGACCACGACCACGTCGATGGTCGCGACCCTGCTCGACGCCGGGCGGCTCGATCCGACCGTCATCAATGGCGGCATCATCAATGCCTATGGCACGAATGCGCGCATGGGCGGCGGTGACTGGATGGTGGTGGAGGCGGACGAGAGCGACGGCACGTTCCTCAAGCTGCCGGCCGATATCGCCGTCATCACCAATATCGACCCCGAACACCTCGACCATTACGGCACGTTCGACCGCGTCCGCGAGGCCTTCCGGCAATTCGTCGAGAACGTGCCGTTCTATGGTTTCGGCGTGATGTGCCTCGACCATCCGGAAGTGCAATCGCTCGTCTCGCGGATCGAAGACCGCCGGGTCATCACCTATGGCGAAAACCCGCAGGCGGATGTGCGCTTCGTCAATCTCGTGGTTGACGGTGCGACCTCGCGCTTCGACGTGCAAATCGCCCGGCGCAAGACGGGCGAGATCACGGAGATCACCGGCCTGACCCTGCCCATGCCGGGCCGGCACAATGTTTCGAATGCCACCGCGGCCATCGCCGTCGCGAGCGAACTCGGCATATCGGCGGAAGACATCAAGAAGGGGCTTTCTTCCTTCGGCGGCGTGAAGCGCCGCTTTACCCATACGGGCAGTTGGAACGGTGTCGAGATATTCGACGATTACGGCCACCATCCCGTCGAGATAAAGGCGGTGCTCAAGGCCGCGCGCGATTCAGCCAGGGGACGCGTCATCGCCATTGTGCAGCCGCATCGGTTCACGCGCCTCGCAAGCCTGTTCGACGAGTTCGCCGCCTGCTTCAACGATGCCGATACGGTCGTCGTCGCTCCCGTCTATACGGCGGGCGAAGAGCCGATCGACGGCGTGACGTCCGAGGCGCTGGTGGCGAAGATCAAGACCGCCGCGCACCGCGATGCGCGCTATGTTGCCGGACCGGAGCAGATCGCCCCGCTGATCGCCGGAATAGCCAAGCCCGACGACTATGTGGTCTTCCTCGGTGCAGGCAATATCACGCAATGGGCCTACGCCTTGCCAAAAGAGCTGGCGGCGCTCTAAATCGCTCCTAGCCGAGCGCCTGGAAGGATAGAATGTCTTCAAAGATCGATGGTGAAGCGCTGCTCAAGAAGCTGGGAGACCGCTTCGCGAATTTGCGCGGGCGCCTGACGCCCGATATGAGCATGGAAAAAGTGACCTGGTTCCGCGCCGGCGGTCCGGCCGAAGTGCTGTTCCAGCCGGCCGACGAAGAGGATCTGGCCGCGTTCCTGCAGGCGCTGCCCGAAGAATATCCCGTGCTGACAGTCGGGATCGGCTCCAATCTTCTCGTTCGGGATGGCGGCATTCCCGGCTTCGTCGTTCGCCTGTCCGCCAAGGGCTTCGGCGAGGTCGAGCGCGTCGGCGAAACGCAATTGCGGGCCGGCACGGCAACGCCGGACAAGCGCGTCGCGGCCATGGCATTTGAAGCGGGGATTGCGGGCTTCCACTTCTATCACGGCATTCCAGGCGGGATCGGCGGTGCGCTGCGCATGAATGCGGGCGCCAATGGCGTCGAGACGCGCGAGCGCGTCGTCGAGGTGCGGGCGCTCGACCGCAAGGGCGAGCTTCACATTCTTTCAAACGCCGATATGGGCTATGCCTATCGCCACTCGGGGGCGGCGCCGGACCTCATTTTCACGTCCGCACTGTTCGAGGGTACGCCCGGCGACAAGGCCGACATATTGGCGGCGATGAATGCCGTCCAGCATCACCGCGAAACGGTCCAGCCCATCCGCGAGAAAACCGGGGGCTCCACATTCAAGAATCCCGAAGGCTCCTCCGCATGGAAGGAGATCGACAAGGCCGGCGGCCGTGGCCTGATGATCGGTGGCGCGCAGATGTCGCCGATGCACTGCAACTTCATGATCAATACCGGCACTGCGACCGGCCATGATCTCGAAACGCTGGGCGAGACGATCCGGGCGAGGGTGCTGCAGAATTCCGGAATCCACCTGCATTGGGAGATCAAGCGCCTCGGCAATTTCCGTCAAGGCCAGGAAGTCCAGGAGTTCATGGGGCAGTTGCTCTAGCCCGCATCGACCGCATTCGCCGAGATGTCCCGTCTGTCGCGTCCATTGCGCCATTGCGCTGTCATTTACCAAACCGGAACGATCTTTCCGGCGCTCCTGACATAAAATATTGCACCTTTCATCATTGTTGAATCATTGGGGCTTGTCAGAGAATCAACTCTCTGATTCTTTAGGGACAAGCGTTAACTGATTTGAGTCGGCTGGTTTTCACCAGCCTTGGGTGTCTGCGGTCCTGCCGCCGGATGTGTGCCGACTCATGCCTGTTGTTCGCGGCGAATGGGGAAGTGAGGGGTTTATCTTTATGGTCAAGAAGCATGTTGCAGTGCTGATGGGTGGTTTTTCATCGGAGCGCCCGGTGAGCCTCTCATCCGGTAATGCCTGCGCCGATGCTCTCGAGGTCGAAGGTTTCTCCGTTACCCGGGTCGATGTCGACCGCAATATCGCCGAGCGCCTGCAGCAATTGCGGCCGGATGTCGTTTTCAACGCGCTTCATGGTCCGTTCGGCGAGGACGGAACGATCCAGGGCATCCTCGAATATCTTGAAATCCCCTATACCCATTCCGGCGTGCTGGCCTCGGCTCTCGCCATGAACAAGGAGCAGGCGAAGATCATCGCGAGGTCTGTAGGCATTCCGGTCGCCGATGCCGTGGTCATGAATCGCATGCAATTCACCTCGGAACATCCGATGAAGCCGCCTTACGTGGTCAAGCCGGTCAATGAGGGCTCGAGTTTCGGCGTCGTCATCGTCAAGGAAGACCAGTCGCATCCGCCGCAGATCATTACCTCCGCCGAGTGGAGATATGGCGATGTCGTCATGGTCGAGCGCTATATCCACGGACGCGAACTTACCTGCGCCGTGATGGGCGAGAAGGTCCTTGGCGTCTGCGAGATCATACCGGTCGGTCACCAGTTCTACGACTACGACTCGAAATATGTTGCCGGCGGATCAAATCATGTGATTCCAGCGAAAATTTCACCGAAAATTTACCAAAAAATAGAAACACTGGCGCTCAAGGCACATCAGGCAATCGGATGTAAAGGTGTCAGCCGGTCGGACTTCCGTTTTGACGATCGTTTCTCCGAAGAAGGCGAGCTCATCTGGCTGGAAGTCAATGCCCAGCCGGGCATGACGCCGACGTCTCTCGTGCCTGAGATAGCCGCGGCCGCTGGATATTCCTTCGGTCAATTGTTGAGTTGGATGGTGGAGGACGCATCGTGTTTGCGTTGAAAGGCAAAAATCCGCACCGCCGTGGTGCCTTGCCGATGTCTTCGGACAGGTCGGTGGGTTTTGGCCGCTTTCGCGTGGTGCTGCCCCGATTCCTGCGCAAGCCCGTGCGTGTGCTGACCCGTCTCGTCGATGGCGACCTGATCATACCGAACCATGTCGGCACCGTTGGTGCGGTTGCATTCCTCGCGCTCACCGGCGCCTATGGCGCGATCATCGGTGGCCATGCGCCGGAAGTGGTGAAGGTCACCACCTCCACATTCGGCTTTGCCATTGAGGACGTGAAGATCGTCGGCAATACCGAGACTTCCGAAATCGACGTGCTCGGCGCGCTGGGCCTCGATGGCGAAACCTCGCTGGTCGGCCTGAGCGCCAGGGACGCGCAGCAGGCGGTGGCACAGCTTCCCTGGGTTGAATCCGTCGATGTGTTCAAGGTCTATCCGAACACGATCCAGATCTCGATCAAGGAGCGCAAGGCGCTGGCCGTCTGGCAGAATGGCAGCGAGCTATCGGTGATCGATGCCGATGGCCGTGTGATCGTGCCCTATACCGGCGGCAGCAGTTCGGCTCTTCCCCTCATCATCGGCGATGGCGCTGACAAGCAGGCGAAGCTGCTCTTTGCGCAGATCGCCGCCTACCCCAAGATCGCGTCGCAGGTTCTCGCCTATGCGCGGCTCGGCAATCGCCGCTGGGACCTCATCCTTAAAAACCGCATCAAGCTGATGTTGCCGGAGCACGACATTAACGAGGCGCTCGCCCATGTCATGGAAATGGATGCGAAGTCCGGTCTTCTCGGCCGCGATATCGCATCGGTGGACATGCGGCTTGCCGACCGGGCGGTGATCCGGCTGACGCCGGAGGCGATGGTGCAACGAGTTGAGTATTTGAAGGCGCGCGAAAAGGCGTCCAAGCGTTCGGAGAAGCGTGTATGAGTATTCTCGGCGGAAAAAGCGTCTCTTCCGGAACGACGTCCGCAAAAAGGACGCGTTCCTTGACGGTTCTGGATATTGGTTCGAGCAAGGTCTGCTGCATCATTGCGCGCTTGCGCCCGCGGGAGGAGAGCTCGCTGCTTCCGGGCCGCACGCACCGCATCGAGGTGCTGGGCATCGGCCATCAGAAGTCCCGCGGCATCAAATCCGGCGTGATCGTCAATCTCGATGCGGCCGAGCAGGCAATCAGGCTGGCGGTCGATGCTGCCGAGCGGATGGCAGGGCTGACGGTCGATTCCATGATCGTCAATATCTCCGCCGGACGCCTCAAGAGCGAAAGCTTTTCGGCCAGCATCAATCTTGGTGGCCATGAGGTGGATCAGGCCGATATCCGCCGCGTCCTCTCTGCGGGCGCCAAGCAGGCGCTGGCGACGGAGCGTCATCTGGTTCATTCGCTGCCCATCGCCTACGGGCTCGACGGCGAGCGCGGCATCCGCGATCCGCTCGGCATGATCGGCGATTCCCTCGGTGTCGAGATGCATGTGCTCACGGCCGATGCCGCGCCGCTGCGCAATCTCGAACTCTGCGTCAATCGCTGCCACCTTTCGGTCGAGGCGATGATCGCGACGCCCTATGCGAGCGGCCTGTCGGCGCTGGTGGACGACGAGGCTGAAATGGGCGCTGCCTGCATCGATATGGGCGGCGGCACCACGACGATTTCGGTGTTTTCCGAGGGCAAGTTCATCCATGCGGATGCGATCGCCATCGGCGGCAATCATGTCACCATGGACGTGGCGCGCGGCCTGTCGGCCCATATGGACGATGCGGAGCGGCTCAAGGTCATGCATGGCTCGGCCCTGCCCAGTGCGGCGGACGACCGCGACCTGATCAGCGTATTGCCACTTGGCAATGATGCGCGGGACGTTCCGAACCAATATCCCCGCGCGGTGCTGACGCGCATCATTCGCGCGCGTGTCGAAGAGACGCTGGAGCTGGTGCGCGATCGTCTCAATCAATCGGGCTATGGCCAGATCGTCGGCAAGCGCGTGGTGCTGACCGGCGGTGCAAGCCAGTTGGCCGGCCTGCCCGAAGTGGCGCGCCGGATCCTTGCCCGCAATGTGCGTATAGGCCGTCCCCTTGGCGTCACCGGCTTGCCGGAAGCTGCCAAGGGACCGGCTTTTGCCGCCGCGGTGGGTCTTCTGATCTATCCGCAAGTGGCGGGCATCGAGGAGCGTTCTGTGAAGGCTGGTTCATCATCGCTGATGACAGGTACGGGTGGGCGTTTTCAGCGTATCGGCCAATGGCTGAAGGAAAGTTTTTGATCAATCGGGGAAACCCAAAAAGGGATTACCGCAGCGGCGACGCGGTATAGACAAAAAGGAACGGACATATGAGCATCAATCTGCAAAAGCCGGACATTACCGAGCTTAAGCCCCGCATCACCGTCTTCGGTGTTGGCGGCGGCGGTGGCAACGCGGTCAATAACATGATCAATGCCGGTTTGCGCGGTGTTGAATTCGTTGTTGCCAATACGGACGCCCAGGCGCTGACGCAATCGAAAGCCGAGCGGCTGGTACAGCTTGGCGCTTCGGTTACCGAAGGTCTCGGTGCGGGTTCGCAGCCCGAGGTCGGCCGCGCGGCCGCCGAGGAATGTATCGACGAGATCAATGATCACCTGCAGGGAACGCATATGTGCTTCGTCACCGCCGGCATGGGCGGTGGTACCGGCACCGGCGCTGCCCCGGTCGTTGCCCGCGCGGCGCGGGAAAAGGGCATCCTGACCGTCGGCGTGGTCACCAAGCCCTTCCATTTCGAAGGCCAGCGCCGCATGCGCACCGCCGACCTCGGCATCGAGGACCTGCAGAAGAATGTCGATACGCTCATCGTCATTCCGAACCAGAACCTGTTCCGCATCGCCAATGACAAGACGACGTTTGCCGATGCCTTCGCCATGGCCGACCAGGTGCTCTATTCCGGTGTTGCCTGCATCACCGACCTGATGGTCAAGGAAGGCCTCATCAATCTCGACTTCGCCGATGTTCGCTCCGTCATGCGCGAGATGGGCAAGGCGATGATGGGAACCGGCGAAGCCTCTGGCGATGGCCGGGCAATGGCTGCGGCCGAAGCCGCGATCGCCAATCCGCTCCTGGACGAGACATCGATGCGCGGCGCCAAGGGCCTGCTCATCTCGATCACGGGCGGCCGCGACATGACCCTCTTCGAGGTCGACGAAGCCGCAACGCGTATTCGCGAGGAAGTCGATCAGGATGCCAACATCATTCTCGGTGCGACGTTCGACGAGAGCCTCGAGGGCATCATCCGCGTATCGGTTGTAGCGACCGGCATCGACAAGCAGGTTGGCGACGCCGCGCCGGCGCCGATCGAATTCCGTCAGCCGCTGAAGCCGATGCCGAAGCCGGCCGCACAGCCCGCCGCCCGCATCGAGCCGGTGCGCCCGGCAGTGCAGCAGCCTGCCGCCCGCGCACCGGAAGCAGCCCCGGCTGCCGTCCATGCGACGGAGCACGAGGAGGTTCAGCGCGCGCCACAGGCCAGCGAACCGGAATTCCGCCCGCAGAGCCGTATTTTCCAGGCTCCCGCACCGGAAGTGTTCGACGCGCCCGTGGCCGCCGCACCGCAGCAGCCGGCGATGCAGCCCGCACCGCAGCCGATGCCTGAGGTCATGGCTGCGCCGGCACCGGTTCCGGCCGCACCGCGCATGCCGAACATTGCCGACTTCCCGCCGGTGGTTCAGGCCGAACTCAGCGCCCGCGACCATAATCGCGAGCAGGCGGCCTATGAGGCACAGGAGGACCGCGGTCCGATGGGGCTGTTGAAGCGCCTGACCGCCGGCCTTACCCGCCGCGAGGACGAGACTGCCCGCCTGGAGCCGGCCCAGCCGCGCGAACCGGCGATGCGTCCGGCCGAACCGCGCCGTCCGCTCTCGCAGGATGCTTCGATCTACGCACCGCGTCGCGGCCAGCTGGACGATCAGGGCCGTGTGCAGCCGCAGGCACGCCAGTCTTCGGACGAAGACCAGCTCGAGATCCCGGCCTTCCTGCGCCGCCAGGCCAACTAAACAGCGCCTCGACACCGAGGTCTTCAAATTCCGCCATCTCCGGATGGCGGAATTTTCTGTTTGCAATCATTGAAAATCGGGCAAATCTCGCTAGCTGTAGGTACATAGAGCGAAGAACGCGATATGGGTTCGATCCCCGGCACCCATGTGGCAGGCGAGGGGAAGCATGCCGGTCATGCGTCGTGTCATAGCAGTGCCAGAGGTTTCCATTGCGGATTTTCCAGACGACCATAGCGGGCGAAATCACCTTGAGCGGCGTTGGCGTTCACAGCGGCGCGCCGTCGCGCATCACTTTCCGTCCGGCGGACCCCGGCCACGGCATCGTCTTCCGCACCATCGATGGGGACGGCCGCCGCCATCCGGTGGAAGCCCTTGTCTCCCGTGTCGCTCCAAGCGATCTTTCCACGACGTTGACGGGGCAGAACGGTCAGACCATCAGCACCGTCGAACATGCCATGGCCGCCATTGCGGGATCTGCGATCGACAATCTCGAGATCGATATCGACGGGCCGGAAGTGCCGATCATGGATGGCACGTCGCTCGCCTTCATCGATGCTTTCGAACAGGCCGGCATCGTCCAGCAGGCGGCGAAGCGCAGATATATCCGCATTCTGCGCCCCGTCCGCATCGAGAGCGGCAATTCCTGGGCCGAGTTCGGGCCCCATGATTCCGGCTCGCGCTACGAGGTGGAGATCGATTTCGACACGCCGGTCATCGGACGACAGAAATATGCCGGCGACATGCAGCCGGCGGCATTCCGCGGCGATATATCGAATGCCCGCACATTCGGTTTCATGCGCGATGTCGAGCGCCTGTGGGCGGCTGGACTGGCACTCGGATCGTCCCTCGACAATTCGCTCGTCATCGGGGACGACAATACGATCATAAATCCCGGCGGCCTCCGCCATCCCGACGAGTTCGTCCGGCACAAGACGCTGGACGCAATCGGCGATCTCGCGCTGGCAGGGGCGCCTTTCATTGGCTGTTTCCGATCCTATCGCGGCGGGCACCGGTTGAACGCCGCCGCGCTGCGGGCGCTGTTCGAAGCGGACAATGCCTATGAGATGGTGGAACTCGAGGAGGCGCCGGGCGGCACTTCCCATGTGCCGGTCACGCCGCCGGTGCCAGCGCCGGGCGCCGCCTGACCCGCTCGCCGCGTGGAATGACGTTCGATACGGCCTCGCGCAGAATATCGGCGAGGCGCTCCGTCGCCGGCGTGCCATGCGCGTCGGCCCTGTGCAGGACAAGACCAAGCTCCGGAAGCTCGGGCAGGCCGGTTTCGGCCGGCGACAGCGGCACGAGCCCTGCCGGCAGGCCGATTGGCGTGCGTACTGCAAGGCCGAGCCCCGCCGCCGTTGCCGCCCACAGCCCGGCAAGGCTGGGGCTGACAAAGGCAAGCCGCCATGCCAGCCCGGCCTGGTCCAGCGCATCGATGGCTGCCGTTCGAAGGATACATGGCGCCTCGAGCGAGGCGAGGGGCAGCGGCTCTCCGCCTTGCTCCCGGCGGTGTTGGCCGCCGGCAGCGCCAACCCAGCACATGGGAACCGTGCCGATCTGCTGGTGATGCGGTGTTTCGGCTGTGCCGAGGCTCCATGCCAGCGCCAGGTCCAGGCGCCCCGATGCGACGCGCTCGAGAAGTTCGGAGTTCCTGCCGATACGCGCTTCGATGCGCACCTTCGGATGGGCGCGGGCGAACTGGCCGAGTATCTGCGGCAGGACGGTTTCGCCGAAATCCTCCTGCAGGCCAAGCCGTACCCAGCCTTCAAGATCGCTGCCGCGCACTGCCACCGCCGCTTCGTCATTGAGTTCGAGCAATCGCCTTGCATAGGCGAGCATGGTTTCGCCTGCCTCGGTAAGGGCGAGGCCACGTCCTGCCTTCTCGAAGATGGCGGTTCCGGCCTGCTGCTCCAGCTTCTTCAACTGGGCGCTGACGGCCGAAGTGGAGCGGCCGAGACGGTCCGCCGCCCTGGCGAAACTTCCAAGCTCGACCCCGGTCAGGAAGGTGCGCAGCACATCGAGATCAAAATTGACTTTCCGCATCTCAATCGTCCGGTTTTTCAGGATTATCTGTTCCTAAAAATCTGATTTTCAGGACGATATTGCGGCCTTATCCTTGCATCGTCAAGTGAAAGGAAGGAAGCCATCATGCCCTTTACCCGCATCTCCCTACTGGAAGGTAGGTCGCCCGATTATCTGAAAGCCATATCGGACAGTTTTCATCAGGCAATGGTCGACAGTTTCAATGTGCCGCCGACGGACAGGTTCCAGGCCTTCCATCAGCACCGCGCCAACGAACTGATCGTCGACCCGACCTATTTCAGCAAGGGCCGATCCGCCGACTGCGTGATCTTCACCATCACGATCGGCAAGCCGCGCGATACGGCGACGAAACAGGCCTTCTACCGGCGCGTCGTGGAACTGCTCGGCAAGTCGCCCGGCATCCGCCCGGAAGACATCATGATCGTCATCAGCACTTCGACGCGCGAAGATTGGTCGTTCAGCAATGGCGATATCCAGATGCTCGAGCCGGCCTGAGCATTGGAATCATGACGGAATATCGCCCTGATCCGATACAGGAACCGTAAAATCAGCCACTTGCAGCCTGCAAATCGACGGCGGCGCTGCTTCCGCCACAAATTTGGACGATTGCGCGGCAATAAGATTGCTGATTCCTGCCGCTTGTGGTTTATGAACGCCCAAACCCAAGGCAGGTACTGCCTAGAGCGTGTCGCGAAAACGTGGTAACGGGTTCGCGACAATCGCTCTTTTAATGACAAGCGGGGCCGGAGACAGCATGGCGTATAGCAGAATGTCGATGAATGCAGGGTTTGGGGGCAAGGCTCGCTTGGCTCTTCTTCTTTTTCCCATTGCAGGCGCCGTTGCCCTGTCGGGATGTGCTTCCAAGGATGAGGATCTCGACCTTGCGGCCTATGTCGACACGATCGAACCCGCCGATGTTCTCTACAATCAGGCGCTCGCCAATCTGAATGCCGGCCGGCTCGACGAGGCCGCCAAGAAGTTCGATGCCGTCGATCGCCAGCATCCCTATTCCGAATTCGCACGCAAATCGCTGGTGATGGGCGCTTTTGCCAACTACCGCGCAGGCAAGTATGACGAGGCCGTCGCGATGACGAAGCGCTATGTGTCGCTTTATCCGACGCAGCCGGAAGCGGCCTATGCCTATTACATCACCGGCCTGAGCTATTACCGGCAGATTCCGGACGTGACGCGCGAGCAGACGATGACGCGCCGGTCCATTGCCGCCTTCAACGAGGTGGTGGAGCGCTACCCCGATTCCGAATATGTCGAAGATTCCAAGGCGAAGATCCGCTTCGGCCGCGACCAGCTCGCCGGCAAGGAAATGCAGATCGGCCGCTATTATCTGGAGCGCAAGGAATATATCGCGGCGATCAAGCGGTTCCGCGGCGTCGTCGAGCAATATTCCAACACGCGGCATGTGGAAGAAGCACTCGCCCGCCTGACCGAAGCCTATTACGCGCTCGGCCTGACCAGCGAGGCGCAGACCGCAGCCGCAGTGCTCGGGCAGAACTACCCGGACAGCCAGTGGTACAAGGATAGCTACAAGTTGTTGCAGGGCGGCGGTCTCGAGCCCCGTGAGAATTCGGGCTCTTGGCTCTCCAAGGCTGCTTCTGCTATTACAGGCGGTAAAGACGGCGCCTGATTCACAACTTACCCGAGCGATCCATGCTTTCGCATTTGTCGATCCGCGACATTGTTCTGATTGAACGGCTCGACATCGAGTTTCATGAAGGCTTGTCGGTGCTGACCGGCGAAACCGGCGCGGGAAAATCCATTCTTCTCGACGCATTGTCGCTGGCGCTTGGCGCACGGGGCGATGCGTCTCTCGTTCGGCATGGCGCGGAGCAGGGGCAGGTGACGGCCTCCTTCAATGTCGCGCTGGGGCATCCGGCACGGCAATTGCTGCGTGACAATGATATCGACGATGATGGCGACATCATCCTCAGGCGCATGCAGAGCTCCGACGGCCGCAGCCGCGTTTTCATCAATGACCAGGCCGCAAGCGTCGGCCTCCTGCGTGAACTTGGCCGCAAGCTCGTCGAGATACATGGCCAGCATGACGACCGTGCGCTGGTCGATACCGGCATCCACAGGACCCTGCTTGACGCGTTCGGAGCGCTCGATGGAGCGGCCGCCCATGTGCGGGCGCTCCACAAGAGCTGGAAGGACACGGAGCAGGCGCTTGCTCGCCACCGCGCCCGGGTCGAGGCGGCGATGCGCGAGGCCGATTATCTTCGTGCATCGGTGGAAGAACTTTCGAAGCTCGATCCGGAGCCGCAGGAAGAGGAACTGCTGGCGAACAAGCGCTCCGACATGATGCGGTCCGAAAAGATCGCAAGCGACGTCAACGACGCCAATGACGTGCTTTCCGGCAATGCGTCTCCCGTTCCTTCGCTTGCCAGTCTCGTGCGGCGCCTGGAGCGCAAGGTGCCCGAAGCCCCGCACTTGCTGGAACCGGTGGTAAAATCCATCGACGAGGCGCTGAACGCGCTTGCCGAGGCGCAAAGCGGCATCGAGCAGGCGATCAGGGCGATCGATTTCGATCCGCGCGTGCTGGAGCAGACCGAGGAGCGGCTTTTTGCGCTGCGCGGCGCGGCGCGGAAATATTCCGTCACGGTGGACGATCTTCCGGCGCTGAGGGACCGCATGGATGCCGATCTGGCCGATCTCGATGCCGGCGCCGAACGGCTCGCGAAGCTCGAGGCGGACGCGGCTGCGGCGCGCGACAGCTATGACGAAGCCGCGCGGAAACTGTCGGAACAGCGGCGCGAGACGGCGGATCATTTGAAACAGGCAGTCATGGCCGAATTGCCCGCCTTGAAGCTGGAACGGGCGGAATTCATCGTCGAAATGACGACAGACGGCGACAACCGCATGCCGGAAGGCATCGATACGGTCGAATATTGGGTGCGCACCAATCCGGGCACGCGCGCCGGACCCATGATGAAAGTGGCCTCGGGCGGCGAGCTCTCGCGCTTTCTCCTGGCATTGAAGGTGGCGCTGGCGGACCGTGGTTCGGCGCCGACGCTGGTCTTCGACGAGATCGATACGGGCGTTGGCGGCGCCGTCGCCGATGCCATCGGGCAGAGATTGCGCCGCCTGGCGAGCACCGTGCAGGTCCTTTCGGTGACCCACGCGCCGCAGGTGGCCGCGCGGGCCCAGACGCATTTCCTTATCGCCAAGGCGGCAGCGGGGAATGACCGGGTGGCCACCTCGATCCGCGCCATGGCGATCGACGACCGCCAGGAAGAAATCGCCCGCATGCTGGCCGGGGCGAGCGTGACGGAAGAGGCGAGAGCGGCGGCCGTGCGCCTGTTGCGGGAAAATGCAGCCATTGTCAGTTGATCAGGGCGATGGTTCTCTGGCAAGAACGTGCGAGTTTCCCGCCGAAGCAGAATGGGCACAATCATGGCAGACATCCCGGTCGACAAATTAAGCGAAGCTGAAGCCGCTGAGGAGCTTGGCCGTCTCGCCGCCGAGATCGCCCAACATGATTACCGCTACAATACGGAAGATGCCCCGATCATCTCCGATGCGGAATATGACGCGCTGCGCCGGCGCAATCTGGCGATCGAGCAGCGATTTCCGCATCTGAAGCGCGAGGATTCGCCGTCGAACAAGGTTGGCGCCAGCGTTTCGGAGAAGTTCGGCAAGGTGACGCATACCGTGCCGATGCTGTCGCTGGACAATGCGTTTTCGGATAGCGACGTCGAAGATTTCGTCGGCCGCATCCGCAGGTTTCTCAAGCTCGCAGCCGACGCGCCGGTCGCCATCACTGCGGAACCGAAGATCGACGGCCTTTCGCTTTCCCTGCGCTACGAGCTCGGCCGGCTCGTCACCGCCGCGACCCGCGGCGACGGTACGACGGGCGAGAATGTGACGCTCAACGCACGGACAGTCGCCTCGATACCCAATGTTCTTGCCGGCGATCCGCCGGAAGTGCTGGAGGTGCGCGGCGAGGTCTATATGAGCCATGCGGATTTTGCCGCGCTCAATGAGCGCCAGGCGAAGGAGGGCAGGCAGGTATTCGCCAATCCGCGCAATGCCGCTGCTGGGTCGCTGCGCCAGCTCGATGCTTCGATCACGGCATCGCGCCCGCTGCAATTCTTCGCCTATGCCTGGGGCGAGGTGAGCGAGATGCCGGCCCAGACGCAGATGGGCATGGTGGAAGCGTTCCGCTCCTACGGTTTCCGGGTCAATCCGCTCATGCGGCGGTTTGACAGCGTCGAGGGGCTTGTCGAGCACTATCATGATATCGAGGAGCAGAGGGCGCTGCTCGGCTACGACATCGATGGCGTCGTCTACAAGGTGGACGATCTTGCCCTGCAGCAGCGGCTCGGTTTCGTCTCGCGCAGCCCGCGCTGGGCCATTGCGCATAAATTCCCGGCCGAGCGGGCGATGACCATCCTGCGCGGCATCGACATACAGGTGGGCCGGACCGGGGCGCTGACGCCCGTGGCGCGGCTTGAACCGGTCACCGTCGGCGGCGTCGTCGTCACCAATGTCACCCTGCACAATGAGGATTATATCAGGGGCATAGGGCAGAATGGCCAGCCTATCCGCGAGGGGCGCGACCTGCGCATCGGCGACACGGTGGTGGTGCAACGTGCCGGCGATGTCATCCCGCAGATCGTCGACATCGTCGCCGACAAGCCGCGCGGTGCTGCCGCCTATGTGTTTCCCGACACCTGCCCGGCATGCGGCTCCCATGCGGTGCGCGAGGAGGGCGAGGCGGTGCGGCGCTGCACGGGCGGTCTCATCTGCCCGGCGCAGGCTGTCGAGCGAATCCGGCATTTCGTTTCGCGCAATGCTTTCGATATCGAAGGGCTGGGCGAAAAACAGGTCGAATTCTTCTTCCGATCGGAAGATCCGGCGCTGCATATCGGCACGCCTGCCGATATTTTCACCCTTCGGCAAAGGCAGGCGAATTCGCTGGCCAAACTCGAGAACATTGACGGTTTCGGCGCCACATCCGTGCGCAAGCTCTATGACGCGATCGATGACAGGCGGCAGGTCCCGCTCGGCCGGTTCCTCTATGGCCTCGGCATCCGCCACATCGGTGAAGTCAATGCGAAGCGGCTGGCGAGGGCTTTCCGCTCATACGAGGCGCTTGCCGGGACCGCCAGGGCGGCGCAGCCGCCCAGCGACGAGGCACCGAAGGGGAACGATGCCTGGCGCGACCTCAACGAGATCGAAGGCATCGGCAGCATCGTTGCGGAGGCGCTCGTCGATTTCTATGCGGAGCAGCACAACGTGGAAGCGCTGGATGCCCTGTTGCGCGAGGTTACGCCGCTCGACGAGGAACTGAATACCGTCGGCAACTCTCCTGTCGCCGGCAAGACGATCGTGTTCACCGGTTCGCTCGAGCGCATGTCGCGCGACGAAGCAAAGGCGATGGCGGAGCGTTTCGGCGCCAAGACTGCGGGTTCCGTGTCCAAGAAGACCGATCTCGTCGTGGCGGGGCCGGGTGCCGGCTCGAAGCTGGCGCAGGCGCAGGCGCTCGGCATCGAAGTCATTGACGAGGATGCCTGGTTCACATTGGTGGGAGCATGACCGACAATCGCTTCAGAGGATTTGGCGAAAAGGCGCTGCCGTTCCTGAAGGCGCTGGATTTTCACCAGAATCGCGAGTGGTTTCTCGAAAACAAGGATATTTTCGAGGCGCATCTCCACGAGCCGCTAGGCGATCTGGTGGAAGATCTGATCCAGCGTTTCGAGAAGGCGGGCCTGCCGTTCAAGGGCGACCGGACCAAATCGCAGTTCCGGATAAAGCGCGACACCCGGTTTTCCAAGGACAAGGCACCCTATAACAGGCATTTGTCCGCACTTCTGTCTCCCGACGGCAGCAAATGGACCGAAACGGGCTGTTTCTACGTCTGTATCGGGCTCGCCGAATATCGCGGCTGCTTTGCCTCCGTCGCCTGGTGGCAGCAAAAGCCTGAACTCCTGCTGGGCATGCGCAAGGCCATCGTCGAGAAGCCCAAGGCCTACCGGTCGATGCTGGCCGCGCTCGGCAAGAATGGATTGCAGCTCGGCGATGGCGACAGCCTCAAGCGCACGCCGCGCGGCTTCGAATCCGTGACCGACGCCGACCTGATCGAAGCCGTCCGCCGCAGGAATTTCAACGTGCGCCATCCCATCGATCCCGAGCGGATAACCGCGCCGGAACTCGTTGACGACCTGTTCGATTTTGCCGAGCGCGCCCGGCCATTGATCGATTGGGGCAGGGCCATCCAGGGCACTCTCGTCAACGAGCCGTGACATTGCCGCAACAGCTGCCGGTGGCCGGCGGAATCACGGCGATTTGAGGGCGCGGTAATGTTGACTTTTACAGTTAAGTATTAGTACTGAACATTTGTTAGCGTGCTTGAACACGCTTCATTTCTGCTCAGCAAGCCACCACCTCGCGCCTCCGTGCCGCGGGTCAGCCAGCCAGGCAAACTTCTCTGTGGGGATTGATATGGCTTTGACTCGAAGAATGTTCGGGCCACTGATGTGTGGCAGTGCGGGCATGATATTGGCGGCGATGGGGGCATCGCCAGCGTTTGCGCAGAGCGCCGATACGGGCGCAAGCGTGCAATTGGCGCCGATCGTATTGAAGGGCAAGGGGAGCGCCGGCTCGGGTGAAGCCACGCCGCTGACCACCGTCACCGATCGCGAGACCATCCAGAAGCGCATGGTCGATGATTTCAAGGATCTCGGCCGCCGTGTGGATGCGGGCGTCAACGTCAATTCCTCCAGCAAGAGCATCAATCTGCGCGGGCTTGACCGCGATCGCGTGCTGACCACGCTCGATGGCATCCGCGTTCCGTGGCTGTCGGATCCGCGCAGCACCCAGGGTGGCCTCGATTCGTTCGATTTCGACGGTCTGGGCAGTGTCGAGATCACCAAGGGCACCGATTCCAGCCGCTATGGCTCGGGTGCGCTTGGCGGCGTCATCATGCTGCGCACGCTCGATCCATCCGATGTGATCGGCGAGGGGCGCAATTGGGGCGCGATCACCAAGGGCACCTATGACAGTTCCGACGAGAGCTGGCGTACCAATGCCGCCGTTGCCGCCCGTTCGGGTGGCACCGAAATCCTCGTTCAGGGGGGCTATCGCGAAGGGCACGAGGTCGACACTTTCGGCGAGATCGGCGGTTATGGCGCGACGCGCTCGGAAGCCAATCCGGGCGACTACGATCAACGCAATCTCCTGGTCAAGCTGTACCAGAATGTCGAGGGCGGCCACCGCTTCGGCCTGACCGGCGAGATCACCAGGCGCAATGAGGATGTCGATAATTTCAGCGGCACGACTTCCTCCTACGTGCGCAATTCACTTCGCTCCGGCGAAGATTCCGAGCGCAAGCGGATCTCCGGCAGCTATGATTATGTCGCTCCGGACGGTTCCGGCTGGGTGGACGAGGCGCATGCCGTTGCCTATTGGGTGCAGCAGACGCTCAACAATACGACGGACGGCATTCGCTTGCCCGACGCTCGCGCCCGCATCATCCCCGGCGATCCTTTTCGCTACGGCTATCCGTCTGGCGTCTATCAGCGCGACAATGAGCTGAAGCAGGATTCCTATGGCTTCACCGGCCATGTGAAAAAGTCGGTCGAAATCGGCGATATCAAGCACACGTTCCGCCTCGGCGCCGAGCTCTATCGCTATGATCTGACGCAATATTCGGCCGGCGTCGACAATTGTCCGGATGTCGACTGGTCGCGGCTGCCGCAGCCATTCGGCCCGCAGTCCTGCCGCATGCTGCATTCCAACAGTTCCGACATGCCCGATGTCAAGACGACCGGGTTCGGCATCTATCTCGAGGACGACATCGAGCTCTTCGGCGGTCGCCTGACCTTGACGCCCGGCGGGCGCTTCGACTGGTACGAACACAGCCCCGAATCCACTGCGGCCTATGTGGGCGGACCGAACTATAGTGGCTCGCTTCCGGACAGCAACAGCGATTCCCGCTTCACGCCGAAGCTGCGGGCAACGTGGCACGCAACGCCGGACCTCGATTTCTATGCGCAATGGGCGCAGGGCTACCGCATGCCATCGGCAATGGAGCTTTACCAGAATTACGGCGCTCCCGGCTCCTATGCCCGCCTTGGCAATGCCGATCTGAAGCCCGAGACCAGCAATGGTTTCGAAATCGGCACCAAGTATGATGACGGCACCTATGCACTCTCGGCGAGCGTGTTCAACAATTACTACCGGAATTTCATCTACGACGGCGTCGTGATCGCGCCGCCGGGCGGCGAATATCCGGTCGGCGGCATCACCGGCTATGCCAATCTGAACAAGGTCCATATCTACGGTGCCGAGATCAGCGGCCAGATCAACTTCGCCAATAATTGGTATAGCTGGGCTTCCGTCGCCTGGACCGTCGGCAAGGACACCGAGGCGGATGCCTATCTGAACTCCATCCCGCCGTTACGCGGCATCCTCGGCGTCGGCTATAATGGCGATGGCTGGGGGGCGGACGTGTCATTGACCATGGCCGCCAGGCGCGACAAGGTCAGCGGCAACGGGTTCGTGGCGCCGGGTTACGGCATTGTCGATGCGACGGCCTATTGGGAGCCGAAATTCGCCAAGGGCATGAAGCTGCAACTGGGCGTGTTCAACATCTTCGACAAGAAGTACTGGAACGCGACGGATGTTGCCGACAGTCGCGGTCAGCCGATCGACTATTACACCGAGGCAGGACGCAGCGTTCGCGTCTCCCTGACGCAGAAGTTCTGACGGTTCTCACCGCAAAATGGCCGCCTCGTCATGGCGCGGCGGCCATTCATTCACTCATTCCAGCCATTCGGTCACGATCTTGGGGCTGGCGTGAATATTGATCGTTTCCAGTGCATCCGGGCCGAGATTGACGAATTTATGCGGGGTGTTGGCGGGAGAAACGACGATCTGGCCCTCGCTCGCATCGATCACTTCGCCATCCACAGTGAAGCGGGCATTGCCCTTGCGGACGACATAGGTCTCCGTATAGGGATGCCGGTGCAGACGAGGTCCGGCGCCGACACGGTCCTGATGGTTGAAGATGATCGAAATCTCCGATCCAAACGCGCCGCCGTTCAATTCGCCCCGCCACAATTCCGGATGCTGGGCCCAGTCGCTGCGATTGATTATTGTAGCCATTCCGATCCTCCCATGGGCGTTGCGTCATCGAGTTTCTGACGTATTGATGATTCCATCAATAAAACTTGCGTGACACGGGCAGCAAGCCTGTCATAAGGGACCCGCATGGATCAGCAGACACATCAGCACCTGCAAGGGGGTGTCGTGAGCACGAGCGCGCAGTTCTGGGAAGGTTTCGCCAGGGGCGTGCCGATCATGATCGCTTCGGCGCCCTTCGGCCTGCTCTTTGGCGCGCTTGCGATCGATAATGGCTTCACGCTGTCGGAAACGGTGCTGATGAGCGCCGCGGTCTATGGAGGCGCCAGCCAGATGGTCGGGATCGAATTGTTCGGCCAGAATATTCCCGCCTGGCTGATCATATTCTCGATCTTCGCGGTCAATTTCCGCCATGTGCTCTATTCGGCCGCAGTAGGGCGACGTATCGGCCATTTCCGGCCACTGCAGAGCCTTTTGAGCTTTTTCGTGCTGACGGATCCGCAATTTGCCGAGACGGAGCGCCGCGCCGAGGCGGGCCGGCAGATCACGTTCGCCTGGTATATCGGCGTCGCGGCACCGATCTATGTCATGTGGGTGGTCGAAGCCTGGATCGGTGCGCTTTTCGGCAATCTCATCAGCGATCCGCATGCCCTGGGCATAGACATGCTGCTGCCGATCTATTTCCTCGGACTCGTCATGGGCTTTCGCAAGCGCAACCACTGGGCGCCGGTCGTTGCCGCCAGCGCCATCGTTTCCATAGCAGCCTATACGTTCATCGGTTCGCCCTGGCATGTCGGCATCGGCGCCCTGGCCGGCATATTGACCGCCGTCATACTGGCGAAGCCCGATGATCGGCCGGAGGTCGAATAATGTCGGACACGTTCTGGATCATCGTCGCCGGCGCCGTGCTGACATTCCTGACCCGGATCGGCGGCCATCTCGTCCTGTCGCGGTTCGAGCGCGTCCACCCGCGTGTCGAGGTGGCGCTGAACGCAGTTCCGGCGGCCGTGCTGACGACGCTGGTTGCCCCCGCCGCCGCTAATGCCGACTGGCGCGGCCTGCTGGCATTGGCCATCGCCGGCCTCGTTTCGCTGCGCTTCAATGCCCTGACGATGTTCGTTGCCGGCGCAGCGGTGATCATCGTGCTGCGCCAGATTTCCTGATCCCGTTCAGCCTTCGTGGCCGAAAGGCTCCGTGGCCTCGATCAGCCATTGGCGGTTTTCCTCGTCCGCATGCGGCATCAGCGCCTCGCGCACGCGGGCATGATAGGCGTCGAGCCAGACGAGTTCCTCGCGCACCAGCAGGGACGTGTCGATCAGGCGCTTGTCGATCGGGCAGAGCGTGATCGTCTCGAAACCCATCATCGGCAGGTCGCCGCCTTCCGGAACCTGCGGCTCGGTCACGATCAACAGGTTCTCGGTGCGAATGCCGTAGCCACCGGGCTTGTAGTAGCCCGGTTCGTTGGAAAGGATCATCCCCGGAAGCAGTTCCTGCATGCCGCGCCTGGAAATGCTTTGCGGCCCCTCATGCACCGAAAGGAAGGCGCCGACGCCATGGCCGGTGCCATGTCCATAGTCATATCCCTGTTTCCAGAGTGCGATGCGGGCCAGAACATCGATATCCATGCCTCGCGTCCCCTTCGGAAAGCGCGCCGTGGATATGGCGATCATTCCCTTGAGAACGAGGGTGAACTTGCGCTTCATGTCGTCCGTCGGCGTGCCGATCGGCAGGGTGCGGGTAATGTCCGTCGTCCCATCGCGATACTGGCCGCCGCTGTCGATCAGATAGAGTTCGCCATCACCCAATATCCGGTTGGACTGCGTATTGACGCGGTAATGGGCGAAGGCGGCATTCGGCCCGGCGCCCGAGATACTGTCGAAGGAAAGGTTTTCCAGCGGCATCTGGAAGCTCTCGGCATTCCTGGTGCGGATTTCCTCGAGCTTCGTCGCCGCTCCGATTTCGTCGATCGTTCCGGGAGCCTGCGCGTCGATCCATGAGAGGAAGGAAACCATGGCCACGCCGTCGCGCAGATGCGCCTTGCGCGCGCCTTCGAGTTCCGCGCCGTTCTTCGTGGCACGCGGAAGGCGGGCAGGGTCGCTGCCCTCGATGACCATTCCGCCGGCCCTTTCGATGATCAGGCGGAAGTTTTCAGCGGCAAGGGACGGATCGAGGAGGATCGTCCTGCCTCCAGCCGCATAATCGGCAATGTCGCCTTCGAGTGCCGATGGCGCCCGCAGGGCGGTCAATTGCGTCAGATAGGCTTCCGGTTCGATCGGGAGCTTGCGCTTGTCGATGAAGAGCACCGGCTCGCCCTCGGCCGGGATCAGGGCGAATGCCAGGGGAAGCGGCGTATTGCTTACATCATTGCCGCGAATATTGAACGTCCAGGCAATGGATGAAGGATCGGTGATGATCGCCGCGTCTGCCCTGGCTCCCGCTATGATGGCGGCCATGTCGCGCAGCTTCTGGCTGGCCAGCCTGCCGGCATATTTCTCCGGCTGGATGGATACCTGTTCCAGCGGCGGCGCGGGCTGGTCGTCCCACACGAGATCGACGAGATTGTCCTTCACCGGCACCAGCGTGCCGCCATTGGCTTCGAGCGACTCGCGCAATGCCCGGGCCTCGCTGATCGTATGCAGCCATGGGTCGAAACCGATCCTGAGCTTGGTCCCCGACTTGCGGAACCAGCTTGCCGGCGGTGTATCGACGAGGCTTTCAATGGTGAAAACCGTGGGATCCGTCTGTTCGGCGGCCTGCAGCGTGTAGCGGCCATCGACGAAGAGATAGGCCTGTTTCCTCATGATCAGCGCGACGCCGGCGGAGCCCGTGAACCCGGTCAGCCAGGCAAGCCGCATGGCGCGGGGCGGGACATATTCCCCCTGATGCTCATCGGCGCGCGGAACGAGAAAACCATCAAGGCCGAGCGCTTCCAGTTCCGCCCGCAACAGGGCAACACGCGGCGCGCCGGTAGCAGGATTGCTTACGACCTCAAACGACTGGAACATGATGGCGGGACCTCTTTGTTGGTGGCCGACCCTAGCTTCCCGCCCCGGCCGACGCAACGGATGAGTGTTGCCGGCAACAGGTTTTTGCCGCCGAAAGGCCGGAAAACCGTGGGGCGAGGGCCGGTTTATATGCAGCTTCGTCATGACTGCCATGCCGCAACGGCAATAGTGGCGCTGCGGCGTGCGGCGTATGATGCTCGCGGGAGGATCGACAGGCCGATATTCGTGGAGATGAAATATGGCGCTCGTGATCCGATACGTTAAGACCGCACTGCAGAACCTCATCGCCTATCGCATGGCTGAAATGGAGCGGCATGCCGTCATTTACGCCGATGGCCGCCGCAAGCAGCAGATCAGCTATTATATCTGACGCCTGACGAGCCCGAGGGCCGCTCAGGCCGCGCTCGCCTTCAGATGCAGCGTGACCCAGCCCTCGCGGTGCAATGTCCGGTGGTGATAGAGGCCTTGCGCCCTGTAGGCGGCGAGGACCTTGTCCCTTTGCGAATCGAGAATGCCGGAGAGTATGAGCGAGCCGCCCCAGGCAAGGTGCCGGCGCATCTGGGGTGCAAGCTGCATCAGGGGCCGGGCCAATATATTGGCGACGATAAGCTCGAAAGGCGCATTGGCGCGGAACGAGGGATGGTGGAAGCCCGTTGCGGTCACCGCCTTCACTCTAGATGCAACGCCATTATTGGCGATGTTTTCCTGCGCCACCACTATGGCGACCGGATCGATATCGGTGGCGAGAACCGGGATCGGCGTCAGCCTGGCTATGCCTATGGCAAGCACGGCGCTGCCGGTGCCGAGGTCCAGCGCGTTGCGGGGATGTTCGCGCCGCACGACATGGCCGATCATTTCGAGGCAGCCGGACGTGGTGCCATGATGGCCCGTGCCGAAGGCCTGGCCGGCGTCGATCTCGATCGCAAGATCGTTGACGCGGCGGCGGTGGCGATCATGCGAGCCATGCACGAAAAAGCGCCCGGCGCGGACGGGCCTGAGGCCTTCCAGCGAATGGGCGACCCAATCGATATCGGGTAATTGTTCGCGCTGCAGGCCATGCTGGCCCGGCGTGTCGCCCAATATTTCCCGCATGCGCTGTTCTATTTCGTCCGGGTCGAACGAATAGACCGAAACCTCGTATATTTCCCGTTCTTCATCGATTTCGGATGACGAAATCGGCAGGCCTTCATCGTCGAAAGCACTTTCGAGGAGCGAAAAGATGCGCTCCGCTTCCTGCTTTTCCGCAGTGATGTAAACACGGGTCTGGGTTGTCATGATATGTGTCTTCCGGCCGAATTCAGTTCGAGGCTAGCCGTAACAGGATTTTCGCCATAGGCAATGCTTGATGAATCGGCGCATGAATTGCATGGGGGTGACGATGAGCGAAAACGAGGATTTACGCTTTCTGGACGAGCAGCCGCGGATCCATTCGACAGCGCAGTTGAAGGGGGTGAAGCTTGGCAAATATGCCGAAATCGGCGAGCGCGTCATCCTCCGCGACGTGAAGATCGGCGATTTCTCCTATATCGAGCGTCAGAGCGAGGGCATTTACACGGATATCGGCAAGTTCTGCTCCATCGCCTCGCAAGTCCGCCTCAATGCCCTCGAACACCCCATGGAGAGGCTGACGACGCACAAGATCAGCTACAGGCCGAATGAATATTTCCGCTATCAGGGCGTGGACGGCGCCTTTCGCGACATGCGCAGCGGCAAGCGCGTGACCATCGGCCATGATGTGTGGGTGGGCCATGGCGCCG
The DNA here is from genome assembly GCF_026420825.1 of Phyllobacterium sp. 0TCS1.6A. Lineage (NCBI taxonomy): Bacteria > Pseudomonadati > Pseudomonadota > Alphaproteobacteria > Hyphomicrobiales > Phyllobacteriaceae > Phyllobacterium > Phyllobacterium sp. 0TCS1.6A. Next base: position 257,822 of record NZ_JAPMAB010000001.1, read on the forward strand.
TCGTCATGCCGGGCGTCGAGATCGGCCATGGCGCTGTGATCGGTGCGAATGCCGTCGTCACCAGGGATGTTGCGGCCTATTCGATCGTCGCCGGCAGCCCGGCGAAGTTCATCCGCAACAGGTTTCCGCGGCCGGTGGTAGAACGCCTGTTGCGATTGTGCTGGTGGGACTGGCCGCGCGAGATGATCTTCGATGCGATCGGCGATATGCAATCGCTGGAAATAGAGGCGTTTCTCGACAAGTGGGAGCGCACAGGCTGATATTCAGCTTGCAATGCGTGCGCGCAGTATCCACTTGGTTCAAGCATGTCGACAATCGGAGGTTACGGATGAAAAACTGTCTTCTTGCCGCAATGGTTCTGCTCGGCGCGGCCTCGCTGCCGGCGCAGGCGGAAGAGGTGGGGAAGGTCGGGGTCGATTGGCTCGGCAATGATATCGTCATCGATGCGGTCAGCGATCCCAAGGTTCAGGGCGTGACCTGCCATCTGGCGTCCTTCTCGCGCGGCGTCATCGACCGGCTGCAGAAGGGCAATTGGTTCGAGGACCCCTCCAACGCGTCCATCGCCTGCCAGCAGACGGGGCCGATCACGGTCGGCGACATCGATCTCGATGAGAACGGTGAACGGGTGTTCTCGGAGCGCACCAGCCTGATCTGGAAGAAGCTCATCATCACCCGCATCTACGACAAGGCCAATGACACGCTGATCTACCTCGCCCATGCCAGCCAGATTCAGGACGGTTCGGCCAAGACGTCCATCTCGACGATTCCGCTTTTCTCCGGCAACGTCACATGGTCCAAGGGCAAGCCCCAATAGGCAATTAACGGTGCCGCTCCCGAAGCGGCATTTTTGCTATTGCCTTATAGGATTATTTTCTTATTATACGCATGAGTTTTGAGATAAGAGGATTTTAATCATGGCATATTCCGTTTCCGATCATTGCCTCCTTTCCAGGTCCAAACCCGTCCCTTTCATGTCTTCGCCGAATTCCGGCGGGAGGCTTCGACCCCGGTTTCTCGTTATCCACTATACCGCGAGCGGTCCGAGGAGCGACGTGGCGTCATATTTCAGGCAGGAGGCGGCGAAGGTGTCGGCACATCTGGTCATCCGCCGCGACGGCACGGTGACGCAATGCGTGCCCTTCGACAAGATCGCCTGGCATGCGGGCCGGAGCCAGTGGCGCGGCAAGAACGGCAGGCGGTATGACGGATTGAATCAGTTTTCTATCGGCCTGGAACTGGAAAACTGGGGCGCGCTGACGCGAACCCGACAGGGATGGACGTCATGGTCCGGGGCGGCGGTCGACAGTGGATCGGTGATCGAGGCACGCCATAAATTCGGAGCACAGGATTGCGGATGGGAAACATTCCCGTCGCTACAGATGGACACCGCCATTGCCGCGGCAAAGGCGATCTGCCTCGCCTATGGCATCGAAGAGATCGTCGGCCATGACGATATTGCGCCCGACCGGAAAATCGATCCCGGTCCGGCCTGGGATATGGAACTGTTCAAGGCAGGCGTGGGGATGGGGACTGAACTCAGACTGGCTTGACGAAGCTGTCCAGCACGCGCTTCTGCCCGGCCTTGTCGAAATCGATCGTCAGCTTGTTGCCTTCGATCGCGGAGACATTGCCATTGCCGAACTTGATGTGGAACACGCGGTCGCCGACATCGAAGGGGGAGGGCGCATCGCTTACCGACTTGGCAACGAGCTCTCCATCGATGGTCTTGGCCTTTACCGAGCCGCGGCCGGCGCCGTGGCCGGAATCGGTCTCGCCATAGCCGATGCGTTCGACGCGGGCACCGGAGCGCGAGCCCCAGTTGTTGCGGGTTGCATCGGAGCGATTCTGCTGCGCCCTTTGCCAGCCGGGCGTGGAATAGGTGTTTTCGAACGGGTCCGCCCGGTCGAAGCGGGATTGCCCGTAGCTGCCCCGTCCGCCATAGCCGCCATAGGTATCGCCGCTGGCAACCACTTCCACATGCGCTTCCGGCAATTCCTCAAGGAAGCGGGAAGGTATGGTCGATTGCCACAATCCATGAATGCGGCGGTTGGAGACAAACCAGATATGGAGGTTTTTCTTGGCGCGGGTCACGCCGACATAGGCGAGCCGACGTTCCTCTTCGAGACCTGAGCGCCCGCCTTCGTCCAGGGACCGCTGGTGCGGAAACAGGCCTTCTTCCCAGCCAGGGAGGAAGACGGTTTCGAATTCGAGCCCCTTGGCGGAATGCAGGGTCATGATGTTGACCGCATCGAGGTTCTCGTTCTGCTCGGCATCCATGACCAGCGCCACATGTTCGAGGAACGAGCGCAGCGACTCGTATTCTTCCATCGAACGGACGAGTTCCTTCAAATTCTCGAGCCGCCCCGGCGCTTCCGCCGATCGATCGGCCTGCCACATGGCGGTATAGCCGGATTCGTCCAGTATTCTTTCGGCCAGTTCCGTATGCGGCGTCGAATCGATCAGCGATTGCCAGCGGCGGAAATTCTCAACCACTTCGCGCAGCGCCGAGCGTGGCTTGGGCTTCAGTTCCTCGGTCTGGACAAGATCGGCGGCGGCGTCGAGCATGCTGATGTCGCGCGCGCGGGCATAATCGTGCACCTGCCGGATCGCAGCCTCGCCAAGCCCGCGCTTGGGCGTGTTGATGATGCGTTCGAGCGCCAGATCGTCCGATCCCTGGGCGACCACGCGCAGATAGGCGAGGGCGTCCCTTATCTCCAGGCGTTCATAGAATCGCGGGCCGCCGACCACGCGGTAATTCAGCCCGAGCGTGACGAACCGATCTTCGAATTCGCGCATCTGGAACGATGCCCGCACGAGGATGGCCATGTTGTTGAGCAAGTGACCCTTGCGCTGCGCCTGCTCGATCTCCTCGCCGACGGCGCGGGCTTCCTCCTCGGAATCCCAGGCGGCATGGACGAACACCTTGGCATCGTCGGGATCCGGCGCATCTGTGAAGAGCGTCTTGCCGAGGCGTCCCTCATTATGCGAAATCAGGAAGGACGCCGCGCCGAGAATATGGGCGGTCGAACGGTAGTTTCGTTCGAGCCTGATGACCACCGCGCCCGGAAAGTCCTTCTCGAACCGCAGGATATTGTCGACCTCGGCGCCGCGCCAGCCATAGATGGACTGGTCGTCGTCGCCGACGCAGCAGACATTCTTCGATCCCTGCGCAATCAGACGCAGCCACATATATTGCGCGGTATTGGTGTCCTGGTACTCATCGACGAGGATGTAGCGGAACTTGTTGTGATATTCCTTGAGAATATCGGGATAGGCACGGAACATGCGGATGGGGTGGCACAGAAGATCGCCGAAATCGCAGGCATTGAGCGTTTTCAGCCGGTTCTGGTAGGCAGCATACAATTCGCGGCCCTTGCCGTTGGCGAAGGCGCGTGCATCGCCTTCCGGTATTTCGGACGGTCCAAGACCCTTGTTCTTCCACCCGTCGATCATCAGGGCGAATTGCTTGGCGGGCCAGCGCTTGTCGTCGAGGCCCTCGGCCTGGATCAACTGCTTGATCAGCCGCACGACGTCGTCCGTGTCGAGAATGGTGAAATCGGAGCGCAGGCCGACCAGTTCCGCATGCCGGCGCAGCAGCTTCACGCCGATCGAGTGAAAGGTGCCGAGCCATGGCATGCCCTCGACTGCGCCGCCGACAAGAACGCCGATGCGCTCCTTCATCTCGCGCGCGGCCTTGTTGGTGAACGTCACCGCCAGGATCTGGCTTGGCCATGCCTTGCCGAGAGACAGGATATGGGCAATTCGCGACGTCAGCACCCGCGTCTTTCCCGTGCCCGCGCCAGCGAGGACCAGCACCGGACCTTCGGTTGTTTCCACCGCCAGGCGCTGCTCAGGGTTGAGCCCGTTCAGATAGGGCGGGGCGCCCCGCGCCTGCATTGCACGCGCGGCGATACCCGAAGGCCGGCTGGGCACATCAGGTTCATCAAAGAACGGCATATCGTCGGCTAATCCGGACATTTGGTCCCAATGTAGTGATTCGGGACCGAAAAACCAGATAAAAACGGATACAAAAAGAGAACGCGGCAGATTGAAGCTATAGGGTGTGCAAAACCCCCAGTTGAATCAAGGGAACCGTGTTGCGTCACGGCGATTATGGGCCTACTCCTTTCGATTAATGGGATATTCGTCCGGCAATTCAGCTGGATACTTCGCTGCCGTCGACCTTGGTTGAGCTTGAAAAAGGACTCTGCTCCATGGCTGTAAATCTCACCGCTCTCCTGCTCCTCATCATTGCTGCGGCCCTCGGCGCCGGCGGTGTCTGGCTCGCCGTCCTCGGCGGCAGCTGGTATTACGTCATTGCCGCGATCGCCTTTCTATTGACGGCCATACTGCTTTTCCGCAGGCGCTCGTCGGCGCTGCTGGTCTACGCCCTGCTGGTGATAGGAACGCTGGCCTGGGCGATATGGGAAATCGGGCTCGACTGGTGGCAACTGGCGCCGAGAGGCGGGGTCATCATGCTCATCGGCCTCTGGCTGCTGACGCCGTGGGTGAGGCGCGGGCTGGTGTCCACGGACGGAAGCGTCCGCTCGTCATGGGGCGGCGCGGTGCCGCTCCTGCTCAGCGTCGTCGCGGCGCTCGCCATCGCCGGCTATTCGATGACGCGGGACCCGCTTGCCATTGCCGGGAAGCTGAGCGAAGAAGTGGTGTCCGATTCTGCCGATCTCGGTGGAAATGTTCCGCCCGAGGACTGGCACCAATATGGCCGCACCCCCTATGGCCAGCGCTATTCGCCGCTCAACCAGATCACGGCCGAGAATGTCGGCCAGTTGAAGGTTGCCTGGACCTACCAGACCGGGGACGTGAAGCTGCCGGAGGATGTGGGCGAAACCACCTACCAGGTGACGCCGCTCAAGATTCGCGACACGCTTTTCATCTGCACGCCGCACAATTGGGCGATCGCGCTGGATGCGAAAACGGGCAAGCAGAAGTGGAAATTCGATCCCAATGCCGGGCTCAATCCCGACCGCCAGCATCAGACCTGCCGTGGCGTTTCCTATTATGCGGATCCGGCGATCCAGCCGGGACAGCCCTGCGCGGAGCGGGTCTACCTGCCGACATCCGATGCGCGCCTGATCGCGCTGGACGCAGCCAATGGCCAGATCTGCACCAGCTTCGCCGATGGCGGCACCCTGCATCTGGAACAGGGCATGCCCTACAATCCGGCCGGCTACTATTATTCGACGTCGCCGCCAGTGGTCGCGGCCGGGAAGATCATCGTCGGCGGCGCGGTCAACGACAATTATTCGACGCAGGAGCAGTCCGGCGTCATCCGCGCTTTCGACATCAATACGGGCGCCCTCGTCTGGAACTGGGACTCGGGCAATCCGGATGTGACGACGCCATTGCCGGAGGGGCAGAAATACACGCATAATTCGCCGAACAGCTGGTCCGTCTCCAGCGCCGACGAGAAGCTCGGCCTGCTCTATGTGCCGCTCGGCAACCAGACTCCGGACCAGCTGGGCGCCGGGCGCACCGAGCATGTGGAGAAATATTCGTCGTCCATCGTCGCCCTCGATCTCAATACGGGACAGGTCCGCTGGGTACGCCAGACGGTCCACCACGACCTCTGGGACATGGACGTTCCCTCGCAGCCGACGCTGGTCGACATCAACACGGCGAGCGGCACCGTGCCGGGGCTGGTCGGGCCCACCAAGCAGGGCGACATCTATGTGCTCGACCGGCGGACGGGCGAGCCGATCCTGCCCGTCAAGGAAGTGCCTGCGCCCACCGGCGCCATCGAGGGCGATTTCACCGCTCCGACACAGCCGGTATCGGACCTGACTTTCATGCCGCCGCCGCTGACCGGCAAGGACATGTGGGGCGTCTCCATGTTCGACCAGATGGTCTGCCGCATCCAGTTCCTGCAATTGCGCTATGAGGGCCGGTACACGCCGCCATCGCTGCAGGGCACGCTGGTCTATCCGGGCAATTTCGGCGTCTTCAACTGGGGCGGCATCGCGGTCGATCCGGTGCGCCAGGTCATGTTCGGCATGCCGACCTATCTGGCATTCACGTCGAAGCTCGTTCCCCGCGCCGACGTTCCGCCGCCGGGCCAGGGCACGAAAGGCAGCGAGCAGGGCCTGAACCGCAACGAGGGCGCTCCCTACGCAGTCATCATGGGGCCGTTCGTGTCGCCGCTCGGCCTTCCGTGCCAGGCGCCGCCATGGGGCTATGTTGCGGGCGCCGACCTCAGGACAGGCAAGATCGCCTGGAAACACCGCAATGGCACGGTGCGCGATTCCTCGCCTCTGCCCCTGCCGTTCAAGGTGGGCGTGCCCGGCATCGGCGGCCCCATCATCACGGCGGGCGGCGTCGCGTTCCTCGGGGCGGCCGTGGATAATTTCTTCCGCGCCTATGATGTGACCGACGGACGCCAGCTTTGGGAAGCACGCCTGCCGGCGGGCGGGCAATCCACGCCGATGACCTATTCGCTCGACGACAAGCAATATGTGGTCATCGTGGCGGGCGGCCATGGATCGGTGGGCACCAAGCCGGGCGATTACGTCATCGCCTATACCTTGCCGGACTGATCCACGACGCCAACGGTTCCTCGGCCTTGCGGGCGGCTGCAACAGCCAGCCGTCCGCGCCGCAACCAATCGCTTGCCGGATCGTTTTCGGGACACTACTTGTGGGCTGAAACACAGGATTTATCCCGAATGCGAATTTTGTTCCTGGCCTTTTTCCTGCTGGTGGCCGCAGTCAATCCTCTCATTGCCCAGGAAGCGCGCTTTCCCGAAGGAGCCAGCGTCGGCCTGGTGCCGCCGGCGGGACTGGTCCCTTCGGCTCGGTTCAGCGGTTTCGAGGATGCGGCAAAGGGCACCTCGGTCGTCGTCACCGAACTGCCGGTCGAGGCCTATGCGAGCATTGCGGCCAAGTTCAACAAGGAAGGGCTTGAGGCTACCGGCATCGCGATCACCAGCGGGCCGGAGGACTGGCCGGTAGAGGGGGCCGTCGTTTCCAGGATCGTTCGCGGCAGCCAGGTCGCTGCCGGAGTCCGCTACCGGAAATGGGTGGTGCTCATCGGAGCGGAGAAGCTGACCGCGATGGTGACCGTCCAGATACCGGAAGGCGTGCAGGGCGGACTGTCCGACGAGGATGTCGACAAGACGTTGCGCAGCATCCGATTGCGCGCGCCGGTCACCCTGAACGATCAGATCGCGACGCTGCCCTTCAAGGTCGCCGACCAGGCGGGTTTCCGTCCTGTCCGCGTCATTGCGGGAGCGACGCTGCTTCTCACCGAAGGTCCGAACGATGTCGCGGCCAATTCGCTGCAGCCGGTGATCATCATCGCGTCCAGTCTCAGCAGCGCACCTGCCGCCGCGACGCGAATGGAATTTGCGAAACAGGCTTTCCTTTCGCTCACCGGCATTAAGGACGTGCAATCCGACAATGAAACGAGTTCCCAGGCTGGCGAGGCCGAGTGGATCGAGATCGATGGCAAGGCGACCGATACGGTGAACGGCGACGCTCTCTACGTCGCGCAGGTCGCCCGTTTCGAAGCTGAACGCTATGTGCGGGCGATCCTGATCGTGAGGGAAAGCGAGAAGGACAAATATGCCTCCCGTTTCCGGACGCTAGCCAAGTCCATGACGATCAACTAAAATTGGCCATGGAGAAAAGTTACCGACTCACCAAGTCCGAAATTCGGCCATTGATCCGGAACTATGGCGGCTGCATCGCCACCGACACGATCACGATCGACGGCTACCCGGTACGGTTCATGTACCGCGAATATCCGGACAATGAGCAGGATAGCGGCTGGCGCTTTCTTTCCGGATTCGAGAGCGACGACTATATGGAAGACCCTGCCAATAGCGGGATATTCGACGTCAATACCATCGCCAACTACGATCCCAGCATCATACCCCTGCTGGATTCGCCCTTCGGCAGCGTCTTCGAGAAGACGGGCGAACAGGAGCGCTTCGTCGCGGTCACGGACTGGCATCCGGACGAAGATGAGGATGACGACGCCTGAGGCCGGCTCACACTGAGTTACAACTGGACAAGTTGTGTGCATTCCTCGAAAATGCGCCCCTGTAAAAACATATCTCGTTGAATTCGGAGACCGGAATGGCATTGGCAGACGCAGGTGCATTGCTGCGCAACGAAAACGGCATCGCGACCGTTGTTTCGATACTGAAAAAACGCTTTGGAGACAGTGCGCAAGGCGGCCAGGCAATTCGTCAGCAGCACGCCCATACGACCAGCTATGTGCCCAATCAGGCGCCAGACCTCGTGGTTTTCGCGCAATCGGCCGAGGATGTGCAGGAAGTCGTCCGGCTTTGTGGCGAATGGCAGGTTCCGGTCATCGCCTTCGGAACCGGCACCTCGCTCGAGGGGCAGGTCAATGCACCAGCCGGCGGCATCTGCATCGACATGTCCCGCATGAACCGGATTCTCAAGGTGCATGCCGAGGATCTGAACGTGGTCGTCGAGCCCGGCGTTACCCGCAAGGAACTCAATGAATATCTGCGCGATACGGGGCTCTTCTTCCCGATCGACCCCGGTGCCAATGCGAGCCTTGGCGGCATGGCGGCGACGCGCGCCTCCGGCACCAATGCGGTTCGCTACGGCACCATGCGCGAGAACGTGCTGGCGCTGAAGGCGGTCATGCCCGACGGGCGGCTGATCACCACGTCGAAACGCGTGAAGAAGACCTCGGCGGGCTATGATCTGACCCGCTTGCTCGTCGGCTCCGAGGGGACACTGGGCATCATTACCGAGCTCACCTTGAAGCTCTATGGCATTCCCCAGGCGATTTCCGGCGGGATATGCCCGTTCCCGAACCTTGAAAGCGCGTGCAACACCGTTATCGAGACCATCCAGATGGGTATTCCGGTAGCGCGCATCGAACTCGTCAACGAACTCGAAATGAAGGCGATGATCGCCTATTCGAAGCTGGACTACGCGCCGGCGCCCTATCTCTTCCTCGAATTCCATGGCAGCGAAACCAGCGTCGCCGAACAGGCGGAGATGTTCGGCGAGATCGCGGCTGCCAATGGCGGCGGCGAGTTCCGGTGGACGGCGAATGCCGAGGAGCGCGAGAAACTCTGGTCTGCGCGGCACAATTCCTATTTTGCCTGCATGACGCTTGCCCCGGGCAAGCAATCGCTGTCGACGGATGTCTGCGTGCCGATTTCGCGCCTTGCCGAATGTATCGTGGAGACGGAAAAGGACATCGAGAGCAGCGGCCTGATCGCGCCGATCGTCGGGCATGCGGGGGATGGAAACTTCCATGTCCTGGTGCTTTTCGACGAGAACAACCCGCGGGAGATCGAGAATGTCGAGGCCTTCGTCGAGCGGCTCAACCTGCGGGCCATCGCGATGGACGGCACCTGCACGGGCGAGCACGGCATCGGACAGGGCAAGATCAAGTTCCTGCGCGCCGAGCTTGGCGGGGCGGTGGATGTGATGGAAACGATCAAGCGGGCGATCGATCCGGGCAATATCATGAATCCGGGCAAGATCTTACGGCTTTAGGTTCAGAATTTGAATCGGCTTGCTGATGCAAATTGTTGCCACCTGCTCATGCGAGCATTGTGGCTGCATGATCAGGCTGGAATAATCGGAGTGAGACACTGGCGCGTCTGTTTGTATTCATCGGTGGGCTACTGGTAGTTCTGCTGACGGCGGCGTTGGTGGTGCCCTATTTCGTCGATTGGGCGGGCTATCGCTCTGCCTTCGAGCGCGAAGCGTCGGCGCTGCTGGGGCGGCCTGTCACGGTGGCCGGCACGGCCAATGCGCGGCTTTTGCCGTTCCCGTCGGTGACATTTTCGGATGTGCGGGTAGGGGAGCCGGGAAGCGAGCCGCTGATGACCATAGAGAAGTTCTCGATGGATGCGGAACTCGCGCCCTTCCTGCGCGGCGAAGTGCTGATCTTCGACATGCGGGTCGAAAAGCCCTCGGCGGTGGTGCGCATCGACGAAGAGGGTCGATTCGACTGGACGATCCGGCCGAGCAGCCCATTCGGCTCCGCGCAGGTCAAGCTGGAAAACATGCGCATCACCGACGGCGCCGTCATCATCCGCGACCAGTCGACATCGACCACGCGCACGATCAGCAATGTCGATGCGACACTGTCGGCTGCCGATCTTTCCGGGCCATGGAAGTTCGGCGGAACGCTGTTCTTCAACGGCCGAAAACTGTCCATGACCGCCTCGACCGGGCAGGCGAAGCCCGATGGAAGCATGCAGTTGCGCACGCGCGTGGTCCCCGACGACATTCCGGTTACGGTCGAGACCGACGGGCAATTGGTGCTGGAGAACCAGGGCCTGAAATATGGGGGGACGATCAATCTCCGTTCGGCGGATGCCGCGCCGACGCCCGCTGCCGCGCCGGCGCCCGCTGCCGTAACGAGCCGCACGCCGGCAGAGCCGCCGCTGCTCGCCAGCGTGCGCGTCAATGGCCGGTTCGAAGCCGATCATGCGAAGATCAGCATACCGGAATTCCAGATGGAGCAGGGGAAGGCGGATGATCCCTACCGGATCACCGGCAACGCCTTGTTCGACTATGGCCGGGATCCCCGTTTCGAAATCAAGGCCGACGGTCAACAGGTGACGTTCGGCAATGGCACGGAAGAGAACACGACGCCTCGCCCGCAAGTATTGAGCGAAAGGCTCAGTGTTTTCCGGCGTCTCATGGACCAGCTGCCCGTTCCGACCGTGCCCGGAAAGATCGATCTCAATCTGCCGGCCATCGTTGCGGGCGATACCACCATCCGGTCCGTCACGGTCGACGCTGCGCCCTCCGGCGGCAATTGGCTGATCAACCAGCTTCGGGCCGAACTGCCGGGAAGAACGCAGTTCGAGGCGAAGGGAACGCTGCAGGTCGGACAGAATTTCGGCTTTGACGGCGATCTTCTGATCGCGTCGCGGCAGCCTTCCGGCCTTGCGGCGTGGCTGACCGATTCGGTGGACGAGGCCATAAGGCGGCTTGCGGGGGCCGGTCTTTCCGGCAAGGTCAGCCTGCATGAGGACCTGCAAAAGGTCGACAATCTGGAAGTGGCGCTCGGCGGGGCCTCGCTCAAGGGTTCGCTCGTTCGCAGCGCCAAGGGCGCATCCATGCCGCTTACCCAGCTCAAGCTGGAGGGTGGCGCGCTTGATGCGGATGCACTGCGTGCGTTTTCATCATTGTTTGGCAGCGGCGACCGGCCGCAACTTCAGGGCCAGGATCTGGACGTCTCGCTCAAGATCGGACCGGTCGCGGCTGAAGGGCTCAAGGCGGAAAGTCTGGATACGGCGTTCAGGGTGCGTGAGGGCGCATTCGACATCGATCGCCTGACGATCAGCAATGTCGCCGGAGCGACGATCACGGCGACGGGCAGGGTGGAGCCTTTCAAGGCTGAGCCATCCGGTTCGATCGACGCCACGATACTTTCGGATGATCTTGCTCCGCTGCTATCGACGCTTGGCCAGCGGTTTCCATCCTTTCCATTCCTGCAGACGCTGAACCGGCATTCGGCCCGGTTTCCGGGGCTGTTCAGCGATACGCAACTCAGCCTGCTCGCCAATACGCTGAAAGGCGACAGCGGCAGGGAAGAGTTTTCCTTCAGCGCCGCCGGAAACTCCGGCGGAATGACGCTCAATTTCTCAGGCACGGCTGCAACGGCCGCCAATCAGCCGCGCACGCTCGAACTGACGATGAACGGACGGTCGGGCCAGGCTGAAAACCTGATGGCGCTGCTCGGCCTGCCGGCGCTTCCACTTGGACTTGCGGGAGAGCTCGAGGCCGATCTTGCGCTGAAAGGCGATGAGAAAAGCGGGCTGCAGACGCAGGTCTCGTTGAAAGGGCCGGGTGGCCGCGCGCTGGTCGATGGCAGTTTCAGGCAGACGGGAGACGCCATGAGCGGCGAGGGGCGCGCATCGGTCAAGGTCGACGACATCGATCCGTATCTCGCGACCACGGGCTACTCACTGCCGGGATTCGGCAATGGCACGCCTGTCGATCTTGCCAGCAGCTTCCAGCTCGCCAATGGCAAGCTGACGCTTCCGGATCTGAGCGGCCAGGTCAATGACGGAAAGGTGACGGCGCGGCTCTCCGCGTCGATAGACCAGGGCGTCCCCAATATCGAAGGCAGCGCCAAGCTGGCGACGCTGGATCTTGATTCCATGGCGCAATTCATCCTCGGCATCGGCACGACAGCCGGTGGCAGCGAAGAGGAATGGCCGCGCCAGGCATTTGCTGCCGGGGCGCTCTTTCCCGCCAATCTCAATGTTGCGCTGGCCATTGACGAGGCGGATGCGGGCGCATTGGGGCCGATCAGGAATTTCGCGGCGACCGCGTTCATCAAGGATGGATCGCTGCGTTTCGAAAATACCAATGGCGAATTGTTCGGCGGCAAGCTGACCGGGATGTTCGAACTGCGCAACACGAGCGGCACAGGGCTCGCGACGGCGCAGTTCACGCTCGATCAGGCGGCGCTCGATCATCTCTATCGACGCAATAACCCGCCGGTGAAGGGCCAGGCGCGGCTTTCGGCCTCGATAAATGCTACCGGCCAGACGCTTGCCGAGCTCATGGGCTCGGTTGCCGGGTCGGGCGCGGTGACAATCAACGATCTTACGATCAACGCGATCAATCCGGCCGCTTTGCAACCGATCCTTGCCGATATTGACGGCATCGAGGGGCCGGTGACGCCGGATGCGGTCGAAGCGACGATCAACAAGCATCTGCATGCAGGCGTACTCACGGTTCCCCAGACGGAGATAGCCTATACGATCGCCGGCGGCATCGCCCGGACCTCGAGCTTTCAGCTGAAGGGCGATGGCGCCAGCCTGACCGGCGATCTGCGGGTCAATCTCGACGACATGTCGGTGGCTTCGAAGGGCAAGATCAGTTTCGATCCCGGCAAGTCCGTCGTGGTGGGTGCCGATCCCGAAGTGGAATTTGCGCTGCTCGGGCCCTGGGGCGATGCGGCGGCAAACCTGAACCGCCAGCCGCTCGAGCAATTCCTGACGCAGCGGGCGCTTGAGCGCGAACAACAGCGGGTAGAGACGCTCCAGGCTTCGCTGATGGAGAAGCAGCGCCTGCGGCGGGAAGTGCAATTGTTCCAGTTCCGCGCCGACGAACGGGTGCGGCTGGCAGAGGAGGCTCGCCTGAAAGCCGAGCGCGAAGCGGCCGAGCGGAAGGAAGCGGAGCGGAAAGCGGCCGAAGAAGCCGCTCGCCGGGCGCAGCAGCAGTCAAATCCGGCGGCGCCAGCGCAAGGCGAGCGCTCCACCGGCGGGGCCATCGACCAGCGCTCGGTGGAGGAGTTCCTGAAGTCGCTCGAGCCGGCGCCCTGATCGATCAGCGACCCGCATAGGCGGCTTCGAGCTTGGCCAGGTCCAGCTTTCTCATATCCATCACGGCATCCATCACGCGCTCCACCTTCTCCTGATCGGCATCCCGCAGCATATCCATCAGCCCGGATGGGACGATCTGCCATGAAAGCCCGTATTTGTCCTTGAGCCAGCCGCAAGGGCCGACCTCACCGCCATCTGCGGTCAGTTTCTGCGTCAGTTCATCGACCTCCTGCTGGTCCTTGCAATCGATCGTCAACGAGATCGCCTCGGTGAAGCGGAATTCCGAACCGCCATTGAGGGCGATGAATTCCTGCCCCGCCATCCGGAACTTGGCTGTCAGGAGCGACAGTTCCGGTGCATTGGCGCCGCGCTTCCAATAGGTGCTGCTGATGATCTCGCCGTCCTTGAAGACGGAAAATAGAACGCCATGGCTTCGTCGGCGTTTCCGCTGAACCAGAGGCAGGGCGTAATCTTCTGATTGGCTGGCATGCTCGCTTCCTTTCGATATGAATGGCGATATCGATTGAAAGACGAAGCGTCGGGTGCCGCTCCTACACCGGTGCCGAACTATTTTTCGGCGCGCGGCCCGTTCATCACCCATTCGAGCGCGTGGATGCGCAGGGCCGAGGAGAGATTGGACGAAGGGCTGCGTTCCGCATCGACCTCGGCAATGATCTGCGCAAGTGTTGCCTGTCGCTGACGGGCAATGGCAATGATGATGTCGTAGAAGGGGTCTTCAAGGGAAAAGCTGGTGCGGTGGCCGTTGATCGTCACCGACCGCTTGCGGACGTCACTCACGCATCGTCCTTGCCGGCGTCCCTGCCGGCATCGGGCCGCTCGCGGCGGCTGTCGTCGAGAAACTTCTCGTCCTTTTGCGCCAAGGTCGCCCGCAGGCGCTTCTCCGCCTTGGTCTGGCCGAAGACGACGCGGTTTTCCGCTGCCGCCTGCTCCCTGGCCGCCTTCTCGCGGCGCTTCCTGGCCTGCCGGAGATTGACGATCTCAGCCATGCGCCAGCCTATTTTTTCTTGCGGAACGAGTCGAGCGAGACCACGGAAGCCGATGATTTCGATTCACTTTCTTCGCCCGGCTCCTGCTTTTCGGTAGCCTTTGCGGGCTTCTTGCCAGTTTTGGCGGCCGGCTTCGGCTTGGCGCTCGCGGAGGGCAGCTTTGTCCCCTCCGGCGTCTCTACCGGTCCAATGCTCGTGATACCCTGGTCATTGTCGCCCACGGTCTCCTGAATCTCGACGTCGAATTCGAGCTCGAAATTGACGGAGGGATCGTAGAAGCCGCGAATCGCCGAAAACGGCACGACCAGCCGTTCCGGTACGTCGCCGAAGGACAGACCGACCTCGAACTGCGTCTCCGTGACCTGCATGTCCCAGAACTGGTGCTGAAGCACGATCGTCATCTGCTCGGGATATTTCTCATGCAGGCGCGAGGAGATGCGCACGCCCGGCGCGCTGGTGAGGAACGTGACAAAGAAATGATGATTGCCCGGCAATCCCGCCTTGGCGACTTCGCCGAGCACCTTGCGGATCACGCCCCGCAGTGCTTCCTGGGCAAGTATATCGTATCGGATCAAATCTTGTGGCATGCGCTCTTATCCCATGGATTCACCCCCGCATGTCAAGCGGGCGGGCAACCGTATTTCGCTATTATGGCGCATGGCTAACGCAATTGCGACCGATTGTCAGCCACTGGTCCCATTTTTGCCGGACCGTTTGCTGCCGAAAACCGGAAAATGCTGCGACTTCAAGCCACTGGGCGGGTTTTCAGGCCGGCTCCCGCACGGCGGTTTCCTGGGGGGAGCGGACGGATGAATAGGCTTTGAGGAAGGTACGGGCGGCATTGCGCGCGGCCGTGGCGAGTTCCTCCTCCGTCGGCTTGCCGCCAAAGAGCGTCGCCATTTGCAGGTCGGCATTGACCAGAGCGAGGAATTGCCGGGCCGCCAGGTCGAAATCGTCGATCTCCAGCAGGCCCTGGCGCGTGAGCCGGGCGAATATCATGCCGAGCGCCGTCGCGATCTTGGCCGGTCCCTGTCTCCGCCACGCCTCGAAGAGATGCGGATAGTGCTCGCCCTCCGACAGGACAAGCTTGCGGAGAAACTTGCCATCCTGATTGCACAAACAATTTGCGCTCAACCTTACCGCGAAGTCCGCCAGTTCGTCCTCGAGCCGGTCGGGCTTGTCGGGGAAACTCGACAGGGTCGAGAACAGCATGGCATTGGCACGGTCCATCACA
This sequence comes from Phyllobacterium sp. 0TCS1.6A, assembly GCF_026420825.1. Classification (NCBI taxonomy): domain Bacteria; kingdom Pseudomonadati; phylum Pseudomonadota; class Alphaproteobacteria; order Hyphomicrobiales; family Phyllobacteriaceae; genus Phyllobacterium; species Phyllobacterium sp. 0TCS1.6A. The sequence goes on from NZ_JAPMAB010000001.1 coordinate 273,366, forward strand.
TCTTCGACGACGGCCGTGAACAATATTTCCTTTTCGCGGTAGTGGTTGTATATAGTCTGCCGAGACACGCAGGCTTCCATGGCAATCTCGTCGATACTCGCTCCCGCGAAGCCCTTTCGGCAAAAAACGGCGGCGGCGGCATCCAGAATCGATAAACGTTTCGCACAGTGACCACGCTGCGTGTGGGTGATCGTTCTCGGTGGCGATACTGAATTATCTGTCATGAGAGCAGGATATGATGTCTTGACGTCTTAGACAATAGTGTCTAGTTTTACATCACTGTCCAAGTTAATGGACAGGCCTCTTTCGCTGTCGGCACCGTCCTCCCAAGCTTTCGCCGGCAGCCCAAACTTAAAATTCGGCAGTTCTGAACTTCGAGATTCGTGAAAGAGCATCGCTATGAGTCCGTCCTTTCTGCGCTATGCGATAATTCTCGGATTGCTGTCGGCGATCGGACCTTTCGCGATCGACATGTATCTCCCGGCATTGCCGTTCATTGGTCAGGACCTGATGGCGGACGAGGGAGCGGTGCAGATGAGCCTGCTCGCCTTCTTCCTGTCCTTCGCGCTGTTCCAGATCGTCTATGGACCGCTTTCGGATATGTGGGGGCGCAAGCTTCCGCTCTATCTCGGCATCGGATTGTTCACCGTGGCCAGCATCGGTTGCGCCCTTGCCACCAGTGTCGAGATGCTGATCGCCTTCCGGTTCCTGCAAGGCATTGGCGGTGCTGCGGGCATGGTCATTCCGCGCGCCGTCGTCCGCGACATGCACACCGGCGTGCAGGCTGCCCGCCTGATGTCGCTGCTGATGCTGGTTTTCAGCATCTCGCCGATTCTCGCGCCCCTGACCGGCAGCGGCGTCATTCATTTCTTCGGCTGGCGCGGCGTGTTCTGGGCGGTGATGATCGCAGCCCTGATCGGACTGGTCCTGCTTGCGACCCAGCTTGAGGAAACCCGCCCGAAACAGGCGCGGACCGAAAGCAGCCTCGGCAGCGCCCTGTCGGCATATGCACTCCTGCTGCGCGACCGGAACTTCCTCACGCTCACCTTTATCGGCGGGTTCGGAATTTCGAGCTTCCTCGTCTATCTCGCCAATTCCCCCTTCGTCCTCATCGACCATTACGGCCTGACCCCGACGCAATATAGTTTCGCCTTTTCCATCAATGCCGTCTCGTTCTTTGCCGTATCGCAAATGACCGGATGGCTCGGCAGCCGCTACGGCCTGCTGCGCGTGATGCGGATGGCGGTTGCCGGCTTTGGCCTGTCCATGGCCGCCATGGTGCTGGTGATGAGCACGGGCTTCCCGCAGCTATGGGTCATGGCGGCGTTCCTTTTCGTCGGTTACGGCTGCCTCGGCCTGGTCATTCCGACGACAGGCGTCCTGGCGCTCGAGGATCATGGCGAGATTGCCGGATCGGCCTCCGCCCTGATGGGAACGCTGCAATTCGTCGTTTCCATCGTGGCGATGGTCATTGCATCGCTGTTTTTTAACGGTACGCCGCTACCAATGATCATGGGCATAGCCCTGTGTGCGGTCATTGCGTTCGCGATCACCCATCTGGCGGTTGGCCGCCACGGCGAGGCAGCAGTGAGTGCGCCCGCTGAATAGAGAAATCTGATCCTCCAGTCAGATGAAGGCGGAAGGCCCGGAGCTTGCTCCGGGTCTTCTGTTTCAAGCGCCTTGTTTCAGGATGAAGTCCGCGCGCTCTTCCACCGGCAGCCGCGGCACCTCGACCAGATCATAGCCGCAATCGCGGTAGGCGCGCAGCATTGCCTCATAGGTGCGTTCCGCTTCGGCAAAATCCTGTTTGCGCTCCGTATCCTGGCCGAATATCTCCTTCCACGGCGGAAGAATGAACACGGTCCGGTGATACCGATAGAGTTCCGCCGCCCGTCTCACATGAGCGGGGACCGCGATTCCGACAAGGCCGAGATAGCCGATGACATCGGGAACGCCGCGGTCGAAGTAGATGCGCTGCGGACTTTCCGGCGCAGTGGCATGCGAGCGCAACTCCCATGCGAGCATCAGTTCGGCAAACAGCAGCGGATCGTTCCAGGGCAGGGCGGGGCCGCCTATGGCCTGGTGGTACTGGATGATGGCGCGGCCGGCTTCGCTGCTTGTCGCATGGCCCTTGTGCGCAAGCTCGCCGAGCAATGTCGTTTTGCCCGATCCCGGGCCGCCGGTGAGAATGGTGAAACGTTGATGATTCTGCACGGATGTCTCCTCATGGAAGGCCGAGCCACAGCCTTGCGGCACGGCCCGAATGTCGGCGCAGCGCCGACAGACCGATCGATGAAAATCTGGAGATGGGAAAAGCAAAGGGGAAAAGTGAAGGCTTCTGTTGCCAGGTGCCTCCGAACCCCGCCTAGAAGTGCGAACCACTAGGACTTGATTTGAAGCTATCGCACCGCATTAAGCGGCGAGACGTGCTTCCGCATAGTTGTCGTTTGCAACTACTGAGTTAGCCCGATAACGGTGGTACAATGCCGGGCAAAAGTTCGATCTTTACACCCTTGTCGATCCTATTTCGCCCCCGCCAAAACGCAGCTCCGAGTGCTGGATTTTGGTGGAGGCGCCGGGTACCGCCCCCGGGTCCAATGGGCTTATTGCATCGTCCGTTTATCGCCATAGCCGACCGAAGCCGGCACGACCTATATAGGGACTATCGCGCTGAATTAAAAGAGTGCATTGACTTGGACATGCGGCTGAGGAATGTTTCACTCTGTATCAGCGGTGTCGAACGGAGCTTGTGAGCTTTGGACGGCGTCCGCATTGTCAGGGAGGCGGCAACCTCTAGTTGCGCCTAACAATCAGGGGATTATTCCATGAGTGACTATCTTACCGATGTTCGCCGCTATGATGCCGCGGCCGATGAAGCAACGGTCGAAAAAATCGTCAAGCATCTCGGTATCGCGCTGCGCAACCGTGATTCGTCGCTTGTATCCTGTTCGGATCCTGACGAGCTTAAGCGCGTGCGTACAAACTGGGTGGAAAAGAAGCTCGGATTGACCGATGAGGCCAAGGCGGATGCAGCAATCCAGTCCGTATGCGAAACGCTGAAGGATGATCGCAGCAAGAGCCGCGTGACGTTCTATTACCTGACGGCGAAGGCGCTCGGCGCGCTTGGCAGCATCTAAGGCCGATTCGGTAATGGTGCTTTGCGGGCCCCGGTCTCAACCGGGGCTTTCGTTTGTCCGGGTTTGATCGGTGAGGATCTGCCGTTCCGCGATGGTGCAGACGATTTCTGTGGCCTAGACTGTGCTGGAGATTCGTTTGACTTGTGCCCAGCGCGCCCGGCGGTCTAACACCGCCTTGTCAGTGCGTCAGCGCCAACTCCAGTGAGAGCCGAACCATGTATCATGCCGAATCGCAATATCTGGATCTCATGTCCTTCATCCTCGAAAAGGGGGACAAGCGCATGGACCGCACGGGCGTCGGCACGCTTTCCACATTCGGCGCGCTGATGCGGTTCGACCTTTCGGATGGCAGCGCACCGATCCTCACCACCAAGAAGGTTTACTGGAAGCTGGCGGTGAAGGAGATGCTCTGGTTCCTCACGGGCGGCACCAATATCCAGGCTCTGCTGAAGGAGAATGTCCGCATCTGGAGCGACTGGCCGCTGGCCGCCTATCGAAAGGCCACCAATAGCGACATTTCCCAGGCGGAATTCGAGAAGCGCATTGTCGAAGACGACCAGTTCGCCGCTGAATGGGGCGAGCTCGGGCCGGTCTACGGCAAGCAATGGCGGCGCTGGCGCGGTGCCGACGGCAAGGATTACGACCAGATCGCAACCCTGATCGAGACGCTTCGCAACAATCCGTCCAGCCGAAGGATGTTGTTCCACGCCTGGAACGTGCCTGAACTTTCGGATATGGCGCTGCCGCCCTGCCACATGGTCTACCAGTTCCACGTTTCGCATGGCGATCGCCTCAATCTCCTGATGTTCCAGCGCAGCTGCGACCTTCTGCTGGGCGCGCCGTTCAACCTCGCCGGCGCCGCTGCCCTGCAGCACATGATAGCGCAGCAGGCGGGGCTGAACCTTGGCGAGCTGGTCTGGGTGGGCGGCGACGTTCACCTTTATCTCAATCATATCGATCAGGCGCGCGAGCAGCTGTCGCGCACGCCGCGGCCATTTCCGAAGATGCGCCTCAAGCGCCAGGCAGCGTCGATCGACGATTACAGGATCGATGATTTTGAAGTCGTCGACTACGATCCGCACCCCGCCATCGCCGCCGAGGTTGCAGTCTAGGCGCGGTCAGGCTTCGACATCCACCTCTATCCAGACCGGAGCGTGGTCGCTGGTCTTGGGCCAGCCGCGCACGTGCCGATCGACATTTCCCGCCCGCAGGGATCTGGCGAGCGTCGGATTGAGCAGGAAGTGGTCCAGCCGCAGCCCGGCATTGCGTCCCCACGCGTTGCGGAAATAGTCCCAGAAGGTAAATATCTGCTCCTGCGGATGCAGCGTGCGTATGGCGTCGGTCCAGCCGCTGTCGACAAGCGCCTTGAACAGGGATCGCACTTCCGGCCGGAACAGGGCGTCGCCTTCCCAGCGTTCGGGCTTGTAGACGTCGAGCGCCGTGGGCATGACATTATAATCGCCGACCAGCGCGACGGGAGCCTCTATGGAAGAGAGCTCGCCGGCATGGGCAAGCAACCGGTTGAACCAGGCCAGCTTGTAATCGAATTTCGGACCCGGAGCCGGATTGCCGTTCGGCAGATAGATATTGCCGATCAGCACACCGCCGACCGCAGCTTCGATATAGCGGCTTTGCACGTCTTCCGGATCGCCGGGCAGGCCGCGCCGCGTTTCGACCGGCTCGGCGTCACGGGCGAGAATTGCAACGCCGTTCCAGCTCTTCTGGCCATGCCAGATTGCGCCATACCCAGCATTTTCAATGGCTTGCAAGGGAAAGTTGTCTTGCTGTGCCTTGAGTTCCTGCAGGCACACGACGTCGGGCGCTGCTTCCTCAAGCCATTTCAGCAGGACAGGGAGGCGTCCATTGATGCCATTGATGTTGAAAGTGGCAATTTTCATCATGCGCCGCCCGGCTTCGTCATCGGCGCGAGGCGGCGCATGTTTCGCATTCCGCTAGCGCCGGATCATTCGGCCTGCCGCGATGAGGATACAGGCGCCGATAAAACCGGCGACGAGATAGCCGAGCCAGCCCGAGAGCGCCACGCCGACGAAGGACAAGAGGGCATTGGCTATGATCGCGCCGACTATGCCGAGGATGATGTTCATGATGATGCCCATATTGCTCTTCATGAACATTTCCGCGAGCCATCCCGCGATGCCGCCGATGATGATTGCCGCGAACCAGCCGACTTGTGCATCTTCCATTTGAATTCTCCTGCGCTGAAAAGATTGAGCGCGAGCGCGCCCCGCTGTCTGAACGCAGAACTGCCGTTCTGGTTCATTCGCCAGTATTGGGCAAGGCCCCGTTTTTCGCAAGGACGGAACCAATACCGTCCCGGAGCCTTTCTGTTCCAGCGCGGTTTTAGCCTGGAGGATAGGATGGACACCGGAAATCTGCAGATGCAGGGCCTTTGCCTCGCCCTGGCATCGCTCAATGAACTTCTCGTCGAAAAAGGTCTCGTGAGCCAGTCGGAAGTGGATCTGGCCCTCGCCAGGGCGGAGGCGGGCGCGACCGGCGACGATCGCTTCGCCGAGCTTCTCGCGCCGCAGCAGCGTGATGCGGTGTGCTTCCCCATACGATTTCTGCGCCTCGCCAATGAAGGCGGCGCCGACCTGGAATTGTCGTTCAGCGGATTGGCGAAGCGCGTCGGCATGACCAAGGCGCAGTATAATGACCAGCGATAGTTGAACGGCGACGGAACATATCCGGCCTGCGTGCAGTTTAGGTCCGTAATGTTCAGCGACGAGGTTTGCCATGAAAATCGTGAAGGTGGAGGTCATACGGGGCGGCTTGCCCGCCTATGTGGACACGGTCGAGTTCCTCGGAGAGGATGGCACGCGCATCCAGGTGAAACTGAAGCGCGCCGACGAAGCCGAGCCAAACCATGACGAACTCGTGCGCCGGGCCGTGGGCCTCATCCGTGAAGTGTCGGATGAATCGCTCAGCCAGGTCACCCAGCTTTCCCGCCGCACCGCCGGCCGTTCGGAAGATGCCGAAACGCTGGAGGAGCAGTTGCAGGAAGGACTGGAAGACACGTTCCCCGGGAGCGATCCCGTATCGGTGGCATCGACTGCAATTCCTGGCCAGCCCAAGGAATGAATTTCGGGCGGCGGCGGAGAAGTCGCTCGATCGCCCTGCGATGGCGGCCTGATCCTATAAGTACGGACGGCTGGATGACGCGCCTTGGGGCGCGTTATTTTTTTGTCCTTCCGCGCTTGTTGGCAGGTTTCATATTGCCTACAACTCCGCCTCCGAGATCAATCGAACCAGGCAGGCAGAAATGATCAGTTTCGTAGTTGCGATCGCGCAGAACGGCGTTATTGGACGAGAGAACGATCTGCCCTGGCGCCTCTCCACGGACCTGAAGCGCTTCAAGGCCACGACGATGGGCAAGCCCATCATCATGGGGCGGAAAACGTGGGAATCGCTGGGGCGGCCCTTGCCGGGACGAACCAATATCGTCGTGACGCGCGATACCGGCTTCGCGGTCGAGGGCGTTATCGCGGTGCGGTCGATCGACGAGGCGTTGCTGGTCGCCGGCAGCCATGCCGCGGCAGACAGGGTCGACGAGATCTGCATCATCGGCGGCGGGGAAATCTTCAGGCAGGCCCTGAACAGGGCCGATCGGCTGCATGTGACCTGGGTTCTCGCCGATATTGAAGGCGACGTGCATTTCCCGCCCATCGATCCGGCCGTCTGGGAAGAAAAATCGAGCGAGGAGTTCCCCTCGGGCGAGAAGGACAGCCATCCTACGCGCCACGTGGTCTATGACCGGCGTCGGTAAGGGATCGCGCACCGTCGACATTGATATGATAATATCGTGATAGAGCCTGATAATCGTTTGTTTTTTCAGTAAAACCTTTCGAAATGCCAAGGCGCGCGTTGAAAGCGCGTCCTGCGATCCCTATAAACGGGTGATCGGACCAGCGAGGGGAGGCCACGGGGTGGCGCTTTTCGTTCAAATTAAGAGGTAGGAATGCCCTGGAGTAATCAGAACGGTGGCGGCGGCCCATGGGGTGGCGGCGGAAACAATAATGGTGGAGGCGGTGGCCCGTGGGGCCAGAAACCCCAGGGCGGCGGCGGAGGCAAGACGCCTCCCGATCTCGAAGATATTTTCAGGCGCGGCCAGGACCGTCTGCGCCAGGCCATTCCCGGCGGCACCGGCGGAAGCCCGGCAATATGGATCGTCGGCGTCCTCGCGCTCGTCGCCTTCTGGATATTCCAGTCCGTCTATACCGTGCAGCCGGACGAGCGCGCGGTGGAGCTTCGCTTCGGCAAGCCGAAGCCTGATATCGCCGAGCCCGGATTGCATTTCCATCTTTGGCCCATCGAGACCTATGAAAAGGTCGAAATCGTCGAGAAGCAGAAGAATATCGGCGGCCAGGGAACAAGGGGCGCGAAAGAGGGCCTGATGCTGTCGGGCGACCAGAACATCGTCGACGTGCAGTTCTCGGTGCTTTATCGCATTTCCGATCCCGTTTCCTATCTATTCCACGTGGAAAATCCGGAAAACCTCGTCCAGCAGGTATCCGAAAGCGCCATGCGCGAGATCGTCGGACGCAGCCCGGCACAGGATATTTTCCGCGACAACCGTGCCGGCATAGCCAATGACGTGCGGGCGATCATCCAGCGCACGCTGGACGAGTATCGCTCAGGCGTCGCGATCAACGCAGTTTCCATCGAGGATGCCGCGCCGCCGCGCGAAGTGGCGGATGCCTTCGACGAAGTCCAGCGTGCCGAGCAGGACGAAGACAGGTTTGTCGAAGAATCGAACCAGTATTCGAACCAGAAGCTGGGTGAAGCTCGCGGGCAGGGCGCGCAGATTCGCGAAGATGCTGCCGCCTACAAGAACCGTATCGTCCAGGAGGCGGCTGGTGAGGCCCAGCGCTTCACCTCGGTCTACGATGAATATGTCAAGGCACCGGACGTCACGCGCCAGCGCCTTTACCTTGAGACCATGGAGCGTGTGCTGAAGGATTCCACCAAGGTGATCGTCGATCAGAACGGGCAGGGTGTCGTTCCCTATCTGCCATTGCCCGAGCTGAGCAGGCAACAGAACTCCGCAAAGGGAGCACAGTGATGAACCAGAACCGTCTCCCTTTCATTGCAGGCATCGTCGTTCTCCTCGGCCTGCTCGTCTACGCCTCCGTTTTCGTGGTCAAGGCCGGCCAGCAGGCCATCGTCCTGCGTTTCGGTGAAATCGTCGATGTGAAAACCGACCCCGGCATCTATTTCAAACTGCCGTTCAGCTTCCTTGAAGCGGACAATGTCCAGTGGATCGAGGATCGCCTGCTCAGCTTCGAGCTCGACAATATCCGTGTCCAGGTTTCGGGCGGCAAGTTCTACGAGGTCGATGCCTTCCTCGTCTATCGCATCACCGATCCGCGCAAGTTCCGCCAGACCGTCTCCGGCGACATCACCCTTGCCGAGGCGCGGCTGCGCACACGCCTGGACGCATCGTTGCGCGGTGTATACGGCTTGCGCGGCTTCGAGGCGGCATTGTCGGACGAGCGCGCCGGCATGATGCGCGAAGTACGCGAACAACTGCGTCCGGATTCGGAATCGCTCGGCCTTCAGATCACCGACGTTCGTATCCGGCGCACCGATCTGACGCAGGAAGTGTCGCAGCAGACCTTCGAGCGCATGAAGGCGGAGCGCCTGGCGGAAGCCGAGCGCCTCCGGGCGCGCGGACGTGAAGCGGCCCAGCGCATCAAGGCAATCGCCGACCGCCAGGTCGTCGAGATCGTGGCCGAGGCGCGCAAGGAATCCGAGATCATCCGCGGTCAGGGTGAAGGCGAGCGCAACCGCATCTTCGCCGAAGTCTTCTCGAAGGACCCCGACTTCTTCACGTTCTACCGTTCCATGTCGGCCTATAGCGCCGCCCTGGAGAACTCCGGTACGACGATGGTATTGTCGCCGAACTCGGAATTCTTCCGCTACTTCCAGGGCGCGGCCGGGGCCGTTCCGCCGGCTGCCGGTGCCGCACCGGCGCGTCCCGCCGCTCCTGCTCCTGCTCAGTAAGGGGCGGGAGACATGACGGATTTTCTGGACGCCGTAGGGCTGTTCCTCGTTTTCGAGGGACTGCTCTACGGATGCTTCCCCATCATGGCGAAGCGGGTGGCGAGAGATGTCAGCGAGCAACCCGACACGTTCCTGCGGATGGCGGGCGTGGCCTCGATCGCGATCGGCGTCGCGGTCGTCTGGTTTGCCAGGGGCTAGCCCGCCGACAGGTCCCGTTCGGTCGCGGGCCGATCAAATCACCGTGGGGAGATAGCCACGCGGCCATATTTTCGACTATTCTTGCCGGTCTGTTGTGACCGGTCATCCCTATCTGAAAAGGCCCGAGGCATGGTTTCCGATAAAGTCGTCCGCTCTCTCTCTGCTTCCGTGGCGCTTCTCGTGCTGGTGACTGCCGCGGGCAGTCCCTTCACCGTGACGCAGGCGATGGCCCAGAACGAGGCCCCGGCAGTTCCGAACAGCGCGCAGCCGCGCGCCCAGGGGCCGGCCTCGGTCGCTGACCTCGCCGATGGGCTACTCGGCGCCGTGGTCAATATATCGACATCGCAGCGGGTCAAGGGTCCCGACGGCGAATCCGGGCCCATTCCGATGCCGAAAGTGCCCGACGGATCGCCATTCCAGGAGTTTTTCGACGAATATTTCGGCAAGCAGCGGCCCGGCCAGAACAATCCTTCGCGCGAGGTGCAGTCGCTGGGCTCCGGTTTCGTGATCGACGCGGCGCAGGGGATCATCGTCACCAATAATCACGTCATCGCCGATGCAGACGAGATCGAAGTGAATTTCAGCGATGGCATGAAGCTCCCGGCCGAGCTCGTCGGCAAGGACACCAAGACCGATCTTGCGGTTCTGAAGGTCGATCCATCCAAGCGGAAGCTGGTCGCGGTCCAGTTCGGCGATTCGTCGAAGACCCGCATCGGCGACTGGGTCATGGCGATCGGCAATCCGTTCGGCTTCGGCGGCACGGTGACGGTGGGCATCGTTTCCGCGCGCAACCGCGACATCAATTCCGGGCCCTACGACAATTTCATCCAGACGGATGCCGCGATCAATCGCGGCAATTCCGGCGGGCCCCTGTTCGACATGTACGGCCAGGTCATCGGCATCAATACGGCGATCATCTCCCCGACCGGCGGGTCCATCGGCATCGGCTTCGCCATCCCGGCGGAACTCGCTTCCGGCGTCATCGCGCAATTGCGTGAATTCGGAGAGACCCGCCGAGGCTGGCTCGGCGTTCGCATTCAACCCGTCACCGACGATATTGCCGAAAGCCTCGGCATGACCTCGAGCAAGGGCGCGCTCGTTGCCGGTGTCATCGAAGGCGGCCCGATTGCAGGCGGCGAGATACAGGCCGGCGATATCATCATCCGTTTCGACGGCAAGGAAGTGGGCACCGTGAAGGACCTGCCGCGCGTCGTCGCCGAGAGCCCCGTCGGCAAGGAAGTGGACGTCGTCATCGTCCGCAAGGGCAAGGAGCAGACGGTGAAGGTCAAGCTCGGCCGGCTGGAGGACAGCGAGCAACAGGCGGCCAAGCAGGATCAGACCGACGAGGGCGAGGACAGCACGCTTCAGGGCGTCGATGTACTCGGCATGACGCTCGGAGCGCTGGACGACGAGACGCGCAAGAAGTTCGGCATCGCCAAGGAAGTCCAGGGCGTGGTGATCACCGAAGTGCAGAACGATTCGGTCGCGGGCAACAAGCGCGTCCAGGCCGGCGATGTCATCGTCGACATTGCACAGGAAGCGGTTTCGACGCCGGAAGACGTGGCGGCGCGCATCGAGAAACTCAGGGATGAGGGCCGCAAGAACGCCTTGCTCATGCTCGCGTCCAAGAGCGGAGAACTGCGCTTCGTCACCCTGCAGATCGATTGATCTTCAGCAGCGTCCGGGTGCGTCAGACGACGAAATCGGTCTTTCTATAGCCTTGCAGGTAGAGAAGGGCGGTCAGATCGCCATGGTCGATGCGGATTTTCGCCTGCGCGGCGACGATCGGCTTCGCATGCAGGGCGACGCCTGTGCCAGCAAGCTGGATCATGCCGAGATCGTTGGCGCCGTCGCCGACTGCCAGCGCATCGTGGGTGGAGAGGCTGAAACGCTCGCAGATGGAGCGCAGGGCGGCCACTTTCGCATCGCGCCCGAGGATCGGTTCGGCGACCTCGCCGCTCAGCGTCTCGCCATTGTCGACAAGGACATTGGCGCTGTTCTCGTGAAAGCCGATCATTTCGCCGATCCGCCGCGTGAAGACGGTAAAGCCGCCCGAGACGAGCGCGGTATAGGCGCCGTGCTTCTTCATGGTGCGCACCAGTTCCGGCGCGCCCGGCATCAATGTGATGCGGCTGGCGATAACCTTGTCGATGACCGAATAGGGCAGCCCCTTCAGCAGCGCGACGCGTTCCCGCAAGGCCGGTTCGAAATCGATCTCCCCGTTCATCGCGCGGGCGGTGATCGCCGCGACCCGGTCGAAGACGCCGGCCTCCTGCGCAAGCTCGTCGATACATTCCTGCTGGATCACGGTCGAATCCATGTCCGCGATCAGCACCTTCTTGCGCCGCGCATCCTGTTCCTGCACGACGATATCCACCGGCTCGCCATCGATGGCGTTCGCAAGCTCGGCGCGCACCGCGGCAAGATCCGCGCCCTCCCTGATGGTCAGATCGCAGGCCACGCCGTCCGCCAGCCAGTAAAGACCGGTTGCATTGATGGCGGCAGAAGCTTTAATCCCGAGGGAAGTCGTAAGGACGGGCCTTGCGGGATTGGCTATGAGAGTGGCCATGAATGGCATGAGCGATTTCCAGTCGGGTGATGGTGTGGGTAGACAACGAGTAGTGCTGATAGCCGGACCGACCGCAAGCGGCAAGTCGGCACTTGCGCTGGAGATCGCGAAGGAGCGGCAGGCGGTCATCGTCAATGCCGATTCGATGCAGGTCTATGACGTTCTCGACGTCCTCACCGCGCGGCCGGATGCCAGCGAACAGGCGGTCGTCCCGCATTATCTCTATGGCCATGTCGACCCGTCGGTCGCCTATTCCACCGGCCTTTGGCTGGACGATGTGAAGAGGCTGCTGCAGCAACCGCCGCTCCGCGAGCGTCCGCTGGTGTTCGTCGGCGGTACCGGCCTCTATTTCCGCGCCCTTCTCGGCGGCCTTTCGGACATGCCGGAGATTCCCGCCGATATACGCGCCTATTGGCGACAGCAGCAGGTCGAACAGGGGGCCGAGGCGCTGCATGCGGTGCTCGCCGCCAGGGACCCGCTGGCCGCCGCAACGTTGCGCCCCACCGACAGTCAGCGCGTCGTGCGGGCGCTTGAAGTATTCGAGGCATCGAATCGCTCCATCCTCGAGTGGCAGGAGCAGAAGGGCGAAGCGCTGATCGAGGGCGAGTTCGCGGAGAAGATGGTCATCGAGCCCGACCGGCAATGGCTGAACGACCGCATAGCGCAGCGCTTCGCCAGGATGATCGATCTCGGGGCCCTCGACGAGGTTCGCGCGCTGTTGTCGATGCGGCTCGCGGGCGACCTCCCGGCCATGCGGGCGATCGGCGTCCGTGAACTTGCGGAAGTGCTGGCGGGGACAATGGAAATCGATCGGGCGATCGAACGCGCGATCATCGCGACACGGCAATATGCCAAGCGCCAGATGACGTGGTTTCGCAACCAGCTCGATAGTAGCTGGCAGCGCATTGCGCGCCCCTGACCGGATCGATTCAATCGATCCTTTTGCAAATGAGGTCATTTTTGCCGTTGACGGACGGAAAAGGCTTAATTATCGTTCGCCACCATGAAAACTATTCTTATCGTCGTGGGATCGCGCATGGGCAGGGTGTTGTAAACACCCGGCGAAAGCTCCCATGCGCGAAACACAGGCTCCTTCGGGGGCCTTTTTTATTTCCATCATCTCAGCTAAACGAAAGCACCTTCTGAAAGGCCGCGCGCCACAGAATAGACGGGAAGAGACCAATGACCGCAGATAGACAGGACAACAGCCAGCCATCGCAACGACGCGAAATGACCGGGGCCGAAATGGTGGTCCAGGCGCTGATCGACCAGGGCGTAACAGATATTTTCGGCTATCCCGGCGGTGCTGTGCTTCCGATCTATGACGAACTCTTCCAGCAGGACAAGATCCAGCACGTGCTGGTGCGGCACGAACAGGGCGCCGGACACGCCGCCGAAGGCTATGCCCGCTCCACGGGCAAGGTCGGCGTCATGCTCGTCACCTCCGGTCCCGGCGCCACCAATGCCGTGACGCCATTGCAGGACGCATTGATGGATTCCATTCCGCTCGTCTGCATCAGCGGCCAGGTGCCGACGACGCTGATCGGCTCCGACGCCTTCCAGGAATGCGATACGATCGGCATCACCCGGCCCTGCACCAAGCACAACTGGCTCGTCAAGGACGTGAACGATCTCGCCCGCGTCCTGCATGAAGCGTTCCATATCGCCCGTACCGGGCGCCCGGGACCGGTCCTCGTCGATATTCCGAAGGATGTCCAGTTCGCGACCGGCACCTATACGCCGCCCGAGACCAGCCCGCGCACCAGCTACCGGCCGAAAATGCAGGGCGACCTCGAAGCGATCAAGCAGGCCGTGGCGCTGATGCTCTCGGCCAAGCGTCCGGTCATCTATTCCGGCGGCGGTGTCGTCAATTCCGGCAACGAGGCCAGCAAGTTGCTGCGCGAACTCGTCCAGCTGACCAATTTCCCGATCACCTCCACCTTGATGGGGCTCGGCGCCTATCCGGCTTCCGGCAAGAACTGGCTCGGCATGCTGGGAATGCACGGCACCTACGAGGCCAACATGACCATGCATGATTGCGACGTCATGGTGAATATCGGCGCCCGTTTCGATGACCGTATCACCGGGCGGCTGAGCGGCTTCTCGCCGAACTCGAAGAAGATCCACATCGATATCGACCCGTCCTCGATCAACAAGGCGGTTCGCGTCGATATCCCGGTCATCGGTGATGTCGCTCTCGTGCTGGAGGACATGATCCGCCTGTTGCGTGCCTCGTCGCAGAAGCGCGACGAAAAGGCGATCGATGCCTGGTGGACGCAGATCGACAAATGGCGGGGCCGGCGTTCGCTGTCCTATACGCGCAACAAGGACGTCATCATGCCGCAATATGCGCTTGAGCGGCTCTATGCGCTGACCAGGGACCGCGACACCTATATCACCACCGAAGTCGGGCAGCACCAGATGTGGGCGGCGCAGTTCTACGGGTTCGAGAAACCGAACCGCTGGATGACGTCGGGCGGCCTTGGAACGATGGGCTATGGCCTGCCGGCGGCGCTCGGCGTGCAGATCGCCCATCCGGAATCGCTGGTCATCGACATTGCCGGCGACGCTTCCGTCCAGATGACGATGCAGGAGATGAGCGCAGCCGTTCAGTATGAAGCGCCGATCAAGATCTTCATCCTGAACAATCAATATATGGGCATGGTGAGGCAGTGGCAGCAATTGCTGCACGGCAACCGCCTGTCGCACTCCTACACCGAGGCGCTGCCGGATTTCGTCAAGCTGGCGGAAGCCTATGGCGGGCACGGCATCCGTTGCGAAAAGCCGGACCAGCTCGACGACGCCATCCAGGAAATGATCGACGTGAAGAAGCCGGTGCTCTTCGACTGCCGCGTCGCCAATCTCGCCAATTGCTTCCCGATGATTCCCTCGGGCAAGGCACATAACGAGATGTTGCTGCCGGACGAGGCGACCGATGAAGCGGTTGCCAATGCAATCGATGCCAAGGGCAGACAGCTCGTTTAAGCCGGAGAGAAATCATGAACGCACAGAACCTAGCCTCCGGCTCCGCCTATTTCATCGCCAAGGAAACGGAACTACCCGTCACCACCGTCCTGTCGGTGCTGGTGGACAATGAACCCGGCGTGCTCGCACGCGTGATCGGCCTCTTTTCCGGGCGAGGCTACAATATCGAGAGCCTGACGGTTTCGGAGACGGAGCACGAGCAGCATCTGTCGCGGATCACGATCGTGACGCGCGGCACGCCGCATATACTCGACCAGATCCGCCACCAGCTGGAACGCATCGTTCCGGTCCACCGCGTGGTGGACCTGTCGATGCGGGCGGACGAACTCGGGCATGAACGGCCGATCCAGCGCGAGCTGGCGCTGGTCAAGGTCGCGGGGCGGGGAGAGCATCGCAACGAAGCCTTGCGGCTGGCCGACGCATTCCATGCCAAGGTCGCCGACGCGACGACGGAGCACTTCATTTTCGAGATTACCGGCAAGAGCTCCAAGATCGACCAGTTCATCGCGATCATGAAACCGCTGGGACTGGTGGAAATCTGCCGGACCGGCGTCGCGGCGATGAATCGCGGCCCTGTCGGCATGTAAAGACAGATGCAATCTTGTCAGGGATTTCGATTGCATCCCTGACAAGTCGCCTGTTGAACGGCCATGGCGCCGGTTCTAGGCTATCGTCCAACCCTGAGCGTTACCAACGCGGTTCAAGATGTCTCTCGATATATTCATCACCCTGGTCGTCTACGCCTTCGTGGCGTCGATAACGCCGGGTCCCAACAATTTCATGCTGCTCACATCCGGCGCCAATTTCGGCTTCCGCAGAACGATCCCGCATATGCTCGGCATCGGCTCGGGCTTCTGCTTCCTCCTGCTCGGGGTCGGCTTCGGCCTTGGAGCCCTGCTGGAAACGGTGCCGCTGCTCTATACGGTGCTGAAATTCGCCGGCGGCGCCTATCTCGTCTATCTCGCCTGGCGGATTGCGACGTCCAGGTCTATGGACAATGTCGACGGGCGTTCGCAGCCGATCTCCTTCCTCGAGGCGGCGGCGTTCCAGTGGGTCAATCCCAAGGCATGGGTGATGGCAGTGACGGCGATGGCGACCTATACGTCGCCGCAATCCTATATCGCCACGGTTCTCATCGTCTGCCTCGTCTTCACGATCGTCAATGTGCCTTCCGTATCGAGCTGGGCAGCCTTCGGGCAGGTCATGCGCGGCTGGCTGGCCGATCCGGTGCGCCTCAGATGGTTCAACATCACCATGGGCGTTGCCCTCGTCGCTAGTCTCTGGCCGATGCTGAGGTAAGGCTTGCGACTTTGCCGAGAGCCTCATAGGATTTGGCCATGGCCCATCATCATGATCATGACCACGACAACGAACTCGACCCGATGACGGCGCGCGTGCGCGCGCTGGAGACGATCCTGACGGAGAAGGGGCTCGTCGATCCCGCCGCCATCGATGCTATTGTCGACACCTACGAACACAAGGTCGGCCCGCGCAATGGTGCCCGCGTGGTCGCCAGGGCCTGGAGCGACCGGCAATATGCCGACTGGCTGAAGCAGGATGCGACGGCTGCGATCGCTTCCCTCGGCTTCACCGGACGGCAGGGCGAGCATATGCAGGCGGTGTTCAACACGCCCGAGACGCATAATCTCGTCGTCTGCACCCTGTGCTCCTGCTATCCGTGGTCGGTGCTGGGCCTGCCGCCCGTCTGGTACAAGTCGCCGCCCTATCGTTCGCGGGCGGTGATCGATCCGCGCGGCGTGCTGGCGGAGTTCAATGTCGTGCTGCCGCAATCCACCCGTATCCGCGTCTGGGATTCGACAGCGGAACTGCGCTATCTCGTCATACCGATGCGTCCCGCCAATACGGGGGGATTGAGCGAGGAGGCGCTGGCCGATCTCGTGACGCGTGATTCCATGATCGGGGCGGGGCTGGCGCTGGCTCCGGGCGCAGCATGAACGGAGCACAGGACCTTGGCGGTGAAATGGGCTTCGGGCCCGTGGCACCGGAGAAGGACGAGCCGCTGTTCCATGCGGAATGGGAGAAGCGCGCGCTCGGGCTGACATTGGCCGCCGGGGCCATGGGACACTGGAATATCGATGAAAGCCGCCACGCGCGCGAAAGCCTGCATCCGGGGGATTATTACGCCTCCAGCTATTATGAAATCTGGATCAAGGCGCTGGAGATCCTGCTGAAACGCCATGGTTTCGTCTCCGATGAAGAATTGCGGTCCGGACGGGCGCTCTCCGCCGGTGCGCAGGCAAAGTCGAAGCTCCTGGCCGAAAATGTCCCGGCGGCTCTTGCCCGGGGCGGGCCGTGCGACCGGCCTGTCGATGGCCAGCCCCGTTTCAAGCCGGGCGACAGGGTCCGCACCATCAATTTCAATCCGCCTACCCACACACGCCTGCCGCGTTATGCGAGCGGCAGGGAAGGCGTGATCGAATCCGTGCATGCCGGCTATGTCTATCCGGACAGCAATGCCCATGGCCATGGCGAGAATCCGCAATTCGTCTACACGGTGGCGTTCGCAGGCAGCGAGCTATGGGGACGCTCGGCGGATGCGAATTCGGTGGTCAGCATCGACGCGTGGGAGAGCTATCTTGAGCCTGCCTGACTTCGATCCCCGGGGGCAAGGGGCGATCGACCCGCCCACGTTCCAGGAGCCGTGGCAGGCGCAGGCCTTCGCGATGGTCGTCGCGCTGCACGAGCGTGGACTGTTCAGCTGGGCCGATTGGGCCGAGGCGCTGTCGACGCGGCTGGCCCAGCCGGATTTCCGCCATGATGCCGGCAATTATTACGAATGCTGGCTGGACGCGCTGGAAACCCTGATGACGCGGAAAGGGATTGCGGACCCGGACCATATCGGGACATTGGCGGCGGCGTGGCAGCGCGCGGCGAAGGCAACGCCGCACGGAAAGCCGATCTTGCTCGAAAACGACCCTGACAGGAATTGATATGAGGCTTATCTCGATGGAACGGATCGGTGCAATCCTGGTCCTGTCGCTGACCCTGCTGGCGGCGCCGACGCAGGCAGAGGAGACCTGGCCGACGCCGCCCCTGGAAGAGTTGCGCAAGCTGGTCACCGGCGCGACGCTCACCGGCGAAATCAAGGCGCAGCCGCCCTATAATTTCAGCGAGTACCTGGCCGAGGACGGCACGTCGCGCGGCAGGATGATCGAATGCTGCAAGCCCGATCAACTCCTGACCAAGGGCATTTCCTATTCGGGCGAATGGGCGCTGTCGGAGGAAGGGCTCTGCCTGACCTATGAGGGCGAGGAAAAGAAGATCTGCTGGACGCTGCAGGTCAAGGACGATCGCTTCCGCATGGTCGACAAGCATTTCGGCCCGATCGGCGAGGGCACCATCCGCGCCGGAAATCCCGATAATCTCTAGGAAATGAGCGCCGGCGCGCATTCTTCTTGCCCTTTGGGCACGAATCCTGTCAGTCAGACCCATGCAATTATCACCTCAACAGGATGAGGCGCTCAAAGCCGTCTCCAAATGGCTGAAAGATGGCCGGAGCCCGATCTTCCGGCTGTTTGGCTATGCGGGAACGGGGAAAACAACCTTGGCGCGCTATTTCGCCGAGCACATCGACGGTGACGTGCAATTTGCCGCCTTCACCGGCAAGGCGGCGCAGGTTCTGCGCTCCAAGGGCGCCAGAAACGCCCGAACCCTGCATTCGCTGATCTATCGGCCGCGCGGCGAGGAAGCCGTGGAGGACGAAACCACGGGCAAGACCAGCATCGCGCCGACATTCTCGCTCAATCGCCAAAGCCCCGTGGCAAAGGCAAAGCTGATCGTCGTCGATGAATGTTCGATGGTCGATGAACAGCTTGGCCGCGACCTGATGACTTTCGGCACGCCGATCCTCGTGCTCGGCGATCCCGGTCAGTTGCCGCCCATCTCCGGCGGCGGGTTCTTCACCGAGCATGATCCGGATTTCCTCCTGAGCGAGATACATCGGCAGGCGAGGGACAATCCGATCCTGCGCCTCGCTCTCGATGCGCGCGAGGGCCGCGACTTCGGATATGGGGATTTCGGCAAGGCCAAGGTCATTTCGAAGGCGGAGGTGACGCAGGAACTGGTGCTGGGCGCCGATCAGGTCCTCGTCGGCACCAACCGCACGCGCCGACGCTACAATCAACGTTTGCGGGAACTCAAGGGCTTCAGCGCATCGTTTCCGCAGGCCGGCGACAAGCTGGTCTGCCTGCGCAACGACCCGGCGAAGGGACTTTTGAACGGGTCGCTGTGGAAGGTCATGACGTCGTCGCGCGAGACCGTAAAGCCGGGAATAAACCTGCTCGTCTCGCCCGAAGACGAGGAACCGGGCAGGGGCGTGGCAAAGATAAAGCTGCTCAAGGCACAGTTCGACGATCCGGATACCGAGATTCCATGGCAGACCAAGAAGCGCTATGATGATTTCGACTATGGCTATGCACTGACGACCCACAAGGCGCAGGGTTCGCAATGGAACGAAGTCGTGCTCTTCGACGAGAGCTATGCGTTCCGCGACACGCGCGAGCGCTGGCTCTATACGGCGATCACCCGGGCGGCCGAGCGGCTGACCGTGGTGCGCTAGGTGCCGGTGCGGCGCCGGAATTGACAGGGTGACGATATAGCTGTTTCCAATGCGGCTTCGCACTGTATTAACTGACGCCATCCTATTCGCGCGGGTTCTTTTCGATGACAGCTTCTCTTTCAGTCAATCTCAACGCCATCGCCATGCTGCGCAACCGCCGCGACCTGCCATGGCCAAGCGTCACCGGTCTCGGGCGCATCGCGCTGGCCGCCGGCGCTTCCGGCCTCACGGTTCACCCCCGGCCGGACGAGCGGCATATCCGCTTCTCCGACCTGCCGGAAATACGGGCGCTGATCGATGATGAATTTCCGGCGGCGGAATTCAATATAGAAGGCTATCCGACCCCGGAATTCCTCGATCTCGTCGCGAGGAACGAGCCCGAGCAGGTGACGCTGGTTCCCGACGATCCGGCGCAAGCGACCTCTGATCATGGCTGGGATCTGGAGCGGCAGGCGCAGTTTCTGCAGCCCATCATCCAGGAATTGAAGCGCGACGGCCGCCGCGTGTCCCTGTTCATCGATGCCGATCCCGCCCTGCCGGCGCTCGCGGCGGAACTCGGCGCACAGCGCGTCGAACTCTATACCGGCCCCTATGGCGGTGCCGTGGAAGACAGGCAGCGCGAGGCGAGCGAACTGGAGAAGCTCGGCGCGACGGCACTGGCGGCGGAAAAATCCGGCGTGGAAGTGAATGCCGGCCATGACCTGACGGTCGGAAACCTGCCGCCGCTGGTCAAAAAGGTGCCGAATCTCGTGGAAGTGTCTATTGGACACGGCCTCACAGCCGATGCGCTGGTCCATGGAATGGCGCGATCTGTGGAAAGATTTCTTGCCGCTTTGCGCGGCTAGTGCTTTGAAACGGCTGCATTTACAATTTTCCCATGCATTTTTGCATAGCAGTTGTTAACAGCTATGTTAAAATGATGATTGATATTGCGATGCAACACGACTAACTCGTCCGCCCACGCCGTCAGAGCGAGGGAAAGCCATATGAGTGACCAACTGTCGGACGACGATAGCTGCGAAAACGGCAATGTCGTTCATGAGTCGGACCCGCACCACAAGGAAGCTTTTCCGGTCCTGGTGCTCGGCGCTCTCGGCGTCGTCTATGGCGACATCGGTACCAGCCCCATCTACGCCTTTCGCGAGGCGCTCCACGCCGCATCGCTGGACGGAAGCCTGAGCCGCACGGACGTGCTCGGCGTCGTATCGATGATCTTCTGGGCGCTGGCGCTCATCGTCACCGTCAAATACGTGCTTTTCGTGCTGCGCGCCGACAATGACGGCGAAGGCGGCATTCTTTCCTTGATGGCATTGGCGCGGGCGAGCTTCAAGTCTCGCCCGCAGCTCATTCTGGGCCTCGGGATCATCGGCGCTTCCCTGTTCTATGGCGATGCGGTCATCACGCCGGCAATTTCCGTGCTCTCGGCCGTGGAGGGACTGGAAATCGTCACGCCGGACCTTGAACCGTTCATCGTCCCCATCACCCTCGTCATCCTTATCACGCTGTTCTCCATACAGCGTTTCGGCACTGCGAGGGTCGCCATCATTTTCGGTCCGATAACGCTGTTGTGGTTCCTGGCGATCGGCGCCTTCGGCCTGTGGCATCTCACGGACGACCTCACGGTGTTCGCGGCCGTCAATCCGGTCTATGCCTTCGAATATATCATCAACAATCCCGCCACGGCCTTTCCGACCATCGGCACGGTGTTTCTCGCGGTCACCGGCGCCGAGGCGCTCTATGCCGACCTCGGGCATTTCGGCCGCAAGCCCATTGCGACGGCGTGGATGTGGATCGTGTTCCCCTGCCTGCTGCTCAATTATTTCGGCCAGGGCGCCTTCATTCTCGCCCATGCCTCTTCCGCCAAGAACCCGTTTTTCGAGATGTTCCCCGGCTGGGCCCTGCTGCCGATGGTCGGTCTTGCGACCATGGCGACCGTCATCGCCAGCCAGGCGGTCATTTCCGGCGCCTACTCCCTGTCGCGCCAGGCCGTCCAGCTCAATCTTCTGCCGCGCCTGAACATCGAGCATACGTCGGAGAAGCAGTCCGGCCAGGTCTACCTGCCGAAAGTGAACGTGCTGCTCGGCATCGTCGTCATCCTGCTCGTGCTCGGTTTCGAACGCTCGACCAATCTCGCCTCGGCCTATGGCATTGCCGTCACCGGCAACATGCTGGTCACGACGATCCTGCTGTTCATCGTCATGACGCGGATCTGGAACTGGAGATTGTGGATCGCCATTGCGCTGACCACCGGCTTCCTGATCATCGACCTCACCTTCGTCAGCGCCAATCTCATCAAGGTCGTCGATGGCGGCTGGGCGTCGCTGGTGGTGGCCGTGCTCGTCGTCCTCGTCATGTTCACCTGGGTGCGCGGCAGCCGCCAGCTGTTCGAGAAGACGCGCAAGGGCGAGGTTCCGCTCGATATCATATCGCGGAAGATGGCGGAGAATCCGCCCGCGCTCGTTCCGGGTACCGCGGTTTTCCTCACCGGCGATCCGAAGAGCACGCCGACGGCGCTCATGCACAGCCTCAAGCACTACAAGGTGCTGCACCAGAGCAATGTCATCCTGACGGTGATCACGGCTTCGACGCCGCTGGTGCGCAAGAGCGAGCGGGTGCGCATCGAGCCCATCAACGATCTCTTCATGCGCGTCACGCTGACCTTCGGCTATATGGAGCGCCCCAACATTCCGCGCACGCTTGCCATCTGCCGCAAGCAGGGCTGGAAGTTCGACATCATGACGACCTCGTTCTTCCTTTCGCGCCGTTCTCTCAAGGCCTCGGCCCGCTCGGAGATGCCGCGCTGGCAGGATCGGCTGTTCATCGCCCTGGCTCGAAGCGCCAGCGACGCGACCGAATATTTCCAGATACCCACCGGCCGCGTAGTCGAGATCGGTACACAGGTCAATATCTAGAGCATTCGACGCGCATCATGGCATGCCTCGGTCCAGGGAAGCCTGCAGTGCAAGGTGAGGATCGATGAAGAAACTGGACGTCGCGATCGTGGGGGCGGGGCCGGCGGGACTGGCCGCCGCTCTCTATCTGAACCGCAGCGATCACCGCGTCACCCTGTTCGAGCGGTTCTCCTCGCCGTCTCCGGTCGGTTCCGGCCTGATCCTGCAGCCGACGGGCCTGACCATCCTTGACGATCTCGGCCTGTTCGATGCCATCCGGGCGCTGGGCAATCGTATCGACCGGCTCCATGGCACCGATGCCGTGACCGGGCGCACGGTTCTGGATGTCAAATATTCCGCGCGGCCGGGCGGAAGATTTGGGCTGGCGGTGCACCGTGCAGCGCTGTTCGACGTGCTTTATCGGGCGGTCCTCGACGCCGGGATAGCTATTGAGACCGATGTCGATGTAGTGTCGCTGGAAAGCGGCGCCGACAAGACCACGCTTCTGACGGAGGCCGGACGCCGGTTCGGCCCGTTCGACCTCGTTGTCGATGCGAGCGGCGCCAGATCGAAGCTCATCCGGCACTGCCTTGCCCCGTCTTCTCCCAGACCGCTGGCCTATGGAGCCTATTGGGCATCGCTCAAATGGCATCCGCAAGGTTTTGACAACCGTTCGCTGGTGCAGCGCTATCAGAGGGCGAGCACGATGATCGGCGTGCTGCCCATCGGCCGGACGCCGGCGGGCGATCACGAGATGGCTGCCTTCTTCTGGAGCACCAAGCCCGAAGGGGAGGCGGCGCTGCGGCAGGGCGGACTTCAGCGCTGGAAGGACAGCGTGCTTGCGCTCTGGCCCGAATGCTCGGCCTATCTCGACCAGATCGGCAGCTTCGACGAAATGACATTGGCCCGCTACGGACATCACACGCTGGCCAGGCCGATCGGGCCGCGGCTTGCGATCATCGGCGACGCCGCCCATTCGACGAGCCCACAGCTCGGCCAGGGCGCCAATATGGCCATGCTGGATGCGCGGGCCCTGGCGCATGCCCTGGCCATATCGGGCGATCTCGCATCGGCCCTGTCGTTCTATGCGCGGTCGCGCAGGAACCACATACGCGGCTTCCAGATGTTCTCGCGCGTGTTCACGCCCTTCTACCAGTCGGACTCGCGCATATTGCCGCTGATCCGCGACCGCGTCGTCTCCAATCTCGCCCGTATTCCGCCGGTGCCGCAGCAACTGGCTTCCCTAGTCGCCGGCACCTTCATCGACCCGTTCAGGCCGATCGGCCTTCGCGAGAAGAACTGGCTCTGATTTTGCGGCTGTCCCGCCTTGTCAAAGGCCGGAAGCTGTATTAGAACACGCCGTAACGTACGGTACGGTACGGCCGGAGGATGAATTGGCTTCAGAA
Source organism: Phyllobacterium sp. 0TCS1.6A (assembly GCF_026420825.1). NCBI lineage: Bacteria > Pseudomonadati > Pseudomonadota > Alphaproteobacteria > Hyphomicrobiales > Phyllobacteriaceae > Phyllobacterium > Phyllobacterium sp. 0TCS1.6A. The sequence goes on from NZ_JAPMAB010000001.1 coordinate 297,152, forward strand.
CTGGAGATAGGCGAGACCACATTGACGGAGCGTCAGAAAGACGTCCTCGATGCTGCCTTGGCGCTTCTGGTCGAGGCCGGCGACAAGCTGACGATGACCAGCGTGGCGCGCCGCGCCAGTTGCTCCAAGGAAAGCCTCTACAAATGGTTCGGCGACCGTGACGGCCTTCTGACGGCCACCGTGCAATGGCAGGCCTCGAAGGTGAGGGGCGTGCCGGTCCGGCGCGACGATTTCGATCTGAGGGCATTGAAGATCGGCCTTGAGCGGTTCGCCGCCGACTGGCTGCGCGTCATATCCGGCAAGATCTCCGTTGCGCTGAACCGCGTGGCGATCAGCCATGCGGGCATCGACCGGCATGGCCTTGGCCGCGACCTTGGCGGGATCGTGCTGGAAAACGGCCCGTTCGCGATGGCGCGCCGGCTGCAGCCGCTGCTCCTCACCGGGCGCGAGGCCGGCTATCTGCGCTTTGACGACGAGCGCGAGGCGTTCCGCACCTTTTTCGGCCTGGTGGTGCGTGATGTGCAGATCCGCCTGCTGCTCGGCGACCATTTCGAACTGAGCGACGCGGCGATCGAACGCGACGCGCATCGGGCAACGGAACAATTTCTTCGCCTTTACCAAACACAGGAAAACGGCCCCGATGGGCCGCAACATTCATAGGAAGGATAAATCACATGCGCGTTTATTATGACCGGGATGCGGACATCAATCTCATCAAGTCGAAGAAGGTCGCCATCATCGGCTACGGCTCGCAGGGCCGTGCCCATGCGCTGAACCTCAAGGATTCGGGCGCCAAGGATGTGCGCATCGCCCTGCGCGCCGGCTCGGAAACGGCCAAGAAGGCCGAAGCCGACGGCTTTCAGGTCGTCAGCGTCGCCGATGCGGCGAAATGGGCGGACCTGATGATGATGGCGACGCCGGACGAGCTTCAGGCCGACATCTACCGCGACCACATTGCCGCCAACATCCGCGATGGCGCGGCAATCGCTTTCGCGCATGGCCTGAACGTCCATTTCGGACTGATCGAGCCGAAGAAGACGGTCGACGTCGTCATGATCGCGCCGAAGGGCCCGGGCCACACCGTGCGCGGCGAATACCAGAAGGGCGGCGGCGTTCCCTGCCTCATCGCCATCCACCAGGATGCTTCCGGCAATGCGCATGACCTCGCGCTTTCCTATGCCTGCGGCGTTGGCGGCGGACGTTCGGGCGTCATCGAAACCAATTTCCGTGAAGAGTGCGAAACCGATCTTTTCGGCGAGCAGGTGGTCCTGTGCGGCGGTCTGGTCGAGCTCATCCGTGCCGGCTTCGAGACGCTGGTTGAAGCCGGGTACGCGCCGGAAATGGCCTATTTCGAGTGCTTGCACGAAGTGAAGCTCATCGTCGACCTGATCTACGAGGGCGGCATCGCCAACATGAACTACTCGATCTCGAACACCGCCGAATGGGGCGAATATGTTTCCGGTCCCCGTATCATCACTGCCGAGACGAAGGCGGAGATGAAGCGCGTGCTCAAGGACATCCAGACGGGCAAGTTCACCTCCGACTGGATGCAGGAATACAAGGCCGGCGCTTCCCGCTTCAAGGGCATCCGCCGCATGAACGACAGCCACCAGATCGAGGAAGTCGGCGAGAAGCTGCGTGGCATGATGCCATGGATCGGCAAGAACAAGCTCGTCGACAAGGCCAAGAACTGATCTTCGGACGAACCGATGAAAGGGCCGGTGGAGCAATCCGCCGGCCCTTTTTTCTATGCTAGAGGTCGCAGCGGCGGCGGGGCCCGACATGGGGCTGGTAGGTATTGTCGAAGCCGCGATAGGATTGATACGCGGCCTTGCAGCGCTCCGCCTGGCTCGGGCCGGAAGGGCCGACAGGCTTGTGCCGGCGGAAATTGTAGCAGCCGCTGCCCGAACCCCGGCAATCGGGCTCGCGATATTTGTAGCCCGCGCTGTTGCGGTGGATGATCTGCGTCCGCGGCGTAACGTCGAGGCCGCGGGGAGCCGGGCGGTAGGTCTGAATTTCCTGCGCGAACGAAGCCGTCGCCGCCGGTATCGCGCCGATCAGCGCCGCGCCCAGGGTCATGAGGATCAAACGTTTCACTTTCCGTCTCCCATATTCGTCTTCCCCGCATATAGGTGTCGCGGCAGTGCAAAGCTACTGGCCGAAGCGTCACAATGTGGTTAGTTTCGGCCGGAGCAGCCATCCCCCTTGAGCCTCAGGACGTGCATGTCAGTTCGAATTGCCACCTTCAACGTCGAAAACCTCATGAACCGGTTCGATTTTTCGGGGTTCAGGAACAATCTCAACCAGGACAGGACGCTGCAGCTGTTCCAGATAAAGGACGAGAATCAGTATCGCCAGCTGGAACAGGCACGCGCCATCGCGCATACGGACGATACCAGGCAGCTCACGGCTCTGGCGATCGCCGCCACCCATGCGGACATCATCTGCCTTCAGGAGGTGGACAATATCGGTGCGCTCAATGCCTTCGAATTCGGCTATCTCTTCAAGATGGTGGGCGAGGGCTACCGCCACAAATACATGGTCGAGGGCAATGACAGCCGCGGCATCGATGTCGCGGTGCTGGTGCGCGACCAGACCCGCGACGGGGAGGCGATCGAATTCGTCGAGATGACGAGCCATGCCCATGTCACCTACCAGGAGTTCGGGCTGCATACGCCGGAACTGGCGCTGCTCGGCCTTGAACCGCATGAGCGCATTTTCAAGCGCGATTGCCTGTGCATCGATCTGCGCGTCGGCGGCAGGCCGCTTTCGCTCTTCGTCAGCCATTTCAAATCCATGGGCTCGCCGCGAAACGGGATGGACGGGCGTACGGCATCGATGCCGGTTCGCATGGCGGAGGCCAAGGCGGTGCGGCGCATCATCGAGGAGAAGTTCGGCGGCGTTGCCGGCGCCATGGCGCGGGATTGGCTCATTTGCGGCGATTTCAACGATTATCGCGAGCGCGTCATCATCAGCGGCGACAGCCTGTCCGGCTACGGGTTCGAGCCGGTCGAGGAAGCCCTGAGCTGCGTCAATGTGCTGACGGAAGGCGGCTTCTGCGAGAATCTCGTGGAGCGGCGCCCCGCGATCGATCGCTGGACGCTCTACCATACCCGCGGGCCGCAGGAGCGTCATCTTTGCCAGCTGGACTATGTTCTCGCCTCCGCGGCGCTGGCGGGCAAGAATGCCGGTGCGGTTCCCGATATCATCCGGCAGGGCCAGCCATATCGCACCATATTCCCGCCGGATCAGGCGGTCGAACGTTTTCCGAGGGTGGGCTGGGACCGTCCCAAGGCCAGCGATCACTGCCCCGTCGCGGTAACATTGGACATGGCCTAGGCATGCTGAATATTCCCGAAGAGACAGTCGTACCGCTTGCTGCAGCGAAGCTGCAGATCGACGACGGCCCGCTGGACTACGAGGTGCGGAACCGCCAGCAGATCGACGCCAACTGGCTGAGCGACGTGACGGACAATCCCGCGCTGTTCAACGGCCCGTTCTTCATGGCCGAAGCGGCGGACGTGGACAATGGCGTTTTCGCTGCCCGCTATCGGCGCACCCGTTTCGCTACCATGCTGCACTGGAAGAAGAATGCCGATCTGGCGAAGCCCTGGCATGTGTTCGCCGTCGGTGTCATCGTCTCGGCCGACAACCGGTTGATCGCCGGGCGGATGGCGGCTTCGACTTCGGCGGCGGGCCGCGTCTATTTTCCGGCCGGTTCGTTCGACGAGGGGGATGTCGTCGGCGGTACGATCGATATCGAAGGCAACATGCACCGCGAGGTGGCCGAGGAAACGGGCATCGACCTGTCGGCGGCGGCGGATCGCGACAGCGCGACCTATCTCGTAACGTCGAGACGCAGCATCGCCCTGTTCCGGCGGTACTACCTGGCGCTGGAAGCCCGGGAATTGCTGGCGCGCATCAGCGCGCATATTGCATCCGAACAGGTGCCGGAACTCGACGGCGTGACGGCGATTTCGGCGGCCGGAGAGATGGGGGAGGCCACGCCGGCGCCGTTCCGCATCTTTGGCGACTGGCATTTCAGCGAGGAGCAGCGACGACGGAGGCCGCGTCGGCCCCATAGGCCAATGCCACCATGACAAGGCCAATGTTACCATAACAAGGTTTGACTTGATCCGGCGAAAGCGTGTTCTATTTTCCGGCGAACGGGAGCGAAACCATGTCGGGTCGTCAATACGAGATTTATGATGTCTTCACCGATTCGGCATTGAGCGGCAACCCGCTGGCCATCGTCCACGAGGCCGAGGGGCTTGACGACGCGGCCATGCAGCGGGTCGCAAGGGAATTCAATCTGTCCGAGACGGTTTTCGTGCTGCCGGCGCAGAACCCCGCGCATACGGCATCGATACGAATATTCACGCCGGATTATGAACTGCCTTTTGCCGGGCATCCGACCGTCGGCACCGCCATATCGCTCGCCCACCGCCGCTTCGGCGCCGAGACGAGCGGTCAGGATGCACTGATCATTCTCGAGGAGCAGGTGGGGGCGGTGCGCTGCGGCGTGACGCTGGGCCAATCCGGCGCCTTCGCCGAATTCGACCTGCCGAGGCTGCCGCAGCGGGTCGCCTATAATTACGACAGGATGGCGATAGCCGCCGCGCTTCGGCTGGAGCCGGGCGACATAGGCTTCGAGAACCACGTGCCGAGCATCTGGGAGGCGGGCGTGCCCTACCTTCTTATTCCGCTCCACGGCATCGACGCGGCCGGGCGCATCCGGATAGATCAGGCGGCGATGAAGAAGGTGGCGCCCCGCATCGGCGCGCGGCAATTGCCCGTCTACGCCTATTGCCGCGAGACGGTGCGGCATGACAGCCATTTTCACGCCCGCATGTTCGTCAGCGATGACGGCACCTATGAGGACCCCGCGACCGGTTCGGCGACGGCGGCGTTCGCCGGTGCCGTTCACGCCTTCGACCAGCCGCTCGACGGCGTGCTGCACCTTTCGCTGGAACAGGGCTTCGAGATGGGACGGCCATCGAAGCTGCGGCTGGAGCTCGACATCGCGGACAGCCGGCTCGTCGGCGCCCGCATAGGCGGTGGAGCGGTGAAGGTCGCGGAGGGCCGGATTTTTGTCTGAGCTGCGCCAAAGCGCAGTTGTTGCACGGCGAAACAATAAAGTTGTCGCGAGGGGCTGGACAGGCAAGATTTGCCCCGTTATAGAGCGCTCACTTACTGCCGTTCAGGCGGCCGGAGGGCACATAGCTCAGTTGGTAGAGCAGCTGACTCTTAATCAGCGGGTCGTAGGTTCGATCCCTACTGTGCCCACCATATCTTCGAAAATAAGGGCCTTACGGCCCTTTTTTCTTGTGCCCCGGCGGGCATTGGCCTGCCATATTCTTACGAGGAGACATCCATGAGCGTTCGTCGAATTGAAGCTGGCCCCCGCATGAGCCAGGCTGTCATCCATGGCAATACCGTATATCTCGCCGGCCAGGTCGGTGGTCCGGGCAAGAGCGTCACGGAACAGACGAAGGATGTACTCGCCTCCGTCGACCGCCTTCTCAAGGAAGCAGGCACGGACAAGTCCAAGCTGCTGCAGGCGATTATCTGGCTCGACGACATGAAGGACTTTGGCGAAATGAACGCCGTCTGGGATGCCTGGGTCGATCCGGCGAACGCGCCCGCTCGCGCTACCGGCGAAGCCAAGCTCGCCACGCCCGAATACAAGGTCGAGATCATCATCACCGCCGCGCTTTAGGCGACCGACATGCCTCATGCTGTGCCAGTTCACCTGGCTCAGCACGAGGGTGGTGGATTGAATACGGAAGATCCGCACCACGCCCGCGAAATCGCGTCTGGTCATTGAAAATGGGGGGAGACGGGCGGTCTTCAGCGCGTCAGTAGGTATCAGGGTCGAGGTCCGAAGACCGCCCGCGACGTCTTTGCCTGCTGTTGTTGCGTTTGTCAGACGCAACAACCCGGAAACAAGAGCGCCACCTCCGTTTCCTTCTGCAGTTTGCTGGCCAATCGGGGTTGTCACTTCCGACTATTCAGCAACGCCATCCTCTCCCAGCAATCGAAACAGCACCGGAAGCTGCTCCCCCACTGGAAAGGACCGAATCAGAATAACCCGGTTCCAAAGTGGTGGGATAAGTTTTTTGCGTGCCGGAAGGAAGAATGAGCGAAATCAGCAGCTTACAGGGCAAAATTTTTTTTGAGGCCGAAAATCTATCCCACCACGTGGGCCAGTTGTGCCCCCGTTCACGGCCCACCTCCCTCATGCTGAGCCCTCATGGTTGTTCAGTGCCGCACACCCATCGCCCGGTGCCAATCCATGCAATTAATTGCGTGTAATGCGAACAATTGAGCTGCGGCACTGGATTTTCAGGCGCGAACTGAATAGAGTTCGCGCTTCTCAAGCTGCTCCAAGGCGATATACCGCGCCACGCAGACAAAATGGTGAGGATTAGGATTGCAAGTTCTCGTTCGCGACAACAATGTTGAACAGGCCCTGAGGGTCCTGAAAAAGAAGATGCAACGCGAAGGGCTGTTTCGCGAAATGAAGGCTCGACAGGCTTTTGAAAAGCCCTCCGAGCGCCGGGTGCGTGAAAAGGCCGAGGCTGTCAGCCGTGCCCGCAAGGCGGCGCGCAAGCAGGCTCAGCGGGAAGGGCTTCTGCCCGGCCCGAAGAAAAAGGAACGCGGCGCCCCTGCCGGCAACGATCATCGTTGAACGTCGCGCCTGATTGAATAAAAAGCCCGCGCGGTCATCCGTCGCGGGCTTATTCACATGGTTTCCCGAAAGTGCCTTCTTGCAAGCCTAGGCTCGTCGTCCCTATGCAAGGGCTGTCGTGAATCATGGAGAGACCAATGGCGCTCAAGTTGAATATCATCATTGCAAGTACACGTCCCGGCCGGGGTGGTCCGCCGGTGGCGGAATGGTTTCATGAATTCGTCAGGCAGGATGGCACGTTCGAGCCTGTTCTTGTCGATCTCGCGGATATCAACCTTCCGCTGCTCGACGAACCCAGCCATCCGCGGATGAAGAAATACGAGCACGAACATACGAAGAGGTGGAGCGCGGTGGTCGATGCGGCCGACGCCTATGTCTTCGTCATGCCGGAATATGATTACAATGCGCCGCCGTCGCTGATCAACGCCTTGATCTATCTCTGGAACGAATGGAACTACAAGCCCGCGAGCTTTGTCAGCTATGGCGGGATTTCCGGCGGCATGCGCGCGGTGGAATCGGTAAAGGGGCTCATGTCTGCCCTGCGGCTCGTGCCGCTCTCGGAGTCGGTGCCGGTGCCGCTCTACCAGAACTTCATCAATGACGAGGGCGTGTTCCAGCCCAATGAGGCGATCACCAACGGCGCCAAGACGATGCTTGCCGAGCTGGCCAAATGGGCCGGCGCGTTGAAGCCGCTGCGCGACGCCTGACACTTGACAGAGCGGCGCTAAGCCGCTCTTCTAACGCTATTCACCAGGGGGGTCCCGACAAGGGGCTGAGATACTGCTGGCTTTTGCAGCGCAGTGACCCGTTGAACCTGATCCAGTTCATACTGGCGTAGGGACGGTGCAAAGCTGCGACCAGCTCTGGCAAAAAGTCTGATTCCAGGCTCGCGCAGTTCTTCATCCTTCCGGCACAGAACTGGGTTTCCTTGACGCAAACAATGGAACCTGACGATGACCGACACACTGAAAGTATCCACGGGGCCGCTGCCGGCCTCAGAGAAAATCTACAAACCGGGCAAGCTTCACCCTTCGATTCGCGTCCCCTTGCGGCAGATTGCCGTTCATCCGACCGCGGGCGAGCCCGATCTTCCCGTCTATGATTCCTCCGGACCGTTCACGGACTCAAATGTGGCGATCGACATCGCCAAGGGTATCGCCCGGGCGAGAGAACAATGGTCGATCGCCCATGCGGATACCGAGCAATATGAGGGCAGGCATGTCCAACCGGCCGATAACGGCTTCGCATCCGGCGAGCGGCTGACGCCTGCGTTCCCGGTAATCAACAGGCCGCGCAAGGCGAAGAATGGCAAGGCGGTTACGCAACTCGCCTATGCCAAGGCCGGCATCATCACGCCCGAGATGGAATATGTGGCGATCCGCGAAAATCTCGGACGCGACGCCGCGCGCAGCATCCTGCGCGACGGAGAATCCTTCGGCGCCGCCATTCCCGACCACGTCACGCCGGAATTCGTCCGCGACGAGATCGCGCGGGGCAGGGCCATCATCCCCGCCAACATCAATCACCCGGAACTTGAGCCGATGATCATCGGGCGCAATTTCCTCGTCAAGATCAACGCCAATATCGGAAATTCGGCCGTGACCTCTTCCATGGAAGAGGAAGTCGAAAAGATGGTCTGGGCCATCCGCTGGGGCGCCGATACGGTCATGGACCTCTCCACCGGACGCAACATCCACAATATCCGGGATTGGATCATCCGCAATTCGCCCGTTCCGATCGGGACCGTTCCGCTCTACCAGGCGCTGGAGAAGGTCGGCGGCATTGCCGAGGACCTCAATTGGGAAATCTATCGCGATACGCTGATCGAGCAGGCGGAGCAGGGCGTCGACTATTTCACGATCCATGCCGGCGTCCGGCTGCATTACATCCCGCTGACGGTGAACCGGGTGACGGGCATCGTCTCGCGCGGCGGCTCGATCATGGCCAAATGGTGCCTGCACCATCACCGGGAAAGCTTCCTCTATGAACATTTCGAGGAGATCTGCGATATCTGCCGCGCCTATGACGTCAGCTTCTCGCTGGGCGACGGGTTGAGACCCGGCTCCATCGCCGACGCCAATGACGCGGCGCAATTCGCCGAGCTCGAGACGCTCGGGGAACTGACGCGGATTGCCTGGGAGAAGGATTGCCAGGTGATGATCGAAGGCCCGGGCCACGTGCCGATGCACAAGATCAAGGAGAACATGGACAAGCAATTGGCCATATGCGGAGAGGCGCCGTTCTATACGCTTGGACCGCTGACCACCGATATCGCGCCGGGCTATGACCATATCACTTCGGGCATCGGCGCGGCGATGATCGGCTGGTACGGCACGGCAATGCTCTGCTATGTGACGCCGAAAGAGCATCTTGGCCTGCCCAACCGCGACGACGTCAAGGTCGGGGTGATCACATACAAGATCGCCGCACATGCGGCCGACCTTGCCAAGGGGCATCCCGCCGCCAAGCTGCGCGACGATGCGCTGTCGCGGGCGCGGTTCGAGTTCCGCTGGGAAGACCAGTTCAACCTGTCGCTCGATCCGGAAACCGCGCGCCTCTTCCACGACGAGACCCTGCCGAAGGATGCGCATAAGGTCGCGCATTTCTGTTCCATGTGCGGGCCGAAATTCTGCTCGATGCGGATCTCGCACGATATCCGTGCCGAGGCGCAAAAGGAGGGAATGGCTGCCATGGCGGAGAAATTCCGTGTCGGCGGCGAACTCTACATGCCGTTGGAAGGCGGCGGGGCTGGCTGAGCATGCCGATACTGGTGAAAGGGGCCGGGGTTGCCGGCCTCACGGTGGCGCATGAGCTTTGGAGCAGGGGACATGACGTCGCCCTATTCGATCCTGTAGGGGGCCATCGCCATGCCGCCTCCTGGTATGCGGGCGGCATGCTCGCACCCTATTGCGAGCGTGAAAGCGCCGAACAGGCGGTCGTCGATCTCGGCGCCGGCGCGGCGGATTGGTGGGATGCCGCCTTGCCGGGGCTGGTGCGGCGCAATGGAACGCTGGTGGTTGCGCCGGCGCGGGATACCGGCGAACTGCGCCGCTTCGCCGGCCGCACGACCGGATTCGAGCCGGTCGATCACGCGAAGATAGCTGCGCTCGAACCCGATCTTGCGGAGAATTTCCGCAGCGGGCTCTTCTTCGGGCAGGAGGCGCATCTCGACCCACGCAACGCGCTGATGCAGTTGCGCACCAAGCTCGCGGCAGCGGGTGTGGAATTTCACGCGGCAGCGCCGGACGTCGCCGCATATGACCGGACGGTGGATTGCAGCGGGATGGCGGCCCGGCTATCCGGCCTGCGCGGCGTTCGCGGCGAGATGCTGCTGCTTCGGACGGCCGAACTGTCATTGGCCCGGCCGGTTCGCCTCATCCATCCGCGTTTTCCGCTCTACATCGTGCCGCGCGACGATAATATGTTCATGGTCGGCGCAACCATGATCGAAAGCGATCAGTCCGGCCCGATAAGAGCGCGGTCGCTGATGGAACTGCTCAATGCGGCTTATGCGCTGCATCCGGCATTCGGCGAGGCGGAGCTGGTGGAAACCGGCGTCGGCATCCGGCCCGCCTATGCCGACAATTTGCCGCGCGTGAGCCGCGATGGCGCGACGATCCATATCAATGGCCTTTATCGCCACGGCTTTCTGCTCGCGCCGGCGATGGCTGTCCGGGCGGCGGGCCTGATCGAAAACGAGGAAAAACCATGAGACTGATCATCAATGGCGAGCCGCGCGAGGTGAGCGCCCAGGGCCTCGGCGAGGTGCTTGCCGAACTGGAATTCACCGGCGACTGGCTTGCAACGGCGGTCAACAGCCAGCTCGTCCCCGCGGCTGAACGCGCTGGTTTCGTCCTGAGCGACGGCGACCGGGTCGAGATACTGACCCCGAAGCAGGGAGGCTGACATGCTTGATCTCTATGGCGAGCAAATCGCCTCGCGCCTGCTGCTCGGCACGGCGCAATATCCGTCGCCGGCGGTGCTGGCGGAGGCCGTCAAGGCTTCCGGAACAGGCATCGTGACCGTCTCGCTTCGGCGCGAGACGGCGGGCGGCAAGTCGGGAGACGGCTTCTGGTCCCTGATCCAGTCGCTGGGCGTGAGGGTGCTTCCCAATACTGCAGGCTGCCATACGGTGAAGGAAGCCGTGCTGACCGCGCATATGGCGAGGGACCTCTTTCGGACGGACTGGATCAAGCTCGAAGTGATCGGCAATCACGACAGCCTGCAGCCCGATGTCTTCGCGCTGGTGGAAGCGGCGCGCATCCTGACGCAGGACGGCTTCAAGGTGTTTCCCTATACGACGGACGATCTCGTGGTCGCCGAGCGGCTGCTCGAGGCCGGCTGCGAGGTCCTGATGCCATGGTGCGCGCCTATCGGTTCCGCCATGGGGCCGGTCAATCCCTATGCGCTGCGCTCGCTGCGAGGGCATTTTCCCGCTGTGCCGCTGATCGTCGATGCGGGGATCGGGCGTCCGTCGCATGCTTGCAGCGTCATGGAGCTCGGATTTGATGCCGTGCTGCTGAATACCGCGGTCGCAAAGGCTGGCGATCCCGTCGAAATGGCGGCGGCATTTGCGGAGGCGGTGAATGCCGGCCATCGCGGCTATCGGGCGCAGATGCTGGAACCGCGCGACTTCGCGGTCCCGTCAACGCCCGTCATCGGCAAGGCGGTGTTCAGCTAAGGCAATCAGCCTTCAAGGACGGCAGCGATGGGGCTTGCCTTGCCATAGGCGAGGCAGTCGGCGATCGTCGTGCCATCGAGCACGCCACGGGTGACATTCGCGACCCTGTGGAAGACATGGCGAATCTCGCATGTCTCCTCGCTCTCGCAGTCCTCACAGCGCCGATAGGCGATCTTGCTCAGGCAGGGAAGGGAAGCGATCGGCCCGTCTATCAGGCGCAAGACTTCGCCGAATGTGATCTCGTCGGCCGGCTTGAGCAGGAGATAGCCGCCCATCTTGCCACGACGGCTCATGACGATGCCTTCGCGTTTCAGATCAAGAAGGATCTGTTCGAGGAACTTCTTCGGAATATTCTGCTCATCCGCAATATCGGATATGAAGAGCGCCTTCTGCGCGTCTGCTCGGGCAAGAACAACAAGGGCTCGCAGAGCGTATTTTGCTTTTTGCGAAATCATTTTCTCTGTCTGACTGCGGTTTCGGGCGCGGCCGTCCCTTGTCGCGCGCTCGTTTCTAACCGAAATTGGTTAAAAAAACGATGGGGAGCGAATTTTTTACGTGAGCTTTATTGCCGCGCCTAAATCGCTGAAAATTAAGGCTTCATTAAGGATGCGGCCGGCACGCGGATCGCCGAACGCGCCATCGATACACGATTAATTCAGTCGTGATTGTTGACAAATGATTTCCTGCCGTCATCATTCGGCAATGGCAGCCGTGATGGAAGCCCACTCGCCACCTGATTTCAGGGAGATTGCAATGCACAGTGAAGCTAGCAGTATTTTCACCAAGGCGGAGCGTTTTTGGCGTGATGCCTTTTTTGCACGCCAGGACGACAGCGACGAACAGGGCGACAGGGTGAGTGCAGCCGAAGCCGCTGCACGGCGCAGAAGGAACTGGACCGAGGAAGATTTTCTCTGGTGCTGGCAGCACCGCGGCTTCTGGTAAGAACCGGTCCTATACCGCCGATTTTCGGCCGTTGTGACAATGGGCGGCGGCGCTCAGCGCCGCTTGCTCGGTTTTTGCCGATCCTTAGCACGAACGTCCTGATTTCCACCGTCCAATAGTATATTTTACCTTCCTAATCGCCTGCCGCCCCGGCAATGTCGAAAAAAATATCCGCGAAAAATCGCGTGTCGGCACCGCCGGCATTACCGGGCATGGAGAGTGTGATGAAGAGGATGATCGCCTACGCTGTTCTGGCGCTGGGACTGGGTGTTGTGCCCGTGAAGGCCGAGCCGACGGAAATATTGAATGTGTCCTATGATATCGGACGCGAGCTTTACGAGCAGATCGATAAAGCCTTCACCGCCAGCTACAAGGCATCGTCGGGCAAGGATATCACCGTCAACCAGTCGCATGCCGGTTCGTCCAAGCAGGCGCGGTCCATCCTCGAAGGGCTGGAAGCCGATGTGGTGACCTTCAACCAGGTGCCGGACGTTCAGGTCCTGCATGACAAGGGCAACCTCATACCCGCCGACTGGCAATCGCGGCTGCCGAACAATTCCTCGCCCTATTATTCCCTTCCGGCATTCCTCGTAAGGGCCGGCAATCCGAAGGGCATCAAGAACTGGGACGACCTCGTGCGGGATGACGTCAAGGTGGTTTTCCCCAATCCGAAGACGTCCGGCAATGCGCGCTATACCTATCTCGCCGCCTATGCCTATGCGCTGGAGGCGAACAACAAGGATGAGGCCAAGGCGCAGGAGTTCGTCAAGAAGCTGCTCGCCAACGTGCCGGTGTTCGATACCGGTGGCCGCGCGTCCACGACGACCTTTGCCGAGCGCGGCATTGGCGACGTTCTCATCACCTTCGAAGCGGAGGTGCTTGGAACCCGCAAGCAGCTCGGCGAGGACAAGTACGAGGCGGTCGTGCCGCCGGTCAGCCTGCTGGCCGAATTTCCCGTCACCGTCGTCGACAAGGTTGCCGACAAGCGTGGCTCGCGCGCCATAGCCGAGGACTATCTGAAGTTCCTCTATACTGCCGAGGGGCAGGACATCCTGGCCCAGAACTATAACCGCGTTCACGACGAAACGGTAAAGGCCAAATACGCCTCGCAATTCCCCGAGACGCGCCTTCTCACAGTCGAAGACGTGTTCGGCGGCTGGAACAAGGCAACCAGGCAGCATTTCGCCGAGGGCGGGATATTGGACAAGGTGTTCACCAGGCGCTGAGTCCGGCGTTCTGTCGGCCGGAATGATGTTTACACCGCGTCCTTCCGGCTACAGATGCCTTGCTTTGGCTCGGTGATCGATTAAGAAGCGCTATGTCGTTCTTCAGGGGTCCCAGCAATCGCGGAATACTTCCAGGCTTTGGCCTGACGCTCGGCGTGACGTTGCTGTACTTCACGCTGATCGTCGCGTTGCCATTGCTGGCGATGCTCTACAAGATCTACGGCCTCGGCTGGGTCGATTTCTGGACCATCATATCGTCCGAGCGGGCCATAGCCACCTATCGCACGACCCTCGGGGCTGCTGCGCTGGCGACCATCGGCAATGCCGTCTTCGGAATGCTGCTGGCCTGGGTTCTGGTGCGCTACGAATTTCCCGGCAAGCGCATCCTCGACGCCGTGGTGGATCTGCCCTTCGCCCTGCCGACGGCAGTCGCCGGCCTCGCTTTGGTCACCATGTTTTCCGGCAATGGCTGGTTCGGGCAGTTCCTGGAGCCGCTCGGCATCAAGGTCGCCTATGCGCCGCTCGGCATAGCCATCGCGATGATGTTCACGAGCATCCCCTTTGTCATACGCACCGTGCAGCCGGTGCTGGAGGATGTGGCAAGCGATGTGGAGGAGGCGGCCCGCTCCCTCGGCGCCAACAAGTGGCAGGTGTTCGCGCGGGTGATATGGCCGGCCATTCTGCCTGCATTCATCGCCGGCTGCAGCCTGTCCTTCGCCCGCAGCCTCGGCGAATTCGGCGCGATCATCTTCATTTCCGGCAATCTGCCGTTCGAAACCGAGGTGGTGTCGCTGCTGATCTTCATACGCCTCGACGAATATGACTATCCGGCTGCGGCCGCGCTGGCGACAGTGATGCTGTCGATCGCATTCGTCATGCTCTTCGTCACCAATTCCATCCAGGCCTGGCAGCTCCGCTATGCAGAACGCAACTGATATGGCTCTTCCCGCATTGGGCCCGGGGCGGCCACACGGTCGCGGCAAGCGCCCGGGCACTGCCGGGCAGTGGTGGCTGGTCGCGGCAGCCGGGATATTGTCGATCGTCCTGATCGGCGTGCCGCTGGTCATCATCTTCGCCTATGCCTTCAGGGAAGGTTTCGGCGTCTATTTCGCCGAGATCAGCGAACCGGCGACATTGCATTCGATCTGGTTGACCGTGCTCACCGCGATCGTCGTCGTGCCGATCAACATGGTTTTCGGCGTGTGCGTCGCCTGGCTCGTGACACGCTTCCGCTTTCCCGGGCGGCGGCTGCTCATTACCTTTATCGAGATACCGTTTTCGATTTCGCCGATCGTTGCGGGCGTGACCTATCTTTTTCTCTACGGCAATCAGGGCCTGCTCGGCCCATTCCTCGAGAGCCACGACATCCGCATCATGTTCACGGTCCCGGCGATCTTCCTGGTCAGCCTTTTCGTCACCAGTCCCTTTGTCGCGCGTGAGCTCATACCGCTCATGCAGGCGCAGGGCAGCGAAGACGAAGAAGCGGCCATCACCCTCGGCGCTTCGGGCATCCAGACGTTCTTTTATGTCACGCTGCCGAATATCCGCTGGGCCTTGCTCTACGGCGCGGTGCTTTGCAACGCCCGCGTCATGGGTGAATTTGGTGCGGTGTCAGTGGTTTCCGGCGCGATCCGCGGCCAGACCAACACCTTGCCGCTGCAGATCGAGCTGCTGTTCAACGACTACAATGTCACCGGCGCATTCGCCGCGGCATCGACGCTGGCGCTGATCGCCGTCCTGACGCTGGTATTGAAGTATCTGCTGGAGCGCAAGCAACTGGCCTAGATGCCGGTCAGGCGGCAGCCCGCTCGCCGGAATGCTGCGGCCGGACCAGCGATCCGGCAAGGATATGGCCCTCCGGCCAGACGCCATGGCCGCTGTCGATATTGATGTGGCCGGCATTGCCGAGATCGACAAATCCCGCTCCCCATACTTCCGACAGCGCCTTTGCCTTGTTGAACGACATGTAGGGATCATCGCGGCTTGCAACGACGATGGCGGGAAAGCTCAGCTTCTGGCGCGGCAGCGGCGCAAAGCTCTCAAATGTCCTGTCTGCCGCGGCCATGCGCTCGACATCCGCCGGCGCGACGATAAGGGCGCCGGCGACATGCGCTGCCGATGGACGCCCGGCGAGATGGGCAACCAGTATCGATCCGAGGCTGTGCGCCACCAGCACTGCCCCCGGCGTTTCCGCAAGCCGGGCTTCGAGAACATGCAGCCATTGCGAAAGCGTCGGCGCGTTCCAGTCATCCTGTTCGACGAGGTGTGCGTTGGGATCGTCGCGCAACCATTGGCGCTGCCAGTGCCCGTTTTCGGAGCCACGATAGCCGGGGATCAACAGTGTCGTCATATGCAATCGCTCCTTCGCTGGGGCTGGCAAATATCACCGTGGAAAGGATAGGCTGCGATCAGCGATTTTCGAAGGAACCGGGGACTAAATTGCGGTCGGAATAGAAAAATATTCTCCTGGCATAGTCCGCTGGCTGGAAAGTTTCTTGGCGTTTCGGTTTGGGCGCAGGGCCTAGCTGTCCTCGTCTTTCCTGTACCAGCGCAGCAGCAATTGCGATCTTTCGAAGAACAGGACGACGATGAGCGAAAGCGCGAAGGGAATAAGCAGATAGAACAGACGGAATATGATGAGCGCCGCAAGCACGTCCGCCTTGTTCATGTCGGGCAGGCCGGTCAGGAACACCAGTTCGAGGACACCGAGGCCGCCCGGCGCATGCGATATGAGTGCCGCGGAAAACGATACGAGAAAAATGCCGAGGATGATGAGAAAGCCGGGATTTCCCGCAGCGGGGAGGGTGAAATAGATGATGGCCGCCGCCCCTATCAATTCGAGCGGCCCGACGACGAGCTGCTGCATCACCACCGAAAGCCGTGGATATTCGAGCGTGAACTGCCGGATGCGCAGGGGCTTGAATTTCAGCCAGCTGCCGAAGACATAGAGCAGAACGAAGGCCGACGCGCCGCCGCCAATGGCATAGCTGAACCATAGCGGCCATTCATCATTGAAACGCTGCGGCAATTCCGGCTCGATCAGCAGCACGAAGGCTGCGAGCGTGATGACGCCGAGCATGAAGGTGAAGGAGCAGAAGGCGATCAGCAGGGCGATTTCGGGGCCGCTCATGCCTTGCGAGGAATAGGCCCTGTAGCGCACGACAGCCCCTGAAAGGACCGACGCACCGATATTGTGCGAAAGCGCATAGGTGGTGAACGAACATAGCGCGATGAACAGCCATGAAATATGGCGGCGCAGATGGAGAAGGGCGATCCGGTCATAGCCCGCGAGTGCGGCATAGGCGACAAGCGACGCCAGCGCGGCCAGGATCCAGCGATGGGCATCGATGGCATTGATACTGTCGATTACGTCGTCCAGGGATATGCTGCGGAGCTCCTTATAGAGGAGCCAAACCGAGATTCCCACGGCTGCCAGGCCAATGGCCGGCCAGGCATAATCTTTTAGTTTCATAGTCTTCCTGCCCGAATTTCCCACTCATGTCGTTCTTGTTTTGCTTCAGTTTTCGGTGAGCGGCCCTTCCGGCTTCGGCTGATCGAGGCCCATTATATGCGAGACGATGCCGCGGGCGATCTCCCTTTCGCCCATTATCACGGCATCGGCTCCCAAATCCTGCAAATGCTGGACCTCGGCGTCGGAATGCGCCCGTGCAAGGATATTTATCACCGGGTTCGCGGCTCTTGCCTTGACCACGATCTGGCCTGCCTCGAAGGCATTGGGTATTGCAAGGATGAGCTGACGTGCTTCGGCGACATTGGCCGCCGTGAGCACATCGCCATTGACGGCATTTCCGACGATCGTCTCGACGCCCTCGTCGCGAAGCTTGGCTACCGTCTTGTCGGCATCCTCGATGACGAGGAACGGCTTGCCGACCTCCTTCAACGCATCGCCGACGAGACTTCCGACCCTGCCATAGCCGATGAGAACCGTATGTTCGGCGAGCGAGGTCGGACGAAGCTCCTCCGTCTCGGCTTCCTCCGCATCCGTTGGAGTGGCAACCTCGCTTACCGGTTCGGAGCCGCCGGATATGCGCCGCTCGAGCCAGGGCTTCATATAGGCGATACCGGCGAAGACGAGGGGATTGAGCAGGATGGAGAGGATTGCGCCACCAAGGATCAGGTCCCGCCCTTCCTCCGGCAGCATGCCGAGACTGACGCCAAGCTCCGCCAGGATGAACGAGAATTCGCCGATCTGGGCGAGGCTGGCGGAAATCACCAGCGCCGTGCCGGTGGGATAGCCGAATGCGAGCACGATGAAGAACGCGGCCAGCGACTTTCCTATGACGATGATCCCCAGTGTCGCGAGCAGTGGCAGCGGATCGTTGACGATGGTCATCGGATCGAAGAGCATGCCGACCGATACGAAGAACAGCACTGCGAAAGCGTCGCGAAGGGGCAGGGACTCTTCCGCCGCCCTGTGGCTGAGCTCGGATTCGCTCATGATCATCCCGGCGAAGAATGCGCCGAGCGCCAGCGATACGCCGAATAGCTTGGCCGCACCGAAAGCCACGCCGAGGGCGATTGCGAGGACGGCGAGGCGGAAAAGCTCGCGGGAGCCGGTATGGGCGATGGCATGGAGCGTCCACGGTATCACGCGGCGGCCGACGATGAGCATGATCGCAACAAAGGCCGCAACCTTGCCGAATGTCAGCGCGATCACCCCGCCGACGCCGAGATTGAAATAGGACGCTATGGGATCGCTTGCGAGATGCAGCGAGCTTTCCGGCGTCGCGCCGCCATTCATGGCGCCGGCGATGGCTGGCAGCAGAACCAGCGCCAGAACCATGGCGAGATCTTCGACGATCAGCCAGCCGACCGCGATCCGGCCGCGCTCGGTCTCGATCAGGCGTCGTTCCTGCATGGCGCGCAGGAGCACGACGGTACTTGCGACGGACAACGCCAGGCCGAAGACCAGGCCCGCTTGCAGGCCCCAGCCGAGAATCCAGGCGAGGCCGGCGCCAAGCAGCGTCGCCGCGAGAATCTGGACGATCGCCCCGGGGATGGCTATGGCGCGAACCGACAGCAGGTCCTTGAGCGAGAAGTGCAGCCCGACGCCGAACATGAGGAGGATGACGCCGATTTCGGCGAGTTCCGCCGCCAGCTCCTGATCGGCTACGAATCCTGGCGTGTGCGACCCTGCGAGCACGCCGGCAACGAGATAGCCGACCAGTGGAGGAATACGCAGCCGATTGGCAATCGCACCGAAAATAAAGGCCAGTACAAGGCCGATGACGATTGTCGCAATAAGCGGCGTTTCATGAGGCATATGGCGGCGTCTCCCTCGAGGATTCGTGATGTGGTGCGATGTTGAATGAGCGTTCGGGGCAGTATTGCCCACCCGGCTCGGCTTGCAAACCTTTTTCCTGCTTTTGCGGCACTTGAAGCCGAATTTTTTTCAAGTGCCGCAAATAGTTAGCGGTGGATGTTGAGTTCCGGGCGAAATCGCCGTCAGCTGGCCTGGGTTTCCCCCGACCCGATCCGGTGTGCGTGGTTCTTTTCCCACCACGTGCCGAGCAGCAAGAGGATCGGCGCGGCGATGAACAGCGAGGAGCTCGTGGCGACGATCACGCCGAACAGCATCGGAAGGGCGAAGTTCTCGACCGCCTTGCCACCCCAGATTGCCATGGGCAGCATCGCAAGGAACACCGTCAACGACGTATAGATACAGCGGGCCAGCGTCTGGTTGATACTCAGATCGATGATCTGGCGCAGCGGCATCTTCTTGTGAATGCGCAGGTTCTCGCGCATGCGGTCGTAAACCACCACCTTGTCGTTCACCGAATAGCCGATGATCGTCAGGAGCGCCGCGATCGCCGTCAGGTTGAAGTCGAGCCCAAGCAGCGCGAAGAAGCCCACCGTCTTGGTCGTATCCAGTATGAGCGTTGCGATCGCGCCGAGCGCGAAGTGCCATTCGAAGCGCCACCAGATGTAAAGCAGCATGGCCAGGCTTGCCAGAACGACAGCGAGGACGCCGGAACGTGCGAGTTCCTGGCTGACCTTCGGTCCCACCACCTCGGAACGTTCGATCTTCACGCCCGCATCGAGCTTTTCCACGGCCTCCTTCACCTTGGTGACGGCGGCTGTCTGCGCTTCCTCGCCGCCTTCCTGGCGCTGAACGCGGATGAGCACCTGGCTATCGCCGCCCGCCTGCTGCAGGGCGACTTCGCCGAGACCGAGGCCTTCCAGCGTTTCGCGCATCGAGGCGAGATCGGCAGGCTTCGACGTGGTGACCTCCACCTGGATGCCGCCCTTGAAATCGATGCCGTAGTTCAATCCGGGATGGATGAACAGGATAATGGAGGCGATGGACAGGAATATGGAAACGCCGATACCGAAGAAACGGGCGTTCATGAACGAGATATTGGTGTTTTCCGGCACGAGCTTGAACAAGTGCTCGATGCGGATCGTCTTCATCTTCCGGCGGCGGACGATCGCCGTCATGATGATGCGGACGACGGTGACTGCCGTGAACATCGAAACGAGCGCGCCGATGATCATGGTGATGGCGAAGCCACGCACCGGGCCCGTTCCGAAAAGGAACAGCAGCAATGTGGCGATAAGGTGCGTGGCATTGGCGTCGATGATCGTCGAATAGGCCAGTTTGAAGCCACGATCCACGGCCGCCATTGCGCCGATGCCTTTGCGCGCCTCCTCGCGGATACGCTCATTGATAAGAATATTGGCATCGACCGCGAAGCCTATGCCGAGGATGATGGCGGCGATGCCGGGAAGGGTCAGCGTCGCGCCGATGAGGCTCAGAACGCCGAAGGTGAGAATGACGTTCAAGGCAAGCGCCAGATTGGCGATCAGGCCCCAGCCGCTATAGAGGATCATGATGAAGACGACGACGAGGGCGAAGCCGATAATGCCTGTCAGCAGGCCCATGCGGATGACGTCGCCGCCGAGGTCCGGTCCGACGGTGCGCTCTTCGATCACGGTCAGCGGCGCGGGGAGGGCGCCGGCCCGCAGCAGCGCGGCGGTCGTCACAGTATCCTGAACGGTGAAATTGCCGGTGATCTGGCCCGATCCGCCGGTGATCGGAACCTGGATGACCGGTGCCGTCAATACCTTGCCGTCAAGCACGATGGCGAATGGGCGACCGACGTTCTGGCTCGTGATGTCGGCGAACTGCCGCGCGCCGATATTGTCGAAACGGAACGAGATGATCGGCTGGTTGGTCTGCTGGTCGAATGCGGCGCGCGCATCGCTTAGACGCTCGCCGCTAATGGCGACGCGGTCTTCGACCGGATAGGTGACGCCGGATTCCTTGGCGTCGGGCAGGATCGAAACGCCGGGCGGCGGCGTTGCGCCGGTCGCGCTGTCGGCAACCATGTGGAAGGTCATCTTGGCGGTACTGCCCAGCAGCGCCCGCAGCTGGCTCGGATCCTGCAGGCCGGGCAGCTGCACGACGATGCGGTCCGATCCGACGCGCTGGATCGATGGTTCGGCGACGCCGACCTGGTCGACGCGCCGGCGCACGATCTCCAGGCTCTGCTGAAGGGCATTGTCGAGCTTGTCCTTCATGCCAGCTTCGGTCAGCGTCAGCCGCACCTGATTGTCATTGGTGGAAATATCGATATCGCTGACCGGAGCGGCAAAGCCGACCTGGCCGACCTGCGTCGTCAGTTCCCTCAGCGCCGTGGTGGCGGCATCGCGCTGCGACGGGTCGGCGAGCGTCACGACGACCGAGTCGCCCGCGACCCGCACCGACTGCGGCTGAATGCGCGCCGTCCTCAGCCGGCCACGCGCATCATCCAGAATCGAGCGCACCCGGTCGCGTTTCAGCGCCACCGCATCGACTTCCAGCACCAGATAGGAGCCGCCGCGCAAGTCGAGACCGAGGGCGACCTGCTTCTTCGGGAACCAGCCCGGAAGCGATTCAAGTTGAGCCTTGGTGAACATGTTCGGGAGGGCAAGGATGATACCTGCCACGATTACAAACATATAGGTCCAAAAGAGCCATCTGGGCGTGCGCATAGTCTGAAGTTCCGTCTATAAGGCGAGGTGATGGCCGCGTTCGTAGGCGGCTGCCCGCTGAAAATGATCGAATTCTGCCGGTATGAAGCTGCTAGGCCTGGTTCGGCGGCCCGCGCGGATGAAAACCGGCTTCACGCTTCAGGCGAAGATCGGCCGAGACCGACGAGGCGTTTGCCTGCCGGCCTTCTTGAAACAGAAGCGACGGCGACGCCGGCAGGATTGCATCCTGCGGGCCCGTATCGAGCTTCAGTCCGCTCTTGATTTTCAGATGCAATGTTTCGAGCGCAGCTACACGGGTGGTGCGTTGCGGAGCGTTCGACGAATTGTCGCCTTCGCGCGACACACGGGCATGGGCGCTGTCTGCTGCCTCGGTAGCGGCCATGTTCGAGGGACGCTCGGCGAGGTAGCCGGCGCTGATGGCAGCGCCGAACGTCGACACCAACCAGAAAATAGAAAGCAGGACGGAAGCAATATTCTGCTTTCCTGATTTGCTATTTCTCCTCAAGCTCATGCTCATCCCGAATTTGAAGCGTTCCTGTGCGTCATGACGCATTGATACGCTCTTTATGAAGTCTGGTCCCGCGAGTCACCTAAAATCGTCGTGTATGGCCCGATTGGCGGCATTTTCACGCGAAGCAGGAAACGGGTGGCCCGTCAGGCGTCGGATTGTACTCTGGTTTGCGACAATACTGAAGGAGCCGGGATATGACAGACGCATTGAAAGCGATTGACTGGGGCGCCGTCGAGGCGGAACTGGACCAGTTCGGTTGCGCAGTCCTGAAGAACGTTCTGGACGGGCCCCAATGCAGCAGGATCGCGGCGGGCTATGGCGACGACAGCCAGTTCCGCAAGCGGATCGTCATGGCGCGGCACGGTTTCGGCAGTGGCGAATACAAATATTACGACTATCCGCTGCCTTCCTTTCTGGCCGGGCTGCGCGAGACGCTCTATGCGCCGCTGGCCGAAATCGCAAATGTGTGGAACGAGCGAATGGGCATCGCGACGCGCTATCCGCAGCGACACCAGGATTTCATGGAGACTTGCCGGGCTGCAGGACAGAATCGCCCCACGCCGCTGCTGCTTGAGTATAGGGAAGGCGACTACAACTGCCTTCACCAGGATATATATGGCGAGCATGTGTTCCCGTTGCAGGTCGCATTCCTGCTATCACGTCCGGTCGACGATTTCAGCGGCGGCGAGTTCGTCATGACGGAGCAGCGGCCGCGCATGCAGTCGCGGGCGGAGGTCGTTCCGCTTCGGCTGGGCGATGCGGTGGTGTTTCCGGTCAGTCATCGCCCAGTGAAAGGCGCGCGCGGTTATTACCGGGTCAACATGAAACACGGCGTAAGCCGCCTGCGGGCCGGCACGAGGCACACGCTGGGCATTATCTTTCATGATTCGAAGTAGTTGCATCGTTCCGCGAACCGCAGCATTGTAGGCTGATCACCACGCGGGGACTTGATGGATTATCTGATTTTCTGGGATTGGCTGGCCTTCGCGGCCCGCTGGCTGCATGTCGTGACGGCGATCGCCTGGATCGGCTCCTCCTTTTACTTCATCGCCCTGGATCTCGGCCTGCGCCGTCATGCGCAGTTGCCGGCGGGCGTCAATGGCGAGGAGTGGCAGGTGCATGGCGGAGGCTTCTACCACATCCAGAAATATATGGTGGCCCCGCCGAACATGCCGGAACACCTGATCTGGTTCAAATGGGAATCCTATGCCACCTGGCTATCGGGTTTTGCTCTTCTCTGCATCGTCTATTATGCGGGTGCCGATCTCTATCTGATCGATCCGAACGTCCTTGACGTTTCTCCCGCAGTCGCAATCCTGATTTCGCTGGTCTCCTTGTCGGTCGGCTGGCTGATCTACGATCTTCTGTGCAAATCGCCCCTGGCGAGCAACGACACGCTGCTGATGTTGATCCTCTATGGCGTGATTGTCTTCATGGCATGGGGATATACGAACCTTTTCACCGGCCGGGCGGCGTTTCTTCATCTTGGAGCTTTTACCGCCACGATAATGTCGGCCAATGTCTTCCTGCTGATCATACCCAATCAGAAGAAGGTGGTGGCCGATCTCATAGCGGGCCGCACTCCGGACCCGAAGCTGGGCAAACAGGCAAAGCAGCGATCGACGCATAATAATTACCTGACGCTTCCAGTGCTGTTTCTGATGCTGTCCAACCATTATCCGCTGGCACATTCGACGCAATTCAACTGGGTGATAGCGGCGCTTGTCTTCATTCTGGGCGTCCTCATCCGCCACTATTTCAATTCACGCCACGCGGGGACGGGCAATCCGCACTGGACCTGGCTGGCGAGCGCGATAATCTTCATTGTCATCATCTGGCTTTCCACAGTGCCGAAATTGCTTGGAGGTCAGGAGAAAATCAGTGCGTCGGCGCAGGCGCTGATCGAAGCGCCGGAATTCCAGCAGGCGCGGGACGTTGTCCTTGGCCGCTGCTCCATGTGCCATGCCGCCGAACCGGCGTGGGACGGCATTCTGTTGCCGCCCAAGGGCGTGCGGCTGGATACTGATGGCGGGATCGCGACCCATGCGCGTGAAATCTATTTGCAGGCGGGCGTCAGCCATGCCATGCCGCCCGGGAACCGAACCGGCATGACCGAAGAGGAGAGGGCGCAGATTGTCGGCTGGTACCGGAATGCGACGGCAGGAAAATTGATCCAATGAATGATGTCATATTGCGTGGGCGCCTCCTGACGTTTCACGACGAGCCGTTCGGCAATGAAGACGACCAGCATTGCTTTACCTATCTCGAAGACGGCGCCCTGCTCATACGGGAGGGGAAGATAGCCGCGGTCGACGAATTCGCCGCCATTCAGGCAGGAGGCGGCGAGGACATCGATGTCATCGACCATCGCCCGCATCTCATCCTGCCCGGTTTTATCGACTGTCACATCCACTTCCCCCAGATACAGGTGGTCGCGTCCTATGCCGGGGCATTGATGGAATGGCTGAACCGCTACACATTCGTAGAGGAACAGAAATTCGGCAATCAGGGCCATCCCGAGATGATCGCCTCGGCGTTTTTCGACGAACTGATCCGCCATGGCACCACGACGGCCGCTGCCTATTGTTCGGTTCACAAATCTTCCGCGCAGGCGTTCTTTGCCGAAGCGCATGCGCGGAACATGCGGATGATCGCCGGCAAGGTGATGATGGATCGCAATGCGCCAGACGGCCTGCTCGATACAGCTCAATCGGGCTATGACGACAGCCAGGCGCTCATCGCGCAATGGCACGGGAAGGGCCGCCAGTTATACGCGATAACACCTCGTTTTGCGCCGACCTCCTCGCCGGAGCAACTGGAAATGACCGGGGCGCTGGTGCGTGAGCATCCCGATCTTCACGTTCAGACGCATCTTTGTGAAAATGCGGGCGAAATTGCCTTTGTAGCCGAGCTGTTTCCCTGGAGCCGTGACTATACGGATGTCTACGAACATTATGGCCTGTTGGGTCGCCGGACACTTCTCGGCCACTGCATCCATATGACCGACCGCGAAATCGGCGCCCTGGCCGAAAGCGGGGCGGTCGCAGTCTTCTGCCCCACCTCGAACCTGTTCATCGGCAGCGGTTTGTTCGATCTGGATCGCCTGCGGCAGGGCAATGTCCGCAATGCCATTGCCACCGATATCGGCGGCGGTACCTCATACTCCATGCTTCGTACGCTCGACGAGGGCTACAAGGTGCTGAATATCCAGGGCCAGCGCTACCATCCGCTGCGATCCTTCTACCAGGCGACGCTCGGCAATGCGCGGGCCCTCGCACTGGATGGCGTGATCGGAACGTTCGCGCCGGGCGCAGAAGCCGATTGCGTGGTGCTCAATGCCAATGCCACTGCCGCGATGCGCGTGCGCATGGCGACGGTGGAGACGCTGGTCGAAGAGCTCTTCCTGCTCCAGACAATGGGCGACGATCGCGCCGTGGAAGAGGTTTATATCGCGGGCAAGGGCTCCAAAGGCGCATTGAAGCAGCGCGTTTGAGAGTTTGACTCAGCCAACCCGGTAGCCGACTTCTTCGGCGGCATGACCCAAAATGGTCCAGAACGAGCGTGCGAAGGTTCTGAATATGTAGAGATCGAAGGCGTCTTGATCGACCCGCTGGATGAGAGCGTGGATATCATGATGAAGCGTCGCGCGGCCATGGCCAACAGCGAAGGCGTGCTCGGAGAAATCCAGCGCGAAAAGCTTGGAAAGCACCCACTCGGATGCCGGGCCAGCAATGCGGATCACGCAGCGGCCATGTGTCAAGGGAACGATAGTGCCGAGATCGGCGGAAATGGCTGAACGAAGCCTCGTCTCAAGATCCGCCGACGCGGCTGTGACAAGGAAGCGTCCGGGGGCAAAGCCGAACACGGATTTTTCGCCAGCGACGCGACCGAGGCCCGGCTTGTTGTCGATGATGAGCCCGGTGGCGCTGCCGATCGCGGTGAGGGCGGTAGGGATGGTGTTCGGCCAGGCCGTGACCTGGATGATCGAAAGGTTCCTGCGTTCGGCAAGCGAGACACCTATACCCGCCGCGACATTGCCATGCTCGCCGGCAATATAGTTCGAACCGAGAGGAGAATTGATTTCAGCCATGCATGCGGCTCCCTTCGCGGTCGAACATGTGGTGGCTGACGATCTCGACAGGACCATGCTTGTCGCGCAACAGGTCGGACGCATAGGCGCGCCGGCCGATCATCGAGCTGCCGTGCTTGACGAGGGCGAGCGCAACATATTTGCCGAGGGCGGGGGAATAGCAGGCCGCCGTGACATGGCCGAAACTGTCGGCCGGTTCGCGCGGAGTCGCATCCGCCACGATATGACTGCCGCCGTTGATCGGCTGGTTGTCGAGGGAAATCAGCCCGACGAGCGAAAGCCGGTTATTGTCCTGCAGGCCTTCACGCCTGAGCATGGCGGAGCCGATGAACGGCTTCTTCTTCGACAGCATCCAGTCCAGATGCAGATCGTGCGCCGTGGTTCTTCCATCGATCTCCGCGCCCGTCACATGGCCCTTCTCGATGCGCAGGGTCCCAAGCGCCTCAAGACCATAGGGAACGATGCCAAAGGGCGTACCCGCCGAGATGAGGGCTTCCCACATGGCAGTTCCGAAACCGGCGCCGCAATAGACCTCGTAGGCAAGCTCGCCGGAGAAGGAGAGGCGGCAGATCATCACGGGAATATCGCCGATCCTGGCATGAACGATGCCCATGAACGGCAAGGTCGCATCATCGACCTTGCTTGCCGTGACGCAGCTTTCCAGCACGGCGCGCGATTTCGGTCCCGCGATCGCGGCTCCGGCCCAAACATCGGTGACCGATGTCAGATGCACGCGCAGGTCCGGCCAGATGCAATCGAGGTAATATTCCAGATGCTGCATGACGGGGCCGGCATTTGCCGTCGTCGTCGTCATGAGAAACTGATCCTGGCCGAGCCGCCAGGTGGTGCCATCGTCAAAGACGATGCCGTCTTCGCGGAGCATCAAGCCGTAGCGTGCCTTGCCGATGGGCAGGGTCGAGAACATGTTGGTGTAGACGCGATCGAGAAATTCCGCCGCATCCGGTCCCTGGATGTCGATCTTGCCAAGCGTCGACACGTCGACGATGCCGACGCTGTCACGTACGGTGCGGGCCTCGCGGATATAGGCCTGTTCGATTGTTTCGCCGGGACTGCCATAGATCATCGGGCGGTGCCATAGGCCGGCATCATACATGGTCGCTCCAGCCGAGAGGTGCCAGTCATGCATGGGCGTCAGCCGGTGCGGCCGCAAATCGCCGTAACGCTCGCCCGCAAGTGCGCCGAGCGAAACCGGCGTGAAGGGGGGGCGAAAACGCGTTGTTCCGGCGGCGGTGATCGGGATCTGCCTCGCATCCGCCATGATCGCCAGGCCGGGAACGTTCGACGTCTTGCCCTGGTCGGTCGCCATGCCGAGCGTGGTGTAGCGCTTCAGGTGCTCGACGGAATGGAAACCTTCGCGATAGGCGAGGCGGATATCGTCGGCCGTCACGTCATGCTGCAGATCGACGAAAGCCTTTTGGGTCTTTCCGTCCGGTTCTATCTGGAATACCGGGGCGGGCGATGCATCGAACATGGGCGCATCGACCGTGGGCAAAGCGGCGCGGTGTTTTGCCGAACCCTTGGTGGCGGCGTCCGACAATACGCTGATCGTATCCATATAGCCGGCCGCGCTGCCGGCAACGACCCAGTTCTGGTGAGCTTCCGGCGCGAGGAATGCCTGCAGGTCCTCGTCCCATTCAGGTTTCCCGCCGGCCTGGCTGGCAAGATGGATTGCCGGAGACCAACCGCCGGAAACGCCGAGACAATCGGTCTTTATCTCGCGTGGCGCACCGGAGACCCGGCCCGTCTGCGCATTGAAGTGCTGGACCGTGATGGAACTGAGCGTCTTGCCTGCGTGAGTGGCCGTGACGGCATGGCCGAGCAGCAGTTCGGCACCCGCAACATCGGCTATGTCGCGGCATGTGCCGGAGACGTCGGTGCGGACATCGATGATGGTGCCGATGCCGACCCCCGCCTGCGAAAGCGTCCGCGCGACATCGTAAGCGCTGTCATTGTTGGTGAAGAGCGCGATGTTGCTGCCCGCGGCCACGCCATATTCCATGGCGAAACGGCGAACCGCGTCCGCCAGCATGACGCCGGGCCTGTCATTGCCCGGAAACACGATCGGCCGTTCGAATGCGCCCGTCGCCAGTATGGTCTTGCCGGTACGGATTACCCAATGACGCTGCCGCGGCTGGCCCTCCGTGCGGTTGGGCTTGAAATCGGCAACATGTTCGATTGCCGCAAGGACGTTGCCGTCATAATGCCCCCAGACCGTGGTCCTCGTCAGAAAGCGGACATTCGGCAGGCCCGCCAGCAACTCCGCCTTCTCGCGCGCCCATACTGCGGGGTTGCGGCCATCGATCAACTCGCCGGACGAAAGCAGCGAGCCGCCCGCAACGGGTCGTTCCTCGGCAATGATGACGCGCGCGCCGGTCGCGGCCGCCGTCTCGGCGGCAATCAGGCCCGCGGGGCCCGTGCCCACGACCAGCACGTCGCAATACGCGTTCATTCTCTCATAGCGATCAGGATCGGCAGCCATGCCGGCCCTGCCGAGTCCGGCAGCCCGGCGGATGAACTTTTCGCAGAACATCCAGAAGCGGGTGCCGCGCAACGGCCCGATGGCCGGGCCCATGAACGTCTTGTAGTAGAAACCCGCCGAGAACAGGGGCCCCGCCAGCTGGTTCACCGCCATCAGATCATGTTCGAGCGACGGGAACCGGTTCTGGCTCTCGGCCACGAGTCCATCATGAATTTCGGCTTCCGTCGCCCGCACGTTCGGCTCGCGCACCTCGCTGTCGATGAGCGTGACCAGGGCATTCGGTTCCTCGCTGCCGGCGGCAAACACACCTCGCGGCCGGTGATACTTGAACGAGCGACCGAAGAGCGTCACGCCATTTGCAAGGAGCGCGGATGCGAGCGTGTCACCCGGATGACCCGTATAGGCCTTGCCGTCGAAGATGAAGCGGATGGTTCGGGACCTCTCGATACGTCCGCCGGTGTTCAATCTGGAACTCGTCATCGCCTGTCCCCGGAAGACGTATTTTCCCGCGCGAAGCTAACGGAGGAGATCGCGTGGGAGCTCATGTCCCGAACGACAAGCAGATGCTGTCGGCATCCGCCGCTGTGAAGCCAGTATTCGCGATGCGACCCCGAGGGGTTGGCGCGGTCATAGACGTATCGATTCCATTCCGCCTGGTCGGCCGAGGCCGGTTCGGGGCGCGTGCGTGAGGCATCGCCCTGATAAACGAATTCTATCACGTCGCGCGGTCCGCAGTAGGGGCACTTTATGATCATTGTTTCATTGTCCGGCAGGCGAATCGGTGCGTGCAGGCATTATGATGCGGCCTTCCTCTTCACACAAATGGAACGCGAGAATAGACGTGCGGATGCGGAGATAAACGAACATTCCTTACTATGCTATTGTCACCGCGCAATGATCATCAGTATAGCGGCGGTGAGTATCAACCAGCCGACTTCAAATTCGCCGCGCCTTGATTGTGCCGAGATAGACGGGCAAACGCCATGAAAGCTTCCAAGAACGGATATGAAACAGTGATTTTCAACATTCGGCAGATGATTCGGCGCCTTGTCGGCATCATGATCCTCCTTGGCCTGTGCTGCGTTGCGCCCGCCTCTTTCGCGCAGCCGGCCGAGCAGCCGCAGGTCTCATCGACCATCGTCGCCGAGCAGCGGCCCGTGATCGACGCGCTGAAGCAGCAGATAGAAGGCTACCAGCAGAAATTTCAGGACAAGGCGGATGCGGATGCTGCCTTGGCCGACCTTCGGCTGGAACTGGAGGAAACGGCGAAGAAACTGCTCGAAGTGGGCGTATCCTTTCGGCCGCGCATAACGGAGATCAATTCGCGGCTCGAACAATTGGGATCGCCGCCGGCCCAGGGACAGCCGCCCGAGGCGCAGATCGTTACCGAAGAGCGCGGAAGGCTGACGACGGAAAAGGCCGAGATCAATGCCGTCCTCGGCGAGACGGAGGATCAATTGATCGCCGTCAACAAGATGATCGAGGCGATCGGCGATGCGCGGCGGGAGCTGTTTGCCAACACGCTCTCGCAGAGGGTCGATATCAATTACTCCCTCGGAAGCGAGATTGCCGAAGCTTACGGCCAGGAACTGCGCACGATGAACCAGCTCGTGTCGTCCTGGTGGCGTTTCGTGATATCGTTCAAGTGGCAATCCCTGCTTGCCGCTGCCTTAATGGCGGCAATAGCTGCGCTGGTGCTGCTCCTGGGTGGGCAGAGGCTGTTTGGCCATCTTTACAGGCGCGACGCCACGATTGAATCTCCTTCCAATCTCAGCCGGGTGGCGGTCGCCTTCTGGTCGACCCTGATCCGTTCCCTGACAGTGGTGGTCTTCCTCGCCACGACCTACTTTTTCCTCGGCTACTTCAATGTGTTGCGGCCGGACATAGCGTCTCTCTTCTATACGCTGTTCAGCGTGGTGGGGATCGTCTATTTCGTCCACGCGCTGGCGCAGGCCGTCATCTGCCCCGGTGCGCCGAACTGGCGCCTCGTGCGTGTCGCTCCCCGGCCGGGACGCATTCTGATGGTTCTGATCACGGCAACCGCCACCATCACCGGCCTCGACTACCTTGCCGGTACGGTCAACCAGATCGCCACGTCGCCCCTGTCGCTGACGGTAGCGAAAAGTCTTTTCGCGACGGTGCTGGTCGGGGCCCTTATCATTGCCATTGCCTCGCTACGGCCGCTGGAGGATCCGGAGACCGGGGAGATCAGGCCCTGGCCGAAGACGATACGGATACTGCTCTACATAGCAGGGCTTCTGCCGGTGATCGCCGCCTTGCTCGGTTATATCGGTCTGTCCCGGTTCGTTTCGCAGCAGATCGTCATCAATGGCGCGGTTCTTGCCACCATGTATCTCGGCTTCCTCACCGCGCGCGCCGTGTCGGAAGAAAATGCGCTCTCCGGCACGGTTCTCGGTCGAGCCGTGCAAAACCGCTTCGGAATGGATGAGACGACGCTGGATCAGCTCGGGCTCGTCGCCAGCATCGTCATCTACATCTTTGTCATCATGCTGGGCATTCCGGTCATCCTGCTGCTCTGGGGCTTCCAATGGAGCGAGATGACAGCCTGGTTCCTCAACGTCGCGACAGGCTTCCAGATTGGTTCCGTCAATATCTCGCTTGTCGCAATCGCCATCGGCCTGCTGCTATTTGCGCTGTTCTATGCGTTCACCCGCTGGTTCCAGGGCTGGCTCGATACGAAGGTCATGGCGCGCGGCAAGCTCGATTCCGGCGTTCGAAACTCGATCCGCACCGCTGTCGGCTATCTCGGGCTTGGCGTCGCCGGCGTCATCGGCATATCGGCTGCAGGCATAAACCTTTCGAGCCTCGCGCTCGTCGCCGGCGGCCTCTCCCTCGGCATCGGTTTCGGCATGCAGGCGATCGTATCGAATTTCGTTTCCGGCCTGATCCTCCTGGCCGAACGTCCGTTCAAGGTCGGCGACTGGATCGAAACGGCCGGCGTCGGCGGTATCGTCAAGAAGATCAGTGTTCGAGCGACAGAGGTCGAGACGTTCCAGCGCCAGTCCATCATCATTCCCAATTCGTCCTTCATCAATGGCAATGTCGGCAACTGGACCCATCGCAACAAGCTTGGCCGCGTCGATATCCCGATCGGAGTGTCTTACAAGGTCGATCCGCGCCGGGTTTACGCCATCCTGATGGATATTGCGCGCGAGCACCCGCTGGTGCTGAAGAACCCGGAACCGTTCGTGGCCTTCAAGGCATTGATGGATTCGACCATGGAATTCGAGATGCGCCTTCATCTGGCGGACCTGTCCAATTCGGGCACGGTACAGAATGAAATCCGCTTCGCGCTGATCGACCGCTTTGCGGAAGAGGGCATAGAGATCCCGTACCCGCAGCGGGATGTGAACCTTCATCTGGAAGATGCGGAAGCTATCGTCCAGGTTCTGACGAAGCGGGTGAAGGACGAGTTGCAGAAGGAGCCGACGAAGCCAAAACCCTGAACGTGGCTTCGATGGCCAAATCATGGCGAAATGTCGGAGCGTTCAGTTGCCGTTCAGACTGATCCCGCTATAAGTTAAGCCGAAAGGTCTAACGACCGACGGTTAACAGAGGCGGTGGTGACACCGGACAATTATGTACAGAGTTGTTGTAGCTATTGTCTTTTGCGGTTTCTCTATTGGTCAGGCGTTCGCCGCGAGCGTTACGAACGCCGATACGAGCGTGCAGACCATCGTCGTGACAGAGGGATCGAGAAAGACCGAATTGCAGGTCGGCGCAGGAGAAACGCTCGAGTTCTGCAGCAGTGGCTGCTTCGTGACGTTCCCCAATGGCGACCGTGAGGCGCTCAAGGGCGACGAGACCGTCGAGATCAAGGGCGACAAGGCCTCGGTAAAGTAATCCCCGCCAGCCCACTACTGATTTAACGCCAGTTTGACATAGTTCAAACTGGCGTTTTAATACAGAGTTTACTTTGGGAAGTGGATTTCAGCTTCGACCTCGGCTGGTTCACTAATCATTTTTACTTTTTCTCTAATCCCGCATATTGATACAGCGCCGTGCGAGCGAGCGCGCTCGTCGGTGTCAGGGATTCTGTGGTGGACTCTTCTTCAAAAAACAATATCGCCGACCTTATCGTTGATCTCGATGGCACTTTGATTGCCACTGATCTTCTTTGGGAAAGTATGTTTCAGCTTCTCAAGCAAAATGTGCTTTATCTATTTGTTCTGCCATTCTGGGCGATAAAGGGAAAAGGCTATCTGAAGCATAGAATATCCCTGCTGGTGAATATTGATCCGACCATTTTGCCGTATCGGACCGATTTCATCGATTTCCTGCGGTCGGAGCGTGCCCGCGGCCGGCGGCTCATTCTTGCCACCGGTGCAGCGAAGCGTTTCGCCGATGCCATCGCGGAATATCTCGGCATCTTCGACTTCGTCCATGCGACCGACGCCAAACGCAATCTCACCTCCACCAACAAGACGAACTTTTTGCTCGAGACATATGGCGATGTGAAATTCGCCTATGCGGGAAACAGTCGTGCCGATATCCCGGTGTTCAATGCTGCCTCCGAGGTGATTGTCGTCGCGCCGGATCGTGCAGCGGCCCGATGGCAGCGGAAACATGCATCGCGCCTGTTCCAATCGCCAAAACTCCATTGGAAATCCATCCTGAAAATGCTGCGCGTGCATCAGTGGATGAAGAACACGCTCATTTTCGTTCCGGCCATACTCGATCACGAGATCATGAACTGGCAGGTCCTTTTCAGCGCGCTCATCGCCTTTTGCGCCTTTTCCAGCGCTGCATCGGCGATCTATATCATCAATGACCTCCTCGATCTTCCGCTCGACAGAAAGCATGCGCGGAAAAAGCACCGGGTATTTGCAAGCGGCGTCTTTTCGATCCCTTTCGGCATCGTGGTGTCCGGCGGCCTGCTTGGCATTGCGGTGCTGCTCTCGTTGCAATTGCCCTGGGCGTTCAGCGCCGTGCTGGCGCTTTATGTCGTCGCCACCAGCGCCTACTCGCTATCGCTGAAGCGGATGCTGCTGATCGACGTCTTCACGCTCGCCGGCCTCTATACGCTGCGCATCCTCGCTGGTTCGGCCGCCAATGAGATCGAAGGCTCGTTCTGGCTCCTTGCCTTTTCATCGTTCTTCTTCATCTCGCTGGCGCTGGTGAAACGATATGTGGAATTGCAGTCCGTGGCACATTCGGCCAATGACAGGATCGCCGGGAGGGGCTATCGCCCGGCGGACAAGGAGATAATCGCGCAATGCGGTGTCGCCGCGGCCTTCGCCGCAGCGCTGGTTCTGGCGCTCTATGTCGATAGCGACGCCGTAGTCAGCCTTTATGCCTACCCATGGCTGATCTGGCCGCTATGCCCGATCGTGCTCTATCTCAACATCCGCATCTGGATACTGGCCTATCGCGGCGAGATGCATGACGATCCGGTGGTTTTCCTGATTTCCGACTGGCGCAGCCTGATAATGATCGGTGTCGGGGCGGTACTGCTACTATATGGCGGCATGCGCCTATGAGCGGACCTTGCTTTGACAGTTTCGGCCGCATTCGGCGTCAGCTACGAAAATCCGTAAGCCTGGACAAGGCGCGCGAGATTTTCCTGGAACGTGGCGCCGGCAGTGCCAGCTATCTCGCCTATGGCAATGGCAGGTCCTATGGCGACAGCTGCCACAATGATGCCGGGAGCCTTGTGGATATGCGCGATGCCGACGCGTTGATCCACTTCGATGCGAATACGGGTCTTCTTACGGCTCAGGCGGGCATGCTGCTGTCGCAGATCATCGCGATTGCCGCGCCGCACGGCTATTTCCTGCCGGTCACGCCGGGGACGCGTTTCGTCACACTCGGCGGCGCCATCGCCAATGACGTCCATGGCAAGAATCATCATCGCCAGGGGACGTTCGGCCGCCATGTCGAGAACCTGGAATTGCTTCGGTCCGACGGCACGGTCAGCACGTGCTCCGAAACCAGCCATGCGGAGCTCTTCGCAGCGACGATCGGTGGGCTCGGCCTGACCGGGATAATCTTGTCGGCGACCGTGAAGCTGATGCGGGTGGGCTCGCTGGACATCCTCGAACGGATCACTCCATTCAACAGTCTCGAAGACTATTTCGCCATGGCGTCCGAAGCCGATCTCGACAACGAATATGCGGTCGCCTGGGTGGATCAACTCGCCTCCGGTGCAACATCCGGCCGCGGCGTCCTCATAACCGGCAATCACGCGGAAAAGGGCGGGCACCGCACGCCGGAATCGCCGGGAAATCTCGGCGTGCCTTTCGAAACGCCAGTCTCGGTGCTCAATTATCCGAGCCTGAAGCTGTTCAATATGGCCTATTTCTGGATGAAGAGCCGCAAGACCGAACCTCATATGGTCGGATACGGCTCCTTCTTCTATCCGCTGGATCAATTGCGGAACTGGAACAGGCTCTACGGAACGGCGGGGCTGTTTCAGCACCAGAGCGTCATTCCGGAGCAGGCGGCACTGGCAACGATACCGGAGATGCTCAAGGCGACACGCGATGCCGGTCAAAGCTCGTTTCTCACCGTCCTCAAGCGATTTGGCGACGTCGCTTCGCCCGGATTACTTTCGTTTCCGCAGCCGGGATATACGCTGACGGTGGATTTTCCCAATCGCGGTCAACGCACGCTGGCGCTGTTGAAGCGCCTGGACGACATGACGATCGATGCCGGCGGACGCATCAACCCGTACAAGGATCAGCGCATGAGTTCCCACAGCTTCAAGCGCGGATTTCCGATGTGGGATCAACTGGAAACATGGCGCGATCCGGCAATCATGTCGAACTTCTGGGCAAGGACGGCGCTGGCGTCATAGCGGCAATATCAAATTTTACACAAGAGCTTGGTGGCTTTTCAACTTATGGTTGTTATTGGATCGAGCAAGGGGCGGGCATAATGACAAAATACATCCCATTCATACTCTTCACCGTCATGACGAATGCGGCGGCGCAGGTCTTGCTCAAATATGGCATGATCACGCTTGGTCCGATCAGTTTCAGCATGGATACGCTGATCCAGCGTGTCTTTCAGATCGTGTTCAACCCGTGGGTGTTCGCCGGTCTGGTCATGTTCGTCATATCCATGGCGTCCCACCTTTATGTGCTCTCGAAGGTCGATCTCTCCTTCGCCTACCCCTTCTTGAGCCTTGCCTATGTCGCAGTGGCTCTCTTTGCCTGGCTGGTCTTCAAGGAAGATCTCGGCATCTACAAAATCGCCGGCATTGCGTTGATCATGGCCGGCACAATCCTCATTGCGCAAAGCGGGCGCTCGGTTCCGGAGAATACCGGTCTCGGAGAACCCCCGGCGTCCACGATCTCTTCCTGAGCGAGCATCCCATGAAACACATCATTTTCGGTGGCGACGGATTTGTCGGCCGCCATCTTGCACCAAAACTGGCCGCGGAAGGCCAGGAGGTTGTCGTCGCGGACATCGTCAAGAGCGACTTGGCCCATTATGGGCAGGTACGTTTCGTCCATTGCGACGTTACCGATCCCAACTCCGTCCAGGCCGTGGGCATGACGGCAGGGGATATGGTCTATAACCTTTCCGCGAAGATGCTTTCGCCTTTGCAGGTCAGGGCCAAGCGGCATGATTTCTTCTTTCCGGTCAATTATTACGGCACGGAGAACATCATCAAGGAGATGGACCGGGCAGGGGCCAGCAATCTCGTCCACTACACCACCGATATGATTTACGGCCATACCTATGTCTGGCCGCAGACAGAGGAGCACCCGGCTGCGCCTCTGGGCGAATACGGCCTGTCGAAACTCAAGACGGAAGAGCTTGCTGCAGAGTGGCGCCAGCGCGGAATGAACATTTCGCTGTTCCGTCCGCGTCTCATCATCGGACCTGGCCGGCTCGGAATATTGGAGAAGCTGTTCCGCCTGGTGGATCTCAATCTGCCGGTGCCGATGATCGGATCGGGCAAGAACCCGTATCAATTCATCTCGGTATTCGATTGTGCCGAAGCCGCAAGGGCAGCTTGGAAGGCAGGGGTTCCGAACGAGGCCTACAATCTCGGTTCGCTCAATCCGCCGCCAGTACGGAAACTCCTCGGGGATCTCGTCAAATTCGCCGGTTCCAGGTCGATCCTGCTGCCGACGCCCGCCTGGGCGGTAAAGAGGACGCTCGACCTGTTCGACTGGATGAACATGCCGATCATGGATCCCGAGCAATATCTCATCGCCGACGAGATGTGCGTGCTCGACGTGTCGAAAGCCGAAAGGCAACTGGGCTGGATTCCGCAATATCGCGATGAGGACATGCTGATCGCAGCCTATAAGGAATATCGCAACACGAAAGAGGGTGGGGCGCAACAGCCGGCTTCATCTGCCGCTATACAATAAAGGATAGGGTGATGAACGACATGCACACGCCGTCGATGGACAAGCGTCCAGCCGTGACGAAGCCGAACCTCCTGACCGTCGAGGATGCCAAGGCGATGCCCCTGGCCCAGATGGCGGATATTTTCACGAAGCACATCAATCCCGGACAGCTCCATTTCATGAAGCTTCTCGGCTTCCACAAGATCAAGATCGAGCGTGCCGAGGGCATGTATTATTACGATCAGACCGGCCGTGCCATTCTGGACTTCTTCGGTGGCTTCGGCTCTCTGGCCTTCGGTCACAACCATCCCCGCATCATCGAAGCACGACGAAAGTTCCAGGAGGAGAAGCGGCAGGAGATCGCCATCGCCTTCATGTCGCAATATGCAAGCACTCTCGCTTATAATCTGGCTGCCTGCTCGCCCGGCGATCTCGATATGGTATTTCTAGGCTCGTCCGGCTCCGAAGCCATGGAAGCGGCGATGAAGGTGGCCGAACGCGCCGCCGGTCCGTCGCGGTCGAAGATCGTCTATGCAGAGAACTCCTTTCATGGCAAGACCAAGGGCGTCCTCGCAATAACCGACGGCCAGCTCTACAGGGGTGAGTTCAAGCTCACCGGCAATACGGTCAAGGTGCCGTTCGCCGATATCGAAGCGGTAGAGGCTGCCTTTAAGGCCGATCCGGAGATTGGCGTCATCGTGCTCGAGACGATCCAGGGCGGCGGTGGCATCTTGCAGGCGCCGGTGGAATATTGGCAGAAGCTGCGCGCCCTTTGCGACCAGTACCGCGTACTTTGGGTTGCCGATGAGGTGCAGTGCGGTTTCGGCCGTTCGGGCAAGTTCTACGCCTTCGAGCATGCCGGGGTGGTCCCGGATGTCACCGCATTGGC
The DNA here is from genome assembly GCF_026420825.1 of Phyllobacterium sp. 0TCS1.6A. Classification (NCBI taxonomy): domain Bacteria; kingdom Pseudomonadati; phylum Pseudomonadota; class Alphaproteobacteria; order Hyphomicrobiales; family Phyllobacteriaceae; genus Phyllobacterium; species Phyllobacterium sp. 0TCS1.6A. The sequence goes on from NZ_JAPMAB010000001.1 coordinate 335,004, forward strand.
CAAATCCCTGGGTGGCGGCAAGGCCGCTGTCGGGGCGATGATCGCGCGGCGGGACGTCTATATGAAAGCCTATGGCACGCCGAAGACGGCGATGATCCATGCCATGGCGACCTTTGGCGGCATCGGGGAAGCCTGCGTCACCGCCATCGAGGGCATGAACATTCTCTATGACGAGCACCTGATCGATAATTCGGCCGATATGGGCGACTACCTGCTGTCCAGGCTGCAGGAGTTGAAGCACCGTTATCCGACGATGATCAAGGATGTTCGCGGCAAGGGCCTGATGATCGGCATCGAGTTCCACGACTTCTCGAAGACGGTGCCGGTCGTGTTGAGGCCGGTGCTGGCCATGCTTGACGACAAGCTGAAGGGGTCATTGCCGGGCTTCATCGGCAGCCATCTGCTGCGCGACCACGGTGTTTTGGTGGCCTTCACCGAATATAACCGCAACGTCGTTCGCCTGGAGCCGCCATTGATCTGCGAGAAGCAGCATGTGGACGCATTCATCGCTGCGCTGGAAGAGGTTCTTTCCCGCGGGATCGTGCGTATCGTCAAAGACTTCGTGAAGGCGCAGGTGAAATGATCGCAGCTGCCGGGATCATGGCCCGGCAGTGATATCCGAACGAAGCAGCAATTCCCAGCACTCATTGAGCTTGACGACGCGGCGCCCGGCAAGGGCGCTTTCATAGGTCTCGGCCAGGCGCATGCGGGAATGGGTGATCGGGCATAGCGGCCGCAATATCCCGTCGGTTGCGCGAACCGATGCCTCTTCGCTTGCCGAAAGGCCGGCAACCGTGCGGAAAGGATCGGCCCCGATCTGGATGTTGCGCGTGGCATCCCGGTCCAGAATCCAGGGAAACGGGTTAACGAAATCGAGATTCATCAGGCTCTCCAGCCGGATATTGTTGCTGGTCTCGAACTGCTTGATCGCCTTGACCGCACCATCGGCGGAAATCAGCCAGAACATCTGATAGTCAAGTTCGGAATAGAGCTGCCAGCTTGGCAATTGTCCGTTCAATGCGAGGTCGCGATAGGAAGCGGCAGCGCGGCTGTAATGGCCTTCCAGAAACAGCGCTCGCTCCATTATGTCCTTGCGCGTCGATACAAGGCCCATCGTCTTCAATTCGGTAACCGGAGCGGCGATGTAGGTCGGTGCTACGGCGATGAAGCGGAGCGTGCCATGAACGACTTTCGCCACGGTGGGAACGGCAACAAAAGCGACGAGACAGCCGATGATCAACCGATCCCGGCTTGGCGAAATCCGGATGCTGCGCAGGATCGCATAGAGGACCGGCCACAGGAAAATGAACTCCTGGCTGCCCGTGTTCTGGGTTTCCAGGAAGGTGCCGGCGACCAGGACGACGAGAACCCACAGCCAATCATGGTCGATCATGGATGTTTTGCTGGCGGTTTTTGGCCCCGAGCGCACATGTTCCGCCCAGAACAGGTAGAGAGCGAGCAGGCCGGCTGCCATGATCACATCGAGCTTGGCGGAGAATACCGTGAGAAACCGGGAGAGCAGCGAGTCCTGGTTGAGAGCAATCAAAATCGCTATCTCGCTGAGATAGGACGAGACAAGTCCGGTAGAAGTCTCCAGTGTACCGATCGTGGCGAGGAACACCGCCGCTGCCATCAGCGTCTGCCGCAGGGTAATGCGGCCTGCGGCAATGGCGTAAAGACCGATGAGGCCGCCGGCGAGAAATCCGGTGATCTTGGTCATGAAGAGCGTCGCCATGGCAAGCGCCGCAACCATCGTAAGACGCAGTCCGTTCGGGAGGAAGACGAGCGCGCTCACCAGCACATACAGCAGCAGCGAGGTATGCCTGTTATAGATGCCGAAGCCGTTCACGCCGGGATAGGAGTGGAAGCTCAACGAATTCGTCGGGCAGACGGCGAATATCAGGAACGGCAAGACCAGCGCATAGGCCGTCCACCGGTCCCGCCTGTCGATTGCGGCGGCGACGACCGCCATCAGAGGTGCGGCGCTTATGAGGACCGACCATTGTGCCAGCAGCGTCGGCTGTCCGCCTGGGAACAGCGATTGAAGCCAGTAGAACTGATAATATTCGAGCGCGCCCGCCGGCGTATGGAAATCTATGGCCTGTATCTGGCCTAGTTTCAGTCGCTGGGCGGCATCGAGATAGATATAGGTGTCCCAGTACATCGGCCCTATGGGAACGACTAAAGGCAGGGAAAGCAGGACGCACAGAAAGGCGAGTACGAGGCCCATCGGGACGAGTGGAGAGAAGCACCAGTCTGGCATCGTGCTGGTGATGGTTTTCGGAGGCGCCATAGGCTTTCGATCCACATTGCCGAGGAATGGTTCACCCTAAGCGGGCAATTATCGATATTGGGTTAAACCAAGGCGCAACTTGTGTAGATTGGCTCCATTAAAGCGCCGATTCAGGCTGCGTCGCGCGGTGTTTTAGCCATGTCGCAAACAGGCCGGAAGAAGCAATGGACGTCACTGCATAGTGCGAAAAATGGGCGCAAGCCATGCCAACCATCGATCGGTACTACCAAAGGATAAAATGAAATGAAGACTGAGGCGCGTGTTGTCGTTATCGGCGGTGGCGTGGTGGGTGTTTCGACGCTTTACCATCTGGCCAAGAAGGGCTGGAGCGACGTTGTACTGATTGAACGCAAGGAGCTCACATCCGGCTCGACCTGGCATGCCGCGGGCCTGCTGCCACTGTTCAACATGAGCTACTCGGTTGGCCAGATCCACAAATATTCCGTCAAGTTCTATCAGGAGCTGCAGGAGGAAACCGGCATGAATGTCGGCTTCTCCAATTGCACCAATATTCGCCTGGCGCGCACAAAAGACCGTTGGGACGAGTATATGTATTATGCCGGCGTTGCCGAAACGATCGGCGTACCGGTGAAAATGTTGACGCCGGAACAGGTCAAGGAAGTCTGGCCGTTGGCCGAAACGGATGGAATTCTCGGCGCGATCCAGCATCCGGACGATGGCTACATCCAGCCTGCCGACCTTACCCAGGCACTCGCCAAAGGGGCACGCGACCGCGGCGCCACCATCTATCGCTATACGACAGTCACCGGCATCGAGCAGATGCCCGACGGGAAATGGCTGGTAAAGACCGACAAGGGCGACATAACAGCCGAACATGTGGTGTCCGCCACCGGCAATTTCGCCCGCAAGACGGGCCAGATGGTCGGGCTCGACGTCCCGGTCATTCCGGTCGAGCACCAATACATCGTCACCGAACCGCATCCGGCCATTGTCGAGCGCAAGGCGAAAGGCCTGCCGGAAATGGGCGTTCTCCGCGAGAGCGACTCCTCCTGGTACATGCGCGAGGAGAATGGCGGCCTTCTGCTTGGACCATACGAGCATGGCGCTCCGGTCTGCTATGTGGATGGCCCGTCGGATGGCAGCGAATACGAACTGTTCCAGGAGGATCTCGAGCGCCTCGAGCCCTATATCGAAACGGCCATAGCGCGCGTTCCCGCCTTTGGCGAAGTCGGGATCAAGAAGGTCTATAATGGCGCGATCGCCTATACGCCAGATGGTTCGCCGATCATCGGGCCTGCGCCACGGTTGAAGAATTTCTGGCTCAATGAAGGCCACTCCTTCGGCGTAACGGCCGCCGGTGGTGCCGGCTGGCAGCTGGCAGAATGGATCGTGGAAGGAGAACCCTCGATCGACATGATGGGCGTCGATCCGCGGCGCTTCGGACCCTACGCGACCGAAGGCTATCTCAAGGAGAAGAACGAAGAAGCCTATGCGGATGTGTTCACCGTCCACTACCCGGACGAAGAGCGCGTTGCGGCGCGGCCGTTGAAGCGGTCGCCCAGCTATGACCGCCAGAAGGAACTCGGAGCCGTATTCGGCAGCGTCTATGGCTGGGAGCGGGCCAACTGGTTTGCGCCAAAGGGCTATGAACTCGACGTCGGCAAGCTGGAGAAACCGGACGTTCTCCTGAACCGGAACCATCCGATGCCCGACGCCAACGGCAAGATCAAGGAATTGTGGTCGTTCAGGCGGTCGAATTATTTCGAGCATGTCGGCAATGAAGTACGCAACGTGACGACCAATGTCGGTCTCCTCGACATGTCGGCATTCGCCAAGATGGAAGTATCCGGACCCGGAGCGCGTGCATGGCTGGATTCCATCCTGGCCAATCGCATCCCAAAGAAGCAGGGCCGGATTGCGCTGTGCCACCTCCTGACACATCAGGGTGGGGTGCGTTCGGAGTTCACGGTCTATGAATGGTCGCCGGGCCGGTTCTATCTCGTCTCGGCCGGTGCCTACGAGAACCATGACCATGATTATCTCTACAAGTTGCTGCCAAATGACGGCTCGGTATCGCTGCGGCCTCTGACGGCAACCTTTGGCGTTCTTGTTCTTGCCGGACCACGCAGCCGCGACGTTCTGCAGAAGTTGACCCGTGCGGACCTCTCCAACGAGGCGTTCCCCTGGCTGTCAGGCAAGCAGATCAATGTGGGACCCGCCACCGCTCACGCGTTGCGCGTGAATTTCGTTGGTGAACTGGGCTGGGAGTTGCATCATCCGATCGAGCAACAGGCAACGATCTACGACATGTTGCTTGAGGCGGGCGCCGAATTCGGCATCAAGCCATTCGGCATTCGTGCAATGACGGCAATGGCGGTGGAGAAGTCCTACCGGCTCATACCGCGCGAGCTTTCGATCGAATACAACGCGTTTGAAAGCGGACTTGACCGTTTTGTCCATCCCAACAAGGGTGATTTCATCGGTCGCGACGCGGTGGTCAAGGCTCGCGAAGAAGGGATTCGATGGAACTTCGTCACGCTGGAGGTGCACGTCCCCGGTGTTTCGGACGTGGACGCCCGCGGCAGTGAGCCGATCTATGCCAAGGGCGAACTGATAGGCCGCGCCACCCATGGCGGTTATGGCTGGCGCCTTGGCAAGAGCCTCGCATTGGCGATGGTAAAGCCTGCTCATTCGGCGCTCGGCACCGTGCTGGAGATCAAGATACTGGGCAAGAATCACAAGGCCACCGTGATCGCCGAGTCGCCGTTCGATCCCGAAAATGAACGTCTGAAGGCCTAATCCCGGGTTCCAGACAAGTGGGCGCGCGAATGGCGCGCCCATTCCTTGCCCGTTCAACAGAGCGTGAACGGCGGCAAAGCTGCTTTGTCCTTGGGAAAACTGCGCTACACTTCCCGGCATGTTCATGCGGAAGAAGGCGATCTTCGGTTTTCTTGTGCTGGCGACAATGGCTGCCAGCCCCTCCGTGCGAGCCCAATCAAACGAAATCGACGTCGATGTGGAACTTGTGCTGGCAGTCGATGCTTCGCGCTCCATGGAAAGTTTTGAACAGAAGATCCAGCGCGAAGGCTATATCGCAGCGCTGAGGCAGAAGGAGGTCATCGACGCTATCCGGGAGGGCGTTCATGGCCGAGTAGCAGTGACCTATGTCGAATGGGCCGGGGCCACCATGCAGCGAGTGATCGTGCCTTGGACAATTATCGACAGTGCGGAAACGGCGGAAAGCTTTGCGACCGCCTTGATGCGCCCGATACCTTCGACGCAGAGTCGCACCTCGATCTCGGGTGCGCTCGAATATAGCGGCCGGCTCTTCGATGACAATGGGTTCAAGGGAATTCGAAGGGTGATCGACGTGTCCGGCGATGGCGCCAACAATAACGGCATGCCCGTTGCGCCGGTACGAGATGACGTCCTCGCCAAAGGCATCACCATCAATGGCTTGCCATTGATGACGCAGGGCAATTTTTATTCTGACTGGGCGGTACGCGACCTCGATGTCTATTACACCAATTGTGTCATCGGCGGGCCGGGGTCCTTCATGATCCCCGTGAACTCGTGGGACCAGTTTCCCGAGGCCGTCCGCCGAAAGCTCGTGCTCGAACTGGCCGGCAGAACGCCCGACGTGGTGAAGGCATCGAGCGATGTCGAAAAGCTACCTGTGATCCTGGCCCAGGCCAAGGCGCAATCCTATGATTGCATGTCCGGAGAGCGCATATGGCAACGCCGGATGCAGGATTGGGAATCCCGATGATCAGGCGGCCATGAGCTGTTTTCTGTCAGCGCGCTCCTGCTGCGGCGAACGCCCGTAAAGTTCGCGATAGCATTTGGAGAAGTGCGAGGCGGAAACGAAGCCGCAGGCGACCGCAACTTCGACAATGGGCATTGACGACTGAATCAGGAGATGACGCGCCCTGTCCAGCCGTATTTCGAGGTAGTAGCGCGCTGGGGACCGGCCCATTTCCTGGCGGAACAGTCTTTCGATCTGCCGCCGCGACAGGCCCACATGGTCTGCAATCTCGATCAGCGACAAGGGCTCGGACAGGCGCGCCTCCATCAATTCGATAATGGTCAACACCTTGGAATTCTGGACGCCGAGACGCGCACGCAGGGGTAGTCGCTGCCGGTCATGCGGGCTGCGGACCCGGTCGGTCAGCGCCTGCTCGCAAACGCGATTGACGATATTGTCGCCGAAATCATCGCCGATGAGCTTCAACATCATATCCAACGCCGCTGTTCCGCCGGCGCAGGTATAAATGTTTCCGTCTACTTCAAAGAGGTCGGCATAGACGTCGGCCTTCGGGAATGCTTCGGCAAAACCCGGCAGGTTTTCCCAATGGATCGCGCATCGCTTGCCGGAAAGGAGGCCGGCCGCCGCCAATATGTGCGCGCCCGTGCATAGCCCGCCAACAGCGACGCCCCGATTGAATTCCTCGCGGAGCCAGGCGAATACGGACTTGTTCTGGAACTTCTCGACATGTACGCCGGCGCAGACGAAGACCATCGACGGACGTTCTTCGCCAGTCAGGAACCGCCGTTCATCTTCGAGCGAAGAATTGACCGCGCATTCGACACCGTTCGAAGCGGTGACCGGTCTCGCATCAACCGAGGCCAGACGCCAGCGATAGGCCTCGTAGCCCAACATCCGGTTCGCGATCCGCAGCGGCTCGATTGCCGTGGCAAAAGCGATCATCGAAAAATTGGGTACGAGAAAAAAGACGAACGACCGCTTGTTGAGACCGATTTGATCCATAATAGCCTATGTTCCCGTATCTGGCTTTGAACCATGTCGCAGTTGAAGCATATTTCGCGGCATTCAACCGAGGCTCACAAAGCTTTTTTTCAGATACAACCATAGAACTATTCTAATTGGAAGTGGCCATCCCTGTGTCGCAAACGCACAGCTTTCACTTATGCTGACCGGGGCAGATAGTTCGTTATCGGCCCCGGTCATGCCAGGCTATTGCTGCTGCTTTTCGCATTCGCTGACCTGGCGCTGGTAAAGGTCCGGCCAGCCTATATCGCAGCGGATGTTCTCGGGCAGCGCGTCGAGAGCGGCTTCTGTAACATGGCGGCGATGAATGCTTCGCACACGGTTTCCGACGCTTTTGATGAAGCGAACGGAGTAATCGGCTTGGGCAACAAGCGGGGCGGCGAGCCGCTCGATAAGCGGAGTGGCAGCCCGTTGCTGATGAAGTTCGATGCAAGTGCTCATTTCCTTCTCCTGCTATAAGTTGGTTGAACTCTTCAGGCTTGACTATCGGGCTAATCTAATGTTCAATCAAACGAAATTTGCGAACTATATGATTAAGAAAAATTGATGGAGTAGCGCCGTGTCAGCCCCTATGCATCACCCAATTCCGATCCTTGATCTGGATGTTTTGCGTACTTTCGCGATGATCGCCGAAACCGGAAGTTTTTCGAGCGCCGCCAATGCGGTGTTTCGCACTCCCTCGGCTGTCTCGATGCAGATCAAGAAGCTCGAGGATATTCTCGGTCATGTCCTGCTCGAGCGCGACGCACGGTCGGTGAAACTGACCCCGAATGGCGAGATTCTGCTTGGTTACGCCAAGCGTATGCTGGCACTCAACCGGGAAACCGTCGCCAAATTCATTGCGCCGACCGTTTCCGGCGTGGTGCGGCTCGGCGCGCCTGATGATGTCGGGGAGCGCGTTCTTCCCTTCGTGTTGAAGCGTTTCGCCGATTCCCATCCGGACGTGACGGTCGATGTCGTCATCGACCAAAGCAACAGCCTGCGAAAGCGGCTCGACGAACAGCGCCTGGACGTGACGCTCGTCAATGTGAACGAGACATTGGCGAAGCTGGACGAGATCGAGGTCCTGATGACCGAGGAGATCATCTGGGCCGGGGCCAAATGCGGCACCGCCCACGAGCGCAACCCGTTGCCGCTCTCGATGTGGGAGGAGGGCTGCATATGGCGCGCCAATGCAATTGAATCGCTGGAGAAGGCCGGTCGCGATTATCGCGTGGCCTATATGAGTGCCCACACGATGGGGCAGCGTGCCGCGATCATAGCTGATCTTGCAGTTGCGCCATTCTCCAAGTTTCTACTGGATGACAATATGGTGCAACTCGGACCGGAGCATGGATTGCCTCCGCTGGGGGAGTCGAAGCTGGGCATGCTGGTCGCCAAGGATGCCGGCGCCCATATCCGGGCTGTCGCGCAGCATTTGCGCGTCTATTTCGAAGGCTATGAACGGACTGGCAAGCTCAGCTGTTGAGCAAATAGGCTTTCAACTCTCGTACGAGATCGGCGTCCGTTCGCTTCCGGGAGGCTGTTTCGAAGCCCAGTCTTGCGGCCGGTTCATTGACGATCGTTGCGGCAACGGAGCAGGACGAATGAATTTCGCCAAAAGCCAGGTGCTCCAATAGTTTTTGCGCAGTTCTTAAATTGACGCCTGAGCCGGGCATGATCGCAATGCGGCCCGCTGCACAATCGTGGGTCGCCTCGAGATCTGCCATGCCTTCGAGGGCGGTGGGCATGCGGCCGGACGTCAATATGCGTTCGAACTTCAATTCGACGGCTATTTCGACTGCTTCGGCCACATCCGGAACGAGATCGAAGGCGCGGTGCAGGGTCACTCCGAGCCCAGTTGCCTCCGCCATCAGGCGTCGGAGCGCTCGCTCGTCCAGGGCGCCATTGGCGAGATTCGCGCCGAATACCACTCCCGCCAGTCCCGCCGAACGGATAGCGGCGATGTCGTGCAGCATCGCACCCAGCTCAATGTCCGAATAGATGAAATTGCCCGCGCGCGGCCGAACCATCGCATAGACGGGCGTTGAGACCCGTGCCGCCTGTTCAATGAGACCCGGCGTCGGAGTGAGCCCGCCGAGCTCCAGCGAGGAACAGAGTTCGATACGGTCTGCCCCACCGGCCACGGCGGCCGCGAGACCTGCCGGATCGTCGACGCAGACCTCAAGCAGGACAGTCATTTGGCGATCTCCGTCAACCCAAGGATGCCGGCGCCGACGAGACCCGGCTCGACCTTGAGCTTGGCGGGTACCACCAGGGGGCGGTCCGTCTTGTAGAGGATGCGTCGCCGCACGGCTTTGTCGAGCAGTTCCACCAGCGGGATGCAATTGGCAAGGCCGCCACCTACTGGAACGATGGATGCGCCGACAATATTGATGGTCATCGCGAGCGGCGCGCTGACGATATCGACATAGCAGTCGATCGTTCTTGCGGCGGTGGCCTCGCCGTTCTGCCATGCCTCGATGATTTCGGTGCTGCTCAGCGCGGCTTGATGCAGGTGAAGATGCAGGCGCTCCAGTCCCCGGGCGGCTCCCACCATATCGATGCAACCGATCTGGCCGCAACCGCACGCAAAGCGCGGTATGCTGGCAGGAGGATTGCCTGCACTCGTGGCCGAAACGGGCCCATGCCCCCATTCTCCGGCAAAACCGCCGGCGCCCTCATGGATATTCCCGTTGATGATGAGGCCACCGCCGACGCCGGTGCCGATTATCACGCCAAAGACGATCCGGTGGCCAACCCCCGCGCCGACCGTCGCCTCGGACAGCGCAAAACAATCGGCGTCATTGGCAATCAACACTGACCTGCCGAGTTTTTCCTTCAGATCGGCGGCGAGCGCGCGTCCGTCTATGCACGGTATGTTGGCGCAGGTGATCCGGCCAGTTTCCGCATCGACGACGCCGGCAATGGAGATCGCGATCAATTGCGACCGGTCGGCGCCGCTCTGGTCCGCAAGCTCGCCTATGGTCGCGGCGAAGGCGTCGAAATCGCTCAACGGCGTCGGCACTTTCGGCAATGGTCGTACGTCGTCATGCGCGTGGGCAGCGGCCGCCTTGATGGCCGAACCACCAATATCAAAACAGGCTATCATGGAAGGTGCAATCCAGGTCCGAGCTTCAATGCGACGCTTGTTAACCGAAATTGCTGCGCCGTCAAAGCCTATTCCCGGTTGCGGCGGGCGGCGCGATCTTCCCGCGAGCGCCGGCGCGGCGTGGCTTCGCCAGGCGTGGCGCCATCCGACAGGCTTTTGCGCGGCGGCAGGGTGACGGCCTCTGACAATTTGGGGAAAGGATCGACCTTGTTCGGCAGGGCCATCGCATAGACGAAATGCTCCTGGAACTTCGGTTCGAGCGCCGTTTCGATCTTTTCGATGCTGGTAACGGCGTTTTCGATTTCGCGGCGGTAATTGCGGTTCAGCAAAGCCATGCGGGCACCCGTACCGGCGGCATTGCCGACCGCCTGCACCTTGTCGAGATCACAGTCAGGAATGAGGCCGAGGACCATCGCATATTTCGGATCGATGAACGAACCGAATGCTCCGGCAAAGCGGATCTGGTCGACATGGTCGATGCCAAGCTTGTCCATCAGGAGTTTGACGCCGGCATAGAGCGCAGCCTTGGCCAGCTGGATGGCGCGAACGTCATTTTGCGTGATGGTGATCGTCGGTGATCCCTCATGCAGCAGATATGAGAATGTGCGGCCGGTAGCGACTATTCGCGACGACCGTGCCGCCATGGCACCATCGACAACGCCGTCTTCCGAGATGATGCCGGAAAGATACATCTCGGCCACGACCTCGATGATAGCCGATCCGCAAATTCCGGTGATACCGGTCTTGGCGACTGCTTCCGCGAAGCCGGGCTCGTCCGACCATTGTTCGGTACCAATGACACGAAAGCGGGGTTCGAGCGTCAGCGGATCGATGCGAACGCGTTCGATCGCCCCCGGTGCTGCGCGCTGGCCGCCGGAGATTTCGGCGCCCTCGAATGCCGGACCGGTGGGAGACGACGCGGCCACGGTTCTCATGCGATTGCCAAGGACGATCTCGGCATTGGTGCCGACATCGACCAGAAGCATCATTTCATCCTGCCGGTGTGGTCCCTCGGCCAGCGTGGCGGCGGCGGCATCGGCGCCGACATGACCGGCTATGCAAGGCAGCATGTAGAGCCGGGTGCCCGGGTTCATCGTCAGGCTGATTTCAGACGCCTTGGTATGAACTGCACCGGAGACGGCGAGGGCGAACGGAGCACCGCCAAGCTCGGTCGGATCAATGCCGAGGAAGAGGTGATGCATGATCGGGTTGCCAACGAACACGCTGTCGAGGATGTCCTCTCGCGCAACGCCGCCCTCCGCGCAGACCTTGTCTATCAGGCCGTTGATGGCTTCACGAACCGCCTTCGTCATCAACTCGCGTCCATCCGGATTCATCATGACGTATGACACGCGGCTCATCAGGTCTTCGCCAAAGCGGATCTGCGGGTTGGATGTGCCGGCCGAGGCGATCGTGCGCACCGAAAGAAGCGACGACAAATGCATGGCTATGGTGGTGGAGCCGATATCGCAGGCGATGCCATAGGCCTCGTTCTTCAGCCCCGGATAGAGCGCTATCATGGTCGGGCTGAGGCTTTCCTCATCATGGTGAATGGCTGCCGTGACGGCCCATTGACCTTGGCGCAGGATCTTCTGTACCTGCGGCAATAGATGCGTATCGACGGAAATGCCCGTCAGCCCCCATTCCCTTTCAAGCGCCGCCTTCAGCCGATCAAGATCGCCGAGAGGCTTGTGCATGTCGGGTTCTTCAACTTCGACATAGCACATCCGCACCGCCGGATTCCGCTCGATAACGCGGGTGTCGGCGGCCTTGCGGACGATCTGAGCGTTTATCTGAACATCCTGCGGCACATCGACCACAAGATCGCCAAGGATAGTGGCAGAACAGGAAAGACGGCGCCCCTCTTTGAGGTCGCGCTTTTCCGCATATCGCTGCTCCTTGGGGCCGAACTCGGAAATATGATCATTGGAGGAAGTGATGCCGTGCTTGGCAAATCGCCCTTCCTGCACCTCGACCTGGCAGCGGCCGCATATGCCGCGACCGCCACAGACGCTTTCCACGTAGACGCCGAGCGTGCGGGCGGCGTCGAGCACCGGCGTGCCAACCGGAAAGCGTCCGCGCTTTCCCGATGGCATGAACAGGACCAGGGCTTCCTTGCTATTTGTTTCGGGCGTCTTCACGGGTGCATTCAATATCGATGCTCCAAATACTGGGGCGGGAGTTACCGCCTCCTCTTATCCCGCCTGCATATCAGTCGTAAACGCGCTGAGCGCACAGGCGGTCAAACAGCCGCACCGCGGCGCGCTTCCCGGCCACCGCGCCGCCGTCCGCCGTTGGACGAAGCGGCCTCCGCTGGCACCGACGGTGCAGCTCCTGCCGCCGCGGGCTGATGATCGCGGTATTTCTTGATCCAGTAAGTGCAATTGGCGTCGGTCCCATTGAGGACATTGGCGGCATGCACCGCTTCCATCTCCTGCGGCCGGCACGGGTTCATGATGGCCGACGTCATTCCGGCGCCGATGACCATCGGGATGAAACCTGCATTGATGCCGTGCCTGTGTGGCAGGCCAAACGAGATATTCGAGAGGCCGCACGTGGTGTTGACCTTCAATTCTTCGCGCAGGCGGCGGAGCAGTGCGAAAACCTGCCTGCCGGCATCTCCGAGGGCCCCGATCGGCATGACCAGCGGATCAACGACGATATCATGCGCGGGAATGCCGAAATCCGCGGCGCGCTCGACGATCTTCTTGGCGACGGCAAAGCGGACGTCCGGGTCCATCGAAATACCGGTCTCGTCATTCGATATCGCCACGACCGGGACATTGTATTTCTTGATGAGAGGCAAGATCGCCTCGAGCTTTTCTTCTTCGCCAGTGACGGAATTTACCAGCGGGCGGCCCTTCGCGACCCTCAAGGCGGCCTCGATAGCGGCCGTGACGGAACTGTCGATGGACAGCGGAACATCGACGAGGTTCTGCACGATCTCAAGTGTCTTGACGAGAAGGTCCGGCTCCGTGGCGTTCGGATCGACCGCCGTGACGCCGGCATTGACATCCAGCATCGTTGCACCTGCCGCCACCTGTTCCAGCGCGTCCTTGGTCACCGTGTCGAAATTGCCCGCGACCATCTCTGCGGCCAGTTTCTTGCGGCCGGTGGGATTGATGCGCTCGCCGATCACACAGAAGGGCTGGTCAAAACCGATGATGATTTCTCTTGTCGCCGAGGCAACGATCGTACGGGTCATTCAAATTACCTCAGTTGGCAGCGGCGTTTGCGGCGGTGAAATGCGAAGGTGCCAGATTCCAGCTACCCCGATCGACAAGCCATTCGGACGATTTCTTCAAGCCACCAAAGGGGAATATATGGATCTGCTTGATGGCGGAACCCGCCGTCGCGAGCACATGTTGCTCAATCGGCCCCACCACGCCCTCTGGCGAATGGCTGGTGGCGAGAGCAGTCAGGGAGAGGGCATTCTTTTTCAGGAAGCTGATGGAATTGCCGACGCCGCACATGGCGGCATATTTTATCAGCGTCGTGATCTTTGCCGGTCCGGCGACGCCGAGATGCACCGGCAGGTCGATGCCATGTTCGCGCAGCGATTCCGCATAATTGATGAAGCGTTCGGCATCGAAGCCGAACTGGGTGACGATACGAAGCTTGGCTCCGGTGCGTTCGCCAAAACTCTTCTTCAACCGCAGGGCCTGCAATGCCACCGCGTCCGAAAATTCCGGACTGCCTTCCGGATGGCCGGCCACGCCCATTTCCTTGATGCCATATTTGTCGAAGAAGCCGGTTTCGAGCACTTCCATGGTCGAAGAGAATTCTCCGGCCTGACGCTCCAGACCACCGCCTATGACCAGCACATCGGTAACGCCTGCCTCCTCGGCAGCGCGGCGGATGCGTGTTTCCAGCGCGGTGCGGCTGGAAAGGCGCCGCGACGCAAAGTGCGGGACGGGCTTGTAGCCGAGATCATGAATTCTCCTCGCCGCAGCAGTGAGCGTGTCGACGCTGTCGGTGCCCATGTCGGTGATGTAGACCCGCGTTCCGACCGGGAAGAGGCCGGGCAGATCTTGCGATTCAATTGCCTGACGCGCCGCGACTTCGATAGATGCTGCGATTTTGCTCATTGGCTTCGCTTTCAATTCATGAATTGTCATGTCCACCTGCCTGTACGAGGGCTACCAAGCGCTGCCGGTCATACTCCTGATCGATGCGAGCCAGCGCATTATCCGCTTCTGCTTCAAGATCGTCACTGACCGCAACTGGCGCTCCACGGCGCCATTCGGCCAGATATGCGTCGGAATCCTTTGCGCCGATGCGCATCGCACACATGTCGATAGCTTCGGTGAAGCGCAGCGGAAGCTCTCGCTTTGCTGATTGCCGACCCTTCTTGACAGTGACTTGTGCCGGAATATCCCGCCAATAAACGACAATGAGATCAGCCATGCACCACATCCTCCGACAGGGACCGTTTTGCCGGAAAAATAAGGCTCAAGCTAGCTATGGCACGACGCGCGTGCACTCAAATGCGACGTTGCCAGATGGTGTTTTTGCGACGCCGCAACCAGCCGGATATGGCCTTCGGAAAGTGACGATCTGCCTAGAAGGGCCAGAAGCTGGCGAGATAGGTCAGGACACTCGCCGCGATGAAGGCGAAACCGGCGACAATAGCGATCGATACGACGCCGATGACCAGCCCACCGAAGAGCAGCCTGCCGTCCCGCTCGCAAAGAGCTATGCCGATAATGGCCGTGGCAAAGGCCGGCAGCCAGTTCGAAAGCGGCATCGGCAGCACGACGGACATTCCGAGTATCGTGGTGAAGGCGCCGAGCCAGCGATCGCCCTGTCTTCGCCCGAACGGCCAGTTTCTTGGCTTGATGAACCGCTCGAGCCATTGCAGGCGAGGGACGACCTTGTCGGACATCTGCCGGAAGCGGTCCGGCGATATGGATTTGGTGCGCAGGAAAGCGGGCAGCCATACGGAATCACGTCCCATGACCATCTGCACCGATACAAGTACCAACGGGATACCTGTGATCATCCCGGTGCCCGGCGGCAGTGGAATGAGGTTCAATATGGCAAAGAACGTCAGAAGGGCGGCGAAGCTCCGATCGGTGAACGCATCTTCGAGTTCGGTAAACGATACGGGTCTTGTTGCCGATAGCGAAAGATCTTGAAACACCTGGGACAAGGGGCGCGGATCATTGTCCGCCATTGCATCGGTTTTCTTGTCTTCCGACATCAAATCATCACCTGCATCTGTCGCGGTCATAGCCTCATCTTCGTCAAGCGTTTCGACGCATATGGCGCGGGTATGATGACATTGCAATGACGAATTTCTATCGAGCGAGCTCCAATATATTGAATCGGGACTCTTTGGCGGGCGCGGGAAACTCGATGCGAAAGGCGTCGTCGGAGGTTCGGTAGGCATAGCCGACTTCGTCGGTTTCGGCGCCGCTTCCATAGGGCAGGGTGGCTTCTCCCGCTATATAGCCTGATCCGAGATAGGTGAGGCGATTGTCGCCGTCGGTATAGAAACGCCCTTTTGTTCGTTGCGAGCCGGTGAGTTTCTCCAATTGCCAGCCAGACCCATCGTCGGTGACGCGGCATTTGAACCAGCCATAGACAACCAGCGGCAGATTACCGCCGAGTTTCAGCGTCCGGCACTTCCAGTCGCCGGTCATGCCGAAGCTGCCAAATGGCAGATCCGGTCGGGCGATTATCCCGTCCAGAATCGCTACATCCTGCGCCGAGCCACGCCGCGCTTCCTCGAGGGCCTGTTTCCTGGTCGTTTCGTATCCGGCCAGGCGCTCGGAATCCTGGCGCGTGATGATTTTAAGGATGGTGCCGTCAGCCTTCGCCGGTAACACGGCAAGAAGCATTGCCGACACGATCAAAGTGACACGAAGCATCGATCCATATCCTTGTGAGAGAGCTGCAATGATTGATCACGAAGGGACGGAAGCGGCCTTCGCGAGCGCGGACGGAAGATCGCCATAACCGGTGAAGCGGCGTTCATAGGCGAGACCGAGAAACTGTGCCGCCAGCTCCGCCTTCAGATCGAGCTCCGGGTCGTCCGTCTGCGCCATGTAGATCATCTTTTTGTAATGCCCGAAATACATGTCCCGCAATTCAGGATGCCGGTCCAATCCCAAGGGTTTGACCATGAAGGTTTCAAAATGGCGGGCAAGAAAGTCGGTCATGAAGAATGATGTCATGTCATCCTCCCATTGCTCGGCGAATTTGGCATTGCCGGTATAGAACGAAAAGCAATGCGGGCCGGCAATGCGCTCCACGCCGTGGCGCTTGCAGACTTCGTCCAGCAGGCCGCCGGTGCCGCAATCGGCATAGCCGACGAAAACATGGTCGATGCCTTCGGTGCGGGCCTCGGAGATTGCCCTGTCGACCGCTGCGGGGATTTTATCGGGATGGTGATGGAAGTCGGCGGGCAGGCACGTAAGCTGCACATGGTCCAGCCCGAGAGATTCGCGAATTGCCAGCACCTCGCGTGCAATCATGCCACAGGCGATGACTCTGACGGTGCTGGGCGAAATATTGTTCTTGCGGCTAACATTCATGGAACCGATAATGCTCCATCGCGTTATGCGAACGTTGAATTCAGTTTAACACAACGGGAGACCCAGTCCATGAAACTATCTCGCATTGCTCCAATTGCCGCAGTTGTCGCAGTCATTGCGCTGGCGGGCTGTGCAAATACCATACGGGGTGTGGGGGCTGATGCAGCCAACACTGTGAATGCGACCCAGAATGCCGGCCAACGCGTCGCCAATTCGGCGGAATAGGACCGGGTCAATCCATCGATTGAATGGCCGCTCCGGCGGCCATTCAATTTTGTGCGTCTAGAGCTGATTGTGCTTGCGCTTCATATATGATTTGGCTGTCTCCACAGCCACCGCCGCATCGCGGCAATAGGCATCGGCACCGACAGCCTTGCCGAATTCTTCGTTGAGCGGTGCGCCGCCGACGAGAACGACATAATCGTCACGGATGCCTTTTTCCTTCATCGTGTCGATGACGACCTTCATATAAGGCATCGTCGTCGTCAGCAGGGCCGACATGCCGAGAATATCGGGCTGGTGCTCTTCGATGGCGGCCAGATAGTTCTCGACCGGGTTGTTGATGCCGAGATCGATGACGTCGAAACCCGCGCCTTCCATCATCATTCCAACCAGGTTCTTGCCGATGTCGTGGATGTCGCCCTTGACGGTGCCGATTACCAACTTGCCCTGCTTGGGCGCGCCTGTCGCGGCAAGAAGCGGCCGCAATATCGACATGCCGGCCTTCATGGCATTGGCCGACAGCAGAACTTCCGGAACGAAAAGAATGCCGTCGCGGAAATCCTCACCGACGATGCGCATGCCTTCGACCAGAGCTTCGGTCAAGACCCGATAGGGCTCCCAGCCCCGCTCCAGAAGAATATTGGTGCCTTCTTCGATTTCTTCCTTCAGGCCGTCATAGAGGTCGTCATGCATCTGCTCGACGAGTTCATCGTCGGAAAGCTCCGAAAGAATGATTTCATCATCGGCCATTTAAATGCTTCCTTTCAGACTTGTGCACCGTTGAGACCCGGTTCTGGCGTTTCCCTATCATATCGGGCAAGTTGCTGAAAACACATTGCTTAAATGCGACCTAGTAAATGACGAAAACGACTGGCCATTTGTCCCCGATGCGCCATCATGTGCCGCACACGGAATTGCTATTGCGGGTATGAAGGCTAGGATTTGCCCATTATCAAACTATCGGCGCCATGCGCCCGGAGAAATCTAATGACCGAGGAAATGCCAATCGATGTTCCCGCAGAGGCGGAGGCAGGCAGTGGACGTCGCGGCAGGGGAAGCGGTGGAGGCGCGGCTGCCCGCCGTGCGGCCCGATCGGGCGGCGGCCCCGGCAAATCGCTGACCTATATCCGGCGGAAGATTCACACCTATGATGTCCTCGATGAAGAGGGGCTGGCACTGATCGAAGCCAATGCGGATACTGTGCTGGAAGAGATCGGCATCGAGTTCCGCGACGATGCCGAGGCGTTGTCGCTCTGGAAGGAAGCGGGCGCCGACGTGAAGGGCGAGCGGGTTCACTTCCCGAAAGGCCTGCCGCGTTCCTTGTTGAAGACCGCGCCGTCCATCTATACGCAGCACGCGCGAAATCCGGAACGTTCGGTCCAGATTGGCGGCGATGCCACTGTGTTCGCACCTGTCTACGGCCCGCCCTTCGTCCGGGATCTCGATGGCAACAGGCGCTATGCGACGATTGCCGATTTCCAGAATTTCGTGAAGCTGGCCTATATGGCGCCTTCGATCCATCATTCCGGCGGCACGGTTTGCGAGCCCGTCGACGTGCCGGTCAACAAGCGCCATCTGGACATGATCTATGCGCACATCAAATACTCCGACAAGCCCTTCATGGGCTCGGTGACTGCGCCCGAGCGCGCAGAAGATACCATCGAGATGTGCAAAATGGTGTTCGGCGAGGATTTCCTTGACCGGAACACCGTGCTCACCAGCCTGATCAATGCAAATTCGCCTATGGTTTTCGACGAAACCATGCTGGGCGCATTGAAGGTCTATGCGCGCAACAATCAGGCTTGCATTGTCACGCCGTTCATTCTCGCCGGCGCAATGAGCCCGGTCACGGTGGCCGGGACGCTGACACAGGTTCTCGCCGAAGTTCTGGCGGGCGCTTCGTTCACCCAGCTGGTGCGTCCCGGCGCCCCCGTTATCTTCGGCACCTTTGCCTCGTCCATATCGATGCAGTCGGGCGCCCCGACCTTCGGCACGCCCGAGCCTTCTCTCGTATCCTATGGCGCTGCGCAGCTCGCGCGCCGTCTGGGGCTGCCGTTCCGTACAGGCGGGTCGCTCTGCGCCTCCAAGGTCTCCGATGCCCAGGCTGCCTATGAAAGCGCCAATACGCTGAACTCGACATTGCTTGCAGGCACGAACTTCGTCCTGCATGCGGCGGGCTGGCTCGAAGGCGGGCTGGTGTCGTCCTATGAGAAGTTCATGATGGATATCGACCAGCTTGGCATGGCCCAAAGGCTCTCGGAAGGTGTGGACCTGTCGGAAAACGGTCAGGCCATGGATGCAATCCGCCAGGTTGGCCCCGGTAGCCACTATCTCGGCTGCGACCATACGCAGGCAAATTTCCAGACCGCGTTCTATCGCTCGACGATGGCCGACAACAACTCCTACGAACAATGGCTGGCCGAAGGGGAGAAGCGCGCGGATCAACGAGCCAACGAGCTCGCGCGCCGCTGGCTGGAAACCTATGAGGCGCCCTATCTGGACCCCGCGATCGACGAATCCCTGAAGGAGTTCATCGCCAAGAAGAAGGCTTCGATGCCCGACGCATTCACGTGAAAGAAGCCCGAAGACGGCCGGGCTAAAGTGGCCGATCTGATCCACAAGGACGTGTGGGCAACTGCCGTCAAGGGGTAGACCATGCCGGATGGTGGTCCAGATATCGGCGGATTGACATCACGGCTCGAGGAGTTTGGCCTGTCGGTGCGTGGCGGGTTCGTCCTGGAAGAGGGCGATATCGATGCACCACGTCATCGAGCAGGGCCTGTGAGATCCGTTCTGATGGTTGGCCATTTCGGCTCTTCCATCTGGCCGAGCTTCCGGCGGTGGCACCTTGCCCATTCCCATGAAGCGGATCCGCTGGACAATTGGTCCAAGGAAGTTCTGGGCCGTATTGCAGCAGACCATTCCGCAGTCGCGGTGTTTCCATCCGACAAGCCCTTCATGCCCTTTCAACGTTGGGCCATGCGGGCGGAGGGCATTTCGCAATCGCCACTCGGCATGCTGATCCACCCCGTATACGGTCTGTGGCATGCGTTTCGCGGCGCCTTGCTCTTCCGCGATCCCATCGACATCGAGCCTGCGACAAAACAGGCGCACCCCTGCGCCACTTGCCGAGACAAGCCATGCCTTTCAGCCTGTCCCGTCAGCGCCTTCGATGGCGCAAATTTCGCGGTGGACAGATGCCGCGATCATCTGCGGCAGAAACATCAGGCCTGCATGATGGGTGGCTGTCTTGCCAGGTTGGCCTGTCCGGTCGGCGATGGTTATGAATATGTTCCGGAACAGCAGGCGTTTCACATGCGGGCTTTCGCGGGCTGAGCGCCGAACCCGTCAGGCCCTGCGCCGCCGCTCCCGCTTCGGCAGATTGTCGCCATGCGCGGCCAGCTTGTTGCGCATCGGGCCGATTACCTCAACGATGCTCTCCACGGTGGGACGAGCCGCCGCCTTGTGTGTATCGAGCGCCTTCCGCATTGCAGCGAGGTGCTCAAACGAGGTGCCACAGCAGCCGCCGATGATCCTTGCCCCGCCATCGATCGCCAGTCGTGCATAATCCGACATGAGTTCCGGCGTGCCAGAGTAGAAAATCTCGGAACCACGAAATTCCGGGATGCCGCAATTTCCCTTCACGACGATGGTTGCAGATGGGTCGGATTCGCTCATATCCAAAAGGGAAGCGAGAATGTCCGACGCTCCGACGCCGCAATTGGCGCCGACTGCCACCGGACGTTCCGCGAGGCCGTCCACGACGCCGTGAATGTCTTTTGGATGCAGGCCCATCATCGTCTTGCCCGCAGTATCGAACGATCCCGTATATACGTAAGGGAGGCCGACCTTCACGGCCGCTTCGGCTGCGGCCCTTATCTCGCCGGGCGCAGACATGGTTTCAATCCAGGCAACATCCACACCGCCGGCCTTCAGGCCCTCCAACTGCTCGATGAAGGCTGCGACCGCGTCTTCTTCGGTCAGTGCGCCAAGCGGGACAAGAAGTTCGCCCGTCGGGCCGACCGATCCGGCAACGATGACCTTGCGGCCGGCCTTGTCCGCAACCTCGCGAGCCAGTTCCGCAGCCGCCTTGTTCAAGGCAAAAACACGGTCCTGCGCGTGATGCAACTTGAGGCGATGCCTCGTTCCGCCGAAGGAGTTGGTGAGGATGATGTCCGCACCCGCATCGATGAAGCCCTGATGCAGCGCCAGGATTTTCTCCGGCTGCGACTCGTTCCACAGTTCCGGCGCTTCGCCTGCTTCAAGTCCGGCGGCGAACAGGTTGGTCCCTGTGGCTCCGTCGGCGAGCAGCACCCCTTTTTCTGCAATGAGGTCGGCAAGAGGATTGGAAACGGACATTGCGGAGTATTCCTTCGTTGGATTTAGATAATGATATAAGCAAGTCTTTATATGTCGGTCAATGCGAATCTAAGCGTCGATGATCTCTAGGCTGTGTTCAGGCCGGCAATATAGGCCGCTGTTTCATGAGCATTTATCCGCGCTACGCGGATAAGCCCGTCAAAATGACGCTGCATCGTCAGAACAGCCTCGGTCGTGTTGAGCACGAGGTACATGCCTCCGACGAAAAGCGCCACTCTATAGGGCCCGAAAACCGTATAGGGCACCGAATAGCGCTCGCGCCCGTCGAAGAGGTACAGCCGGAACGACGGATAGAGCTCGTCCACCAGGCCGGCCATGTGCTTCAACTGTTCGATTCGAACGTCTTGCGGCAGATCTGCCCATATGCCGTGCCCGGAGGCGAAATCATTGAGTGTCTGCACCGGCATGCAGACTTCCATATCCGTTCCGGGCTGGCGGTTATAGTCCAGCCGAAACGCAGTTTCATGCATCTGGACTGACGGGTCGCGCGGAACCATCGAGGTCTCATAGGAAATGACCGCAGGGGTACGCAGAAGATCGGGAATACGGGCGGGAACGTAGCGAATCTTGCTTCCGGTCGCCTCGGCGTGCCACCGCACCAGCAATGTACGTTCGAAATTATCCGGACCCTCTTCCAGCTCCATGCTCGGGCGAAGCTCGCCGGTGATGCCTTCATCATGGCTAAGCCCGAGCAGCCAGTCCAGCGACACAGCATATTTCTCGGCAATGTTCAGCAAGGTCTCCACCCGCGGCAGACGGGTTGATTGGCCGGAAAGCAGCTGTGAAAGGGCTGAACGATCGATTCCTATGGAGGCAGCGAAAGAGGATTGGTTCTCTCCGCTTCGTTCCAGCAGGATTTTCACCCGAGTCTGGAAGAGCCGGGACAGATCCCTCTTATCCACTGCAAGCACTCCGAATGTTTATATTGAACAACATATGCGCTGTTTGGTGCGCAAAATCAACATTCAGTTACGGAAATCTCATTGCTGACACTTGCTGACAATGAGACGATAAATGTCATGGAATCAGAAAGACATACATCTCGCCGCGGCAAGCGGCGCATCGAATGGCCGACGATCGGCCTTGTTTTGGTTTGCTACGGGCTGTGGTTTGCCTCCGGCCTTTATCTTTATCCCGTAAGCCCGCTGCTTGCGCTGTCACTCATGGCAGTGTCGGTCGCCTTGCACTCCTCACTGCAGCACGAAGTCCTGCATGGCCACCCGACGCGGAACGGCTCTATCAACGAGTTGCTGGTGGCAATGCCGCTTGGGCTTTTCTACCCGTATCGCCGCTATAAGTACCTGCATCTGAAACATCATGCGGATGAGCGGCTCACAGACCCCTATGATGATCCGGAGAGCTATTATCGGGCGTTGGGCGATTGGGAGAAATTGCCGTCATTCATCAAACGGCTCCTGAACTGGAACAATACGCTGATCGGACGGGTAACGATCGGGCCGGCCCTAATGGTTATCGGCTTTGCCATCAGCGAGACGCAACTGGTTCTCGGTGGCGAACGCAAGACCCGCGACGCCTGGATATTGCATGGTCTGAGCCTGATCCCGCTCGTCGCGGTCCTGTGGTTCGTCTTCGATATTCCATTGTGGCTCTATGGCCTGACTGCCGCCTATTGGGGATTGTCGATCATTGCTATTCGCACCTATTGCGAGCACCAATGGTCGGAGCGGCCGGATGGTCGAACGATCATCGTCGAAAAATCACCCCTGGCACTGCTTTTCCTCAACAACAATCTTCATTTCGTCCACCATAAACGGCCGACGGCGCCATGGTATGATCTGCCTAAACTGTATCAGGCGCAGCGGGAGGAATGGCAGCGCATGAATGGCGGCTATGTGTTCCGCAACTATCTCGAGATTTTGAAGGCCTATGCTTTCCGCAAGAAGCACGAGGTCGTTCATCCGGTGTTGCGGCGCGATCCCGCTCCCGCACGCGCTTTCCGGCCGCGGCGCCATGGTATAAGCATGCAGGGAGGGTCAACCATGCCCATCCCGGCCGAGCCGCCCAAGGACTGAAGCCCATTACATGATGCCATTCATTGCCGCTTTGCCAATGTATGATTGGCCGGAACGCCGTGCTGAGGTCGACGCGCAGTGGGGTTTGCTGCGTCAGCGGCTGATCGATGCAGGGTTTGACGCGCCGAGCGACCTCGTGCGCCGCAACGGGGATCTTCCGCCTGTGCCTGGCGGTATCATCGGCAAGAATGGCGAGCTTATCGCGCCGGACCCGGCGACATTGCCGCCGGACGAGCTTGATCTTCCGGTGCTGTGGAAGCACCCTTCGCTATTGTTGGCGCAGACCTGCTGGGGGCCGATGGAACTTGGCCTGAGGGACCACGTCCATGTGGTTGGCCAGGACGATTATTCGGGTATCGAGGGCGGGCAGGGCGCCTTGTATTCCAGCGTACTCGTCATGCGCCGCGGCGACGGCGTCCGTGCCGGTGCGCCTGCGGACGGCAATACGATGCTGCCTGTCGAGAAAATGCGAGGCAAGCGGCTCGCTTTCAACAGCCGGGATTCCATGTCCGGCTACCTGGCGCTCGAGCGCGATCTTGCTGCAGTCGGGCTTTCGTTCGGCATATTCTCCGAACTTGTCGAAACTGGCGGACATCGCAGATCGATCGACGCCGTTGCCGAAAATCGCGCCGATATCGCCGCGATCGACTGCAAATCGTGGGATCTTGCATTGAAGTTCACGACGGCGGCGCGCGCCTTGGCACCCGTAGGCTGGACTGCGAGGCGAAAGGGTTTGCCCTTCATCTCCTCGCTGCAGCTACCCGCGGAGCTTTTCGCCTGAAGGATCAAAGGGCGGTTCGACATTGATGCGGGCAGGGCGTCGTTTCCCGAGGATTTCGATCTCGAAGAGCCCGGCGCTTTCGTTTCCTGCAAGCTCGTTCGGCACATAGCCCTGGGCCATGGAATGGCCGACATGATGCGCATAACCGCCCGAGGTAACCCAGCCGACCACGCGCCATTCGCCCTGTACTGCACCGATGTCGCCAATATTCGCGACAGTCTTGCCGCTGCCGTCGAAGCGCGGCGCACCGACGCCGTGGCTGGCCTGAACGATGCCATAATCCTTGGAAACCTTGGCCCAGATCGGCTCATCGCCCATCACATCGGCGGCGTCCGGTCCGGTTGGCACGTCGACGATGAATGATACGCGGCGAAGCTTGCTGTCACCTCCGGCGTCAAACTCTGCCTTTTCCCTCGCTGCCGGCTCCCGTCCGATGAAATCATTCTTGGCCAGCTTGACGAAGCGATCCATCGAGCCTTCATAGGGGCCATAAATCGGCCGCAGCTCGCGATACCAGGTCGGAAAGTTCTTTTCGAGGCGCATCGAGAGCAGGGCGCGCATGCCGAAGTCCACGATGCCATATTCGGCGCCGGCATCCTTGATCGCCTGATAGACAAGACGCTGATAGGCCGGCTCCATCCAGATCTCGTAGCCGAGGTCGCCGGTATAGGAGATCCGGTTGACGCGGCAGGGAGCACCGCCGACAGCCATCTCGCGATAGTCCATGAAGCGGAACTGGCCACCCGAGACATCCTCGTCGACCAGTTTGGCGAGCAGGTCACGCGATTTCGGCCCGGCAATGCTCAGTCCGACCAGGGTCTGGTCGAAACGGTGGATGCGGACCGAGCCGTCGCGCGGCTGGTGCTTCTGGAACCAGCGCATGTGATAACGCTGGGCGGCGGATGAGCCCCAGATGACGAACCGGTCCTCTGCTGCCTTGGCAATGGTGAAGTCGCCGATGAGTTTTCCATCCTCGTTCAACATGGGTGTCAGCACCAGGCGTCCGATCCTCGGCATGGTGTTCGTCATCAACCGGGACAGGAAGGCTTCGGCGCCGGGACCCGTCACCTCATACTTTGCGAAGTTTGCGATTTCGGTGACGCCGACGCTGCGCCGCGTTGCCCGTACTTCATTGCCGACATGGTCGAAATCGTTGGAGCGGTGGTAGGAAACGATATCGCGCGGTTCAGTGCCCTCCGGTGCGAACCAGAGCGGCGTTTCAAGGCCCCAGGAATCGCCCATGACGGCGTTTTGAGCAATCATCCTGTCATAGAGCGGCGTGGTCTGCTGCGGTCTGCCTGCCGGGAGTTCCTCATTGGGGAAGCGAATGGAGAAGCGTCTGGAGTAATTTTCGCGCACCTTGGCATTCGTATAGCGCAGGGTTGCCCACTCGCCGAAACGGGCGACGTCCATTCCCCATACGTCGAAGCCGGGTTCGCCGTGAACCATCCAGTTGGAGAGCGCCAGGCCAACGCCGCCGCCCTGGCTGAATCCGGCCATCACGGCGCAGGCCGTCCAGTAATTGGTGAGGCCCGGGACGGGGCCGACGAGCGGGTTGCCGTCCGGCGCGAATGTGAAGGGTCCATTGATGATCTGCTTGATGCCGGCCTTTTCGATGCCGGGGAAATGGCGGAACCCGACTTCCAGCGAGGGGGCGATACGATCCAGGTCTGGCGCCAGCAACTCGTGGCCGAAATCCCAAGGGGTATTGACGGGCGACCATGGCTTTGCCGCTTTCTCATAGGTGCCGAGCAGGACGCCGTTCCGCTCCTGGCGCGTATAGATCTCGCCCTTGAAGTCCATGACACCGATGAGCTCGCGACCGGTCGATTCATTGAATTCGATGACTTCCGGCATGTCTTCGGTCAGGAGATACATGTGTTCCATGGCGAGGACAGGCAGTTCGAGCCCCGCCATACGCCCGACCTCGCGAGCCCAGAGCCCACCGCAATTGACCACGTGCTCGGCTTTCACCGTTCCCTGTTCGGTTACCACGTTCCATGTGCCATCGGCGTCCTGGGTCAGTTCCACCACGCGATTGCGCAGCGAGATATCGGCGCCGAGCTTGCGTGCCGCCTTGGCATAGGCATGGGTAGTGCCGGAAGGATCGAGGTGGCCTTCGACCGGATCCCACATGGCGCCGACGAAATTGGACTCGTCCATGAGCGGGAACATTGCCCGCGCTTCGGATGGGGTAATGAGCTCGGTGTCCATGCCGAGATAGCGGCCGCGCGCGTGGGCGAGGCGGAGAAAATCCATTCGTTCGGGCGAATCCGCCATCATGACGCCGCCGGTCAGGTGCAGGCCACAGGACTGCCCGGACAATTCTTCGATCTCCTTGTAGAGACTGACGGTATAGGCTTGAAGTTTCGCGACGTTCGGGTCGCCGTTCAGTGTATGGAACCCGCCGGCCGCATGCCAGGAGGAACCGGAGGTCAGCTCGGATCTCTCGATCAGCAATACATCTGTCCAGCCGGCGCGGGCGAGATGATACAGCACCGAACATCCGACTACTCCGCCACCGATTACCACTGCTTTAACGTGCGATTTCATTCGCTTGGGCCTCTTTGATGTGAATATGAATCAGGGGGCTGACAGATTGATTCAAGCAATCAGAAATCCGTCGGCGCGCCGCCTTCCGCCTTGCGCCGTGCGACGAAGGCATCGATCTCTTCTTCGATCGCGGGATCGATTGCGGGTTTGGTATAGGTCGCCAGACGCTCTTTCCAGAGGCGGTTGGCGCGCTGGATGGCTGTAGGCGAACCGGCTTCCTGCCATGTCTCGTAGTTCCGCCAGTCGGATATGATGGGCGAATAGAATGCCGTCTTGTAGCGCGACTGCGTATGGGCAGTGCCGAAGAAATGCCCGCCTGGGCCGACATCCCGCATGGCGTCCACGCCAAGCGCATCCTGCGACAGATCCAACGGGGTCAGAAATTCGGCTACCATCTGCAGCAGATCGATATCCAGCATCATCTTCTCGTATGAACAGCAAAGGCCGCCTTCGAGCCAGCCGGCGGAGTGGAGCATGAAGTTTGCTCCGCCCTGAATGGCGCCCCACAGGGAAAACACCGATTCGTAGGCGGCCTGCGCATCAACCGTATTGGCGGCGCAGACGTTCGAGGTGCGGTAGGGGATGCCATAGCGTCTCGCCAATTGTCCGCCGATGAGCTGCGCCTTCATATATTCGGGTGTTCCGAAGGCGGGTGAACCGGATTTCATGTCCACATTGGAGGTAAAGCCGCCATAGCCGACGGGAGCGCCCTTCTTGACCATCTGCGTGAAGGCGATGCCCGCCAATGCCTCGGCATTCTGCTGCACGAGGGCGCCGGCAATGGTAACCGGGGCCATTGCTCCGGCCAGGGTGAACGGGGTGACGATGACGAGCTGGCCATTGCCCGACATCTGGATGATGCCTTCCATCATCGGGATATCGAGCCTCAACGGTGAATTCGTATTGATGATGGTGTAGCACGACGGTTCGTCCTGCAATTGTTCGCGGCTTATCCCCCGAGCCAGCCGCGCAATCTCTATTCCATCCTCATTTCGCTCCTTGCCGAGCGAATAGATGTGGAATGCCTTGTCGGTGAGGGTGGCAAGGTCTCTGATACATTCGAGGTGCCGAACCGATGGATGGATGTCGATGGGCTCGACGGGATAGCCGCCGCTCATGTTGATGATATTATGCATCTGGGCGAGCTTGAGGAAATTGCGAAAGTCCGCCTGGTTTCCCGAGCGCCTGCCATTGTCGGTGTCGGAGCAATTTGGCGCAGAACCCATCTGGGCGAAGATGAGATTATTGCCACCGAAGCGCACATTATGCGCCGGGTTGCGCGCGTGCATCGTGAATTCAGAAGGCGCATGGCCGACATGCTCAAGGATCATATCCGGGTCGAAACGCACGCGCATGCTGCCTGGGACGATATCGGCGCCGGCTTGCTTCATGATTTCGCGCGCGCCGTCGTGGAGGACATCGACACCGATTTCCCGCAGGACCTGCAGGGAAGCATTGTGGATCGATTCCAGTTCGTCGTCGGAAACGATCTTGGTCGGCGTGATCGGAATGCGAAGCTGGCGGAAGGGTGGCTGGTCGAATGGGCCGCTTGCGACATCGCGGGGCCTTGCCCGTCCGCCACGCCTGCCATGTGCCTGTTTTTCGCTATCGGTTCCCGTTGCGGATTCGCTCATTGCCATGCCCTCAATCGCACCTGATGGTGTGGCTTTCAATATCGCCAAGCGACCGCAAAAGATGCGTGGCCTGAACGACGCTCAGCGCGAGGGAAGCGACATGGCGATTGCCGAAACTTGGTGCGACGACGATGCCGGCCGGCGGCCGGAATGGGATACGCGGCGAGCTATTCCGCGGCTGCGCTGAGATGGCTGATCGGGGTCACCATCGCCTGGATAAGACTGTTCATGCTGATGACGCCGATGCTCTTGCCGGACTCGTCCACCACCGTTGCATATTGCTGGTTGGCGTCGGTCATGGTCTTGGCGGCATCCTCCAAGATCGTACCGGACTTGACCGTTACGCTGCCTAGATCGGGAGGCGTGGCACCGGTCGTTGCTATCGTGTCGACCATGATGACGCGGCCGCGATTCACTTCCTTTACGAAGCTCGAGATATATTCATCGGCGGGCTGAAGGACGATATCCTGTCCTGTTCCCTGCTGAACGATTTCCCCATCACGAAGGATCGCGATGCGGTCGCCGAGGCGCAGTGCCTCGTCAAGATCGTGGGTGATGAAGACGACCGTCTTCTTGATTTCCTTCTGGAGATCCAGCAGGACCGATTGCATATCCATGCGGATAAGCGGATCGAGCGCCGAAAAGGCCTCGTCCATCAGGAGAATCGGCGCGTCATTGGTCAGCGCTCGTGCGAGGCCGACGCGTTGCTGCATGCCGCCGGAAAGCTGGTTGGGATAATTGTCCTCAAAGCCTTTGAGTCCGACACGTTCGATCCAGCGCCGGGCCTGCTCTTCCTGCTTCGTGCGGGACAATCCCTGTATTTCCAGGCCGTAGACCGTATTGTCCAGCACCGTGCGGTGCGGGAGCAGGGCGAACTTCTGGAACACCATGGCGGTCTTGTGCCGCCGGAACTGGCGCAATTCATTCTCGTTCATCTTGCAGACATCATCGCCATCGATAATGACTTCGCCGGCCGTTGGGTCTATCAAACGGTTGATGTGACGGATCAGCGTGGACTTGCCCGAACCGGAAAGCCCCATGACAACCTGAATACAACCGGCTGGCATATCGATGTTGATATCACGCAATCCGAGCACGTGGGCGTGCTTCTCATTGAGCTCAGCTTTCGTCATGCCGTTCTTGACGGCCTCGACATGGGCGGAAGGACGCTGGCCGAAGATCTTGTAGAGATTCTTGATCCTGATGCCAGCGTGCTGTGGTGATGGATTAGCCATGTACGACCTCTTGATGCTTCTGCAGACGCTTGCCATAGGCCTGACTGACGCGGTCAAAAATGATGGCAATGCCTACGATGGCAAGACCGTTGAATAGCCCAAGGGAAAAGAACTGGCCGTTGACGGAGCGCAGAACCGGCTGGCCTAGTCCCTGCACGCCGATCATCGAAGCGATGACCACCATTGCCAGCGCCATCATGATGGTCTGGTTGATGCCGGCCATGATCGTGGGCAGGGCGAGCGGAATCTGGACGTTTTTCAGCCTCTGCCAACTGGAGGAGCCGAAGGCGTCGGCCGCTTCGAGAACGTCCTTGTCGACGAGCCTGATGCCGAGATTGGTCAGGCGTATCATTGGCGGGATCGCGTAGATGACGACCGCGATAAGGCCGGGCACCTTGCCGATACCAAGAAGCATGACGACGGGTATGAGGTAGACGAAACTCGGCATGGTCTGCATCACATCGAGTATCGGATTGACCAAACGCTGGAAACTGTCCGAGCGAGCCATGATGATGCCGATGGGAATGCCGACGACGATGGACACGACGGTGCCGACAAATATCATCGCGATGGTCTTCATCGCGTCGCTCCACATGTCGAAATAGCCGATGAGGAGGAGGGTGATGATGGTGCCGCCGACGATCTTCCAGTTGCGGCTCGCGAGCCATGCAATCCCCGCTATCAGGACGATCATGATTGGCCACGGCGTCGTGGTCATGAACTTTTCGGCCTGGATCAGGAAATATTGCAGCGGCCGAAAGAATGTTTCGATGACGTCGCCATAACTGCGCGTGAAAGCCTTGAAGCCCTCATCCATCGTCTTTTTCAGATTGCGCAGCGTATCGTCATTCATATTCGGGAATGAGTAGAACCAATCCATTTGTTGGTACCCCCTTCTTCGGCCACAACGCGGCTCGTCATAGCAAATTCATAGCTGAGCGTTGCGGCTCAACTGTCCAAGCTTGCGGGTGCGGCGGAGTCTTGCTCCGCCGCATGCAAATTACTGTACTGCGGCCTTGATTTTCTCGGCAGCTTCCGGCGAAACCCAACTGGCCCAGGTCGCCTCATTGTTCTTGAGGTAGTATTTGGCGCCATCTTCACCGGTGGCCTGATTGTCCACCATCCATGCCAGGAGCTTGTTGGCGTCTTCGGTGGAAATCTGCCGCTTCTTCAAATATTCGAAGGCGGGGCCGGCACGATCAGCGAATTTCTTCGTCACGATCGTGTAGATGTCGGCAATGGGCCAGCCGTTCGGCTTGGGATCCGGGCAATCCGCGATGGCATTGCAACGGTTCCATTCCTTCTCGTCCCAAGCCACGCCGTTGTCCAGTTTGACCATGGGATATTTTCCGAGGATCGCCGTTGGGCCCCAGTAATAGCCGAGCCATGGTTCCTTGCGCTCATAGGCCTTGGCAATAGAGCCATCGAGGCCGGCGGCAGAACCCGTATCAACCAGCGTGAAGCCGTTCTTCTCGCCTTCATAGGCCTTGAAGAAATTCGTTGTCGTGATCTGGCATGCCCAACCGGAGGGGCAATTGTAGACAGCACCCTTCTTGGGATCTTCCGGCGAGGGGAAGAGCTCCGGATGTTTCATCGCATCAGCGATAGTCTTGATCTCCGGATGTGCGTCCGCAAAATATTTCGGTACCCACCAGCTCTCGGTGCCACCCTCGGTAATTGCGGGTGCTGCATAGACCAGCTTGCCTTCCTTGACGGCTTTCTCGAGCGGCTCACGAACGGCATTGAGCCAGCCTTCCGGTGCGATGTCCGGCTCGCCTTTTTCGATCATGGAGGTGAAGGTTGGAACGGTGTCGCCGGCCACAAGTTCGGCATCGCAGCCATAACCTTCCGACAGAATGATCTTGTCGAGATTGGCGAGAGCTTCAGCCGATTGCCAGTTCATGTTTGCGATCGTCACGGTACCGCAGTCTTCGGCCGCTGATGCCGTTCCGGCATAACCCAGAAGGCCTGTGACCAATATAGTCGAAGCCAATAGCTTCTTCATGATGGTAGTCTCCCACTCTTTGGACAGTTCACCCTTACGCGAATTACTGCTGGTACTGCCTCACCCAGCTTCGCTTGTGCCATTTGGCATTATTATCCCGGCAGAATGCAATGGTTCCACTGAATAAATGCGGTCTAACGCGACAATGCCTGTCGATATAACGACGCCTGTAAAATGACTGAGTGCCAGTACAAGAATGCTCATGTGAACATCGTAACAAAGCAATAGATGAAAGATCAACGCTTTAAGCCATTTTCTTTATCCTGGACGCCCCTCCGATGTCGCGAAGCTGGCTGAAAGCTAGTAATGGCGGGTCCATATCGGCGTCCTCGGAAGGCGATTGCTTGTGGATTACTGGCTTATCTGATAGCGCCATGCTCAAATTCTGCGCCGGTTGATGACGAGTTCCCGTGCCGCGGGCGGTTTTTGCGGCCTCGCGCATAGCTGGTATGCAAAAATGCATGAGCCGGTACCGTAAATGCGACACGTCGTGACGAATTTCCCTGATCAAAGTTTAAGCAAAGAGCGCATTTGGAGTGCAACAACCACTTCGTTTTTAGGGTGCAGAAATGCTCTATATCTTCAATCGCAACAACCGCGTTCACATCGCCTGGAATGCAACTGAAAAGCGCGACATGGCGCGCGCCAATGAGAAGAGCGGTCTGGCTTCCGCGCTCTCCTTCATTTGGACCCGTTCGGCAGGCTGACACCTGCGGAACCAGCTGGAGGTACACGACCGCCGGCAATACCCATTCAGTTCGTCATCTTGGCGGCGCTTACTCGGCGCCGCTTTTTCACGTCTGAACGCAAAAAAAACCGCCCCATGCACGGCACAGCGCGGTCTTTTTAAAGCCAGAAGCTTGGTATCCTGCCGTCTAGGAAGCAGGACTCCGGTACGCAGTACCTGATCCGGAGTAGGGGCTTTGCAGCTCCGGATAAAGTTTTACCTGCACATCGTTACCGCAAGGTTATCAGCCGCAGCGGAACTGGCGCTGCAACGTGCAACTAGTCGCGCCGTTCGGCCTGGCGCAGATAATTGACGATGCCCGAGAAATCGGAGCCTTCATTTCCGGCCGCCGCGAAAGCCGCATAGATTTCTTCCGCATGCGCTCCGAGTGGTGTCGCGACATGGACACTGGCCGCTGCCTCCTGGGAAAGCTTGAGGTCTTTCAGCATCAGCGCAGCGGCAAATCCCGGTTTATAGTCGTTGTTGGCAGGAGATGTCGGGACCGGACCCGGTACCGGGCAATAGGTCGTCAGCGACCAGCACTGGCCGGACGATGTGGACGCGACGTCGAAAAGTGCCTGATGGGAGAGGCCGAGCTTCTCTGCCAGGGCGAAAGCCTCGCTGACCCCAATCATGGAAATGCCAAGGATCATGTTGTTGCAGATCTTTGCGGCCTGGCCGTTTCCGGCGTCGCCACAATGGACGATGCGGGCTCCCATGTTCTTGAGGAGAGGTTCCGCCGCGGCGAAAGCCTCCGGGGCGCCGCCGACCATGAAGGTCAGCGTTCCGGCTGCCGCGCCACCGATGCCGCCCGAAACCGGTGCATCGACCGAGCGCAAGCCGTTTTCGCGGGCGATCTCATGCGCTTTCCGCGCCGAAGCGACGTCAATGGTCGAGGAATCGATGAGGAGGCTGCCTTTCGGGGCCCGCTTGGCGATTGCCTCATAGACGGAAAGCACATGTTTGCCTGCCGGCAGCATGGTTATGATGGCTTCGGCTTCCGCAACAGCATCCTCGGCACTCGCTGCAATGACGACACCATTCGCCTCGGCCGTAGCGAGGTTTTCGGGCATCAGATCGAACCCAAGCACCTTGTGCCCAGCCTTCACCAGATTTGCGGCCATCGGATTGCCCATATGTCCCAATCCGATAAATGCGATTGTCGTCATCGCGCTTTCCTCCCTCGCTGAACAGTCACCGATCGATCATATGCCGTGCGATGATGACACGCATGATCTCGTTCGTGCCCTCGAGTATCTGATGCACGCGCAAGTCGCGAACGATTTTTTCGATTCCGTAGTCGTGCAGATATCCATAGCCGCCATGAATCTGCAGCGCATCATTTGCGATGGCGAAGCCTGCATCGGTAACGAAGCGCTTGGCCATGGCGGACCATTTCGAGGCATCATGTGCCTTGCGGTCGAGCTTGGCCGCAGCCGTATAGAGCAGTACCCGTGCAGCGGAGATGTCCGTTTCCATATCGGCGAGCTTGAATTGCAACGCCTGGAACTGGTTGATCGCCTTGCCGAATGCCTTGCGTTCGGCGGCGTAGGCGAGGGCCTTGTCGAGCGCCGATTGTGCGCCGCCGAGCGAACAGGCGGCGATGTTGAGCCGGCCGCCGTCGAGCCCGCCCATGGCGATGCGGAAGCCTTCGCCTTCCTCGCCTATCCTGTTTCGGACAGGCACCCGGCAATCGTCGAAAGTCACCGTGCGCGTCGATTGCGCGTTCCACCCCATCTTGTGTTCATTGGCTCCAAAGGAGAGGCCGGGCGCATCCTTTGGTATGATGAATGCCGATATGCCTTTCGCGCCTTCGCCACCGGTTCGCACCATCGTCACATAGAGATCGCTGTCGCCCGCGCCGGAAATGAACTGCTTGGCGCCGTTCAGAACATATTCGTCGCCTTGCCTGATCGCCGTGGTCTTCAAGGCGGCTGCATCCGATCCTGAGCCGGGCTCCGTGAGACAATAGCTGGCCAATTGCTCCATGGCCGTCAGGCCCGGTACATATTGCCGCCGCTGGTCCTCGTCTCCGAAGCGGTCGATCATCCACGTCGCCATGTTGTGGATGGATATGAAGGCCGAAAATGCCGGACAGGCGGCAGCGAGCGCCTCGAAGATCAGCACGGCGTCGAGACGCGCCAGGCCCGATCCGCCGACATCCTCGCGCACATAGATGCCGCCCATGCCGAGCGGCCCCGTCTCCTTGATGATCTCGATCGG
This sequence comes from Phyllobacterium sp. 0TCS1.6A, assembly GCF_026420825.1. Lineage (NCBI taxonomy): Bacteria > Pseudomonadati > Pseudomonadota > Alphaproteobacteria > Hyphomicrobiales > Phyllobacteriaceae > Phyllobacterium > Phyllobacterium sp. 0TCS1.6A. The sequence continues at coordinate 369,470 of NZ_JAPMAB010000001.1, forward strand.
AAAATGCCTGTCCCGATCCCAGGCGAGCGCGTTCGGAGCGACCCTGTCGGCGGCAAACGACCTTGCCATATCCTGAATTGCAATTTGATCTTCGTTCAGTTCGAACTGAACCGGCGCGACGTCTGCGGCTGCGTCCATTGTTTCCTCCAACCCACGACCCACTCTATCCAAAGTGTCGATGCGCGCAACGGCCTGCATGGGGCTAGGAAGAGAAAGACATATCCGCTACTCAGAGCCCATGACACGCGCAATCATGTTACAGGGAACAGGCTCGGACGTTGGCAAATCGGTACTGGTAGCCGGTTTGTGCCGCCTGGCACGCAATCGCGGCTTGAAGGTTCGGCCATTCAAGCCGCAGAACATGTCGAACAATGCAGCGGTCAGCGATGATGGCGGCGAAATCGGGCGCGCGCAATGGCTGCAGGCGCTGGCCTGCGGCGTTCCCTCGTCCGTGCATATGAATCCTGTACTCCTGAAACCGCAATCGGAAACCGGCAGCCAGGTCGTCGTCCACGGCAAGGTGAGGGGCAGCGCTCGCGGCAAGGACTACCAGACCTTCAAATCCACCCTGATGGAAGCCGTCATGGAATCATGGGGCAGGGTCGGGGAGGGCGCCGACCTGGTCATAGTCGAAGGGGCGGGATCGCCGGCCGAGATCAACCTGCGGGCGGGAGACATCGCCAATATGGGCTTTGCAACGCGCGCCGGTGTTCCGGTGGTGCTCGTCGGCGATATCGACCGTGGCGGTGTCATCGCGTCCATCGTCGGTACACACACCATTTTGCCGCAAGAGGATCGCGGCATGATCGCCGGCTATATCATAAACAAGTTTCGCGGCGACGTATCGCTGTTCGACGAAGGGTTGAAATCGATCACCGATTTTACCGGCTGGCGTTCCTTCGGCGTTGTTCCATGGCTCAAGGATGCGGCGCGCCTGCCGGCGGAGGATTCGGTCGTGCTGGAGCGGCTGACCCGAAGTGCCGGCCCCGCGCTGAAAATCGCCGTGCTGGTGCTCGACCGGATCGCGAATTTCGACGATCTTGATCCACTCGGCAGCGAGCCGGCCGTCGAACTCAATTGGGTGCACCGAGGCGAGCGGATACCGGCCGATGCCGGCCTTGTCATCATTCCGGGCTCCAAATCCACCATCGGCGATCTTCAGCAGTTGAAAGCGAATGGCTGGGATCAGGATCTTCATCTCCATCGCCGGCGGGGAGGCACGATTGTCGGCATTTGTGGCGGCTACCAGATGCTTGGGCGCAGCATATTCGACCCTGACGGCATCGAGGGACCTGCGCGAGAGGTCGATGGTCTTGGTTTTCTCGACGTCACGACCATCATGGAGCCTGAAAAGACCGTGCGCAATGTGACGGCGCATTCGCTGCATTTCGACTTGCCGCTGGAGGGATATGAAATCCATCTCGGCAGGACTGCCGGGCCCGATTGCACCCGGCCTGCGACGCGTATCAATGGGATCGATGATGGAGCGACTTCCGCTGACGGCAAGGTTTTCGGAACCTATCTCCATGGATTGTTCGGCGCCGACGATTTCAGGACGCAGTTTCTGCGTTCGATGGGAGTTGTGGCGGAACCGTCGAATTACAAGGCAGGCGTGGAACTCGCCCTTGACGCCATCGCCGCGCAACTCGAGCAGGTTCTGGACATCGATGCGCTCCTTTCCGTCAGTTCGATCTCCCGGTGAAGGCCATGGCGGATTTGTTTTGACATTTCGCGCGCTTGGTGACTAACGTTCGGGATTGATTGGTTCCCGCTTGGCCAAAGGCTTAGGGATCAAAAGGGAATACGACGACCGTACCCATCAGGGCGGTCCAACCGTAGCCGACCCCGCGACTGTAGAGCGGATAGGATCATGCCATCGCTGCGAGCCGAAGCGCTTGCAGCAGCCACTGGGAAACCGGGAAGGAGGCAAGGATCTTATGACCCGCGAGCCAGGAGACCTGCCAGTCAAAGGGCAATAATGCCCAGAACCGAAGGATTGTCCCTTCTGGCCCTGCACGGAGGTTGTTATGGCTGCCACTTCTACTTCGAATACGATTTCCATACCGCTTGCTTCGCGTATGACGACCGCTGTCGTCTCGCTGCTGCTCGGTGTCTTCATCATTTATGGCGTCGGCATGGCCCATTCCGACATGCTGCACGATACCGCGCATGATACGCGCCATTCCTACGGTTTTCCCTGCCACTGAGCCGAAGCTGAATCTGATTCTTTAGCGCGCTTGATTGCCGAAAAACCTGCGGTTTTGACCGATATCGTTGCGGTATCGGCACAATCGTATTCCGATGGGGACTGAAACCATGTTGGTAAAATATCTTCTGGCTACAATCGTGGCCGGATTGTTCGCCGGTATCCTTCTCACGCCGGCCATGTATGTCCGAAACGTACCTCTGATCCTGCACGCCGAACAATTCGAAGGCGAGGGCGGGCATTCGCACGAATCGGACCATGCGGCGCAGGGTGCCGCTGCGACGCCGCATGAACATGCCGAGGAGGCCGGGGCAGAACTCCCGTTAGGACGGCTTGGCAATACCTTGCTGATCAATCTCGTTGCGGGTGCGGGCTTTGCACTGGTGACCGGCGCAGCCGCCCTGTTTCTCGGCCGTCGCATCACGTTGCAGAACGGCGTCTATTGGGGTCTGGCAGGGTTCTTCATCTTCAACTTCGCACCCGCTTTCAGCCTTGCGCCGGAACTGCCCGCAATGCCCGCTGCCGATCTCGCGGCCCGTCAGACCTGGTGGCTGGTCACAGTTCTGCTCACGGCCGGCGGCCTCTATCTGATCGTGCTTAAAGATTTCATCTGGGCGAAGATCGCCGGCATTGCGCTCATCGTCGCGCCTCATCTCTACGGCGCGCCCGAGCCCGATAATCTCACCTCGCCGGTTCCGCCGACGCTGGCATCGGAATTTGCCGTATCGACGTTGGCGACGAACCTCTTCTTCTGGGCCGTACTCGGTATCTCGCTGGGCTGGCTCCTGCAGACTTACGCTCAATCGGAGCTTGAAGTCTGATGCATGAACTGGATCGCGGCTGCACGCTCGTGCTTGGCGGCGCGCGGTCCGGCAAGTCGAGCTTTGCCGAAGGACTAGCCGAAAGTTCAGGCAAGCGCTTCGTCTATATCGCAACCGGGCGTGCCTGGGATGAGGAGATGACACAGCGTATCGCGCTTCACCGACAAGGACGTGGCGCTTCGTGGGTGACGGTAGAAGAGCCGCTCGATCTCGTTGCGGCGCTGGAGGCGAATTGCGGGGCGGAGAATGTGGTTCTCGTCGATTGCCTGACGCTATGGCTGACAAACCTCATGATGGCTGAAAAGGATGTGGACGAGGAAATTGCGCGGTTCGTCGCGCTGCTGCCCAAGCTGGAAGGCGCGACGTTGCTCGTATCGAACGAAGTGGGCCTCGGCATCGTGCCGGAGAACCGCATGGCGCGCGATTTCCGCGACCATGCCGGCAGGCTCCACCAGGCGGTGGCCAAGGTTGCCGCGAGTGTTTATTTTCTGGCAGCCGGGCTGCCGCTCAAAATGAAGGGATAATGAAATGCAGGGGCACAAGATTCCGGCGACGGTAATCACTGGTTTTCTAGGATCGGGCAAGACGACGATGATCCGCAATCTGCTGGAAAACGCAGATGGCAAGCGTATCGCGCTGATCATCAACGAATTTGGCGATCTCGGCGTCGATGGCGGACTGCTCAAGGGCTGCGGCATCGAAGCCTGCCGGGACGAGGACGTCATCGAACTCAACAATGGCTGCATATGCTGCACCGTGGCCGATGACTTCATTCCGACAATGACCAAGCTGTTGGACCGCGAGGATCGGCCTGATCATATCGTCATCGAGACGTCCGGCCTGGCACTACCCCAGCCGCTGGTGGCAGCCTTCAATTGGCCGGAAATCAAGACGCAGGTCACCGTCGATGGCGTTGTGACGGTCATCGATGCCGCTGCGGTCTCCGAGGGCCGTTTTGCAGATGATCACGGCAAGGTCGATGCACAAAGGGCGCAGGACGAATCGCTCGATCATGAGAGCCCGTTGGAGGAGCTGTTCGAAGATCAGATCAGGGCGGCCGACCTTATCGTTCTCAACAAGGCGGATTTGATCAGCGAGACCGGACTGGCCAGCGTCAAAAGCGACGTGCAGAGCCGGTCGAGCCGATCGCTCAACATGGTGCCGGCAAGCTTCGGCAAGCTCAGCACGCAATTGCTGCTCGGGCTCGGCGTCGGCACGGAAGAAGATATCGCCAACAGGAAATCGCATCACGAGCTTGAACATGAGGCCGGCGAGGAGCACGATCATGATGAGTTCGAGAGCTTTGTCGTGGGTCTTGGCCCGGTTGCCGATCCGAAACCCTTCATCGAGAAGCTGAAGGACGTGATCGCGGGCCATGATATCCTTCGTTTGAAAGGCTTCGTGGACGTGCCGGGCAAGCCGATGCGTCTCGTCATCCAGGCGGTGGGCCGGCGGATCGAGCATTATTTCGACCGGAGCTGGAATCCCGGCGAGGCGAGGGAGACGAAGCTTGTCGTCATCGGCCTGCACGATATAGACAACGCGGCCATAGAGGCGGCGATCCAGTCTGCCGCAGCCTGACGGATATCAGATATGCATTTGTTGCTGGCGCAGAAAGGCACGATTGCCGAGGGCAATGAAGCGATCGACCTTGGGCAGACCCCGGGCGATGTCGTATTTCTCTCGGCTGCCGATACGGAACTCGCCAGCCTGGCTTCGGCCCGGCGCGGCGAGGCCGGCTTTTCGCTGCGTCTGGCAAACATGATGGCATTGAGCCATCCAATGTCGGTCGATGCCTATGTCGAGCGTACTGCCCGTCACGCCCGGCTCATCATCGTCCGCATCATAGGCGGCGAAAGCTACTGGCCCTATGGGCTGGAGGCGCTGCACGCCTGCGCGGTCAATCACAAGATCATGCTTGCCGTTCTGCCCGGCGACGACAAGCCCGATCCGGGCCTCGACAGGTTCTCGACGCTCCCGCAGGCCGATCGCGACGCACTCTGGCACTATCTTCTTGAGGGAGGGGAGCAGAATTCGCGCCGTTTTCTCGACTATTGCGCTTCCCTCGTCCATGGTTCGGAGAGGCCCGAGGAGGCTTCGCCGCTGCTCAAGGCCGGACTGTGGTGGCCTGAGCTTGCAGCTCCGGCATTGGATGATGTTTCCAGACATTGGCAGGTAGGCGCACCCGTCATAGGCATCTGCTTTTACCGGGCGCTCGTACAAAGCGGACAGACCCGGCCCGTCGAGGCGCTTGTCGCGGCGCTGTTGGCGAAAGGGCTCAATCCGCTGCCGATCTTTGTCGCCAGTCTCAAGGATGCGGTGTCCGTTGCCATCGTAGAGACGCTGTTTGAACAGGCGTCTCCGGCCGTCGTGCTCAACGCAACCGGTTTTGCGGTTTCCGCACCGGGCAGCGCCCGCAAGCCAACGGTGCTCGAGAAGGACGGAGCAATCGTCCTCCAGGTCATTTTCTCGGGTTCGAGCCGCGAGCAGTGGCAGGAAGCAGGGCAGGGACTATCGGCACGTGACCTTGCCATGAATGTCGCCCTGCCGGAGGTTGACGGCCGCGTTCTTGCGCGCGCGGTTTCGTTCAAATCCGCCCGGCAATATGACGAGAATGTCGAAGCGAATATCGTCTCGCACGAGCCGCTCGCCGATCGCGTCGAATTCGTGGCTGATCTTGCCGCCAATTGGGCCAGGCTCCGCGCTTCCGCGCCGCAAGCGAGGCGCGTGGCGCTGGTCATGGCCAATTATCCAAGCCGCGATGGCAGGGTAGGCAATGGCGTTGGTCTCGACACGCCGGCCAGTACGTTGGGAATACTCGGCGCCATGCGTGAGGCGGGTTATGCTGTGAGTGATCTGCCGCCGGATGGAGAGGCTCTGCTGCGGCAGCTTGGTGCAGGTCCGACCAATGCCGGGATTCGTGGCCGCGAGGTGCGTGAGACGATTTCCGTCAATGATTACAGGGATTTCTTCCGGTCGCTTCCGGAAAAGGTTCAGGCCGAGGTAACGGCGAGATGGGGCGCACCTGAATCGGACCCGTTCTTTATCTGCTCCAAGGGACTATTCGCGCTGCCTATTTGCAGGTTTGGCGGCACATTGGTTGGCATCCAGCCGGCGCGAGGCTTCAATATAGACCCAAAAGAGAGCTACCACTCGCCCGACCTTGTTCCGCCGCATGGCTATTTCGCCTTTTATGCCTTTCTGCGCCTTATCTATGCGGCCCACGCCGTCGTTCACGTTGGCAAGCATGGCAATCTTGAATGGCTGCCCGGCAAGTCTCTTGCACTGTCGAATGCGTGCTATCCGGAGGCTGCGCTCGGGTCATTGCCCCACATCTACCCGTTTATCGTCAACGACCCGGGCGAGGGCACGCAGGCGAAGCGCCGCGCTTCGGCAGTCATCATCGACCATCTGACACCGCCGCTGACGAGGGCTGAGAGCTATGGTCCGTTGAAGGACCTCGAAGCGCTGGTGGATGAATATTACGAAGCTTCGGGCGTCGATCCTCGCCGACTGGTGCGATTGAAAGCGCAGATTCTGGATTTGGTGCGGGACATCGGCCTCGATCACGATGCGGGCATCCATGGGCATGACGCTGACGATCTGGCGCTGCAGAAGCTCGACGCCTATCTCTGCGACCTGAAGGAAATGCAGATCCGCGACGGTCTGCACATATTCGGGCAATCGCCGCAGGGGCGCCTGAAGACCGACCTGATCGTCGCGCTCTCTCGAGTGTCGCGTCATTCCGGCGAAGGACGCGACAAGAGCCTGCAGCGCGCCATCGCCGCTGATCTGGAACTGGATATCGACCCGCTGGATTGCGACATGGCCGCGCCGTGGGAAGGTCCGAGGCCGGAAATGTTGCAGGCGGTGTCCGCCGATCCGTGGCGGACCAACGGCGATGTCGTCGAGCGGATAGAACTATTGTCCGCCAGCTTCGTAAGCGGCGAACTTGGCTGCCCGTATGGTTGGCCGGCAACCGCCGCGGTCCTTGAAGGGATAGAACAGGAGATCGCCCCTGCCATCGACCGTTGCGGGGCCAACGAGATCAACGGTTTGCTGGCGGCGCTGGACGGGCGCTTTGTCGAGCCGGGGCCGTCCGGGGCGCCGACGCGCGGCCGTCTCGACGTGCTCCCGACCGGCAGGAACTTCTTTTCCGTCGATACCCGCAGCGTGCCGACACCGGCTGCCTGGGCGCTAGGCCAGAAATCGGCAGAGCTTCTGGTCCGACGCTATACGCAGGATCACGGTGAATGGCCGAAATCCTTCGGCCTGACGGCGTGGGGCACCTCCAATATGCGCACGGGAGGAGACGATATCGCGCAGGCGCTCGCCCTCATCGGCGTCAAGCCTGTCTGGGATATGGCCTCCCGCCGGGTGACGGGCTATGAAATCCTGCCCGTTTCGGTGCTGGGACGGCCGCGCGTCGACGTGACATTGCGCATCTCCGGCTTCTTTCGTGATGCATTTCCCGACCAGATCGCGCTTTTCGACCGGGCGGTCCGTGCTGTCGCGAAGCTCGCCGAGGACGAAGACGACAATCCCATCGCGGCGCGCGCCAGCAAGGACCGGCAGCGGCTGCTGGCGGAAGGCGCTGACGAGAAGCTTGCAGAGCTGAGCGCCGGCTTCCGTGTCTTCGGCTCCAAGCCTGGAGCCTATGGGGCGGGGCTGCAGGCCCTGGTCGATCATGGCGAGTGGACCGAACGCGACGATCTCGCCGAAGCCTGGCTCGTCTGGGGCGGCTATGCCTATGGTGCCGGCGAAGAAGGCAAGGCGGAACGCGGGCTGTTGGAAGAACGCCTGCGCGACGTGAGCGCGGTGGTGCAGAACCAGGACAATCGCGAGCATGACCTGCTCGATTCGGATGAATATTACCAGTTCGAGGGCGGCATGGCGGCGGCGATCGAGAAGGTGGCGGGAGAGCGGCCCGCGATCTACCACAATGACCATTCGCGCCCCGAGAAACCTGTCATCCGGACGCTCGAGGAAGAGATCGGCCGGACCGTGCGTGGCCGCGTCACCAATCCGAAATGGATCGCTGGCGCGATGCGACACGGCTATAAGGGTGCCGCCGAGATGGCTGCGACGGTGGATTACATGTTTGCCTTCGCTGCGACGACGGGGGCGGTCGGCAATCATCATTTCGAAGCCGTCTATGCGGCATTTCTTGGTGATGAAGCCGTTCGGGCATTCCTGCAGGAAAAGAACCCGCATGCCTTGCGCGAGATGGCGGAGAAGCTGGAAGAGGCGGCGGCAAGGGGACTGTGGACGCCCCGGTCCAATTCGGCGCGCTACGAATTGAGCAGGCTGGCAGCTTGAGAAACAGATTCGGGAAAGACGGGTAAATGGCTGAGAAATCACAAAAACTGCAAAACATGTCGGAAGCGGAGCTCAATGAGCGTCACGCCGAGAAGATGCGCAAGAAAAAGGCGGTTCGCGACAAGATCCTGGCCACCAAGACGGACGAGAAGGGCCTGGTCATCGTCAACACCGGCAAGGGCAAGGGCAAATCGACTGCAGGGTTCGGCATCGTCTTTCGGGCGCTGGGGCATGGCATGAAGATCGGCGTCGTCCAGTTCGTCAAGGGCGCCTGGGACACGGGCGAGCGCTGGGTGCTGGAGAAATTTCCCGAGCAGGTGAAGATTTCGGCGATGGGTGAAGGGTTCACCTGGGAGACGCAGGACAGGGCGCGCGACATCGCAATGGCGCGCGAGGCCTGGGAGCAGGCGAAGACGATGATAATGGATGACGAAACCGAGATCGTGCTGTGCGACGAACTCAATATCGCCCTCCGTTACGACTATCTGCCCGTCGAAGAGATTATCGATGTGCTCCGGCAGAAGCCGCATATGAAGCACGTGATCATCACTGGCCGCAATGCCAAGGACGAACTGATCGGATTCGCCGACCTCGTGACCGAAATGGAAATGATCAAGCATCCGTTCCGGGACGGTATCAAGGCTCAGAAGGGCATCGAGTTCTGAGCCTAGCCGGCTAGCGCGGTAATCCAGATGCGCAGCGGATTGTCCGTTTCGAGCAGCAGCTTTCCCGCCAGCGCCAGGCAGACGACGATCAGCAGCGGCTTGATGATCCTGGCGCCGTTTTTCATCGCCATACCGGCCCCGACCCTTGCCCCTGCAAACTGCGCGACCCCCATGAGGATGCCGACCTTCCAATTGATGACGCCAAGCACGGCGAATGTGGCGAAACCGCCGAGATTGGAAGCAAGATTGAGCAGTTTCGTATGGGCGGTTGCCTTGAGGAGGCCATAGCCGGCGAGGGAAACGAAGCTGAGCATGAAGAAAGAGCCCGTTCCAGGGCCGAAAAGCCCGTCATAGAACCCGATGAGCGGAACGATGGCGAGACCAAAGAGAAAGGGTGTCATGCGTTGTGCCCGGTCGATATCGCCCATATTCGGCTTCACCGCGAAATAGACCGCAATTGCGACGAGCAGGATGGGCAGGAAGGCGCGCAGCACATCGCCCGGCAGAAATCCCGCCAGGAGTGCGCCGCCGACACCGCCAAGCGCAGACATGAGCGCGGAAGGCAGCTGTTTCTTCAGGTCCACATGTCCCTTCTGGGCATAGGCGATTGTCGCCGAGGCCGAGCCGAACAACGATTGCAGCTTGTTGGTGCCGAGGGATTCGACTGGCGAGAAGCCGGCGAGCAAGAGCGCAGGCACCGTCACAAGGCCGCCGCCGCCGGCAATCGAGTCGATGAAGCCTGCTGCAAATGCTGCAATTACCAGGATGAGCGGAAAATTATCGAGAAATGTAGACATTGGGCGATCCGATTTTGCGCCGGACCATAGTGGTATTTTGGCGATTGGCGAGTGGTTTCAGAGCGGCGCCGTGCAAATAAGCGGACTGTGTGTTGTTTACGCACTTGAAACGATCGGCGGCCACTGCAATCAATCGGGAAAATGACGGGGGTATGATGAGCGAGAGCATTTTTGATCGCATATTGGCATATCTGGGCACCAAGAGCGCTGTCCAGAAAGTTGCCGATGATCCTGTTTTGACGGCCGAACTTCTCTTGTTGCTTCACATCGCCCTGGCCGATGGGAAGACGGAGAAAGCCGAATACACGGCCATACTGAAGATTGCTGCATCGGATTTCGGCATATCTCCGGAGGAATTTGGAGAAGTCGCCTCCTATCTGAAGGATTTTGGTTATGAAACCACGAGCGCGCAGGCGGCGCTGGCTTTCGCCGAGGTGCCGTTCGAACGCAAGGTACTTCTTCTGCGCCATTTGCTGACGATCGCCAATGCCGATAATGATATCGACCCCAAGGAAGCGAACCTGATCCGAAAGACGGCGGAGCTGCTCGGTGTCACGCCTGAAGAACTGCACAAACCGCATTGATGAAACCCGTCTATACGCTTGGCCTTGGGTGCGAACGGGGGTGCGATCCGCTTGAACTGCGGCAGCTCGCCGAAAGGGTGCTTGCCGAAGCAGCATTGTCACCAGGGGATCTCGCCGGCGCTTTTACGATCGACCAGCGCGAACATGAGCCGGCGATCGTTGCCGTCGCCGATGGTTTGGGTATCTCCTTGTCATGCTACAGTGCGGCGCAGCTGGAAGAGCAGACGCCGAAACTGCTCAATCCGTCCGATGCCGTTTTTGCGCTTGTCGGTTGTCATGGCGTAGCCGAGGCGGCGGCATTGGCTGGTTCCGGCAGGCTAGCTCGCCTCATCATCGGCAAAACCAAGTCTGCACATGGAACGGCCGCACTCGCAACCGGGTCGAGCCTTTAACGGGACATAGAATGATCGTACATTTCATCGGTGCCGGCCCCGGCGCGACAGACCTCATCACCGTTCGTGGGCTCCGGCTCATCCAAACCTGCCCGGTATGCCTCTATGCGGGGTCACTGGTTCCGGCGGAAATGCTGGCCGAGGCACCCAAGGATGCGCGCATCGTCGACACGTCGGTGCTCACCCTGGATGAGATCGTAGCCGAATTTGAGAAGGCGCAGCGGGAAGGCAAGGACGTCGCGCGCGTTCATTCCGGCGATCCTTCCATCTATGGCGCCGTAGCGGAGCAGATGCGGCGGCTGGACGAACTCGGGATCGACTACGATGTTACCCCGGGTGTGCCGGCTTTTGCGGCCGCGGCGGCGGCGCTGAAGAAAGAGCTTACCGTTCCGGAAGTATGCCAGACGATCATCCTGACGCGCACTTCGATGAAATCTTCCGCCATGCCGGAGGGCGAGGATCTGGCAACGCTGGGCAAATCAGGGGCGACGCTTGTCATCCACCTTTCCGTCCGCAACATGCAGCGGATCAGGACAGAGCTGGCGCCACTATATGGGGAGGATTGCCCGGTCATCGTGGCCTACCGCGTCGGATGGCCCGACGAGCAGTTCCTGCATGGAACGTTGGCCGATATCGAGGACAAGATCAAGAATGCGGGCCTGAGCCGAAGCGCCATGATCTTTGTCGGGCGAGGGCTATCAGCCGACGGTTTTCGTGATTCAGCGCTCTATAACAAGGGCCACCATCACAGTTTGAGACCCGGCTGAGGCATCGCTTCGGCGACAAAGGACAAAATCGCGCCGATATCGGGGAGTGTGGCAATGGCGGGGCGCTGCGGCCGCTCGATCATGATGACGGGTATGGATTGTTCCCGCGCCGCCCTCAACTTCGCATAGGACTGGCTGCCGCCGGAATTGCGGCAGACGATATGGGAAATCCGCTTCTTTGAAAGCAGTGCGACCTCGTCGTCGAAATTGCCGGGCTTCGACAGTTCAAGTTCGAAATCCATCAGATCGAGCGGATCGTCTGGCGGATCGATCATGCGGACGATGAAATGAACGTCGTTGCGGCGCGAAAACGGTGCAAGATGCTGCCGGCCCAGTGCCAGCAAGACCCGGGCTTTCGATGGGATGGCGCGGGCCGCCGCCGAACCATCGGCCACGCTAGTCCAGATATCACCAGGCCTCGGCAACCATGCGGGCCGCTCGAGCCGCGCGAAGGGAATTCCCGTTGCCTCTGCGGCAGCTATCGCGTTGTCGGAGATCTGCGTCGCGAAGGGGTGCGTCGCGTCGATCAGGATGGCGGTGCCATTGCTGCGAATATAGTCCACCAGTCCCTGCTGTCCGCCGAAGCCACCGACGCGCGTTTCACCGGCAATGCGGATGGGATCGCTGGTGCGCCCGGCCAGCGAGGAAATGACTCGGTATCCTTGTTCCACGAGCATTTTGGCCAGGCCGCGCGCCTCCGCGGTGCCTCCGAGAACAAGGATTGGCCGCTCAGACGCGCGCAATGATCGTCCCTTTGCGATCCACGACGATGATTTCGACTTCGACTGGCGCGCCCTTCAGCGTCTGCAGTGCCGTGGCCTTTGCCTTCACGGCTATTGGCAGGGCGAGGTCGATTCCATTATCTCGCGCGGTTTCAAATACTTCCTGTGCTGTATTGGCATTTTGAATCCGCTCGATCAGCTCCGCAGGTGCGCCAAGTTCCTTTGCTTCAGCGGCAAGAAACTCCATGCTGACCTGGCTGCGGGCGGAATGCAGGTCCAGTGCGCCCTGGGCGAGTTTCGTGAGCTTGGCGAAGCCGCCGGCGATGGTGAGACGCTCGATCGGGTGGACGCGCAGATATTTGAGCAATCCACCGGCGAAATCGCCCATGTCGAGCAGTGCGATCTCAGGCAGATCATATAAGGATTGCGCTGCATCCTCCGATGTTGAACCGGTCGCGCCCAACACATGTTTCAGGCCCGCTGCGCGGCAGACGTCGATGCCACGGTGAATGGAATGAATCCAGGCGGCACAGGAGAATGGATGCACGACACCCGTCGTGCCGAGGATCGATATGCCGCCGACGATCCCCAGTCGCGGATTCCAAGTCTGTTTGGCCAGTTCTTCTCCCTCAGGCACGGAGATGGCAATCACGAGGTCCGCCGGCAGGTCGTATTGGGCACAGATTTCGTTGCAGATGTCCGTCATCATCTTGCGCGGCACCGGATTGATGGCTGCTTCGCCGGGGGCGATCGGCAGGCCCGGCAATGTCACCGTGCCTACGCCTTCGCCAGCGACAAACTGAATGCCGCTTCCGGGCGGGGCAGGAAATACCGTCGATATTATAGTTGCGCCATGGGTCACATCGGGGTCATCACCGGCATCCTTCACGATGCCAGCCATAGCGTAGCCGTCGCCGAGGGATTCGATGGCGAGCTGAAAATGCGGAACTTCGCCCTTTGGCAGGATGATCGCTACAGGATCCGGAAATTCCCCCGTGATCAGCGCCAGAAGAGCAGCCTTCGTGGCAGCCGTTGCGCAGGCGCCCGTTGTCCAGCCCCTGCGCAATGGCCGTTCATGTGTCTCATCCTGCTTGCGCAAGCCAGCATCTGCTTCATCACTCATCCGGTTCTTATAGACCAGCTTCGATCGCAGTTGCATGATTTTTGCATTATGCTCATTCATGTTCGGCGGAAATTTATGCTATGCGCCAGCAGGCGGGGTGACTTATGAGCGCGAAAGTGAAATTGCCGAAACTCGAGGCGGGTCATGTATGGCTGGTGGGCGCCGGTCCGGGCGATCCCGGGCTGTTGACGCTGCATGCGTTGAACGGCATCGAGCAGGCAGATGTGATCATTTACGACGCGCTCGTCAATGAAGACTGCCTCTCCTATGCGAACTCGGCGGCAGCGCTGGAATATGCAGGAAAGCGGGGCGGCAAGCCTTCGCCTCAGCAACGCGATATTTCGTTGCGGCTGGTCGAACTGGCGCGAGCCGGCAAGAAGGTGGTTCGCCTGAAGGGCGGCGATCCGTTCGTCTTCGGGCGGGGGGGCGAAGAGGCACTCATGCTGGTCGAACATGGCGTTCCGTTCCGCATCGTTCCGGGTATCACGGCCGGCATTGGCGGGCTGGCCTATGCGGGCATTCCCGTTACCCACCGGGAAACGAACCAGAGCGTCACCTTCCTGACGGGGCATGATGCGAGCGGCCTCGTACCCGATGCCATGGACTGGGCAAGCATAGCAAAGGGTTCTTCCGTCATCGTCATGTACATGGCCATGAAACACATAGGCACGATTGCGGCGCGGCTCATCGCAGGCGGGCGCGCAGCGTCCGATCCCGTCGCCTTCGTCTGCAATGCCACGACCAATGTGCAGCGGGTGGTGGAAACGACACTCGCGCAGGCCGAGGCGGATGTCGAGGCAGCTGGTCTTGAGCCGCCGGCGATCGTCGTGATCGGACAAGTGGTGCGACTGCGGAGCGCGCTGGACTGGCTTGGCGCGCTCGAGGGCCGGGTGCTCACGCGCGACCCTCTCGGTACGCGCAAGAAAAGAGATACCGCATGAAGGGAATACTGATTGGCGCTCCCGCATCCGGAAGCGGCAAGACGACCATCACTCTCGGGCTTTTGCGTGCATTGCAGGACGCAGGCGCCGATGTTGCGCCGGCCAAGGCCGGGCCCGACTACATAGATCCGGCATATCATGCCATCGCTGCGCGAACGAGCTGCATCAATCTCGACCCATGGGCGATGCGCCCCGACCTGATAAGCGCACTCGCTGCACGCCATACGGAAGGCGGCAAGATGCTGCTCGTCGAAGGGATGATGGGTCTATTCGATGGGGCGATCGACGGGCGAGGCTCGGGTGCGGATCTGGCGCAGCGGCTGCAGCTTCCAGTTATTTTCGTCGTCGATTGCGCGCGTCAGTCGCAATCCATCGCCGCGCTGGTCAGCGGCTTCAGGGATTTCCGGCGCAATGTGATGATTGGCGGACTGATCCTGAACAAGGTCGGCAGCGTCCGGCATGAAAGCCTGCTGAGGCGGGCACTGCAGCCGGTTGGAATACCGGTGCTCGGGGTGGTCCCGCGCGATGCGAGCCTGGCATTGCCGGAGCGTCATCTCGGCCTTGTTCAGGCGGGGGAGCATCAGGATATCGATGATTTCATCGCCCATGCCGGAGAAGTCATTGCCGGCGCGGTCGATTTGCAGAGCATTCGCCAGATCGCGGGACGGTGGGGGCCAAGCGAATCCATGGCCAATGTGCAGCGCGTCCCGCCTTTGGGACAGCGGATCGCCGTGGCGCGGGACAATGCCTTCGCCTTTTCCTATGCTCATCTCATCGATGGCTGGCGCAGGCGGGGAGCAGAGGTCAGCTATTTCTCGCCGCTGGCCGACGAAGCGCCGGCGGTCGACAGCGATGCCATCTATCTGCCGGGCGGATATCCCGAGCTTCACGCGGGGAGGCTGGCCGCAGCGCAGGTTTTTGGCGACGGGATTCGCGAGGCTGCCGCCCGCTCGATTCCCGTCTATGGGGAATGCGGTGGCTATATGGTGCTGGGGGAGTCACTTGAGGACGCGGAAGGCAATGAGCACAAGATGCTCGGTCTGCTGCCGTTGCGGACGAGCTTTGCCAAAAGAAAGCTGCATCTCGGCTATCGCCGGCTCCAGCCTCTTCCGGGTGGCCCGTTCGCCTCGCCGCTTACCGGCCATGAGTTCCACTACGCAACAATCGTCGAGGAAGGAAGCGCCCCGCGGCTGTTCCGGGTTCGCGATGCCTTGAATGAAGATCTGGGAGAAGCGGGACTGAGAAATGGCTCGGTTTCGGGTTCCTACATGCACATTATCGACTTGGCCTGAATGAAAAAGATCGAACATGGCGGCGCGCTCGACCGCGCCATGAGCCAATATGGCGGGGTCCGCAGCGACTGGCTCGACCTCTCGACGGGCATCAATCCCGAGCCGTTCCATTTACCGGATATGAGTTCCGATATATGGAACAGCTTGCCGGACGAGGGACTTTTGACCAAGGCGTTGAACGGCGCGCGAACCTATTATGGTGCAGCGCCGGCCACTGCGATCGTGGCGGCACCGGGCACGCAGGCCCTGATCCAGCTCATGCCCTGGATGAAGCCGAGCGGCGAGGTGGCCGTGGTCGGACCGACCTATCAGGAACACGAGTTTTGCTTCGCCAAGGCCGGCTGGGCAATCCGCCATTGTTCGAGTTTGAGCGAGATTCCGGTCTCTGCGGGCGCTGTTGTCATCGTCAATCCGAACAATCCCGACGGCCGAAGCGTCGATCGGGCCGATCTGTTGAAACTTGCCGAGGAAATGGCGAATCGTCAGGGTTTTCTGGTCGTCGATGAGGCTTTTGCGGACATGTACCCGGAAAACAGCCTTGCCGCCGACGCCGGCAAAAAGGGTTTGATCGTCCTCAAATCATTCGGAAAGTTCTTCGGTCTGGCCGGTTTGAGGCTTGGATTCGCCCTGACATCGCCGGAAACAGGGCTATTCCTGCGGGAAAGGCTGGGCCCTTGGGCCGTATCAGGGCCTGCGCTCGCCATTGCGGCGCATGCGTTTGCCGGCGGCGAGGCGTTGGATGCCTTTGCGTCGAGACTGCAGACGAGGCGCAAGCTGCTGAGCGAGGTGCTGGCTGCGCATGGTTTGATGGAGATCGGCGGCACGGCGCTTTTCTCGCTCGTCAGGCACGAACAGGCGCACGGGCTGCATGATTCTCTGTGCAGGCAGCGCGTTCTGACCCGAAAATTCGAGCATTTCGCGGACCGCCTTCGCTTCGGCGTGCCGCTCGATCAGAACGATGCCGACAAATTGCATCTTCGTCTTACTCTTGCTTTACGAGCGGCCCAAGCTGATTGGCCGAAGTGATGGATTGGGTGCAAATGGAAATCAATCTGCTGATACTGTTTCTTGCGCTGCTGGCCGACCGATATTTCGGCGATCCCGATTGGCTCTGGCGCACGATTCCGCACCCCGTCGTGCTATTCGGCAAGGCCATCGATTTTGTCGATCACAGGTTCAATCTGGCTGCCAATACCGACCAGCAGCGTCGGCGCGATGGTTTCTTGTCGGTGCTCGCACTCTTGCTTCTGGCAGCGCTGGTCGGTGCCGTCATTCACGCCGCACTTGCCCTCATCCCGCCCTTTGGCGGGCTGGTGGAGGCGCTTGTCGTGGCAGTATTTCTGGCACAGAAGAGCCTCGGCGATCATGTCGAGGCCGTAGCAACCGCGCTGCGCGAAGAGGGCCTGGAGGGCGCGCGGCGGGCCGTGTCCATGATCGTCGGCAGGGATACGCAAGTGCTGGATGAGGCGGCGACCAGCCGTGCCGCGATCGAAAGCCTTGCCGAAAACAGTTCGGACGGGATCATCGCGCCGGCCTTCTGGTATGCGCTGCTCGGACTTCCCGGATTGCTCGCCTACAAGATGCTGAACACGGCTGATTCGATGATCGGTCACCTGAACGACCGGCATCGCCATTTTGGACGCTTCGCCGCGAAGCTCGACGACGTGGCGAACTGGGTGCCGGCGCGGCTCACCGGGCTTCTGATCGCAGCGGCAGCCTGGCTCGTTCACGGCGGGAGCGCGGCCCGGCAATCCTTCGACGTGATGATGCGCGATGCCCGCCTGCATCGTTCGCCGAATGCCGGTTGGCCCGAAGCGGCGATGGCCGGCGCCATCGATGTGGCGCTGGCGGGACCGCGCGTCTATGGCGGGGCGGTCGCCAACGAACCCATGCTCAACGGTGCCGGCCGACGCGATGCGGGCATAGAGAATATCGAGGATGGCCTGCATATTTTCCGCGTCGCGACGGCCATATTCACGGGCGTGGTGGCGGTACTCTTCCTTGTCGGGCTGTTGTTCTGATCAGCGGGAGGAGGCCCTCGGGTCCAGCATGTCGCGCAGGCCGTCACCAAAAAGGTTGAGCCCGAGCACCGTCGCGACAATGGCGAGGCCCGGGAATATCGCCATGTGCGGCGCCACCCCGATCATCGTCTGGGCATCGAAGAGCATGCGGCCCCAGCTTGACATCGGCGGCTGGGTCCCGAGCCCGACATAGGCAAGGCTCGCTTCCGCAAGGATGCCGAGCGAGAACTGTATCGTCGCCTGCACCATGAGCAGGTGCGAGATGTTCGGGAAGACATGATCGAAGGTGATCCGGCGGTCGCTTTTCCCGGTAGAACGGGCGGCGAGGATATATTCCCGTGGCCAGATGGAAAGCGCTGCTCCCCGCGTCGCCCGGGCGAAAACCGGAACATTGAAGATACCGATGGCGATGATGGCGTTGAGCGCACCGGGGCCGAAAACCGCCGTGATCATGATCGCGGAAATGAGGGCGGGAAACGCAAATATGAGGTCATTCAGCCGCATCAGCGCGTCGTCGATCAGACCCCGCCGCTCTGCCGCCAACAGTCCGATGGGAACACCGATGCCCATGCCGATGGCAACGGCGGCAATGGCTACCGCGATCGACGTTCGACTGCCGACCATGACCATGGAAAGAATGTCGCGGCCGAAATGATCCGTGCCCATACAGTGTCGCAGCGAGGGAGGCTGCAACTTGCTGGCGATATCGATGGCGGTCGGCGGGTAGGGGGTCCAGACGAACGAGCAGAGGGCCGTCAATCCTACCACCAGCATGATGAGCAAGCCGATCTTGAAACGGGCTGGTGATTTGCGCCAACCGTTCATCGGTCTGCCCCCAGTCTTGGATCGATCAGAGCGTAGGAACAGTCCACAAGAAAATTTATCAGGATGACCGTCGCGACGAGCAGGACGACGACGCCCTCGACGACGATGAGATCCCGCTGCGTGATGGATTGGAAGACGAGCCGCCCGAGACCCGGCAAATAGAAGACGTTCTCGATGATGATCGTGCCGGCCAGCAGGAACGCGAACTGCAGCCCCAGGATCGTCACCACCGGTATGAAGGCGTTGCGGAGAGCGTGGCGGTAGAGCACCTGCGCCGGGCTCAGTCCTTTGGCGCGGGCGGTGCGAATATAGTCCTCGGCCAGGGTTTCGATCAGGCTGGAGCGCGTTATCCGGGCGAGTATCGCTGCTTGCGGCAAGGCAAGGGCAAAGGCAGGCAGCAGCAGCGATTTAAGCGCTGTCCAGGTGCCGGTTTCCCAGCCTGCAAATCCACCGGCTGGAACGAGCCGCAAGGATATGGCGAACACGTAGACGAGAAGCAGCGCCAGCCAGAAATTCGGCAGCGCTATGCCGAGCTGCGTGGCGCCCATGATGGCGGCATCTGCCGGCCGCCCGCGCCGCGAGGCCGTGAATATTCCAATGGGGATCGCGATCGCGGTAGACAGGACAAGCGACAATATCGCCAGAGGAAGCGATACGACGACGCGCTCGCGGATGAGGTCGGCGACAGGAACGGCATAGGTATAGGAACGGCCGAAATCCCCGGTAAGCATGCCGAAAAGCCAGCTGAAGTAACGCATGAACAGCGGCTGGTTCAGTCCCATCTGTTCCTGGAGAGACCGCACAGCATCTTCCGAAGCATTCATTCCCAGCATGATGCGGGCAGGATCGCCGGGGAGGATTTCAATGAGGGCGAAGATAACCGCGCTGGCCGCAAGAAGCGTCATAAGGCTTATGAACAGACGTCTGATCGCGTAGTTTGCCATCGCTGCCCAATCCGCCTGCGAGCTTCAGTCGGCCCATCTGACATTGGTCAGATCATTCGCCTGGATCGGGCCATTCTCCCAAAGCCCCTCGATACCGGCATCCCAGATACCCGTCTTGGGGAGCTGGAACAGGAAGGCCGCGGGCACATCGTCGGCGAGAACGGTCTGTGCCTTGCGGTAAAGTTCGGCACGTTGCGCCTGGTCGGAAGTCGCGGCAATGGCTTTGATCAGTTCCTTGAAGGCCTGATTGTCGTAGTTGAAATAGTAGTCGTCACGGGCGAATATATTGAGATCGTTCGGCTCCGTATGGGATACGATCGTCAGATCATAATCCTTGCCCTTGAACACCTGGTCGAGCCACTGCGCCCATTCCAGCGGGATGATCTCGGCGTCTATGCCGATGGCGGCCAATTGCGCCGCGATGATTTCGCCGCCGCGCCGCGCATAGACGGGCGGAGGCAGTTTCAGCGTCGTCTTGAATCCCTGCGGGTGACCCGCCTCCGCCAGCAATTTCTTGGCAAGTTCCGGATCATAGGCCGATTTGGCGGTCAGATCGGTATAAGCTGCATGGTGCGGCGGGAAGAACGAGCCTATCGGCATCCCAAATCCGAACATTGTTCCATCGATCAGTGCCTTGCGATCGATCGCATGCGCGATCGCCTGCCGGACTTTCAATGCGTCGAATGGAGGTTTGGCATTGTTCATGCCCAGAACCGTCTCGCCTTCGGTCGTGCCGATCACCACCTTGAAACGCGGATCGGCCTGGAATTGCGGTACCGTTTCATAGCTCGGAAACACCGGAAAAGCTTGAACATCGCCGGCAAGAAGCGCTGCCGTGGCGGCGGCAGGGTCCGGTATGATGCGGAACGTCGCCTTCTCCAGCGCCGGTTGGCTGCCCCAATAGGCGGTATTGCGCAATAGTGTGATCTGCGATCCCTTGGCCCAATTGCCGAATTTGAACGGGCCTGTGCCTACGGGTCTTTCCTTGTTTGTCGCGGCCGTTTCCGGTGCCACGATCACCGCGTCTCCCCAGCCCATATTATAGAGGAAATCGCCATCCGGTTGTTTCAGCGTGATGCGCACCGTCAGCGGATCGACGATCTCAACATTCTCGATACCTTCGAACAGTACCTTCTGCGCATTGACGGATTTCGCGTCGCGGGCGCGATCCAGCGAGAATTTCACATCTTCCCCGTCGAAAGTCGTGCCATCGTGGAAAAGCACCTTGCCATGAAGCTTGAACGTATAGACCCGGCCATCGTCGGAAATGTCCCAGCTTTCCGCCAATGCTGGTAGAACTTCGCCATTCGCGCCTATCCGTGTCAGTCCTTCGAACACATTCGCATAGACGATCTCGTCTATCGCGGCAGCAGCGCCGGCGGTGGGATCGAGATGCGGCGGCTCAAGGACGACACCGAGCACCAGATCGCTCCTGGCGGCATGGGCGCTCGCCGAACCAAGGACCAGCGTCAAGGCAAGCAGCGCAGATCTCCACAACGTCATTCTACCGTTTCTCCAGTATTCGGTGCTCGTGAATCGATATGTAGCGCGTTTCGTGCTGCGAGCACAGCAGGAGCCGGATATCGATGAATCCGGCATCAAACTTTGCGCGGGAAATGTCGTTTGCGTGTTTGTAGATTGGAATTGTTCTTATAAAACTGGTGTCACAGAGTAAAGCGAGCGGGGCAGCGCGTCATGACGTCAGAACCAGATCTGACCCTAACCGAACCGGTGGGTGACGCTATCGCCAAGACCACATGCTACATGTGCGCCTGTCGCTGCGGCATCGACGTGCATCTGAAGGACGGCAAGATCCGCTATATCGAGGGCAATCGCGACCATCCGATCAACAAGGGCGTCCTCTGCGCCAAGGGCTCGGCCGGCATCATGCAGCACTATTCGCCAGCGCGGCTGCAGGCGCCTCTGCTGCGCACCGGGCCAAGGGGGTCGGGCGAGTTCAAGACGATCAGCTGGGAGGAAGCGCTGTCGCTCGCGGTCGAATGGTTGGCGCCGATCAGGGAGACGGCGCCGCAGAAGCTGGCGTTTTTCACGGGACGCGACCAGAGCCAGGCGCTGACGAGCTTCTGGGCGCAGAATTTCGGCACGCCGAATTATGCCGCGCATGGCGGTTTCTGCTCCGTGAACATGGCGGCCGCCGGGATTTATACGATCGGCGGCGCTTTCTGGGAGTTTGGCGCGCCGGATTGGGACAAGACCAAACTCTTCGTCCTGTTCGGCGTCGCGGAAGATCATGATTCGAACCCGATAAAGATCGGCATATCCAAGCTGAAAAAGCGGGGAGCGCGCTTCGTCTCGGTCAATCCGATCCGCACCGGATATTCAGCCGTGGCGGACAATTGGATCGGCATTCGTCCCGGGACCGATGGCTTGCTCATCCTGTCGATCATCCATCAATTGTTTCTCACCGGCAGGATCGACCTCGACTATCTCCAGCGTTACACGAATGCGCCCTGGCTGGTCATCGACAATCCGGGAGGAGAGGACCACGGCCTCTTCCTGCGCGACGATCTTGGCAAGGCGCTGATACGCGACCGCGGGACGGGTGCCCTGGTCAGGTTCGATGCGTTCGGGCATTCCCCCGATCTCAACGCGGACTTCGTCCTTGCGGACGGTCGCAAGGTGCGCAGCGTATTGCGGCTGATGGCCGAGAAATATCTCGATCCCAGATATGCGCCCGAGGCTGTGGCGGAGCAGACCGGGATCGATGCGGCGACCATACGAGGGCTGGCTGCGGAGATAACCCGCGTTGCCTTTGAGGAAGAGATCATCCTGCAGCAACCCTGGACGGACATGAAAGGCGAATATCACGAGGTGATGATCGGGCGGCCGGTCAGCTTCCACGCCATGCGCGGGATTTCAGCGCATTCGAACGGATTTCAGACGGCGAGGGCGCTGCACGTCCTTCAGACCATCATCGGCTCCATCGATTGCCCTGGCGGCTATCGCTACAAGCCGCCATACCCGAAACCCGCGACGGCTCACCCTCGCCCGCACGGGAAACCGGCACATGTCCAGCCCGGCAATCCGCTGGCAGGACCGCATCTCGGCTACCCCCTTGGGCCGGAGGATCTGCTCGTAGACGATCAGGGCAAGCCACAACGCATCGACAAGGCGTTTTCCTGGGAAGCTCCGCTTTCGGCGCACGGCATGATGCACATGGTGATCGCCAATGCCTGTGCCGGTGATCCCTATCCTGTGGATGTCCTGTTCCTCTATATGGCCAACATGGCCTGGAACTCGTCGATGAACACGCGCGGCACCATCCGGATGCTCGAGGAGCGCGATGAAACGACGGGCGAGTACAAGATACCGCGAATCATCTATTGCGACGCCTATTCATCGGAAATGGTGGC
Source organism: Phyllobacterium sp. 0TCS1.6A (assembly GCF_026420825.1). NCBI lineage: Bacteria > Pseudomonadati > Pseudomonadota > Alphaproteobacteria > Hyphomicrobiales > Phyllobacteriaceae > Phyllobacterium > Phyllobacterium sp. 0TCS1.6A. The sequence continues at coordinate 392,263 of NZ_JAPMAB010000001.1, forward strand.
CTATGCGGATCTCGTCCTGCCGGATACGACCTATCTGGAGCGCCATGACTGTATCTCATTGCTGGACAGGCCCATATCGGAACCCGACGCGGTTTGCGACGCGGTCCGCTGGCCGGTACTTCAGCCAGAGCGCGACGTTCGAGGCTTCCAGTCGGTTCTGATCGATCTCGGTGCGCGCCTCGGACTTCCGGGCTTCGTCGATCCGCAGGGGCAACCGCTCTACCGCGATTATGCGGACTACATCGTCAATCACCAGCGCAAGCCCGGTATCGGACCGCTGTCCGGCTGGCGGGGTGAGGATGGACTGGACGAGGGCAGGGGACAACCCAACCAGAGCCAGCTCGACCGCTACATCGGCAATGGCGCCTTCTGGCAGAAGCATATTCCGGCCGAGGCACTCTACTTCAAGCACCACAACGCCGCCTATCAGCAATTCGCCATCGATATGGGGTTTTTCGATACGCCGCAGCCGGTGACGATACAGCTTTATCTGGAAACCCTGCAGAAGTTCCGGCTGTCGGGCGAAGGCGTGCGCGAGCCGGTGGCGCCTGAGCCATACAGGCAGCGGCTGGTGGATTATTTCGATCCCCTGCCGGACTGGTACATGCCTCTCGAAGAGCAGCAAACCGACAATTCGGTCTTTCCCTTCCACGCGCTGACGCAAAGGCCCATGGCCATGTATCATTCCTGGGGCTCGCAGAATGCCTGGCTCAGACAGATACACACCAGAAACCCGCTTTATGTTCCGGGACCGATCTGCAACGAACTCGGCCTGAGCGACGGTGATTGGGCATGGGTCATCTCCAGCCATGGCCGGATCAAATGCGAGATCGCCCGCATGGATGCGGTAAATTCGAAGACGCTGTGGACGTGGAATGCCATCGGCAAGCGCAAAGGCGCATGGGCGCTCGAGACGAACGCGCCGGAAGCCAATAAGGGCTTCCTGCTCAACCATCTCATCCATGAATTGCTGCCGCCAAAGAGCGACGGCATGCGCTGGTCCAATTCCGACCCGATCACCGGGCAGGCCGCCTGGTATGATCTGCGCGTGCGTATCGAAAAGGCCGAGCCCGGTCTTGAACTGGTCGAGCCGTCCTTTGCGCCGGTCGGACGTCCGGCGGGCCAGGCCCGCGCGGCCAGCGAACTGCGCTATGGCCAGGAGTGGAGCAAGCAATGACCAGTCTTCCGCAGGATCGCGGTACAACCAGTCTCGGGCTGGTCATCGATCTCGACGTATGCGTCGGCTGCCACGCATGCGTCGTCAGTTGCAAGGAATGGAACACCGGCGGATATGGCAGCGCCTTGTCCGACCAGCATCCTTATGGAGACGACGTCTCGGGTACGTTCCTCAACCGCATCCACAGCTACGAGGTCGTCCCGGAAGGCGGCGAGGTGATCGGCGAGGCCGGACAGGCCCGTATCGTCCACTTTCCTAAATCATGCCTCCATTGCGAGGATGCGCCTTGCGTCACCGTCTGCCCCACCGGAGCGTCATACAAGCGCGCAAGCGACGGCATCGTTCTGGTGGACGAGAGCAAATGTATCGGTTGCGGGCTGTGCGCGTGGTCCTGTGCCTACGGCGCTCGCGAGATGGATCTGGCAGCCGGCGTCATGAAGAAATGCACGCTGTGCGTGGATCGCATCTACAATGAAGCGCTACAAGAGGAAGATCGGGTTCCGTCCTGTGTCCGTACCTGCCCGGCGAACGCTCGCCATTTCGGCGATCTTGGCGACCCGCGATCCGAAGTTTCCATCATGGTTGCCGAGCGCGGCGGCTATGACCTCATGCCTGAGCAGGGCACACGGCCAACCAACAAATATCTGCCGCCGCGACCAAGAAGATCCCTGGCCGACCAGCAACCTGCCATGCCGCTGGCGGAGAACACGGAAGGCGCTCGCGGTTTCTTCGCCTGGCTGGACAAGACGCTGGACCGGATCTGACGCAATGCATCCAGCCTATTCGATGATCATATTCACGGTACTGTCAGGCCTGGGCTATGGGCTTGCCGTCGTTCTTGGCCTTGGCGGGCTCGAGCCTTCGCTGCCATCGACTGTGCTGGCCCATATCCTGGCGCTGGTGCTCATAGCGGCGGGATTGATCGCGTCGCTCTTCCATCTCGGCAATCCGCAGCGGGCATGGCGCGCGCTCAGCCAATGGCGGTCGAGCTGGCTGTCGCGCGAAGGCGTGATGGCGCTTGGAACCTTCGTGCCTCTGACCTTGGACGCCGGGCTGTTGCTGTTCACAGGACAGTCGGAGCCCATCCTCGGCTATATCGGCGCCGCCGGCGCCATGCTCACCGTGTTCTGCACGTCGATGATCTACACGTCGCTGAAAAGCATAGACGCCTGGCACAGCGCCCTGACGCCGGCCTGCTTCCTGCTCTTGTCGCTGACGGGGGGTGTTCTGCTCGCCGCCTGTTTCGCCCCGGGCACGAGGCTGCTTGCCGGCGCGGGATTGCTGCTGCTCCTCGGCGCGATGGGCTGCAAATTGGCGTGGCGCAGGCGGATGTTGCGAAACCAGCCGCTCTCGACGCCGGAAAGCGCCACAGGGCTAGGCGATATCGGCCGGGTGCGGCTATTCGAACGTCCCCATACGCTCGACAATTATCTCACGCGGGAAATGGGCTACCGCGTCGCGAGGAAACATTCGGCGAAGCTGTGGGCCATTGCGCTTGTCTGCGCTTTTCTGCTGCCGGCGGCACTGCTGCTGCTTTCCCTGGCGCTGGGCGGCCTGCCCTTGCGTTCGGTGCTCGTCTTCGCCGTTCTGAGCCATTCTGTCGGCGTTCTGGTCGAGCGTTGGCTGTTCTTCGCGGAGGCAAGGCACGCCGTGATGAATTATTATTGAGCGACCATGACCCTAGCTGTTCCAGCGCTTGTGGAACCACATCCATTGGCCGGGATATTCGCGGACCCAGGCTTCCACCTTGTCGTTCAGCGCCTGCGCGGTCGCAGCTATATCGACGCCGCCCTTTTCATCGCGCGGCAGTTCCATCTTTTCCTCGAGTTCGAGACGAAACCGGCCGCCAGGAAGGCGGACGCAGCGCGCCGGATAGACATCGCATTCATATTGCCGCGCCAGCTTCGCGAGGAGCGGGTTGGTCCTGCACGGCCGGCCGAAGAATGTCGAAGGTACGCCCCGACGGAACTTCTGGTCGACCAGCATGCCCACATTGCCGTCCGCGTTGAGGACTGTCGCGAGCGACCAGGCGGCACCCGCCTTTGAAGGTACGAGATGACCCATATTCGTGCGCCGGGCGCTCAAGATCTTCTTGGCGACATAGGGATTATTGGGCGGGCGGAACAACGCGGTGACGTTCAGATCGAACGTGGCCGCACATATCGGCAACAGTTCGAAATTCCCCGTATGGCCCGTGAAGAAGATGTGGGGACGGTCCTTTTCGTCGCGGATACGCTCGAAGATCTCGCGTCCCTTCACCTCGACGAGGCCCGTTTCGTCGCTGTGCGGATCATAGTCGAATATAGCGTCGAGGAAGATGTACTCGCCGGTGAGGCGCGCCATGTTGCCCCACATTTCGCGCGCGATCGTCTGAAGCTCGGCTTCGTCCTTTTCCGGATAGGCCTTGCGCAGATTGTTCATGGCGACCCTGTGGCGGCCGAGCCAGGGGCCAACCCGTCGCGCAGCGGAATCCAGGAAATTCATCGCTGCCCTTGCCGGCAAGAGCTGCAGCAACCGCAAGATGCCGAACACGAAATGAGCGGACAGCCAGTAGTTGAACATTTTCAACTTCTGGCTCCACCGGAAGAGGGCGAGCTTGTATTTGAGCTTCATTGCGGGATCAATTGATGCGCAATATGATCTTGCCGAACACGTCGCGGCCTTCCATTCGCTTCAACGCGGTATCGATATCGTCGAAACCGACTTCGGTGTCGATGACCGGATGAACCAGGCCGCGCGCCATCTTCTGCATGGCGTCAGCCATGTTCTCCATCCGGCATCCGAAGGAACCGAGCAGCTTCAACTGCTGCTGGAACAGCATCATCAGATTCATGCTTGTCGAGACACCCGATGTCGATCCGCAGGTGACGAGGCGTCCGCCACGCTTGAGCGAGAGCATCGAGCCGGCCCAGGTGTCGGCGCCGACATGTTCGAACACGACGTCTACGCCCTTCTTCTTTGTCAGTTTCCGGACGACGCCTTCAAAGCGGTCTTCACGGTAATTGATGACGTGATCGGCGCCGAGCGCCTTGGCCTTTTCGATCTTGCTGTCCGAGCCAACCGTCGTGATGATCGTACAACCGATCTTGCGAGCCAGCTGGATCGCGGCCGAGCCTATGCCGGAGCCGCCCGCATGGATCAGGATCGTTTCGCCGGGCTCGAGCTTGGCATTGTCGAAGAGCATGTGCTCTACCGTGCCGAAGGTGACGGGCGCGACCGCCGCGCCGATTTCATCGACACCGGGAGGGGCCGGTACCAGCAGCCGCGCCGGCAGATTGACCTTTTCCTGGGCGAAGCCGTCGAGATGAAAACCATGAACGCCGGAGACATGCTCGCAGAGATTGTCGCGGCCTTCCCGGCACGGACGGCAGAGGCCGCAGGTACGGGCCCCGTAGATCGAAACGAGCTGGCCCGGAAGGAGGTTGGCCACACCCGGACCAATGGCGTCCACGACGCCGGAGGCCTCGGCCCCGATCGTCAGCGGCATTTTGCGTTTCGCAAATGCCATGCCGCGCCAACCCCAGACGTCGATATGATTGAGGGCGACGGCCTTGATATTGACGGTGACCTCGCCGGCAGCCGGCGGAGGCGGGGGTGCCAGATCGACGATCTCGAGTTTGCGGTCTTCAACCAGTTGTAATGCGCGCATATCCATTTTCCTTTTAGGGAAGGGGATTAGTGCGGTTCTGCAGTCATTACAAGACAGGTATTTTGCCCGCCAAAGCCGAAGGAGCTGGAAAGCACCGTAGAGACGCTGGCTTCGCGCTTCACATTGGGCACGACGTCGAGGGCGATCGCCGGATCGGGGTTGTCATAATTGATCGTCGGCGGAATGGTCCCGGTCTGGATTGTGAGAACCGAAAAAACCGCCTCGATCGCGCCGGCCGCGGTCAGAGTGTGCCCGATCATCGACTTGTTCGACGAGACCGGAAGCGACGATATCCTTTCGCCGAAAACGGTGGAAAGCGCCAGATATTCCATCTTGTCGTTTTCCGGCGTGGAAGTGCCATGCGCATTGATGTAGTCGATGGCGTCTTCCTTGATGCCGGCGTCATCGAGCGCCGCACGAACGGCGCCGATGGCTGGCGATCCATCGGGTTTCGACCGCGTACGATGGAAATCATCCGCTTTTTCGCCGCATCCGCGCATGATGCCCAGGATATTTGCGCCGCGGGCAACCGCCGCTTCGAGCGATTCCATGACCAGCGCACCGCTGCCTTCAGCCATCACGAATCCATCGCGATCCTTGGAGAACGGCTTGGCGGCCTTGTGGGCAGGATCATTCTGCGTGGAGAGCGCGGACAGCAGCGAGAACCGGATCAGAGCTTCAGCGGAGACGGAGCCGTCGGTTCCGATCGAAAGCACCCTGTCGCTCTCGCCGCGCCGGATCGCCTCGACGCCAAGCTGGATCGCCGTGGCGCCGGAAGCACAGGCGGTCGAAAGCGTGATCGGCAGGCCCCGCGTGCCGAAAGTATCGGCGAGACGCTCGGCGATGAAGCCGAACTCGGCCGTATTGAACATTTCCGTGTGAGCCTGCTGGCGGCAGGCGGCAAGCAGCAGATCATATCCGGGCTCGCCTTCGCTCTTCACCGCTGCATCGAGGGCAAAGCGATTGCGCCATTCGAGTTCGACCGGGGGGGCTGCCAGAAAAAGCGGGCCACCGAAATCATCCGTCTTGAAGCCCGCCTGCGCGATTGCCTCTTCAGCAGCCAGCGAGGCCAGTTTCTCGGAGAGCGCCGAAGCGCCCTTGCTGCTTTCCTCGAGGAAATCGACGGTTCCAGCGATCTGCGTGCGCAGATTGTCCAACGCAAAACGGGTGATCGTATGAATGCCGGACGTGCCAGAGGTAAGCGCGGCCCAGTTTTCCTGCTTGCCCTGTCCGAGCGACGAAACGACGCCGAGCCCCGTGATGGCAACCAATGGACGGCCTAGATGATCGGTATATTTGGACATGGAGATATCCTTTAAACCTTGGTCAGGCGGGCGACGCCTTCGCTGCGCGTGGCGCCGATGGAGGTTGCTATCGCACTCGTGACCTTCGCCGGCCCGGCCTTCTCGTGCTCGCTGTCGAGCGGAGCGAACGCCTGTCCCTTGAACACGGTAAGCGCCGCGATCGCCACAGCCAACGGGAATTGCGCCTCGCGCATATGGCCGGTTTTCGTCGCCAATCCGCGAACGGCGGAACTTTCGAACGAGTCCAGCACCGCTTTCTCGGCTGCGGTCACCCGCTTGGCCCCGCTTGCGCCGGAAATGATGAGATCGGCAGTGCTCTCCGCGCTGGCTGCGCCGAGAAGCTTGGCTATCGTCGTTTCCAGATCCTCGCGGTTGCGCCTCGTCTGCTCGCCGAAGACATTATCGATTGCCGCATAGGCGCGTGCGCCGCGCTGCTTCGCATGGTCGGCGCTTTCGAGCACCAGAAATGCACCACCGGATCCGGTGACGATACCGCCGCCGCTGGCATTCTCGCGCTGCCATAGCGGCGACCAGCCATCGGTCTTGAGCATCTGGTTGAGCTCGAACCCCAGCAACATATCCGGATGTTCGGCATTATACGCGCCGCCAACGAGCGCATGCGTGCTCTGCCCGGCACGGATGCGCGAGACGGCGGTGTCGATAGCGGAAATCCCCGAACCCTCTTCGCCCATGAAGGTGCGCGACGATCCCGTGACCTTGTGGACGATGGAAATATTGCCGGCGAGAAGGTTGGAAAGCTGGGCAAGGAACAATGTCGGCCGAAGTTCCGTCGACAGTTTCTCGTTCAGCATCGTGCCAAGATCGTTGCGGCCGCGGGCCTCGGCAAGAATCTGCGTGTCGACCGCGACATCGCGCTCGCCGCCACCGGCTGCGACGACCATGTCCATGGTCGTGCATAGCGCCTCGTTCTCCTTGATGCCGGCATCCTGGAGGGCGAGCCCGGCGGTATAGGTGCCGATCCGCTGCCAGGTTTCCATCTGGCGCTGGTCGCCGCGCTTCGGAATCTGGTTGTTCCAATCGACTTCCGTCAGCGGATGCACCGTATAGGGGTTGAACCTGTCGCTGTCCGTTCGGGGCGCCGACGCATCGTTCAGCGCCTGCCAATGCGCCTCGACGCCTTCTCCAAGCGAAGAAATAAGTCCGATGCCAGTGATAAGGACGGTATTGTTCTGCATTTTTCGCAACACCGCTTTACGGTGGACCCGGTTGATCGAGAAGAGAGCGGCAGGCCGGTCTGGGTCAGGCCTTCTTGGCAGCGACGAGTTCGTCGATCTTGGCGCAAAGGTTCTTCAGCACGAAATATTCTTCGGTCGGAACCTTGCCGTCATTGACTTCCTGCGTCCACTGTTCAAGCGGAATCTTGATGCCGAACGCCTTGTCGATCGCAAAGACGATGTCGAGGAAGTCGAGACTGTCGATACCGAGATCGTCGATCGTGTGGCTCTCGGGGGTGATCGAGTCGCGATCGATTTCGCTCGTTTCAGCAATGATATCGGCAACTTTGTCGAATGTATCGGACAATGGATGTTCCTTTGTGTTGTAGGTGCCTTCGGCAAGGCACAGATGCTTCATGGGGCGCTATCTAGCTTTTTTCACGGCGCAGGGAAAGACCCATGCGCCTCGTGCAATTCAATCGAATATAATTCGTCCAGCGACATTTATCGTCTGTCCATCTTTGGCGGGCGCCACGACAACTGCTTCGGAAGGGCGCGGTGTGATGCCGGTCAGGGCCGCAATATGGTTGCGATCGGTCATGATTACCAGATTTCCCTTGCCTTGAAATGTGTTGATGGCGGCGCGAAGCGCCTCGGTCTGCTGCTGGTCCGCCCCCGTGTCGAGCGATGGCAGGACTTCGGCGGCGACGGAACCGAACGAAAGACGTGCTGTTTCACGGGCAGCGCAGGAGGAACTCGTCAACAGCTTCTCGATGCGTATCGAGCGGGCGGCAAAACGCGCGCCAAGCTTTTGCGCCAATTGGTGGCCACGGTCGGAGAGGACCCTTCCGCTGCACTCGTCATCGCCCGGCTGGGCAGCGGCTCTCGGCGTTTCTCCGGCTTGCAGCAATATCGTATAGCCGCCGCTCTGGATGCGCGCCCAGGCTGCCTCCGTGGCCACGGCGCTTGGAACCATGGAGGCGAGCAGCAGACACAGCAAGGCTGCGGTCGCCAGATAAGGGAATCTTGCAGGCATTGGTCCTCCTTACCAGTCGAAATGGGGATTTGCTCGCAAAAAGTGAAGGAGAACGGCCGTTCACCCTTGCGACCCGCGCCCGGCGGGCTTATTGCGGATGGCGATGGGCCTCGTTCAGACAATTCTCGTTGTGTTCGGTGTGATTGCCATCGCTTACGCCGCTGCACACTTCAAGTTGCTGGATGAGCGCGTGGGCGATGGGCTGTCCGAATTCGTGTTCATGATCGCTGCGCCATTGCTGCTCTTCCGCACGATGGTCACTGCCGATTTCCATGGCACTGCGCCATGGGGGCTGTGGATCGCCTATTTCAGCGGCGTCACGATTGCATGGGCTGCCTCGGATATTGCGATCAAACTCCTGTTCGGGCGCGACAATCGAGCCGGGGTGGTCGCGGGTGTTTCCGGCTCGTTCTCCAATCTCGTCTTTCTGGGCATGCCGCTCGTACTCGGCGTGTTCGGACAGCCGGGATTTGCAGTCCTGTCCCTGATCGTCGCCGTTCACATGCCCATCATGATGGCCGCATCGATCTGCCTGCATGAAGTCGCGCTGCGCCGCGACAAGGTGTTCGATGGAGAACATAGTTTCACCGCGGTAGTGCGATCCTTTTTTACGAGCCTGCTGCGTAATCCCTTCGTGCTGGGGATATTGGGCGGCTGGATCTGGCGATTCGCAGGTTTGCCCATGCCGCAGACCGTCGATGCGCTGATCGGCACGCTGGCCAGCGTGGCCGGTCCGGTTGCGCTCTTCGCCATGGGAATGGGCCTGAAGAAATTCGGTGTTTCGGGCAATATCGCCGCGGGCCTCGCCATGTCCGTGATCAAGCTGATGATCATGCCGGCAGCGGTGCTCGGCGCCGTGCTGCTGCTGGGGTTACCGGCGTTTACCGCGAAAATTGCGGTGGTATCGGCGGGCCTGCCAGCCGGCGTCAACTCATATCTCATCGCGACGCGATTCGGCACCGGCCAGGCGCTCGCTTCCAATTCCATGGTGATGGCCACGGGTCTTTCCGCAGCAAGCCTCTTGTTCTGGATATTCGTCGTCACCCATATCTACGGCTAGGACGGTTTGCCCCGTTGCAGCTTTCGCGGAAAAAGAGCAGGGTACCGATGGCCCCGACCAGGCGGCTTTGCTGACAGCAATTAAGGTTCATCCAGTACGGACGCTACCAGGACCATAACCCTCAGAATTCAGGGAGACTATGATGTTGCAGAAATCCAGCCAGTTCATGAAGCAGGCCAATCTCATCGACGGAGCGTGGGTCGCGGCAGATTCAGGCAAGACGATCGACGTCATCAATCCCGCGACCGGGCTGAAGATCGGCACGATTCCGAATTCGGGCAAGGCCGAGACGCAACGGGCTATCGATGCCGCCGCCGAGGCCTTCAAGTCCTGGCGCAAGACTTCGGTGCTGGAGCGATCCAAGCTCATGCGCAAGCTGCACGATCTCATCCTTGAGAATCAGGACGCACTTGCCGAGCTCCTGACCATGGAGCAGGGAAAATCCCTGGCAGAGTCCAAGGGCGAAGTCGGCATGTCCGCCGCCTATATTCTCTGGTACGCAGAGGAAGCCCGCCGGATGTATGGCGACGTCATTCCTTCACCATGGGCCGACCGGCGGATCATGATCACGAAGGAACCGGTCGGCGTCGTTGGCGCGATCACGCCATGGAATTTCCCGTCATCCATGCTGGCGCGCAAGATCGGCCCCGCCTTGGCCTCCGGATGCACGGTTGTGGTGAAGCCCGCCACGCAGACGCCCTATTCGGGACTTGCCTGGGGCGCGCTGTGCGAGGAGGCCGGTATCCCGAAAGGTGTCGTCAACATATTGACAGGTTCGGCAACCGAGATCGGCGGCGAGCTCACCAGCAATCCCCTGGTGCGGAAGATCACCTTCACCGGCTCCACGGAAATCGGCAAGATTCTCATCAAGCAGGCAGCTGATACGGTCAAGAAGGTTTCGATGGAGCTTGGCGGCAACGCTCCATTCATCGTCTTCGACGACGCGGATATCGACCGCGCGGTCGAAGGTGCGATCATGGCCAAGTTCCGCAACTCCGGCCAAACCTGCGTATGCACCAACCGGTTCCTGGTGCAGGCCGGCATCTATGACCGCTTTGTCGAGAAGTTCGCGGCTGCCACCGACAAGCTCAAGGTCGGTGACGGACTGGAATCCGGCACGCAGCAAGGGCCGCTGATCGATGAAAAGGCCGTTCAGAAGGTAGAAGAATTCATCGATGACGCGAAGAAGAAGGGCGCGAAGATCGTCACGGGTGGAAAGCGCCATGCGCTCGGCGGCAGCTTCTTTGAACCCACCGTCATTGGCGACGCCAAGGTCGACATGCTGTTCACCTCGGAAGAGATATTCGGCCCCGTCGCTCCGGTCTACAAGTTCGAGACGGAACAGGAAGCAATCGACCTCGCAAACAACACGCAGTTCGGTCTCGCCAGCTATTTCTATACACAGGATCTCGGCAGGGCGTTCCGTGTCTCCGAGGGATTGAAATACGGAATGGTCGGCATCAATGAGGGCCTGATCACGACGGTCGAAGCTCCGTTCGGCGGCGTGAAGGAATCAGGACTCGGCAAGGAAGGCGGTCATCAGGGCATCGAGGATTATCTCGATACCAAATATGTCTGCCTTGGCGGTCTCGGGCTCTGATCAAGAGATCGGCATGATGGAAACCGAAATATTCGGCCATGCGCCGTCTGGCGAGCCTGTCCACCGCATCACTATTTCCGGTGGTGGACTGACCGCCAGGGTCCTCACCTGGGGCGCAGTCATCCAGGACCTGCGTCTGAAAGGGCATGAACATCCCCTGGTGCTGGGCTATCGGAATTTCGAGGATTACCCGGCATATTCGCCCTATCTTGGTGCGACGATCGGGCGCTCGATCAATCGGATACGCAATGGCGAACTTGTGCTCGACGGCGCAACCTTTGAACTCGAGAAGAACTTCAAAGGGTTGCACAATATTCATGGCGGCAGCACCGGCGCAGGCAAGCGCGTCTGGCAGGTGGTGGCGGTCGGGCCGGATTATGTCACGCTCACCATCACCCTTACCGATGGGGAGGGCGGGTTTCCGGGGAATCTCACCATTACCTGCACCTATATGCTGGAAGCCAAAGGCACATTGGTCGTGCGACTCGATTCCGTCACGGACAAGCCGACGATCTGCAATCTCGCCCATCACAGCTATTTCAATCTGGAAGATGGCGGAGCGACCGACGCGCTCGACCACGAGGTCATGATCGCGGCCGACGCCTTTCTGCCGGTCGACGCCGACCTTCTTCCGGATGGGCGTGTTGTGCCGGTTGCCGGAACCAGCCATGATTTCCGCGTGGCTCGGCCTGTCCGGATGGAGCAGGACGGCCGCCAGATCGTCTACGACAATAATTTCTGCCTCTCCAGCCAGAAGCAGCCCCTGCGGCAGGTCGCTTCGGTCCGGGGACCCCGCTCAGGCATTGAGATGTCTGTGCTGACGACCGAGCCGGGCGTGCAGTTCTACGCAGCCAACACGCTTGGCGGGCGCCCGCCGATCGGCCTGACCGGCCAGCCATATGAGAACTACGCCGGCCTCTGTTTCGAAGCCCAAAGCTGGCCGGACGCCACGCATTATCCGTATTTTCCACAAGCCGTACTGCGCCCGGACCAGGCTTACCGTCAAATGACGAAATATAGTTTCAGGCGGAATTAGTCTGATCCACCGGAATGACGCCGAACGCCTTCCGCGCCTCCTCCATGGGCGCAAGCGCGCCATGATATTCGACTACCCGCGCGGCTACACGATGCGCCGCCGCAGCTGAAGACACCGGATCCATTCCTGCGACGCGGGCCGAAATGTAGGCGCCGTTGAAACTGTCGCCAGCGCCGGTGGTGTCAACCGCCCGTGCGGCAATCGCAGGCACGCTCGTCTGCTGGCCGTTCTCGACGACCAGCGCCGGAGCGGTGCCGTCCTTGACGATGATTTCCTTGACGCCGTAGCTCGCGATCCTGGCTGCTGTCTCCTCGGGCGTCGGGTCGCCGAAAAGAGCATTTTCATCCGGAAAGGTCGGAAGCGCGATGTCCGAGACGTGGAAGGCATTGCTCAGTGCCTGCTTCGCCGTTTCGGCATTTTCCCACAGGCGCGGCCGATAATTGGCATCGAATATGACCGTTGCGCCAAGTCGGCGGGCGCCGCTGACGGCGCTTATAAGGTTCTGGCGCGCCCTTGGACTCAATATGCCCATTGTTATACCGGAGAAATAGATGATCCTCCGCCCCTCAAGGCTGCGCTGGAGCGCATCCATGTCATCCGCGAGCTGACGCGCCGCCGAATCGCTGCGCCAATAGGTGAAGGACCGTTCCGCTTCCGTGAGCGTGATCGCGTAGAGCCCGGGGCGCGCGCCGGTAATGGTGGGGCTGTGGGCTGTTTTGATGCCGTTCTCCGCCAGGAATGCGCGTTGTTTGTCCGAGAAGGGATCGTCGCCGAAGGCGGTGACATAATCGACCGGGAAATCTGCCGGGGCGAGGGCGCGTACATACCAGGTGGAGTTGAGCGTGTCTCCGGCAAAGCCCATGCGCCATTGGTCGCCATTTGCTCCGGAAAGCTCGATCATACATTCGCCGATTGCAGCAAAACCGCCCATGTGAACCTCTTTCTTCCGTACTGGGGCGAACTGATATACTAGCTGGTTGCCGCTGTCATGGGCTAAAACGGGCCGCGTGTCACAATCGGTTCGTGAAGGCGTGTTAGTCGGCGAAGGCAAGCAAGGGAGAAACGAATGTCACGGGTTACCACGATCGAGCAATTGGAAGCGATCTATGATGCCGGCGTCACCGAGGCATCGACAGCCAAGGTCGCCGCCCACATCACGCCGGAATATCGCCTGCTCATCGAGGCCTCGCCCTTTGTCGCCCTTGCTACCAGTGGACCGGAAGGCCTCGATTGTTCGCCGCGCGGCGACCTGGCGGGCTTTGTGCGTGTTCATGATGCGAATACGCTGATGATGCCGGACCGGCGCGGCAACAATCGAATCGATTCCCTGCGGAATATTGTCCGCGACCCGCGCGTCGGGCTGCTATTTCTCATTCCCGGCCTGACCACCACATTCCGCGTCAATGGCAAGGCCTATATCGAGACTGAACCGGCACTGCTCGAAAGCTTCAATGTCGATGGCAAGGCGCCGCGCTCCGTCACCGTGATTGATGTCGAAGAGGCGTATTTCCAGTGCGCGCGGGCGCTCATACGCTCGGAACTCTGGAATCCGGAACGACATCGCTCGCCAAGGGAGTTTCCGACACCTGGCCAAATTCTGGCGGCCCTAAGCGAAAATCGGGTCGGCGGCGAGAATTATGACCGTGAATGGCCGGAGCGCGCGGCGAAAACGATGTGGTGAGGCGCTTCACTGCGCAGGATGATCGATGGCGATCTCCATGCGATCGGCCGCAAAGCGTGTCTGACCATACTCTATAGGTTGTCCATTCATATCGACGTTGATGGCTGTGGAGACGAGGACGATCGCGCCCGGTGAAAGGCGCAGATGGCGCAGGTCCTCGGCATCGGCATGCCGCGCGGCGATGATGGTTGACTGACGAAGATAATCATCGACGCCTGCGGCTCTCAGCGCCGCGGTGATCGATCCAGATGCGCGATAATCATCGGCAATATTGGGAAACCGCTTCGCATCGAACCATGCCGTGGCGCAGGAGATGGGATTGCCATCGGCCGAATGCGTGGTGTCGATCCGGATGACCTCTCCATCGCTCACATTCAGCGCTTTTGCTATCTCGGCGCTTGGTGTTTCAAGCCGCTGCCCGAGCAGGGCGCCCCTGGTTTCCCGGACCTGCGCTGCCAGCGTCTGCGAAAAGCGCGTCCGCGAACCGATTCGGTAGAGCAGCTTGCGGTTGTTGGCGACGAAGGTGCCGCGCCCCTGTTCGGCTCTCAGCACGCCTTCATTGGTCAATGCAGCGATTGCCGCGCGGATCGTGTGCCTGTTGACGGAGAAGCGCCGCGACAATTCCATTTCCGGTGGCAGTTGCGCGCCGGTCTCCAGCTTGCCTTCGCTGATATCGCCGCGGATCTGGTCCGCGATCTGTCGCCAGATCGCGACCCCGCTATTGCGCGTTATGAGGTTGTTTGCCGGCACGACTGTCATGCTCCTGTCATTGACCACAGATATAAGGAAGTATATTGTCTAGTTGTATAGATAAGTAGACAAATTTACCGGAGGTGTCAAATGAAAAACCCCGACGTTCAAAAAGCGAAGGCCGCGCCCGACCTGGCGCGAAAATCCGCCATGGCTTTGCTTGCTCAGGCAACACGGATTGAGCTCGAGGAGCGATGGGACGCCTGGCCGGCAAAGCCCAGCATCGAGGAACTTCGTCGTCCGGAAACCGGACTTGTGATGTTGCGCGGCCGTATCGGGGGAGGCGGTGCGCCATTCAATCTGGGCGAGGCGACCGTGACGCGCGCAACGGTCAGGCTTGGCACTGGCATGGTGGGCCACGCCTACGCATTGGGGCGGGATCGCGAGAAAGTGCGTCTTGCGGCGGTTTTCGACGCACTCTGGCAAACGCCGGAGGCGCGCGACGCGGTGGAAGCCTCAGTTCTCCGGCCGATCGCCCGCCGGCTGGACGAGGATCAGTCACGGCGAACCTCTGAGGCTGCTGCCACCAAGGTCGATTTTTTCACGATGGTAAGAGGGGACGATTGAATGAAGCCGCAGACACAAATGTTCGAAGGCGGATTTCCGGACGCTGTCTTCGACGCGCAGTTTGTCTTTCGCGCCGTCATAGACGCCATGGCCAATCCGGGTCGTATCGTGCCGGTCGATCCGCGTGCAACGCCTCCTGCGCCGCTTTCGCCCTTGGCAGCGAGCATAGCTGCGACATTGTTCGACCAGGATACGATCGTCTGGTGCGACAAGCCGATCAGCAAGTCGGATGCCGCTGTCGGATGGTTGCGGTTCCAGACCGGCATGATGCTGTCGTCCGAGGCGGGGCAGGCCGATTTCGCCCTGGTAACGGATATCGACGCCATGCCGTCGTTCGAGGCATTCGCCAAGGGAACCGCCGAATATCCCGATCAATCGACAACGCTGATACTTCAGGTCGAAGGATTTGACGGCGCGGAGCAGTTTGAACTCAGGGGGCCGGGCATCGAAGAATCGACCCTATTTGCGCCGAGCCATCTGCCGCGGCTGTTCATCGAGCAGTGGGCGGCTAATCGTGCTGCTTTTCCGCGTGGCATCGATCTGATCTTTGCCGGCAAGGACAGGCTTGCTGCGCTCCCCCGCACCACGCGGGTCACGAGAAGGGAGTCCTGATCCATGTATGTGGCTGTAAAGGGTGGCGAAAAGGCCATCAATAACGCGCACCGGCTGCTTGCCGACCGTCGCCGAGGCGATCGGTCCGTGCCCGCGATCCGTCTCGACCAGATCGCCCAGCAACTGGCGCTCGGGGTCGATCGCGTCATGGCCGAAGGCTCGCTCTTCGATACGGAGCTGGCAGCGCTAGCGATCAAGCAGGCGCGGGGCGACATGATCGAGGCGATCTTCCTGCTGCGCGCCTACCGCACGACACTGCCGCGTTTTGGCTACTCCAATCCGCTCGAAACCGCGAAAATGCTGATCGAACGGCGCATTTCGGCGACTTTCAAGGATTTGCCGGGCGGGCAGTTGCTGGGAGCGACATTCGACTACACGCATCGTTTGCTGGATCCTGAACTTGCGGCGGACGAGCCCGTTCCCGCCGGCGAGAGGCGCGATGAGCCGGCCCGCCAATCGACGCCGCGCGTTACCGATATTCTTGGGCACGATGGAATGATCGAGCCCGATAGTTCCATGCCGGAAGAGCAGGAAATCGGTGATCTGACGCGCGAACCGCTGGCATTTCCGCTGGAGCGGGATCTTCGTCTGCAGGCGCTGGCGCGCGGTGACGAAGGCTTTCTGCTCGGTCTCGCCTATTCCACCCAGCGCGGTTATGCCCGCAGCCATCCATTTGCAGGCGAAATCAGAATCGGCGAGGTCGATGTCGAACTGGAAGTGGCCGAGCTCGATTTCCCGCTGACACTCGGGCGTATCCAGGTGACGGAGTGCCAGATGGTCAACCAGTTCAAGGGGTCCAGCAAGCAACCGCCGCAGTTCACGCGCGGCTATGGGCTCGTATTCGGGCAGAGCGAGCGCAAGGCGATGTCCATGGCGCTATGCGACCGGGCCCTGCGCGCTCGAGAACTCGGCGAAGACATTACCGCCGCGGCTCAGGATGAGGAGTTTGTGATTTCCCACAGCGACAATGTCCAGTCCACCGGCTTCGTCGAGCATTTGAAGCTCCCGCACTACGTCGATTTCCAGGCGGAGCTCGATCTGGTGCGCATGATGCGCGCCGAGCAGGGGCTGGAACGGACGACCGCCAATCAAGCGAGCGAGGCTGCAGAGTGACCGAATTTGCCACCTATAATTTCGCCTATCTGGACGAGCAGACCAAACGGATGATCCGGCGCGCGATCCTCAAGGCCATCGCCATCCCCGGCTACCAGGTTCCGTTCGCTTCCCGGGAAATGCCCATGCCCTATGGTTGGGGCACGGGCGGGGTCCAGGTGACGGCTGCCGTGCTTGGCCCCGATGATCGCCTGAAGGTCATCGATCAGGGTGCGGATGATACGACCAATGCAGTGTCGATACGGGCCTTTTTCCAGAAGACCGCAAACGTCGCCGTTACGACGAGGACGGCCGAAGCGACCATCATCCAGACGCGGCACCGGATTCCGGAAGTCGCGCTGCAGGCGGGCCAGATACTCGTCTACCAGGTGCCGATCCCCGAGCCCCTGCGCTTCCTGGAGCCGCGGGAGACCGAGACGCGCAAGATGCACGCACTCGAGGAGTACGGCCTGATGCACGTCAAGCTCTACGAGGATATTGCCCGTCACGGGCACATCGCCACGACCTATGCCTATCCGGTAAAGGTGGAGGGCCGCTATGTCATGGATCCATCGCCAACGCCGAAGTTCGATAATCCCAAGATGCACAATTCCCCGGCTCTGCAGCTTTTCGGCGCCGGGCGGGAAAAGCGGATCTACGCCATTCCCCCTTACACGGAAGTGGTGAGCCTGGATTTCGAAGACCATCCCTTCACCGTGCAGTCCTTCGCGCAGCCCTGCGCACTGTGCGGGGCGCAGGGCGCCTATCTGGACGAGGTGGTCCTCGATGACAAGGGCGGAAGCATGTTCGTCTGTTCGGACACGGATTTCTGTGAGGATCGCCAGGCACAGGGACATCGCGGGCATCTTTCCCCGCAAGCGGAGGCAGCGGAATGAGCGATATGCCACTTCTGAAAGTCAATGGGCTTTCCAAATTCTACGGGAGCCGCATCGGCTGCCAGAACATTTCCTTCGAGCTCTATCCCGGCGAGGTGCTGGCCGTCGTGGGTGAGTCCGGTTCAGGCAAGACGACCTTGCTGAACTGCCTCGCCACCCGGTTGGCACCATCGGCCGGTTCGGTGTCCTACCGCATGCGGGATGGTGAATTTCGCGATCTCTATCGCTTGAGCGAGGCGGAACGCCGTTTCCTTATGCGAACCGATTGGGGGTTCGTGCACCAGAATCCGGCCGATGGGCTGAGAATGACCGTTTCGGCCGGCGCGAATGTCGGCGAAAGGCTCATGGCCATCGGCAACAGGCATTACGGCAATATTCGCGCCACGGCAACGGACTGGCTCGGACGGGTCGAGATTGCTTCCGACCGCATCGACGACGAACCGAGAGCTTTTTCCGGCGGCATGCGGCAGAGATTGCAGATCGCCCGCAACCTCGTCACCGGGCCGCGGCTGGTATTCATGGACGAGCCGACCGGGGGGCTCGATGTATCGGTCCAGGCGCGGCTGCTCGACCTGCTTCGCGGGCTCGTGGGCGACCTCGGTCTGGCGGCAATCATCGTGACGCATGATCTTGCCGTCGCACGGCTGCTGTCGCACCGGATGATGGTGATGAAGGACGGCGTCGTGGTGGAGACCGGACTCACCGACCGGGTGCTGGACGATCCCCAGGCGCCTTATACGCAGCTTCTCGTCTCCTCCATCCTGCAAGTCTAGGACAGCCCAATGTCATCAACACCACTTGTCGTTTCCGATGTCGCCAAGAGCTTCACCATGCACCTGCAGGGCGGGCTTCTGTTGCCGGTCGTGGAAAACGTCTCCTTTTCGATCCGGGCAGGGGAATGCGCCGTGCTGGGCGGGCCCTCCGGCGCTGGAAAAAGCTCGATCCTGAAGATGATCTACGGCAACTACGCCGTGGACAAGGGGCAGATCATCGCGCCTTCTGGCGGGCGTCTCATCGATCTTGCCCAGGCCGATCCGCGGACGATGCTCAGCATCCGGCGTGATCTCATCGGCTATGTCAGCCAGTTTCTGCGGACCGTGCCGCGCGTCGCCGCGATCGACGTCGTCGCCGAACCGCTGGTGGGGCGCGGCATCGACCGGGCGGTGGCACGGGACAGGGCCGCCGGACTTCTCGGTCAGCTCAACCTGCCAGAACGGCTGTGGACCCTGGCACCTGCGACCTTCTCAGGTGGAGAACAGCAGCGCGTGAATATCGCGCGAGGGTTCATCACCGATCATCCCATTCTTCTCCTCGACGAACCGACAGCTTCGCTGGACGCCGCAAACCGCAGCGTGGTCATTTCCATGATCCGGAATAAAAAGCAGGACGGCGTGGCAATGCTCGGCATCTTCCACGACGAGGACGTGCGGGAAGCGGTGGCCGACCGGATTATCGACGTCACTGCCTTTTCCAGCCGCGGCGGAGTTGCAGCATGACGCGCCTGTCGGAAACACCGACCATCCACGAGACGGCGTCGGTCAGCGATTGCGAACTTGGCCGCTATACGGAGATTGCCGAACGCTGCCGGATGATCGACACCAGTCTTGGCGACTATTCCTACATCATGCAGGATGGGGCGGCATGGTGCGCTACGATTGGCAAATTTGCCAATATCGCGTCAAATGTGCGCATCAACGCTCCAAATCATCCGACATGGCGCGCCACCTTGCATCATTTCACCTATCGCTCATCGGATTATTGGGACGATGCGCAGGTGGACGAAGGCTTTTTCGACTGGCGCCGCGCCAATCAGGTCACAATCGGCCACGATGTCTGGATCGGGCATGGCGCGACGATCCTTCCGGGCGTGCGGGTGGGCAATGGGGCGGTCATCGGTGCAGGGGCCGTGGTGAGCCGCGACGTCGATCCCTACACGATTGTCGGCGGTGTGCCGGCACGCAAGATCCGGGATCGCTTCGATGACAAGACTGCGGCGCGACTTGAAGCACTCAGTTGGTGGGATTGGAGCCATGGCAAACTCAGGGCATGCCTCGATGATTTCCGTTCCTTGCCGATCGACGCGTTTCTGGACCGGCACGGCGTGTAAGAAAACTGTATCGCAATCGTCATCTCATTGAAACAAAAGTGACATCGCGTCTTCATGAAACACCTCTAGGACTCCCGAGTACAATAGAGGTAGAGCCATGCTGAGACTTCAGAACGTCACCTGCCGCTTCGGAAAATTCGTGGCTATCGACGACGTGAACCTAGAGATACCGCAGGGCCAGATGGTGGGTGTCATCGGTCGATCGGGCGCTGGAAAATCGACCTTGCTGCGCATGGTCAACCGGCTGGTCGATCCGTCCGAGGGTTCCATCGTGTTCGACGGCGTCGACGTGGCAAAGCTCCGCGGCGCGCGGCTCCGCCGCTGGCAGCGCGACTGCGCGATGATCTTTCAGCAGTTCAACCTCGTGCCGCGCCTGGATGTCCTCACGAACGTCCTGCTCGGAAGGCTCAACCATCGTTCCACGGTAACAAGCTTCCTCGGCATGTTCTCGCGCCAGGAGCGGGCGATGGCGATCGCCGCCCTCGAACGGCTTGATATAGCCAAGACCGCCTTGCAGCGGGCAGGAACGTTGTCCGGTGGTCAGCAGCAGCGCGTGGCGATTGCCCGGGCGCTGATGCAGGAGCCGAAAGTGGTTCTGGCCGATGAACCGATTGCTTCCCTCGATCCGCGCAATGCTCAAGTCGTGATGCAATCGCTGCGCGATATCAATGAGCAAGAGGGACTGACGGTCATCACCAACCTGCACACGCTCGATACGGCGCGCAATTTCTGCGAGCGGATCATTGGTATGCAGGCTGGACGTGTTGTGTTCGATGGATCGCCGGACGATCTGACGGAGGCGGCCGCCCGCCGCATCTATGGTGTCGATGGCGTCAAGGACGCTTATTCGGAGTCGATCACATCGACGAAAATCCGAGTGGAAGCGCCGAAACCAATTCCGGAACTAGAGGCGATTCTGGCGGCGCGATAGGCGTCGCCCGCTCGCTTCAAATAGCAAAAGTCACATCAAAAACACCGTTTGACAGGAGAGAAGATCATGTTGTTCAAGAAGGCACTGCTCAGCGCCATCGCGCTTGGCGCAATGTTCGCCGGTTCGATTGCGCGTGCGGAAAACCTCGAAACCTTCCGCGTAGGCATCATCGGCGGCGAGAACGAAGCCGACCGGCTGCGCAATTACCAGTGCATCGTCGACCAGCTCCCCAAGGCGATCGGCGTAAAGGAAGTCAAGCTCTTCCCGGCGACCGACTATGACGGCGTGATCCAGGGGCTTCTCGGCGGCACGCTCGATTATGCCGAACTCGGTGCATCCGGCTTTGCCAAGATCTACCTGACAGACCCGAAGGCGGTGGAACCGATCCTGACCACGATCCAGACCGATGGCGCCACCGGCTATTACTCGATCATGGTTGCCCGCAAGGATAGCGGGATCAAGACGCTCGCCGACGCCAAGGGCAAGAAGCTCGGATTTGCCGATCCGGATTCGACGTCCGGCTACCTGATCCCGGTCACGTCGCTGCCCAAGGATATCAAGGCGCCGGTCAAGGAATATTTCGGTGAAACCGGCTTCGGCGGTGGCCACGAGAATCTCGTCCTGGCCGTCAAGGACGGCAAGTTCGATGTCGGCACCACTTTCGGTTCGGGCGTCGGCGACTTCAGCGAAGGCTACACATCCGGCAATCTGCGCAAGATGGTCGACAAGGGCATCATCGACATGAAGGACTTCGTCGAAGTCTGGAAGTCGCCTCTGATCCCGAATGGCCCGATCGTCGTGCGTACGTCGCTCGACGCCGACATGAAGTCGAAGTTCAAGAAATTCATGCTTGATCTGCCGAAGACCGATCCGGCCTGCTTTGCCGCCACCATGGGTGGGGATTTCAAGGCCTATACCGAGGTCAACACCGAGTTCTATCAGCCCATCATCGACGCTCGCAAGGCGCAGATCGGCGGCTGATATTGCCACTTCATCGACGGCCGGCGCTCTCCATGGCGCCGGCCGTAACGTCGTGCATCAAGGTGTTTCATGACTGACCGGACCGTACCAGACCTTAGCCCGGAGGGCTTGCAGATCGAGCGCCATTGGCGCGAACTCTCGGGGCGCCGCCGCGCCTATTCCTGGCTCATCGGTCTCGGCCTGTTGCTCGCCGTGTCGGGGTCGCTATGGTTCGCCAACGAGTCCAATGCAGGCAAATTTCTCGACAGATTGCCGCATTTCTTCGATTTTGCCGGCGATCTCATCCCGCGCGACGGCTGGGAGGTGTGGCGGGCGCTTTTCGACCTGCCGTCGCCCTATTTCGATGGAAGCCTGAAATATGATTACCCTGAGGGGCGGGTATACCTGTTCGGACCGGTCTATCTCCCCGAATATTTCTACAAGATGCTCGAGACGCTGAACATCGCCATCGTATCGACGCTGGCTGGATTCGTGCTCGGCTTCCTCCTGTGTTTCCTGGCGGCCAAGAACCTCGTTCGCAACGGTTTTGTCCGTTTCGTCGTGCGCCGCTACATGGAAATATTGCGGGCGTTTCCCGAGATCGTGATTGCCGGTTTCTTCGCGGCGATTCTTTCGCTAGGCCCGATTCCGGCCATGCTGGCTGTCGGAATTCATACGATCGGCGCGCTGGGCAAGCTGTTCTTCGAGGTGGTCGAAAATGCCGATATGAGGCCTGATGAGGGGCTTCGTGCTGCCGGCGCCAATTGGTTCGAACGGGTCGGGTTCGGCATCATTCCGCAGGTCATGCCGAATTTCATCTCCTATGCCTTGCTGCGGCTGGAAATCAACGTGCGTGCATCGACGATCATCGGCGCCGTGGGTGGCGGCGGGATCGGCGAAGAATTGCGTCTGTCGATCGGCCGCGGTCACCAGGCAAAGACATTGGCCATCGTTCTCCTGCTTCTCGTGACAATCATCGTCGTCGATCAGTTTTCGGCCTGGCTGCGCCGCAAACTCGTCGGGGAGCAGGCCTTTGGCTTCGGAGGCAAACCAGCATGAGCGCTTCTGTTTCAATCGCGGAATATGAGAGCCGCTATCCGGAGGTGTTTCGGCCGTCGCTGTGGAAGCGTTTCGCGCCGCTGCTTATCCTGGCCGGGGTGATCGTCTATTTCATCTATTGCTGGTGGTTCTTCTCGGTCGGCTCGGTGCTGGCATCGGGACAGTGGCAGCGGGCTGAATATTATGCGCGCGATTGGGTCTCCTATGCGGTGAGGGCGACTATCCGCACCAATTCTGCCCGGCCGACCATCTCCTATCCGCGGTTCTCGGAGCTTGGCGACAATCCCGACCCAGCCTGGATCGCGCAGCGGGACGGGCAGGCCATCGTCGATTTCGGTTCGGATTCGAGCCTGGCGATCCAGCGGGGACGTGTCGTCGTGAACCATGATGGCGAGACGCTGGAAGTGTTGACCGAATCGGACAAAGTCGTGCCGCAAGGGAATTTGCCTTCCTGGGCTACCGCCGAGGAGGATGAAGTCAGCGTGAATTTCGGTTTCGCCGGTCAGGCGGACATACTGGCGGAGCGGGTGGTCATCAGCCGGCGCTTCTTCGGCTGGGCCAATTTCGTATTCGATACGGCGTCGCCATTCTGGAACAAGTCCCTCGGCGAGGTGGCGTCGCTCATCGTCAGCGGAGAGCGTATAAAGCCGGAAATGTCCAATCTTGCGCTCGCCTTCGACAATATCTGGTACAATTCATCCTGGCAGCACGGCGATGTGTGGACCAAGCTCCTGCAGACCATCGTCATGGCCTTTGTCGGCACGCTTCTGGCCACGCTGTTGTCATTTCCGCTGGCGTTCATTGCTGCGCGCAACATCACGTCGAGCAGGCTGGCAAACCAGCTGACCAAGCGGTTCTTCGATTTTCTGCGTTCGGTCGATATGCTGATCTGGGCATTGTTCTTCACGCGCGCTTTCGGGCCGGGTCCGCTGGCAGGTATCGCTGCCATTTTCTTCACCGATACGGGCACGCTGGGCAAGGTCTATTCCGAAACCCTGGAGAACATCGATGAGAAGCAGCGCGAAGGCGTAAGGTCCGTGGGTGCGTCTCCTGTCAACGTCCAGCGCTATGGTGTCGTGCCCCAGGTCATTCCGGTGTTCGCAAGCCAGGCGCTGTATTTCTGGGAATCGAATACACGATCCGCGACGATCATCGGTGCGGTCGGAGCCGGCGGAATCGGGCTGAAATTGTGGGAAGCGATGCGGACCAATACGAACTGGCACAATGTTGCCTATATGGTGCTGCTAATCTTGCTCGTAATCTTCATCTTCGACAATGTCTCGAATGCTTTGCGCTCCCGGCTGATGGGTGATTCGAGGACGCACCGCTCGTGATCACGCTGGTTGGCTGGTCTTGGGCAGCAGATGGCGAGGAGTTTTCAGAGGAACCAAATGCGCTACGCACTCTATTTCACGCCCCCCTCCAGCGATCCGCTGCTCAAGGTCGCGGCGAACTGGCTTGGACGCAATGCCTTCTCGGGCCAGCCCGTTCGCGCGCCGCTTATTCGTGACCTGGCGCATGAGGCTTTCGAGAGGCTGGTGGAGGCGCCGCGGCGCTACGGCTTTCATGCCACGCTCAAACCTCCGTTTCATCTTGCGGAGGGGCTCGAAGAGCGCGAGCTATTATCGGATCTCATGCATTTTGCATCGTCGATCGAACCATTCGAGATTCCGCGATTGGAGATTGGCTGTATCGACGGGTTCTTTGCGCTGGTACCCGACGCGCCCGTTCCGGAGCTCAACCAGCTGGCCAATGATCTGGTCGTGGCGTTCGACCGCTTCCGCGCGCCGCCAAGCGAGCAGGAGATTGCAAGACGCCGGCCGGAACGATTGAGCCAGGCCCAACGCGACAATCTCAAGCGGTGGGGTTATCCCTATGTGTTCGAGGATTTCCGCTTCCACATGACGCTGACCGGTCAGGTGCCGGAGCATGAGAGAGACAAGGTCGAGCGGCTCGTCCGGGATTTCATCGAGCCTGTACTGGAGGAGCCGGTGGAGGTTAACAATATTGCGCTTTTTACCGAGGCGGAGCCCGGTGCACCGTTCGAAGTACATTCCCTGCATCCGCTTGCAGGCACAAGAAAGAGAAAGTCCGCCTGAAATGCCCGAAACTGTTCTGAAAAATGCGAAAATCGTGCTGGAAAACGAGATCATCTCAGGCTCCTTGAGCATCAAGGACGGCCTTATCCACGATATATCGACCACGACCAGCGTATCCGGCGACGATTTCGAAGGCGATTTCCTCATTCCGGGATTGGTCGAATTGCACACGGATCATCTCGAAGGCCATTACATGCCACGGCCGCGGGTACGCTGGAACCCGATCGCCGCGGTGCTTGCCCATGATGCGCAGATCGCGAGTTCCGGCATAACCACCGTGTTCGACGCTTTGCGGGTCGGGCTCGACGAGGATGCGGACATGACCGCTGCCGAGATGCGCAAGCTGGCCGACGCCATCGAGGACAGCGTGCATCAGGGCCGCCTTCGCGCTGATCACTATTTCCATTTGCGTTGCGAGGTCTCAGCCGAGGATTGTCTCGAAGGCTTCGGCCTTTTCGAGAATGACGAGCGGGTCAAGCTTGCTTCGCTCATGGATCATGCTCCCGGGCAGCGGCAGTTCGTCGATCTCGAGACCTATGCCTATTACTACCAGCGCAAGCTGAAGCTCTCGGACCCCGATTTCAAGCTCTTCTGCGAGAAACGCATGGCGCAATCGGCGGCGAATTCCGATCCGCAACGCCGCGCCATCGCAGAGTTGTGCCGCAAACGCGGGATCGTGCTCGCCAGTCATGACGACGCCACGCAGGCGCATGTGGATGAGGCCATCGAACAGGGCATCCAGGTTGCCGAATTCCCGACGACGATCGAGGCTGCCGCCGCATCCAAGAATGCGGGCATGTCGGTCTTGATGGGCGCTCCGAATATCGTCAGGGGCGGCTCGCATTCGGGCAATGTGTCGGCGCGGGAACTGGTGGAGCACGGGCACCTCGATATTCTGTCGTCGGACTATGTGCCGTTCAGCCTGATCCAGTCGACATTCGTGCTGGGCGAGGCCAGCGGGAATATCGGATTGCCAGAGGCGATCAAGCTCGTGACGAAGAACCCTGCCGAGGCCGTCGGACTGAACGATCGCGGCACGGTGGCCGTGGGCAAGCGCGCCGATCTCGTGCGGGTGCGCGTGGATGAGCATATTCCGGTCGTGCGGACCGTTTGGCGAGAAGGGCGGCGGGTGGCCTGATGACTATCTCGATCTCTACGCAGGCGGGCGCGGCATCAGAAACGGTCCATGGCGGGGTATTCGTCGCTGTCGTCGGGCCGAGTGGCGCGGGCAAGGACACGATCATCGACTATGCACGCCGTTCGCTCGCGGAGGACCACCTTTTCCATTTCGTACGACGCGTCATCACGCGGCCATCGAATGCCGATGCTGAAGATCATGACACGATGAATGAGGCAGATTTCGCCAAGGCGAAGCTGGCGGGCGCATTTGCCCATCACTGGTCGGCCCATGGTCTGAGTTACGGCCTGCCGCAATCGGTCCAGGACGAAGTGGGGAAGGGATCAGTCGCCATCGCCAATGTCTCACGCGGTATCCTGCCGGAACTGAAGCGCAGTTATTCTCATTGCACGATCGTTCACATAACGGCTTCATTCGATGTTCTCGCCAGGCGTTTGGCGATGCGCGGCCGGGAAAATGCCGATGAAATCAAGCGCCGCTTGATGCGTGCAGCACCGACTGCCTGCGATCCGGATGATGCCATCATGATCGACAATTCGGCCAGTGTCGAAGAGGCAGGGGCACGTTTCGTCGCGATCCTGAAACAGAGCGCGAAGCAGCCGGCGGCTATGGTCTAGGCCGACAGGCTCAATCCCAGCGCCTGTCGGTTGTTCTAACGCCGCCGGCGCTTCAGCTTTCCTTTCCGATCGTGGTTCCAGCCTTGATATCCCGCCCAGAAGGATCCAGACGAGCGAAGCTGGCGCGAATGCGTGATAAAGTGTATCCCCCAAGGAGCCTGGTGTCCGGTCTTGATATCCTGTTCCAGGACCCGACATGTGGCAAAGGATACGAGCAGAAGTTTTGAGCAATGGCCGAGCGCGAGAAAAAAGTGAAGGATTACAAGGCGAACCGTTTCGCCGTGGCACCTATGATCGACTGGACTGACCGCCATTGCAGGGTGCTGCACCGGCAGTTCTCCCGCCATGCCCTGCTCTATACGGAGATGGTCGTAGCCGATGCCGCGATCCACGGCGATCGCAATCGGATATTGGGGTTTTCGGACGTGGAGCAGCCTGTTGCCCTGCAATTGGGCGGCTCGGACGCGACGAAACTGGCCGAGGCGGCCCGCATCGGCGAGGCAATGGGGTATGGCGAAATCAATCTGAATGTCGGTTGCCCTTCCGATAGGGTGCAGTCGGGAACGTTCGGCGCCTGCCTGATGAAGACGCCGGATATTGTCGCCGAATGCGTACGGGCCATGCGGCAGGCCGTCTCCCTGCCGGTAACCGTAAAGTGCAGGATCGGCGTTGATGATCAGGATGTGGAAAGTGCGCTCGACGATCTCGCCGGCATGGTCCACCGGGCGGGCGCCGACGCACTGTGGGTGCATGCCCGCAAGGCCTGGCTGAAAGGGCTGTCACCGAAGGAAAATCGCGAAATCCCGCCGCTGAACTATGACCGCGTCTACCGGTTGAAGCAAAACCACCCCGATTGGTTCATCGGTATCAATGGCGGCATCGAAACGCTCGAGCAGGCATCGCAGCACCTTGGCAAGGTCGATGGGGTAATGCTGGGCCGGGCGGCCTATCACAACCCGATGCTGCTCGCGGATGTGGATCGCACGATCTACGGAGATCCGCACCAGATTGGCTCCATGGATGACATAATCGAATATATGTGTGGCTATGCAGAGCGCCATATCGCGTCGGGAGGACGGCTTTCCCACGTTTCGCGCCATATGGTGGGCCTGTTTCACGGAGCGCCGGGAGCCAAGCGCTGGCGACAGCTACTGTCGACGGACGCGACTCGCCCGGGTGCCGGTAGCGATGTCATTCGCAGGGCATTCGAGTCTGTCCAGACTGCCTCGGTCGGCGAAGCTGCCTAGCCTGTCGACCGAGTCAATCGGACAGGATCAGACGATCGCCGCGAACCGAAAACCCGCTCAAGGAACTGAGGAAATTCATCCCGAGCAGGCTGCCGTCCATGAGGCCGTCGCGTACGACGACCGCCCTTAGCCTGCGCCGCTCGATGTCGCCGACCTTCACGCTGTCCAGCCTGATATTCGCAGCCTGGGCGAGGCCATTGGCCGTCATGACGGGGGTATTGTAGTCGAGCGCATCCGTATCGATGCCGGCCTGTCTGGCATCCTCGGCAGAAAGAACAATGGAGGAGGCTCCGGTATCGACCATGAATGGCACCGTCCGTCCATTCACCTCGCCGCGAACCTCGAAGTGACCATTGCCTGCCTTGGCCAAGGTGACCGTGACTGCCCCATCCGCGCTCGTCGTCGATAGCGGGCTGCCGGGGATCAGGCCTGCGGTCACGCGGTTGGCCACGTCCTGCAATTCGTAGCGATATTGGTAACCGGTGACCAGGACGAGGATGATCACCACCCAAGCGGCGAGGTTTCGTGCGATATGGCCAAGCGGGATGCCGGAGCCCAGAATTGCTGCGCCGAGCACGATTCCCCAGATGCCCATATAGGAGAGGCGGGCGAATTGATCATTGGCCAGTCCGAATGTCGAACCGGCATCATTATTGGCGACCAGCAGCAGGAGTACGCCGCCGATCAATGCGATCAATATCCAGAAGAGCCGCGGCATGATCAGTCCTCCAGCCTTTCCCGTGCAAGGCGGCGCCGTTTCGTTTCGCGCCGCGGAGGCCGTTCTACGTTTTCCAGCCGCGCCGGCAAGGCTGACATGATCTGCCTGCGGTTATCGGCGGACATGCTGATCCAATCCGAGATCTCCTGGCGCGTGCGGCCACAGCCAAAGCAGTAACCTGTCTTCGGATCAATGGCGCAAACCAGGATACAAGGGCTTTCAATCATGCTCATCGTTAAAGAGTGGGGCGCTCAAAGGCTGATGACAAGTCCAATTTGAAGTGCGATTGCGGAAACCTGCTGTATGGCGCCGAGCGTGTCGCCTGTCTGGCCGCCGATTTTCGCGCGGCAGATGGCTTGCAGTCCGAAATAGGCCAGCGCTGCGAGAATGCAGGCGGCAACAATGCCCGGGATGCCGCCGGCGACACCATATCCTACCACCAGGAAGGCGAACCCGATCAGAAGTGCGATATCAGCCTCGCGGCCGGTCGGAATGCCGGAACTGTCGGCAATGCCACCTGGCCGCACGGACGGCAAGGATTGCCAGAATTTTACCAGAACCGCGCGACTGGCGCTTTCTGTGGCGATGATGGCAAGCACAAGTTCAAAAAAGTCGAGTTCGTCGAGCAGTTCCGCGAGCAGGGCAATGCGCAATGACAGGCTGAGGATCAAGGCGATAACGCCGTAGGAGCCGACCGCGGAATCCTTCATGATCTCAAGACGGCGCTCGGTGGTTTGCCCGCCATAGAAGCCATCGGCCACGTCGGCCAATCCGTCCTCGTGCAGCGCACCGGTCGTGATGATCAGGGTGCCGACGACAAAGATCGCAACGACGAGTTCCGGCAGACCAAGGCTGCGCGTGCCTATCAATAGAACGAGGGCGGGGAGGGCAATCAGGGCACCGGCGAGGGGGAAGGCGCGGACGTTGGCTGAAAGAGCGCTCCCTTCATGCCCAAACCAGCCTGGTCCGACCGGAATGCGTGAAAGAAAGGCCAGTGCACGCATCGTCTGAGAAAGTAGGTCCATTTTGCCACCGCTCCTGCCCGCGACATTGCGGGTCGGTCACAAGTCTTTGCGTTTTCCGCCGCAGCGCTTATAGGACGGGAGCTTCCGATTTGCCATGAAGAGTTGAAGGATTATCATGACCACTGGCCTTCCATTTGACGATTTTCGCACATTGATCGAAACCTTGCCGGGGCCTGACGACGCGGCGGTCGCTGCGGTGCGCAAACGGGATGCCATGTTGACGAAGCCGCCAGGCTCTCTTGGGCGCATGGAAGAGATCGTAGAATGGCTGGCCGCGTGGAGTGGTCGGTCGCAGCCGCAGGTTACACGCCCGCTGGTCGCCGTATTCGCAGGCAATCACGGCGTAACCGCCAAGGGAGTTTCACCGTATCCTTCCTCGGTCACCATGCAGATGGTGGAAAATTTCGCTGCCGGCGGCGCCGCCATCAACCAGATCTGCATCGCCCATGATCTTGGCCTCAAGATATTCGATCTTGCGCTTGAATATCCAACCGCCGACATCACTGAAGAGGCGGCGATGGACGAGAAGACCTGCGCCGCAACCATGGCATTCGGCATGGAATCGATTGCAGGCGGCACGGATTTGCTGTGCATCGGCGAGATGGGAATCGGCAATACCACGATTGCGGCGGCGATCTGCCTTGCGCTCTATGGAGGCGCGGCGGAAGATTGGGTGGGACCGGGCACCGGCGCCGATGTGGACGGCATGAAGCGCAAGGTCAACGCGGTGAAAACCGCCGTTGAACTGCATTCTGCTCACCTCAAGGACCCACTCGAGGTGTTGCGCCGGCTTGGCGGGCGTGAAATCGCTGCAATCGTGGGTGCGATTTTGGCCTGCCGCGTGGAAAAAATCCCGGTCATCATTGATGGCTATGTCGCAACGGCGGCCGCCGCGATTCTGCATGCTGCCAATCCGGAAGCCATCGATCATTGCCTGTTTGGCCATCTCTCGGCGGAGCCCGCACATGGCCGACTTCTGCAGAAGCTGGGTAAGGCGCCGCTGCTTGCCCTCGGCATGCGGCTAGGCGAGGGCACGGGCGCAGCCCTTGCCGCCGGCATCGTCAAGGCTGCCGCGCTGAGCCATTCAGGCATGGCCACCTTCGAACAGGCGGGCGTCAGCAACCGCGCCTAGTCTAGGACGAGGGGCCTGCCAGGCAGGCCCATCTCCCGCTCAGAATTGTCTGCCGATCCTGGCGTCGACAGATTGGCTATTGGCACCGCGAATGAAAAAGAACAGCGTGATCGCCATCCACAGCATGGATTTCTCTGCTCCACTCATGCCTTCGCCGCGCACGACCCAGTGAAAATAGATCGTTACGGCGAGGACGATGGATGTTGCGAAGGCGGCGGGACGCGTCAACAGGCCAAGCGCCAGAAGGATGCCGCCAAAGAACTCCGTCGCTGCCAGAAGGGGTGACCAGAACACGCCCGGGTAGAAGCCCAGGCCTTCCACCATGCCGATCGCGCCGAACGGATTGGCGATTTTTCCGGATCCGTGCACGACCAGCAGGAGACCCGCAACCAGGCGGAGCAGCGTCTCCGCACTTTCGCTCAGCGGCGCATAGAAGCGCCCGAGCGCCGGTATGATCAGCGAATTGTTGGTTCTGGTTTCGGCCATGAAATACCCCTTGATGCGGAATTGGTTTCCGCAGCAATGGCAAAAGGTCGCGCCTGCGGCAAATAACGATGAATTGATGTCGCTCAGGCTGGCTTTGCCACCGCCTGCGCGATGCCGCCGAGCACGGCGTGAATTGCTGTTGTGTGACATCCTTGTTCATAAATGATCAAAACCACGCCGAATCGGTGTTGAATGCGGACGGCGTCCAGTCAGGCGGGGGGAAAAACGATGGGCCGCAGATATGGCAACGGCCGCAGGCGATATCACGCCCCGAGCCCTCGTCCCTCCATGGGGCGGAGACTCTGGGACATCTTGCTCGCAGTTGTGCTCTTGGTCCTGATCGCCGTCCTCGTGGTCAGGCTCGATCAATCGCCGAAAACCGTGACGCCAAGCGCGGCGCTTACCGGCAGGGCCTATGTGATCGACGGGGACACGATCTCGATAAACCGGATCCATATTCGATTGAAGGGCATTGACGCACCGGAACTGAAACAGACATGCGGCGCTGCAGCCCGGCCGTGCGGACAGGAGGCGAGGCAAAGCCTGATTCGCCTGATCGGCGGCAGGGATGTCCGTTGTTCGGAAGAAGGCCGGGATCGCTATGATCGGGTGCTTGCAATATGTCTTTCGGGCGAAACAGAACTCAATCGTTCGATGGTTGGCACCGGACAGGCTGTCTCCTATGGTGACTATGCTGGCGCCGAAATGGAGGCGCGTGCCAAATCGCTTGGACTTTGGAAAGGTGATTTTGAACGACCGAGCGACTGGCGCAGGCGCAACCAGGAGGTGGTTGACGATTTTGATCAGCCGGACGATGCGGCCACGACGTCGCTTGACCGACTGTGGAATTGGTTCGTTACGATGATGGGAGGAACAAGATGAAGCTCTATGACGGCGGCCGCGCGCCCAATCCCCGGCGGATACGCATGTTCCTGGCCGAAAAAGGCATCGAAGTGCCGTTGGTCCCTGTCGATATGTCGGGGATGCAGCACCGGTCGCCTGAGATTGGTGCGCTCAACCCATTCCAGCGGCTTCCCATTCTGGAACTGGATGATGGGACGATCATCACGGAGACAGTTGCAATCTCACGCTATTTCGAAGAACTGCATCCCGAGCCGCCGATGTTCGGCGTAGATGCGCTTGACCGGGCGCTGGTCGAGATGTGGCAGCGGCGCGTCGAACTGCACGTCTTCGTTCCGATTTCATCCGCGTTCCGCCACACTCATCCGGCAATGGTCGAGTGGGAAGTGCCGCAAATTCCCGCATGGGGCGAGGCTAATCGTGAGAGGGCCAAGGACGCGCTGCGGGTGATGAATGATCAATTGGCGACGCATGAATTCATCGCCGGGGACCGCTATACCATCGCCGACATTACCCTGCTCGCAAGCGTCGATTTCATGAAACCGGCAAAGATCGCGATGCCCGACGACCTCGCCAATCTGCGCCGCTGGTATGAAATGGCTTCGAACCGCCCGAGCGCGAAGGCTTGAATTGACTGAACGTGACCAGGATCTCGCCGCCTTGGCGGCTCGTATCAGGAGTTGCAGAATCTGCCGCGACGCACCGCGACACGCTCCGCCGCTCGCCTTCGAGCCAAATCCAGTCTGCGTGGCATCATCCAAAGCGCGAATTTTGATCAGCGGGCAGGCACCCGGCATTCGCGTCCACGATACCGGCATTCCATTCAACGATCCGTCCGGCGACAGGCTGCGCGACTGGCTGGGAGTGGACAGGTCGATCTTCTACGATTCGAACAATTTCGCCATCGTGCCCATGGGCTTCTGTTTCCCGGGATATGATGCCCTGGGGAGCGACCTGCCGCCAAGGCGCGAATGCCGCGAGACGTGGCATGATGCACTGTTTGCGCTAATGCCCCAGGTGGAACTCATTCTCGCCATAGGGCAATATGCGCAGGCCTACCATCTCGGCTCGAGACGGTTGTCCGGCATGACCCGGACGGTCTCGAACTGGCGCGAATATTTCTACCAGGGCGATCGACCGGCGATATTGCCATTGCCTCACCCCTCATGGCGCAACAGCGGATGGTTGAAGAAAAACCCCTGGTTCGCGCAAGACGTGCTGCCGGTTCTCAGGCAGACGGTGCAAAATCTAATATCCTAGCAAATGGTGCGAATTTTTTTCGCTTTGTGGAAACAATAGAATAATTTTCTTGTACGTCCGCAGTTTATCAGCTCATAAAGTATCCCATTCCACAGCTGGTGTTTGCATTCGCAAATACATGCGTATCGAAGAGCAGAGTTGAAAAGTTTTGCTGCATGGATTTCTTCTTGCAGTATGGGGATGACAGGGCATGGACAGACTTGACCGAAAAATTCTTCGCCTTCTGCAGGAGGATGCGACGCTTGCCGTCGCCGATGTTGCAAAAAAGGTAGGGCTTTCGACAACGCCATGCTGGCGGCGCATCCAGAAGCTGGAAGAGGATGGCGTGATCCAGCGCCGTGTGGCGATCCTCGATCCGGTGCGGGTGAATACGCGGGTGACGGTCTTCGTCTCGATCAGGACGGGTGCGCACAATAATGAGTGGCTGAAGCGCTTCTCGGAAGTCGTGCAGGAATTTCCCGAGGTGGTGGAGTTCTATCGCATGAGCGGCGATGTGGACTATCTGCTGCGGGTCGTGGTGCCGGACATTGCGGCCTACGATGCCGTCTACAAGCGGTTGATCAGCAAGATCGATATCCGCGACGTGTCTTCCGCCTTTGCCATGGAGCAGATCAAATATACGACGGAACTGCCGCTGGACTATATGAGCATCGAAAAGGAATCGTCCTGAGCTGAAACGCTGCAGGAACTGCCTTGCATGCGTGAAGGCAGTTCCTGGGACGACGCTGCGCGGTTATTTCTCCAGCCGTGCCAGGAGCGACGACGTATCCCAGCGATTGCCGCCCATCGTCTGAACCTCTTTGTAAAACTGGTCGATCAGCGCGGTCACCGGAAGCTTGGCGTTGTTGCGGTCGGCTTCCGCGAGGCAGATGCCGAGGTCCTTGCGCATCCAATCGACGGCGAAGCCAAATTCGTATTTGCCCTGGTTCATCGTCTTGTGGCGGTTTTCCATCTGCCAGGAGCCAGCGGCGCCCTTGGAGATCACTTCGACGACTTTCTCGATGTCCAGGCCTGCCTTCTTGCCGAAGTGGATACCTTCAGCGAGACCCTGAACGAGGCCCGCGATACAAATCTGGTTGATCATCTTGGTCAATTGCCCGGCGCCGGCATCACCCATGTGCCCCACCATCTTTGCGAAGGATTCAATGATCGGCTTCGCCCGGTCGAAGATTTCCGCTTCGCCGCCAACCATCACCGTCAGCGCGCCGTTCTCCGCACCGGCCTGGCCGCCTGAAACCGGCGCATCCAGAAAATGAAAGCCCCGCTTCTTCGCCTCGTCATTCAGTTCGCGTGCCACTTCCGCCGAGGCCGTGGTATTGTCGATGAAGATGGAGCCTGGTTTCATCGAATGGAAGGCGCCATTTTCGCCTATGGTGACCGAACGTAGATCATCATCATTGCCGACACAGCAGAAGACATAATCCTTGTCGCCGGCGGCGTCGCGGGGCGTTGCCGCGGCAAGGCCGGAAAATTCGCCAGCCCATTTCTTGGACTTTTCAGGAGTGCGGTTGAAGACGGTAACATCGTGACCGCCACGGGTCTTCAGATGACCCGCCATCGGGTATCCCATGACGCCAAGACCAATAAAAGCAACGCTTGCCATTCCGCAGTATCCTCTATCTTATGAGCTTTTCATGAAGTGCAGGTTTGGGAGGTTAGAATATTGCGGCGTCTCATCAAAGGGCTGTTGTGGATTGTTTTTTCCCTTGTACCTCTCATTCTGATCGCTTCCGTTCTCGCCTATATCTGGATCACCCGCTCCGTTACCCCATCCGAGGGCCAAGCGGCGATCGCTGGCCTCGCTGCACCGGTGACGATCACGCGAGACAAGAACGCCGTGCCGCACATTGTCGGGAATACGGTCGAGGATGTGTTCACAGCGCTTGGCTTTGTGCATGGCCAGGAACGGCTATGGCAGATGGAGGTGTCGCGGATGGCCGGGCAGGGCCGGCTTTCCGAACTCTTCGGGGAGACGACGATACCGACAGACCGTTTCATCAGGAGCCTTGGCGTCTACGAATCGGCGCAAAAATCGGCCGATGCGCTGGATCCCGCCGACAGGGCCAAGGTGGAAGCCTATGTGCGCGGGGTTAATGCCTTCATAGACGCGCCAGGCGCGTCCTTCGGGGCGAAATTTTCGCCTGAATTCGTCATTCTTGGCCATCGTCCGGAGAAATGGACGCCAGCGGATGTCATCGTCACCTTGAAACTCATGTCGATCACGCTCGCTGCCAATATCGATGACGAGATCCTGCGGCTGAAATTCGCGCGGCTGGGGATGAGCGATGCCGAGATGCTCGATCTCCTGCCACCCGTCGCCGCGGACACGCCCCCGCCATTGCCCGATCTGCGCGCCTTGCTTGGCTTGCCCAGTGGTGCGCTCAGGGGCGGAGCCCGCGATAGCGAGGCTCAATATGCCGCCTTGGACGACATCATGGCCAGCGGTGCTTCCAACAATTGGGTCGTCGGCGGCGCGCGCACGGAGAGCGGCAAGCCGATACTTGCGAACGATCCCCATCTTGGCCTGACCGCGCCGGCCGTCTGGTACCTCGCGCATCTGCAGGTCAAGAGTGGCGATGGCACCTCCAGAAATCTCGTCGGTGTAACGTTGCCGGGTGCACCGCTGGTCCTGCTCGGACGCAATGACCGTCTTGCCTGGGGTTTCACCAATACGGGCTCAGATGTGCAGGATATCTTCATAGAGCGGGTAAATCCGGCAAATTCGGATGAATACCAGACGCCTGAGGGGTTTGCTGCGTTCGGCAGGACGGCGCAACGCATCAGAGTGAAGGGAGGGGAGCCGGTCACCTTCCACCGGCAGACGACCCGACACGGCCCGGTTCTGCCGGCAGACTATCGCGGACTCGATAGCTACCTGCCTGAGGGCACAGTGGCTGCTCTGTCGTGGACTGCTCTGGCCGAAGACGACAAGACGATTGCCGCTGGCTTCAGGCTGTGGGATTTCGCAAGCGTCACGGAGTTCCAGGAGGGGATGCGCGATTTCGTGACGCCCATGCAATCCATCGTCATCGCCGATATCGATGGAAATATTGGCATGATCGCGCCAGGAAGGGTGCCGATGCGCGATCCGGCGAACGCAATAATGGGACGGGCGCCATCGCCCGGTTGGGACGCGACCTATGACTGGAAAGGTTTTATCCCCTACGAAGCCCTGCCGCGCGCATTCAATCCCGCCGAGAATATATTGGCCACGGCGAACACCAAGATCGTCGGCCCTGACTACCCGCACTTCCTGACGTTCGACTGGGACGAGCCCTGGCGGCTGGAGCGCATAAAATCGCTTCTCTACGGTGCCAGCGGCCAGACACTGGAGACCAGCCGGAAGGCACAGGGAGACGTGCGGTCGGAGGCCTATGCCGCGCTCATGCCGGTATTCTTGAGCGTCAGAGGGCGGAGCGATGTCGACGTCGACGTCCTCGATAGGCTTTCGAAGTGGAACTTCGAGGAAGACAGAGGCCAAACTGAGCCACTCATTTTCAATGCCTGGTTGCGCGCCGCCACCAAGCGGATATTGGAGGACGATCTGGGACAGGCATTTCCTTCGTTCTGGCAGGCCCGCGCTGGAGCGATGCTGCGCTGGCTCGGCACCGCTCCTTCGCGCGATTGGTGTGATGACGGCCGGACGGCAGTGAAGGAAAGCTGCGGGGATATTCTGGCCTTGTCGCTGGCGGATGCAATCAAGGACCTCCAGACGAGGCTGGGTTCCGACCGGTCGAAGTGGACATGGGGCGCATTGCATTATGCCTATGGAGCGCACAGGCCGTTCGCGCAGGTCAGCCCGCTGGATCGCTTCTTCGATGTCACAGTTCCGGCCTCAGGTGGCGCCTATACGCTTGACCGCGGCAAATCCGCTTTCAGCGACGAGAACAACCCTTATCGGGCGACTCATGCCAGCAGCTATCGCGGGCTGTTCGATCTGGCCGATCTGGAACGCTCCACCTACATCCAGACGACGGGGCAGTCCGGGAATGTATTCTCGCAGAATTACCGTGATTATGCTGAACGCTGGTCCAGTCTTGCAGCGATCACCATCCCGACGCGGGAGTCCGGATACGAGGATGGCCGTATCGGTGTATGGCAACTCAGCCCCGGCAACAGGTAGAATATATCGATGACGCCTCAGCTGAGAGGCGTCATGACCGTCTTCTGATAGGCCGGGCGCAATTTGAGGCGCTCGTACCAGGCTGCAAGGTGAGGCAGATCAGGACGTTCTATCGGCATTTCGAACCAGCCATAGGCGAAGCAGCCCGCCGGCACATCGCCGATGCCGAACTCGTCTCCTGATAGATAGGGCTGGGAGGCAAGAGCCTCGTCGGCGATGGCAAGGATCTTGCCGCAGCTATCGAGACCCCGCTCAAGCGCAGCCTGATCCCTCTGATCCGGCCCATATCTTACGACATTCCAGAACACGTCACGGAACGGTGCAGCGACTGTGGAGGTCGTCCAATCCATCCATCGCTCGGCCTTGGCCCGTTCGGCCGGATCATTGATGAACAATGTCGAAGGCGCATAGCGTGCGGCGAGATAGCGGACGATCGTGTTGCTTTCCCAAAGAGTTAAGTCGCCATCTTCCAGCGTGGGAACGAGGCCGTTGGGGTTCTTGGCGCGGTATTCGTGGTCGGAGACGATGCCGAAGGTACCTCCCGCCGGAATGTTCTCATAGTCCAGCCCTGCCTCTTCAGCAGTCCACAGCACCTTCTTGACGTTGGTCGAGTTGGTCCGACCCCATATCTTCAGCATTCGGTTCTCCGATGTTTTAGCGTACGAGATGTCTCGTGATCTGCCTTTCCATCCAGTCCCAGAGATGGCGGAGCAGTTCCACCAGGATGAGATAGATGATGGCGGTCCAGAGATAGGTCTGGAAATCGAACGTGCGGGAATAGGCGAGCTTGGTGTAACCCATGAGGTCGTAGACCGAGATCAAGGCAACGATCGCCGACCCCTTGATCATGAGAATGACCTCATTGCCATAGGGCCGCAGTGCGACGACCAGCGCCTGGGGCAGAATGATCTTGCGGAACGTGACCGATTTCGGCACGCCGAGCGAAGCTGCACCCTCCCATTGCCCGAGCGGCACGC
This sequence comes from Phyllobacterium sp. 0TCS1.6A, assembly GCF_026420825.1. Classification (NCBI taxonomy): domain Bacteria; kingdom Pseudomonadati; phylum Pseudomonadota; class Alphaproteobacteria; order Hyphomicrobiales; family Phyllobacteriaceae; genus Phyllobacterium; species Phyllobacterium sp. 0TCS1.6A. Next base: position 430,638 of record NZ_JAPMAB010000001.1, read on the forward strand.
TGCGGATCGCTCCACGCAGGATTTCCGCCTGGTAGGCAGCCGTATTCAACGCAAACGAAAGCAGGGCGCAGAACCAGGCCTCGCGGAAGAACACCCATAGCCCGATCGCCTGAAGCTCCTTGTTGAACGAGCCGACGCCGTAATAGATCAGGAAAACCTGCGCCAGGAGCGGTGTGCCGCGAAAGAAGTAGACGTAGAAATAGGCGAGGGTGGCGAGAATGCGGTTGCTGCTCATCCGTCCCATCGCGATCGGTATGGACAGGATGGCACCTATGAAGACCGACGAGAGAACCAGAATGACCGTCGTTATCAGGCCATCCAGATAATCGGGTCCGTAGCGCGCTACAAGATCGAAGTTCCAGGCGCTGTAGAGGTAGTAGGCCAGCCCAAGCGCGATAGCAGCCCAGAATCCCACCAAGATATGACCGAGGATGCGCGTGCGCGTCCAGCGGCGCACTGGCGGTGGCGGACGCATGGCTGCGCTGGAGACAATTGCGCTGTCGCTCATCGTTTTGTCGCTCCGCTGTTTCGCCCCGCCCAATTGTCGATCCCGCTGATGACGATGGACGACAGTATCGCGAGCGCGAGATAGATGAGACATGCGGTGCCGTAGAAGAGGAAGGCATGCTTGGTGACACGCGCTGCCACTGCCGTCTGGCGCAGGATGTCCGCGAGTCCTATGGCCGAAACCAGAGCGGTATCCTTCAATAACACCATCCACAGATTGCCAAGGCCGGGCAGGGCGATGCGGATCAATTGCGGAAGGATGATCTTGCGCATCGTCTGCCAATTCGACAGGCCGATTGCGTAACCACCCTCGTATTGTCCCCTGGGAATGGCCCGGAAGGCCGAAAGGAACACCTCGCTCGCGTAGGAGGAGAACACCGTGCCCATGGCGAACATGCCGGCGATGAAGGAATTGATTTCGATGGCACCGCCGTAGCCGAGCAATTGTCCCAGCTTCTGGATGCCGATCTGGGCGCCATAATAAACGAGGAAGAGGGTGAGGAGTTCGGGCAGCCCGCGGAATATCGTCGTGTACAGATTTGCAGCCAGTTTGAGCGATGGCTCTTCCGACTGCTTGCCCAGGGCGACGAAGAACCCGATGGCCAGCCCAACGGGCAGGGTCGCTACGGCCAGGGAGATGGTGACGAATATACCCTGGACTATGCTTGGGCCCCATCCGCCTTCGCCAAAACCCAGTAGCGCTATTGAGCCTTCCATAGGCAACTTTCGTAGTTTTTGCGGAACGCCCCATCGACACCCGTTCTTGGTGTCCGTCCCGTCATTTGCATAGGATCAGCAGATGGCGACAGCGCGCCACCCGCCAGGTCGAGCCGCAAAAGCGGCTTAATTATCAGCGCCGTAGACGTCGAACTTGAAGTACTTGTCGTTGATTTCCTTGTACTTTCCGCTCGCGCGGATAGCGGCAATGGCAGTGGAGAACTTGTCTGCCAGCTCCGTATTGCCTTTCTTCACGGTGACACCGGCGCCCGGGCCATGGATCGCGACATCAGGCGTGATCAGGCCGAGCAGCTTGCAGCAAGCACCTGCTTCGCTGTCGAGCCACTGGGTAAGCACGACGGAATCGTCCATCACGGCGTCGATGCGGCCGTTGGAGACATCGAGCTTATATTCGTCGGCAGTCGGATACATCTTGATTTCCGACTCGCCATACTTCGCCTCGGCAAAGTTGGAATGGCTCGTCGAACCCTGTACGCCCAGCGTTTTTCCCTTCAGGGATTCCGGCGTAATGTCCTTTATCTCGGAGTCCTTGGGTACGGCGATTGCCGGTGGCGTGTTGTAATATTTCTTGGAGAAATCGACCTTTTCCAGCCGCTCGGGCGTAATGGACATCGACGCGATCACGGCATCGAACTTTCCTGCCTGCAGTGCGGGGATCATACCGTCCCAATCCTGGGTGACAAAGGTACAATCGGCCTTCATTTCCTCGCAAAGCGCCTTGCCGATATCGATGTCGAAACCTTCGAGCTTTCCGTCCGGCGTCAAATTGTTGAAGGGAGGGTAGGCGCCCTCGGATGCAATCGTCAGTTTCAAGGCGTCCTGTGCCTGCGCTGCTCCCATTGTCAACGCCAATGCGGCGGCCGAAATTGCCAGTGTTAGACGCTTATTGATACGCATGTCTGAACCTCTCTTTTATGACCCGACTGTTCCCCTGTTCTTTTGGACAGTTTCCGGGCTGGTCGCAGGTGTTACTGCTACTGGCGGAATATTCCCACTAGTTTTTGCGTAAATGCAACGGGAATCGTTTCCGCTCTAAACAATTCTGATGAGAATATCGTGCCCGGATGCGTCACCTGCGCAGAACATGTGTCACTGCCGTCGATGCAGGCCCGTCTCGCGTTCGACGAGGTCCGCCAGCCCGCCAATGTCGTTGAGCGAATAGACCGGCAGTCCGGTATCGAGCGGCCTGTGATCGGCCGCGATGGCAACAATGGCCGGATCATTGGCGGCAAGGCTGTCGGTCGATCTCGCTTCGGTCCGCCTTACTTCTATCTTCTTGTGCCGCTCCCTCTTGTAGCCTTCCACCAGGACTATGTCGCAAGGGGCGAGGCGGGCGATCAGTTCAGACAATTGAGGTTCCGCCTCGTCCTGCAGCTCATGCATCAGTGCCCAGCGCCTGTCGGATATGATGGCAACCTCCTTCGCGCCGGCACGCCGGTGGCGGTGGGAGTCGGTGCCTTCATGATCGATGTCGAAATCATGATGAGCATGCTTGACCGTCGAAACGATCCAGCCCCGGCGCACGAGTTCATCGACCAGCCTCTCGGTCAAAGTCGTCTTGCCGGAGTTTTTCCAGCCGGTAATGCCGAATATTCGCTTATCCATGCCTTTCAGACCACTCCTGTTCGGCTCTCCTGAGGTCATCCGGATTGTTCACGTTGAAAAACGGATCCAGCATAGTCTCATTGTCGCCCGACATCTCGAAATTCACGACCTGGTAGGGTTGCGAACCTATCCAATCCATCACGCGACGGTTGCTCGGCTCCGTCAACCACAGTTGCAACGTCTCGCGCTGTGCGGCGGGCCAGATCGAGAAAGTGGGATGAACGCGGCCGCCTGACGCTGCGACGACAATTTGTTCGGGCGCCTGCAAGGCTGCCGCCGAAAGTCGGGCCGCCAGATCGCGCGGGAAAAACGGCGTATCGACGGCAACGGTCAGGATATGGGAGAAAGGGGGTGTCTGCTCATGGGCCCATTTCATTCCCGCAAGAACACCGGCGAGCGGGCCGGGATATCCACCGAGACCGTCCGGTACGATCGGAATTCCAAGGGCTGATAGCGCCTGCCGGTCCATGTTTGCATTGATGATGACGGGTTCTGTCTGGGCGGCGATGCGGCGATAGACGTGCTCCGCCAGAGGCACGCCACCGAGCCGGGCCAAGGCCTTGCTTGCCCCCATCCTGCTTGACCGCCCACCCGCCAATATGACACCCGCAAGACGTATGCTTTGCATCGTTGCTCCCTGGATCGGCAGTTTACGCCCCCTCCGGCGACGTGCTTGCCGTGACCGTCGCGGCCGGTTTCAGTCGGCTCGAAACGCGCTCTCGGTAAAGCGTGTAAAGTCCGCTGCCGATGACAATAAGCGAGCCGACCACCATCGGAAGATCAGGTAGATCGCCGGAGATGAGGAAGCCCAGCAATATCGCCCATAACAGGCTCATATAGCGGAAAGGCGCCACGAACGAGATTTCGCCCTCGCGCATGGCGACGATGAGGAACTGATAGGCCGCCATCACGCAGCATGCGGCCAGCGTCAGAAGACCAAGGTTTCTCAGCGAGAGAGGCGACCAGCCGCCGAGTGGCACGATCATCGCTGCTCCGGCAATACCGACGCCGACCGATGTCAGCGCCGAGATCATGAGAACCGGTATTGCCCTTGGCACTTTGCGCGTCGCAAGATCGCGCAGGGCGGCAAAGATCACCGTTACCACGATCATCAATACGTAAGGGCTGAGGGCCCCGTCGGCAGGCCGGACGATGATCAGGACGCCAGCCAGCCCTATGGTGATCGCGAGCCAGCGGCGCCAGCCGACGGGTTCGCCGAAAAGGAGTGCCGCGCCAAGTGTTACGACAAGCGGCAGTGCCTGCAATATGGCCGAGGCGAGCGGCAATGGGACATGGACCAGGGCGACGAGAAAGGTGACCGTGCCGACGACTTCGCCGATGACACGCAGAATGGTCATCTTGTGAAGAGCACGTCGCAACGGAATGAGCATGCCACGCTGCCAGGCAACGGCAAGGATGAGGATCGTGGCGATGACGCTGCGGATCAGCATGACCTGCCCCATGTTCATTTCCTCGCCGACATATTTCACGGTGGCGTCGTTGAACGTAAAGCACGCCATGCCTGCAGCCATTGCAAGGCCGCCGCGCACATTTGGGGATAGGGCCACGATTCGTTCCACCGTTTGCGGCAATCCTCCTCCAGAATCGCCTAACCCCGTATATCAAAATTTGGAAGGGAAACGCTATCGATAGCTGGCGTCAGCCGCCGGTGACGCTCATATGCCGCGATACAGCCGGGCGGTTATGGCGCCGGTCTATGATGAAGTCATGGCCCTTGGGCTTGCGGCCAATTGCGCGGTCGATCGCCTCCGACAACAATTCATTGCCTTCGGAAGCACGCAGCGGCGCGCGCAGATCCGCCGCGTCCTCCTGGCCGAGGCACATATAGAGCGTACCGGTACAGGTGAGCCGAACCCGGTTGCAACTCTCGCAGAAATTATGGGTCATCGGGGTGATGAAGCCGATGCGGCCGCCCGTTTCGGCTACCTTCACATAGCGGGCCGGGCCGCCGGTCTTGTAGGCGATCTCCTCCAGGGAGAACTCGCGTTGCAACTGCGTACGCAAGAGCGAGAGCGGCAGATATTGATCCGTCCGGTCCAGTTCGATTTCGCCCATCGGCATCGTCTCGATCAGCGTGATATCCATGCCTCGCCCATGGGCCCACCGGATCATCTGCGGAATTTCGAGATCGTTGAAATTCTTGAGGGCAACTGCATTGAGCTTGACCTTGATACCGGCTTCCTGTGCTGCGTCTATTCCAGCCATGACGCGGCTGAAATCGCCCCAGCGGGTGATCGCGCGGAATTTGTCCGGATCGAGCGTGTCCAGGGAAACGTTGATGCGCTTCACGCCGAGATCGGAGAGTTCGGCGGCATAGCGCGACAGCTGGGAGCCATTCGTCGTCAGCGTCAGCTCATCGAGCGCGCCGGTCTGCAGATGCCGCGACAACTGGCCGATGAGGTGCATGATGTTTTTTCGCACCAGCGGCTCGCCGCCCGTAAGCCGAAGGCGCCGAACGCCTTTCTCGATGAAGAGGCTGCAAAGCCGATCCAGTTCCTCGAGGGAAAGCAGTTCCTTCCTCGGCAGGAAGGTCATGTTCTCGGACATGCAATAGGTGCAGCGGAAGTCGCAGCGATCCGTGACGGACACCCGCAAATAGTCGATCGTCCGACCGAAGGGGTCTATCATGTTCGAATGCCCATTGGCGCTATCGGATTGAAGCAAGCTGTTCACCATATCCTCCTGTGACACAGATAGGATTTGCGCGAAGCCTTGTCCAGCCTTGTGCCTTGTCGCTTGCGAAGCTTGATGGCAAGGCCTACAGCAGTTCGGCGCCGCGAACCGGCGCGAGACGACGGAAAGGTGCGCCCAATGACCGATGTATGGCCCAAGGAACTTCGTGTCAGCAAGGATCGGAAGCTGCTGATCGTGGAATTCGACAATGGCGAAAAACATGAATTGCCGGCCGAATATCTCCGCGTCGCTTCGCCTTCAGCGGAAGTGCAGGGACATTCGCCAGAGCAGCGTGTCACGGTTCCTGGCAAGATAGATGTTGCCATCGCCAAGCTGGAACCCATCGGCAATTATGCGGTGCGGATCACCTTCGACGACATGCATGACACCGGCCTGTTCAGTTGGGCTTATCTGATGGAACTCGGGCGCAACAAGGAGCAGCGCTGGCAATCCTATCTGGACGAGTTATCGGAAAAAGGCCTCAGCCGCGAGCCTCGCCGCTCCCGCTGAGCCCGAAACTGGATATTCGAGGGCGAGGCTGCGACATTCAGCGTGTTACGACTACCCTCGTGCCGACCGCGACATTGTCATAGAGATGCCTGACATCGTCGTTGGCCATGCGAATGCAGCCCGACGACATGGCCCTGCCGATGGTCCATGGCTGGTTCGTTCCGTGGATCCTGTAGAGCGTCGAGCCGATATACATGGCTCTTGCGCCCAGGGGATTGTCCGGTCCACCCGGCATATAGGCGGGCAGAATACGCCCCTTGGCCGCTTCCCGGGCCCGCATTCGCGCCGGTGGCGTCCAACCTGGCCATTCGGCCTTGCGCGATATCCTGTTGCTGCCGCTCCATGTGAAGCCTTCCTTGCCGACGCCGATGCCATAGGCGATAGCGCGACCGGGAGAGGTGACGTGGTATAGCCGTCTTTCTCCGGTCCTGATGACGATCGTCCCGGGCTGGTATTTTTCCGATATCGACACACGCTTGCGTGGAATCGGTGAATAATCCGAGCGATATTTGAGAGTTTGTCCCGGTTGTCTGCCTGCCAGAAATATCTTCTTGACCATGCGATCTTGAGATATCGCAGCAGCCTGCAAGCAACCCAGGCAAAAAACGACAAACGTCAGAAAGAAAATCCGTAAAATTTGAACCATCTGTCTCCCCCAAGGCGGATGCAACGAATCCACTGTACTGTGGCATTATTGCACGTTCGCGAAAAGAACAGGGGTGATCAACTCGTTGTGTAGTGAATCGAAATGAAATGACTGTTGAATCACGTTACGTTTGCCGCTCGGGCCGGTGAAAATCATCTGGGGGAAACGTCGGAGCGTGGGGGCATTGTTAAAACAATCTAAACAGGATGTGCTGAAACTGGAGCGACACAGATTCGATGGCCCGCGCACGATCGCGGGCGAGATTCCAGTTGGACGGGCATCATGAACACCAGACTATCCAAACGAGCCGTTTTCATCGCCGCGCTCATGTCGGCCACGGCATTTTCCGCGCAGCCCAGCCTTGCGGCCAGCAATCTGATGGAGCTGTTGTTCCCGTCGCGCCGGATCGAAGCCCAGCCCGTCATGCCCGCCAATCCGCCAAGCAAGCGCACGGCGGCGCCAGCCCGAAGCCAGCCGGTGCGGGCACCGATCAAGCGCGTCACGGTCACCGCTCCCACGAATTATGACTATAAGCCGGAAACGCTTGTTGCCGTCGATTTCAGCAAGGTGGATCCGCAGCTCACTGCATCGGCACATCCTGTCTCCATGGCGCCGACGATGGAGGCTGACAGGTTCGGTCTCAAGATCGATCACCTGAAGGAAGCACAGGTGCAAGCCGAGAAACGCGTCGCGGACGCCTTGTTGTCGTTCTATGCAACAAATCAGAAGCCGATATGGACCAGTTCATATGATGTCACGCCTCAGGCCAAGGCCGTTGTCGCCCAACTGACGAGAGCGGGTGAAGCCGGCCTTGATCCGCTGGATTATTCGGTGAAACTGCCCGGCGATGCGTATGACAGATCCGATATTCCCGGACGGCTCAAGTTGCTGGCGGAGTTTGAGCTGCAATTGTCGGCTCGCGCGCTCAGATACGCCCTTGATCAGAGCGAGGGGAGAATCAATCCGAACCGTCTGAGCGGCTTCCACGATCTGGCGACAGAAAAGGTTGAACCACGCGCAATTCTGGAACAGCTTGCCGAGGCAAAGGATCCGACTGCCGTTCTCGCCAGCTTCGAGCCCAGGAACAAGTGGTATGCCGAGTTGAAGCAGCGTCTGCACGAGATTGCAGACACCGGTCAACCAAGCGTGACCATTGCACCCGGCACTTTGATCCGGCCCGGTCAAAGCAGCCCCGAACTGCCGAAACTTATGGCGCTTTTGCGGGAAAAGGCACCAAAAGCCTATCTGGAACAGCATGATCTGGTGCTGCAGCAGCATCAATCGAGCGAGATCTACGATGAAAGCCTGGTCCAGGCCATCAAGGATTATCAGCTGTCGCAGGGTCGGCGCGCCGATGGAATCATCGGTAGCGCCACGATCAAGGCGCTGGTTGGCGAATCCAGCCAATCCAAGCGCGACCGCATTCTGTACTCGATGGAGCGGCTCCGGTGGATGCCGCATGAATTCGGCGAGCGCTATGTCTTCATCAACCAGCCAGCCTATCGCGCCCAGTATTTCAGCGGCGGTACAGAGAAACTGGCGATGAATGTCGTGATCGGATCGCCGAGAAATCAGACCTATTTCTTCAATGACACGATCGAGACGGTGGTTTTCAATCCATCCTGGGGCGTCCCGCGCTCCATCATCCTCAACGAGATGATGCCGAAAATCCTGAGCAATCCGTCCTATCTCGAACGAAGCGGATACGAAGTCTATGATCGCTCGGGCCGCGTTGTGCCGTCGAGTTCGGTGAATTGGTCGAAGGTGGCTGCCAGTGGTGGCGGCGTCGGCATCCGGCAGAAGCCGAGTCTCGACAATGCGCTGGGCGAGTTGAAGATTCTCTTCCCCAACAGCCATGATATCTACATGCACGACACGCCGGCGAAATCATACTTCAAACGGGATATGCGCGCCCTCAGCCATGGCTGCATCAGGCTCGAAAATCCACGGGGGATGGCGGCGGCCGTGCTGGAACTGTCAGTCGACGAGTTGAAGCCCTATTTCGGCAAGAACGAGCGCAATGTGAAGGTCAAGTCGCAGTTGCCGGTCTACGTCTCCTACTTCACGGCATGGCCGGATGCCACGACGGGCGAAATCAATTATTACGACGATGTCTATGAGCGGGACGCCTATCTGCAAAAGGCCATCGCCAAGACCACCGCGCTTCGGCAGGCGGACATGTTGCAGACCGCCAACCTCTAGGTTTCCAGGAATGCCCTGTTACTTGATCTGAAACGGCGGCAGGCTCTGAAATGCGAGTTTCAGCGCCTGCGACCAGCCCTCGGAGATGATCTCGTAATAGGGGTCGTTCCGCTCGATGCGTTTTTCGAATCCGACCCTGAAACTGTCCGTTTCGTAAAATTGCAGGTCGAGCGGCAAGCCCACCGAGAGGTTGGATTTCAGCGTCGAATCGAACGATACGAGCAACAGTTTCGCTGCTTCTTCGAAGGTGAGGGCGGGATCATAGGATCGCACGATGATCGGCTTGCCATATTTATGCTCGCCGATCTGGAAGAACGGCGTATCCGGAGTGGCTTCGATGAAGTTGCCCTCGGGATAGATCAGGAAGAGGCGCGGGTCTCCGCCCTTGATCTGTCCGCCGAGAATAATGGAAGCCCCGAAGGAGTCGGCGCGTTGTCCCTCGGTATCGACTTCGTGGATCACGTCGCGGATCGTGTCGCCGATCAGGCGCGCGGTCTGGAACATCGAAGGCATGTCGTAAATGGATGGTGAACGCTCGGAGGGCGCCTTGGTCCTCTCGTTCAATATGCTGATGACAGCCTGCGTCGTGGCCAGATTTCCAGCGGAAAGAAGGGTGATTACACGGTCACCGGCCTTGGCCCAGGTATACATTTTCTTGAACGTCGAAATATTGTCGACACCAGCGTTGGTCCTGGTATCGGACATAAACACCAGACCTCGGTCCAGTTTCAGTCCTATGCAATAGGTCATAACGAATCCCGTATTCGATCATCCGAGCGATTACTGCTCTACATTGACCTCGACGGCAAGTGATTCAATGGCGGGTCCGAAGCGGACACCGGATACCGGTGCGGCGTCGCGGTAATCAAGGCCGCAGGCCAGGCGGACATAGGTTTCGTTCGGGCAGATATTGTTCGCGGCATCGAATCCCACCCAGCCGAGGCCGTCGATATGGGCTTCGGCCCAGGCATGGCTCGCCGTCTGTTCGATCGTATCCAGCATCATCAGATAGCCGGATACATAGCGGGCAGGGATCCCGAGGAGCCGCGCCGAAGCGAGGAAGGCGTGGGTGTGGTCCTGGCAGACGCCCTGGCCACTAACCAGCGCCTCTTCACCGGTGGTGTTGACATTGGTCGAGCCGGGCACATAGGCGATGCGCTGGTTTATGGTTTCCATCAGGCGATGCAATATTGACAGCCGATCGCTGTCCTTCGGCATGGTGGCTGCCAGTTCCCGCAACGCTTCACCAGGTTCCGTCAGCGGCGTTTCGCGTTCGTAAAGCCAGGTCGGCATGAAATTATAGACCTTGCCAAGCACACCGGCATGATCTTCCGTTTCCACCTTTCCTTCGGCCCGGATGGTGAGTTCCTGCGCGCCGCGGTCGATATTGATCAGTTGGGTGCGATTGCCATATCCATCCCGATAATTTGCTTCCTCTGTGGCGCCTTCCAGCGTCACGCTCCATTCCAGCACCTTTTGCCCGGGCGAATTATGCGGATGAAGCCGCAACCGCTGGATCGCGTAATGCACGGGCGTATCATAGCGGTAGTGCGAATTATGCTGGATTGTAAGAAGCATGGTCCTCAATCGAAATTGTAGGCTCGGGCAATTTCATTGCTCAAGCTGGTTGTCTCGCAGATTATGTCGCTCAGAAACTCGTGCAGGCCATTGTCGAATATGTGGCGGATCTCGTTGTTTTCCAGCCGCGTCATGATCGCTTCCGACATGGTGTGGCATTCGTGCCTTGCGCCGTAGTCGATCGCGAGATGTTGGAGATTGTCGACGATATTCGAATAGCAGAAATTCAATGAACGCGGCATGCGGGAATTGAGTATCAGATAATCCGCTATGTTCACTGGATTGTATTCGACATCGTAGACCCACCGATACGAGCGATGGGCCGAGACGGAGCGCAGAATCGATTCCCACTGAAAATTGTCCAGCGTCGTGCCGACATAGGAAATCGACGGCAGAAGGACGTAATATTTCACGTCGAGGATGCGGGCCGTGCTGTCCGCACGTTCCACGAATGTGCCGAGCCTGGCAAAGTTGAAAATCTCGTTGCGCAACATGGTGCCGTGAAACGCACCGCGGATGATCGCGGTTTCACGCTTGATCTGGTCGAGAACCCGCGGCAGGTCGGTTTCGGCGATCGCCGAGGCGAGGGTGGCCTTGAGCACCATCCAAGTCTCGTTGACGCTCTCCCAGGCCTCCCGCGTCAGTGCCGTGCGCACCATGCGGGCATTGGATCTGGCTGTTTCGATGCAGGAGATCACGCTGGAGGGATTGCCGGTATCGCGCAGCAGGTAGTCCGATACGAGGCTTGCATTATACTCGTTGTATTTCGCATCGTAGCCGATTTTGACGCCTGCGCTCATGAGTACCGAGGACCATTCTTCGGGAGCGTCGGATGTCTTGGTCAGCGCCATTCTCAATCCGGCATCGATGAGCCGCGCCATATTTTCGGCCCGCTCGATGTAGCGGAACATCCAGTAGAGACCATTCGCAGTACGCCCAAGCAACATATTCTATGAGTATCCCTCTACAGCGTTCGGCCTTGGCCCGGCCCTTTGTCACGTTCGTTCACATCGCTAGTCGTCCAGGACCCACGTATCCTTGGTACCGCCGCCCTGGCTGGAATTGACCACCAGGGAGCCCTCTTTCAGGGCTACCCGCGTCAAGCCGCCGGGGGTGATGCGGATGCGATCGGAGACGAGCACGAAAGGCCTCAGATCGACATGCCTTGGCGCAAGTCCCTTTTCTGTCATGATCGGCGTCGTCGATAGAGCCAGCGTCGGCTGGGCTATGTAGTTCTTTGGATTTGCCTTGAGCTTGAGCGCGAAGGCTTCGCACTCCTTCTTCGATGCTGCAGGCCCGACCAGCATTCCATATCCGCCCGAGCCATGTACCTCCTTCACGACCAGGCTCGAGAGATTCTCAAGCACATATTTCAGCGTGTCAGGTTCCGAACAGCGATGTGTCGGCACGTTTTCAAGTATCGCCTTGCGCCCCGTATAGAACTCGACGATCTCGGGCATGTACGAATAGAGCGCCTTGTCGTCGGCTATGCCAGTGCCTGGTGCATTGGCAATGGTTATGTTGCCGGAACGATAGACATCCATGATACCGGGAACGCCGAGGGCGGAATCCGGGCGGAAAGTCAGCGGGTCGAGGAATCCGTCATCCACCCGCCTGTAGAGAACGTCGATGGCACGGTTGCCCTCCGTCGTCCGCATGACGACTTTGCCATTCTCGACGCGAAGGTCGCCGCCTTCGACGAGTTCGACACCCATCTGATCGGCCAGGAACGCATGTTCGAAATAGGCCGAATTGTAGATGCCCGGGGTCAATACCGCGATCGTCGGGGTTCCCTTGCAGCCCGGTGGCGCTACTGCGGCGAGCGACTGGCGCAACTGCTTCGGATAGGTTTCGACGGGACGGACCTTGATCTGCTGAAACAGCTCCGGAAAGAGCTGCATCATCGTTTCGCGGTTCTCCAGCATATACGAAACACCGGAGGGCGTCCGGGCATTATCTTCCAGAACATAGAACTGATTTTCTTCGGTTCGGACGATATCGACGCCTATAATGTGGGTATAGACGTTGCCGGGAGGGCGAAAGCCGACCATTTCTGGCAGATAGGCATCATTGTGCATGAAAAGTTCGCGCGGGATACGCCCGGCGCGAATGATCTCCTGGCGGTGATATATGTCGTCGAGGAATGCGTTGAGCGCCATGACACGCTGTTCGATGCCCTGCGAGAGGCGGCGCCATTCGTTTCCGGTGATGATGCGCGGAATGATATCGAAGGGTATCAAGCGCTCGGCGGCTTCCTCGTCGCCATACACGGCAAAGGTGATCCCGGTTTTCCGGAAGACGTTCTCGGCGTCGATCGCCTTCTGGGCCAGGCGGCCCGAATTTTGCGTGTCGAGCCAATTCTTCAATTGTTGGTAAGGCGGACGAACAAGGCCGCCGGACTGAATCATTTCATCAAATGGCTTCACTCAAATCCCCCTTTATCGGGTTTATTCAAGCGCGTTCGGCAGAAAAAGCAAGCATATTCCAACGCGTCGCGATTATGGCGCGTGCAATGCCTAAAAATTGGGCGACAAGCGTGACGCTGGGGCAGCAAAGCCAACTGTTTCAGCGAGACATACGGGAGCTGAGCGGTGGAAGGGCCCGACAGTCAGGCGGGCCCCAAATCGTTCACCTGCTCAATAGGGCGAGACACACTGCCTGCGTGGGCCATTATAGGGCTGGTAAGTGTTGTCATAGGCCCGATACGAGCGGTAGCGGTTATAGCACCATTGCGTATGGGAACGTGCGCCGCGGTAAACCGGGCGGTTTATGGTGCTGCCGATTACGACGCCCGTGCCGAAGGCTGCGAGCGGGAACCATGCACCATCATAATATCTGTAGCCCGGACGGTGGTAACGGTATCCGCGGTAGCCGCCATAACGGTGGCCGCGCCAATGCCGATTGCGATGCCAGCGCCGCTCGCCGCGCCAATGACGGCCACCGCGCCAGTGCCGATCGCCCCGCCAGCCCCGGTCGCCTCGCCAGTGCCGGCGGTGCTGCACATTGAGGAGCGGCGTGTTCCCCGTCTCGATGGCAGGTGGCGTGATCGGCGCCGCATAGGCCGGCAGCGCACCGGTCGAAAACGTGCCAAACGTCATGACTGCCGCCGCAATGAATGATGTAAGCTTTTTCATGGGTCCTCCGGTTTCCCGAGGTCTAGGCCTCGTTCCATGCCGGTGGATCAGTGATGCCGGCATTGTCCGATGCCTTCAACGCGCCAGGGTCGTGTTGGTTCCGTCAGGCGTTGACAGCCGCCAGGAGGCTGTCGGCCATTTCCACCTTGAGCTCGCGGAAATGCGAAATGATGCGGCTCGGGCCATAGGCTGAAACATGCTGGTCGGAGTAACCGAAATCAACGGCAATGACCGGAATTCCAGCCGCCTTGGCCGTGTCGATATCCGTTCGGCTATCGCCCACCATCACGGCGCGGGCGCTGTCGCCATTCGCCTTGCTGATCGTTTCGAACAGATGCCGCGGATCCGGTTTGCGGAAGGCGAAGCTATCGCCGCCGCAAATGGCGCCGAAGCGGTCGGCCTGTTTCAGGCCACGGAGCAGCTTCGTCGCCAGGCCCTCGAACTTGTTCGTGCAGACGGCGAGAGCGTAACCGGCGGCAGCGAGTTCGTCCATCGCCTCGGCAGCGCCCTCGTAGAGGGCCGAATGCCCAGGCATGTTGGCGCCATAGTGGTCGATGAAGATCGAGACGAGCCAATCGAGCTGTTCCGGGCTCAGGAGCTTCTGCTGTGCCTCGAATGCCCGTTCGATCATGACCCGGCCGCCATGGCCGACATATTGGCGCAGCGCGACCGGATCGACCTTTTGCAGCCCTGCTTCGGCCAGGCAATGGTTGAGGCTGTCGAGAAGATCGGGAGCCGTATCGACAAGCGTCCCATCGAGATCGAAAACAATGATCGGTTTAGACATTCTGATCCTGCAAATTCGGAGGGAAATGATAGATCTGCAATCGATCTTGAGCTTGACCCAATTGTCTGACGTGCTAGGGAGCCCGGTGTCAAGTCAAAGCTGGAACGGGAGGGCGAGACCAATGGACGCGAGGGCGCTGAAGATCGAAGCCGCCGTGACGGCTATCGCCTATGTTCAGGACGGCATGCGGCTTGGGATAGGCACGGGATCGACCGCAGAGGAATTCGTGCGCGTACTGGCGGACAAGGTGCGCGACGGGATGAGCGTGATCGGCGTGCCCACCTCCGAGAGGACGGCCGCTTTGTGCAGGGAACTCGGAGTGCCGCTGACGACGCTCGAGGAAACCCCGGCACTCGATCTGACTATAGATGGCGCCGACGAGGTCGATTCCGAACTGTCGCTGATCAAAGGCGGTGGCGGTGCTCTTCTTCGCGAGAAGATCGTGGCGGCGGCGTCCGAACGCATGATCGTCATCGCGGATGCATCCAAGCGGGTCGACGTGTTGGGAGCGTTTCCCCTGCCGATCGAAGTCAATCGTTTCGGCCTTTCCGCCACCCGGCGCGCCATCGAAAGCGCTGCGAGCAATCTCGAATTGTCCGGTCCGATCACATTGAGGATGACGGGCGATCAACCATTTGTTACAGACGGTGGGCATTTGATCCTGGATGCATCTTTTGGCCGCATTCCGGATACAAGAGCTTTATCGAGAGCTCTGCACGCCATACCCGGCGTCGTGGAGCATGGGCTATTTCTGGATCTGGCGCGCATAGCCATATTGGCCGGTGCTGACGGTATCCAGATACTGACAACGAAGAAAACGGAGCGATAATTCATGACCCGAGCAACTGGCCTTCGCCGCTTGATTGCACCTTTGTCCATCGCAATCATGCTGGGCGGCGGATTGTCTGCCTATGCGCAAGACGTCACGCCATCTCACTTGGCTGCTGCACGTGCTGCCGTTACCGCCATCCGCACGACCGACCAGTTCGATGCAATATTGCCCCAGGTGGCGCAGCAGCTGAAAGCCGAGCTTATCCAGAAGGATCCCAATCTGGAGTCCATCATCAGTTCCACCGTTGACGAGCAGGCGCTGGCCTTGGCCGCGCGCCGCGGCGACCTGGAGAACGAGGCTGCACGCGCCTACGCCGTATCGTTCACTGAAGAAGAGCTCAACGCGATCACCGGCTTCTACACATCGCCTGCCGGCAAGAAGCTTCTTTCGGAAGGCCCGATCGTGACGCGCGAAGTGCTCAAGGCAGCTGGCATCTGGGAGCGCGGCATTGCACGCGACCTGGCGCAGGCTGTCGCCGAGAAGGTCGTTGCCGCTGCTGCCGCGACCGCTCCCGCCGCGCCGGAAGCCCCGGCAGCGCCAAAACCCTGATCTGTTGAAATTAATGGTTTAGAGAAGGCCCGGTGAAAGCCGGGCCTTCTCTTTTAAATTCGACCGTTAAGCCTCATATATTGGCTCTGCGCAGATTCGGAGTGTCTTCACATGGCAAGTTATGACTACGACCTTTTCGTCATCGGGGGAGGGTCGGGCGGTGTTCGCGCCGGTCGCCTGGTTGGGGCCATGGGCAAGCGCGTCGGGCTTGCCGAAGAGTACCGGATGGGCGGAACATGCGTCATCCGCGGCTGCGTCCCCAAAAAGCTGTTTGTCTATGCTTCACAGTTTCCCGAACATTTCGAGGCCGCCAAGGGCTTCGGATGGAGCGTCGGCGAAACGAAGTTCGATTGGCCGACGCTGGTTGCGAACAAGGACAAGGAGATCGCCCGGCTGGAAGGCCTTTACCGGCAGGGGCTCGACAACGCCCAGGTAGAGATCTTCGACAGCCGGGCCAGACTGGTCGATGACCACACGATCGAGATCTTGAACTCGGGACAAAGGATCACCAGCGACCAGATACTGGTCGCTGTAGGTGGCCACCCCAATCCGCATGTCGCCTTGCCTGGCCATGAATTGTGCATCAGTTCCAATGAGGCATTTCATCTGAAGGAACTGCCGAAGGCGATCGTCATCGCGGGCGGCGGCTATATAGCAGTCGAATTTGCCAATATTTTCCACGGGCTTGGGGTCGATGTGACACTGGTCTACCGTGGCAAGGAGATATTGTCGCGTTTCGACCATGACCTGCGCCAATTGCTGCACGAGGCAATGACGGCGAAGGGGATCAAGATCCGTTGCGGCGAGATATTCAAGGAAGTGAAGCGCGACGATTCCGGCCGGCTGCAGGTGGCCTTGCTGTCGGGCGGGACCATCGTCGCCGATCAGGTGATGCTGGCATTGGGCCGCGTGCCGAACACGCAATCGCTGGGGCTCGAGAATGCGCAGGTGAAAACCGACGAACTCGGAGCTGTCGTCGTCGATGAATATTCGCGCACCAATGTCGCCAATATCTGGGCCGTCGGCGATGTCACGAACCGCGTGCAGCTCACGCCTGTCGCCATTCATGAGGCCATGTGTTTCCTCGAAACCGCTTTCAAGGGTAATCCGACGAAGCCGGACCACCGGACGATTGCCACGGCGGTATTCTCGCAACCTGAGATAGGCACCGTGGGCCTTTCGGAGGAAGAGGCAGCCAAGGAATTCGATAATGTCGAAATCTACAGGGCGCTGTTCCGGCCGATGCGCAATACGCTCTCGGGCGCGAAAGACCGCATGCTGACCAAGCTCGTCGTCGATGGTGCGAGCCGCAAGGTGCTCGGCGCGCATATTCTGGGGCCGGATGCGGGCGAAATGGCGCAATTGCTCGCCATTCCGATCAAGGCGGGCTGCACAAAGGATGATTTCGACAGGACGATGGCAGTGCATCCGACTGCCGCGGAAGAACTGGTGACGATGTACAATCCGACCTATCGCATCGTCAAAGGCGAGCGCGTGGGGTGAATTTCTAGGCGGCCTCTGGCCTGTGCAAGGCGCACGACCCCGCCGGCAGGTCACCCTGCAACAGCCAGTTTGCGACGGGCGCCCATAGTGCGTCGGCGCGATGCTTGCGGAAGAAGCCAATATGGCCGATCTTGTCGCCTGCCTCGGGGGAGAGCCAGATTTCATGGATCGTCGAATTCTCGAAGCGCTCCATCAACGCACCGATAGCGCGCGGCGTCCCCCAAGGGTCGTCATTTATGCCGACACTGAGAATAGGCGTCCTGACGGTGGGAAAAAAGCGCGCCTCGGGGACTTTGGCGTCCTCGAAGAGAAAGTTGCGGTTTCTGCACCAGCGGGCCCAATCGCGGAATATGCTTCCGGGCAAGGCTTCGCCGATGCCGCTCCATTTGGGAAGGCGGCCGAGGGGGAAGGTAAGAGGGACACCGACGAGATTCATTCGGGCGAATACCGCCAAAGGTTCGGCTGTGTTGCGATAATATCCCGAAAGGGACGCGACGGTGGCATATCGGTCGAAGCGGGCCGAGTGGTCGTTCAATCCGAGTGCGACGCCGCCGAATGAATGGCCGATACCGACGATCCTATTGCCGTTCGCGTGGGCGCTGAGCTCTTGAAGCGCAGCCGGTAAATCCAGCGCGCCCCAATCCTTCATGTTCAGCCGCGATCTCCATTTCTTGTCCGCAGACGACTTCGCCACGCCGCGATAATCATAGGTCAGCACGTGGGATGCGCCGTTCTCGACCAGGAACGCCGCGAAATGGCGATAGAACGTTTCAGGTACGGCCGCAGCTGACGACAGGAGTACTGCCGGCTTGTGGCCTGTTCCCTTGAACAAGCTGCCACGCAACTCGAAGCCGTCCGCAGCGCGGAAGCTGATCTCCTCCATCGAAGCCTCCATGTTACCTTGACGTAAAGGTAATATTATTCGGCGGCCAGGGCAATGGTTTCGTCATATGCCGAAGCGTCGTTGTCGAAGCGCTGTGATCAGGACTGGTGCGTGTCACATAATTAGACTATATGAGCGCCTTCTGAGACATTTTCGGAAACTTCAACCCATAAGTTCTGACCTAATCAACATGTAGAAAGCAAGCAACAGGTGCAATAATGACGAAGAACTGGACACCGACATCCTGGAGAGGCAAACCGATCAAGCAGGTGCCTTTTTACCCGGACGCTCAGGCATTGAGCGATGTCGAGGCTCGTCTTCGTACCTATCCGCCGCTTGTATTTGCAGGTGAGGCACGCAAGCTGAAAAGACAGCTTGCCGCAGTTGCCCATGGCGAAGGATTCCTGTTGCAGGGCGGCGATTGCGCCGAGAGCTTTGCCGAGCATGGCGCTGACAATATTCGCGACTTCTTCCGCGTGTTCCTGCAGATGGCAGTCGTGCTCACGTTCGGCGCATCGCAGCCGGTGGTGAAGATCGGGCGCATCGCAGGCCAGTTCGCCAAACCGCGGTCCTCGGACACCGAAACCAAGAACGGCATCGAGCTCCCGGCCTATCGCGGCGACATCATCAATGGAACCGAGTTCAGCGAACAGGCTCGCATCCCTGATCCTGCCCGGCAGGAAATGGCCTACCGCCAGTCGGCGGCGACGCTCAACCTGCTTCGTGCGTTCGCGCAGGGCGGTTACGCCAATCTTGAGAACGTCAACCAGTGGATGCTCGGCTTTGTCGCCGACAGCCCGCAGGGCGAGCGCTATGGCATGTTGGCCCGGCGCATCTCGGACACGATCGATTTCATGCGGGCAGTGGGCATCACCGCCGAGACGAACGCGCAATTGCGCGAGACGGATTTCTACACGAGCCATGAAGCTCTGCTGCTTGGCTATGAAGAAGCCCTGACCCGCGTGGATTCGACCTCGGGCGACTGGTACGCCACGTCCGGGCACATGATCTGGGTGGGTGACCGCACCCGGCAGGCCGACCACGCGCATATCGAATATTGCCGCGGCATCAAGAATCCGCTTGGCCTGAAGTGCGGACCGTCGCTCGAGCCGGACGATCTTCTGCGCCTGATCGATTTGCTGAACCCCGCCAACGAGGCTGGGCGGCTCACGCTGATCGCCCGCTTCGGCCATGACAAGGTTGGCGATCATCTGCCCAAGCTCATTCGGGCCGTGCAAAAGGAAGGCCGCAATGTCGTATGGTCATGCGATCCGATGCACGGCAACACGATCACCGCGAATGGCTACAAGACACGGCCGTTCGACCGCATCCTGAAAGAGGTCGAAGCGTTTTTTGCAGTTCATCATGCCGAGGGCACCTATGCAGGTGGCATTCACATCGAGATGACGGGCAATAACGTCACCGAGTGCACCGGTGGCGCCCGCGCTATCTCCGCCGATGATCTGCAGGATCGGTACCACACGCATTGCGATCCGCGACTCAATGCCGACCAGGCACTGGAACTTGCGTTTCTCGTTGCCGAACTGCTGAAGAAGGAACGCGACAGTCAGCCACAGAAGCTGGCGGTCAACGCCTGAAGCAGCGACGAATACCCATGTGAAAAGGGCGGCCTTTGGGTCGCCCTTTTACTTTGGCAGTTCATAATCACGTTATGAATGACTTTCGACTGGTGTTTTTTGCTTCCGGATTCTATCAAGTCGGCATGCAAAAAGAACCTCGCCGCGTCCGCCTTTCCAAAGCCTTCCGTTCCTTCATCGAGAGTGAAGCTTCTGGCGGCATCATCCTGATGATCGTTGCAGCGCTTGCTCTGGTGGTGGCGAACTCGCCCTGGAGCGAGCTTTATTTCGGCCTTCTGCATGTCGAGGTCGGCGGATTGAGCATACTCCATTGGGTGAATGATGCCCTGATGGCGATCTTCTTCCTGCTCGTCGGACTGGAAATCAAGCGCGAGATGATCAGCGGGCAATTGTCGAGCTGGCCGCGCCGCGCATTGCCGGGTTTTGCGGCAGTGGGCGGCATGCTGGTGCCTGCGCTGATCTTCATTGCGTTTAACAGGGGCAATACGATCCACGGCTGGGCGATTCCATCGGCGACCGATATCGCATTTTCGCTTGGTGTACTTTCGCTCCTCGGCTCGCGCGTGCCAATGTCGCTGAAGGTGTTCCTGACGGCCTTGGCGATCATCGACGACCTCGGCGCCGTCATCATCATCGCGCTTTTCTATTCAAGCGGAATTCACGTGCCGGCGCTCATAGGCGTGGCCGTGGTGTTCCTGATCCTCATCGCGATGAACCGCATGGGCATGATGCAGCTCTGGGCCTATGTCATCCTCGGCGTCATCCTCTGGATACTGGTGTTCAAGTCCGGCATCCACGCAACCATAGCCGGGGTGCTGCTGGCGCTGGCGATACCAATGCGCGGCAGCGGAAAAGCCGCGTCGGAATCGCCGTTGCATACGCTCGAACATGCGATCCAGCCATGGGTCGGTTTCGCGGTGGTGCCGATCTTCGGCTTCGCCAATGCCGGCGTCTCGTTCAGTGGTGTCGCTCTCTCCAATCTGGCGGATCCGGTGCCGCTCGGCGTCGCGGCAGGGCTCTTCATCGGCAAACAGCTTGGCGTCTTCTCCTTTGCCTGGCTCGCCATCAAGCTGCGCCTTTCGGAGCGGCCTGCAGGAACGACATGGACGCAGCTCTACGGCGTAGCCATCCTGTGCGGCATCGGCTTCACGATGAGCCTGTTCATTGGGCTGCTGGCCTATTCGGACTCGACCATATTGCAGGACGAAACAAAGCTCGGCGTCCTGATGGGCTCGCTGCTGTCAGCGCTTTTCGGCGCGGCTTTGTTGGCCGTGGCGGCCAGACGCCCTGCCAGGCAGGGCTAGATGCGGCAACAAACCTCCGAAGGGGCAGGGATGGCGGATATACATACGGGGTCATGTCTTTGCGGCGAAGTCAGCTTCAAGACCAGCGGTCCGTTGCGTGGCGTCGTCTATTGCCATTGTACGCAATGCCGCAAACAGTCCGGACATCATTATGCGGCGACCAACGTTCTTGACGATAATATCGAGATTTCCGGTACCGACCATCTGAGCTGGTATCGCGCAAGCAAGCAGGCAAGGCGCGGCTTCTGCCGTGATTGCGGTTCGGCACTGTTCTGGAAGCATGACGATCTGGATTATATCTCCGTGATGGCCGGTGCGTTCGAGGCTCCGTCCGGATTGAAGGGGGAGTGCCATATTTTCGTTGCCGACAAGGGCGACTATTACGAGATTGACGATGATCTGCCGCAATTTGCCGCGAGCGGCAGTATCGTCGTTGCCAATCATGATCATGATTGACGGTTCATATTCGGCCAGTGACCGCTAGGTTCAAGGGATTGGAGGCGCAGCCATGCAACGATTGATCGCCGCCTTCATCAACTCGATGAGGGCATTGCGGCATCTCGCCAGGAACGAGAAGGCCGTCCAACAGGAACTGGCGATCTTCCTGCTTTCCATTCCCGTTGCAGCGGCAATCGCGCCCTCGGCGCTCATATTCCTGCTCCTGACCGGCTCACTGCTATTCCTCATCATGATCGAGGTGCTGAATACCGGAATCGAGGCCGCCTGCGACGCAGTCTCAAAGGACTTTCACAAGGAAATCCAGATCGCCAAGGATTGCGGCTCGCTTGCGGTTCTCATTTCGGTTGTTCTCGTTGCGGGTATCTGGCTCTATATATTGTGGAGTCTCTATCTGGCCTGAAGCGGCCCGGCATCTATTGTCCATCCCATAGCAAAGCGATATATGTTCACTATGAGCAAAAATCCCGACGTCCTCCGCATAGCCATCGCCCAACTCAATCCGACGCTGGGAGATATCAAGGGAAATCTCGCGAAAGCGCGCGAAGCCCGTTCCGATGCGGCACGACAGGGCGCCGACCTCATCCTCTATACCGAACTGTTCATTTCCGGTTACCCGCCGGAAGATCTCGTTTTGAAACAGGCGTTCATCGAGGCATGCGAAGCGGCGGTCAACGAATTCGCACTGGATACCGCCGATGGGGGCCCGGGCGTCATCATCGGAACGCCGTTGCGGCGTCCGACCGGGCTGCACAATTCCGTGGTCGTCCTTGATGGCGGCAAGGTGATCGCCGAGCGCTACAAGGTCGATCTTCCGAATTATGGCGAGTTCGACGAGAAACGCGTCTTCCAGGCAGGGCCGATGCCGGGGCCGGTGAACTTCCGCGGCACGCGCATCGGCATACCGATCTGCGAGGACATCTGGGGCGACCTCGGCGTCTGCGAGACGTTAGCGGAGAGCGGCGCCGAGATCCTCTGCGTGCCGAACGGTTCGCCCTATTATCAGGGCAAGGTGGATGTGCGTCATCAGGTGGCATTGCGGCAGGTCATCGAGACCGGGCTTCCGCTCATCTTCGCAAACCAGCTCGGCGGGCAGGATGATCTGATCTTCGACGGCGCTTCATTCGCCTTCAATGGCGACAAGAGCCTTGCATTCCAGATGTCGCAATTCGAAGAGCAAAGCATCGTCGTGACCTGGCGGCGCACGGAAGGCGGCTGGGTCTGCAGCGAAGGGCCGGCGTCGCGCATTCCGGAAGGTGAGGAGGCCAATTACCGCGCCTGCATGCTCGGCCTGCGAGACTACGTCAACAAGAACGGCTTCAAGGATGTCGTTCTGGGACTGTCCGGCGGCATCGATTCTGCCATTTGTGCGGCGCTGGCTGTGGATGCCCTCGGCGAAGAACGGCTGCGGGCGGTAATGATGCCATATCGCTATACATCGAAAGATTCGCTGAAGGATGCCGAGGACTGCGCACGCCTCCTTGGCTGCCGCTACGATATCGTGCCGATCTTCGAGCCCGTCGAGGGGTTCCTCAAGACGCTCGCGCCGACTTTTGCGGGAACTGAACCGGGCATCACCGAGGAAAACCTGCAAAGCCGTGCTCGTGGCACGATCCTGATGGCGATTTCCAACAAATTCGGTTCGATGGTGGTCACGACAGGCAATAAATCCGAGATGTCAGTTGGCTATGCCACGCTCTATGGCGATATGAATGGCGGGTACAATCCGATCAAGGACATCTACAAGATGCAGGTCTACGCCATGTCGGAATGGCGCAATCGCAATGTGCCGGCAGGAGGGCTGGGGCCGTCGGGGGAGGTGATCCCCAACAATATCATCAGCAAGGCGCCGTCGGCCGAACTGCGGGAAAACCAGACCGACCAGGATTCACTGCCGCCATATCCCGTCCTCGACGATATTCTCCAGAGTCTGGTGGAAAACGAGATGGGTGTCGATGAAATCGTCCAACGCGGCCATGACCGGGCGACAGTCGAACGTATCGAGCATCTGCTTTACATCGCCGAATATAAGCGGCGGCAATCGGCGCCGGGGGTGAAGGTAACCCGCAAGAATTTCGGCAGGGACCGGCGCTATCCGATCACCAATCGTTTCCGCGACCGCTAAGGCGCCAAGCGAGCAACTGTTGCAAAGAGGCCGCACCAGCGGCCTGGCCGCTTCCCGAGTTCCATTTTGGTGCTTGGCGCTTGATCACGATTCACATATAGAACATATTCCGGCACTCCAGACCGGGAGGTTCATGAATGAGACCATTTCATATGTCCCGACAGGGCGGCGTCCATTCCTGACTTGTGGTGAGCGAAGGTCATTCGACCTTCTATTGGCTTCATGAGTCAAGAATAGCTATCGCCAATTTGGCCTTTCCCGTATTCGGGCGAGACGCCAACCAGTTTGCCGCAACAAGTCGTCATAACCAGCGGCATCTCCATCTTTGTGAAGCTATTGAGGCCGGTGCTTGCACCGGGCAATCGTCATGACATTCTTACGACTCGAGATCCGAGGCGGAGCTTTCCGCAGCGTGTTCGGATTCACCTGGAAATATTGGCAGAAGCAACCCGTTCGCCTGGTTGTGATCCTGGCGGCCATATTGCTGGCCACGCTGGCGGACATCCTGACCCCGCTCTATTCCGGCCGGCTGGTTGATGCCGTCGTGGGCGGTCAGCCGAGTGACCAGGTCGCATGGGATGCAGCCATAGCCGCATTCATGATGCTTCTGGCGCTTTCGGTCAGCGCGGTCGTGTTCCGCTACATCACGTTCATGCAGGTGGTGGTTCTCACCCTGAACATGATGTCCGGCATAGCCTCCGCCGCCTTTTATCGCATCCAGAGGTTTTCGACCGACTGGCACGCCAATAGCTTCGCGGGCTCGACCGTCCGCAAGGTTACGCGTGGCATGTGGGCGCTCGACCTGTTGAACGACACCTTGCTCGTCGCGTTGTTTCCGTCAGTCGTCATGCTGGTGGGATCGACCTTGCTGATGACCTGGCACTGGCCGCTGATGGGCCTGATCTTCGGCGCCGGGTCGCTGCTCTTCATCGTGGTCACGGTGCTGATGTCGCTCGGCTATGTCGCCCCGATGGCGAGCCTTGCAAACAGCTGGGATACGAGGCTTGGTGGCGCCCTGGCCGATGCCATCAGTTGCAATGCGGTGGTCAAGGGCTTCGGTGCCGAGGCCCGCGAGGATGCTCGTCTCGCAAAGGTCATCGCCAAATGGCGAGACCGCACCGACAAGACGTGGCGGAGGGCGACCTACAACGGAACGACGCAGGGCATGCTGCTTGTCCTGTTGCGCGCCGCCATCATCGGATTTTCGCTGGTCCTGTGGGCCAGCGGCCAGGCCAGCGCCGGTGATATCACCTTCGTCCTCACGTCGTTTTTCATTCTGCAGGGTTACCTGCGGGAGGTCGGCATGGACGTCCGCAACCTGCAGCGATCGGTGAACGACATGGAAGAACTGGTTGAAATCCATGGGCAGAAGCTGGGTATCGAAGATGTGCCTGGGGCCAAGCCGATTCGGATTTCCGCCGGCAAGATCGAGGTGGACAATGTGACGTTCCATTATGGTGCTCACCAGAAACCGCTCTATGACCGCTTCTCCGTTGTCATAAAGCCCGGTGAGCGGGTGGGTCTGGTCGGTCATTCGGGCTCGGGTAAATCGACCTTCGTCAAGCTGGTACAGCGCCTGCACGACGTGAAGGCGGGTCAGATATTGATCGACGGGCAGGACATCGCCAGCGTCACGCAGGCATCCCTGCGCCAGCAGATAGCCATCGTGCAGCAGGAACCGATCCTGTTTCACCGTTCGTTGGCCGAGAATATCGCCTATGGACGGATGAATGCCACGCAGGCGGAGATCGAAGAGGCCGCGCGTCAGGCCAGTGCTCATGATTTCATCATGAACCTGCCGAAGGGCTACGCGACGCTGGTCGGCGAACGGGGCGTGAAGCTATCGGGCGGCGAGCGCCAAAGGGTGGCGATTGCGCGTGCTTTCCTGGCGGACGCACGGATCCTCATCCTGGACGAAGCCACGTCGAGCCTCGACTCCGAATCCGAGGTGCTGATCCAGCAGGCGATGGAGCGGTTGATGTATGGGCGGACGACCCTGGTCATTGCCCATCGGCTGTCGACCGTCCGCTCGCTGGACAGGCTGCTCGTGTTCGACCATGGCCGGATAGCCGAGGAAGGAGACCATGATACCCTGATCCGCAGGCCGAACGGCATCTATCGCGGCCTGTTCGAACTGCAGGCGCTGGAACTGACAAAGGGGCTCGTCCTCAATGATGGCTAGGCTCTTCGCCCCTGATATGGGCCGCGGCGACACGCGGCCCATATTGCCAATCCAGGCGCCATCCGATATGCCCCGGTCATGACTGTCACCGTTCGTTTTGCGCCGTCTCCGACTGGCTACATCCACATTGGCAATACGCGTACTGCCTTGTTCAACTGGCTGTTCGCCCTGAAGAATGACGGTCAGTTCATTCTGCGGTTCGATGATACCGATGTGGAACGTTCGAAGCCCGAATATGCCGAGGCGATCAAGGAGGACGTCGAATGGCTCGGCATCCGTCCGTCGCGCATCGCCTATCAGTCGGATCGTTTCGCGATCTACGCGTCCGCGGTGGAAAAGCTGAAATCCGCCGGGCTGCTATATCCCTGCTACGAGACACCGGACGAGCTTGAGCGCAAGCGCAAGCTGCGCCTTGCGCGGCGATTGCCGCCGGTTTACGGCCGTGATGCGCTGAAATTGAGCGCTGACGACCGCGCGAAACTCGAAAGCGAGGGCCGCAAGCCGCATTGGCGCTTCCTTCTGCCCAATTTCTCCGCCGATCCTTTCGCGCCGCAAAGAACCGATGTTCATTGGGACGATGTCGTGCGCGGGCCCGAGACGGTCGATCTCGCCTCGCTGTCAGATCCTGTATTGGTGCGTGAGGACGGCACTTATCTGTATACGCTTCCTTCGGTCGTCGATGACATCGACATGGGCGTTACGCATATCATTCGTGGCGATGATCACGTCACCAATAGCGGCGTCCAGATCGCCCTGTTCGAAGCTCTTGGAGCCGTGGCGCCTGCACTCGGCCACCATAATCTCCTTACGACGGTTTCGGGCGAGGGCTTGTCGAAGCGGTCCGGCGCTCTTTCCGTCGGCAGTTTGAGACGCGACGGCTATGAGCCCATGGCCGTTGCAAGCCTTGCGGTGCTTATTGGCACGTCCGAGAATGTTTCGGCGATGCCCGACATGGCGGCGCTGGCGGAAGTCTTCGACCCCAAGGCGACATCCAAATCCGCCTCGAAATTCGACCCGGGCGAGTTGGATACGCTGAACAGGACGCTGATCCACGCAATGCCCTTCGCTGAAGCTGCCCCGCGGCTTGCGGCTCTCGGTATCGAAGGCGATATCGCCGAGCCATTCTGGCTGGCCGTGCGGGGCAACCTGTCGCGTCTGAGCGAAGCGTCGCAATGGTGGGGTATTATCAGGGATGCGCCGTCGGGCGAAGAGACGGTGGCGGAAGACGACAAGGATTATGTGCGTTCCGCATTCGATCTGCTGCCGCCGGAACCCTGGAGCCGCGATACGTGGAAGATCTGGACCGACGCGGTCAAACAGCAGAGCGGACGCAAGGGAAAGACCCTCTTCATGCCGCTGCGCATCGCACTTACCGGACTTGCTTCTGGTCCGGAGCTCGCAGATCTATTGCCCCTTCTTGGTCGGGAAGAAACGTTGGCCCGACGACCCTGACCTTGCGGCTCGGGTCCATCGGCTTGTCTGGCGACAAAGGCTTGGGCAGGGGAGCCTCTGCCTTCGGTGCCTCTGGCTCGCCAGGTCCTGTCACGGCTGAAGGTTTTGCATCGGCGTCGGTCTTCGGGGCGGGCTGCTGTGCTTCAACTGCCGCAGGCGTTTCCACCGGATCTGCCGTTGTCGGAGCGGCCGGCGGCGTCGTCTTGGCCTCGACGGGTGCATCGGCACGCGCGGCGGGCTTTGGCGCGGGAACAACCTCTGCAGCCTTGCCCATGGACCCATCGCCGAGACCTTTGTCATTGCCGGCAGTGCTCTCGCACGTGCACTGCGCCGTGCCATTGGCTCCGGCCTTGCGGAATTTGAAGGCGTTCGGCAGCTTGCCATAGGGCTGGCCGGCGAGCGACATCATCGCCTCCGGGCTCTGCCTGTCGGTCGGCCTGTAGAACAGTTTCGCGCCCGGGCACTGCGCTTCGCACCTCGCCTGGTCGCGCTGGAAGTTCTCGGCGCCCGTCTGGTAGGTCAAGGGAAAGTAGTAGCCGTCGCAACTGCGTACGCAGAGCGTCTGGTAGTCGCCGCCATAGATGGGCGTCGTTTCCGCCGGCCGCTCAGCCCCTGGCTGCCCCAGGACCTCATAGGGCGGGTCGTCGTTGACGGAGGGCAGATTGCGGTACTGATGATCGCGTATGGGGCAATCATTGGCATCGAGCGCAGCTTCGATACGGTCCCTGCGCAGATTATATTCGTAGTCGTCGATAGCGTAGTCGCTCGTCAGTTCATCGAGCCTTGCCTGCATGCGGGCACAAACGGCAGGATCGGCCAAGGCCGGTCCTGTCAGCAGAAATGCACCCAGCGCGAAAAGCAGCAGTGAACAGAAACGTATCATCGTCATGCCTATTGATTGGCCGCATGAACCATCACGTCCATGCGGCAGCAATAAGACACCGGGCCGTCAGTCAATTCGTTGTGATGCTTCAACAACCGCAAGCGCCGTCATGTTCACAATACCGCGCGAGGTAACGGACGGCGTCAGGATATGTGCCGGCTTGGCGGCGCCCAGCAGGATGGGGCCGACATGCAAGGCATCCGTCACCGACTTCACCACATTCAAGGTGATGTTCGCGGCATCGAGATTGGGGAACACGAGGAGGTTTGCCTCGTCGCTGAGCCGTGAGTGCGGCAGCACCCTGTCGCGCAGGATCTGCGAAAGCGCTGAATCGCCGTGCATTTCGCCATCCTGTTCCAGGTCGGGCGCTTTGGAGCGCAGGATTTCCGATGCGAGGCGCATCTTCGCCGCGCTTTCCGAATCGCGGGACCCGAAGTTGGAGTGCGACAGCAGCGCAGCCTTGGGCTCGATGCCGAAGCGGCGGATTTCGTTGGCGGCAAGCACGGTCTTTTCAGCGATCTCCTCCGATGTCGGGTCGATGCTGACATAGGTATCGGTAAGGAAGAGCACGCCGCGCTGCGAGATCAGCAGGCTCAGGGCGGAAAAGTTGCGAATTCCCTCCGTCTTGCCGATGATCTGTTCGACATTGCGCAAATGGCGTTCGAACCTGCCTTCAAGGCCGCAGATCATGGCATCGGCTTCGCCGCGCACAATGGCGAGGGCGGCGATCACGGTTCCGCTGGCGCGCACCATGGTCCGCGCTACCTCCGGGGTCGTGCCACGACGCCCGGTGAGGTTGACGAGAAGATCGACATAATCGCGGTAGCGCGGATCGTCTTCAGGGTCGATGACGTCGAAATCCGTCCCCAGCTTGATCTTGAGGCCGTAGCGCTTGAGCCGCGTCTCGATGACCTGCGGGCGACCGATGAGCGTCGGGATGGCTATGCCTTCCTCCAGCACCACCTGCGCGGCGCGCAGGACCCGTTCATCTTCGCCATCCGAGTAGATCACGCGCTTCTTTTCCGCCGATTTTGCTGCGGTGAAGATCGGCTTCATGATCAGGCCCGAACGGAAGACGAACCTGTTGAGCTTGTCGAGATAGGCGTCGAAATCTTCGATCGGCCTGTCGGCGACACCGGTTTCCATGGCGGCCTTGGCCACCGCCGGCGCGATACGCAGGATAAGCCGCGGATCGAATGGCGATGGAATGAGATAATTCGGTCCGAAAGTCGGCGTGTCGCCGGAATAGGCGCGGGCCGCCACGTCCGACGGCTCCTCGCGCGCCAGAGCGGCAATCGCCTTTACCGCCGCCATCTTCATCTCCTCATTGATGGCGCGCGCACCGCAGTCCAGCGCACCGCGGAAGATGTAAGGGAAACACAATACGTTGTTGACCTGATTGGGAAAATCCGATCGACCGGTGCAGATCATCGCGTCCGGACGGGCAGCGCGGGCCTCCTCCGGCATGATTTCGGGGTTGGGGTTGGCGAGCGCCATGATCAGCGGGTTCGGCGCCATCTGCTTCAACAGTTCAGGCTTGAGGACCCCGGCCGCCGAAAGGCCGAGAAAGACGTCCGCGCCGGAGATCACGTCCGCCAGGACCCTCGCATCGGTCTTCTGGACGTAGGCGGATTTCCACCGGTCCATCAGCGTATTGCGTCCTTCATAGACGACACCGTCGAGATCGCAGACCCAGATGTTTTTCCGATCCACGCCGAGCTTGACCAGGAGGTTCAGGCAGGCGAGGGCCGCCGCGCCGGCACCGGAGGCGACGATCTTCACCTTGGAGAGATCCTTGCCGGCGAGTTCCATGCCATTCAGGATGGCTGCGGCAACGATGATGGCCGTTCCGTGCTGGTCGTCATGGAAGACAGGGATGTTCATCCGTTCGCGCAGCTGTTCCTCGACCTCAAAGCACTCCGGAGCCTTGATATCCTCGAGATTGATACCGCCGAATGTGGGTTCGAGCGCCGAAACGACATCGACGATGCGCGCAATCTCATTGGCGTCGATCTCGATGTCGAACACATCGATATTGGCGAACTTCTTGAAGAGGACGGCCTTGCCCTCCATGACCGGCTTCGAAGCCAGCGGGCCGATATTTCCAAGGCCGAGCACCGCCGTACCGTTCGAGATCACGGCGACGAGATTGGCGCGGCTGGTATAATCCGCGGCGGCCGCGGGATTTTCATGGATTGCAAGACAGGGCGCTGCGACGCCCGGCGAGTAGGCGAGCGCCAGGTCGCGCTGGTTGCCCAGGGGCTTGATCGCCTGGATTTCCAGCTTACCCGGCTGCGGAAAGCGATGATAGAACAGAGCGCTCTCTTCGAGATCAGATTTACCGGGCGTTTTATCCTCTGCCATGGACGGTCCTTTCACCTTCGCTCTGCTGCCTTCACGGTTGCACATCCCGAAGAGGTTTGCATCCGCGTCTTGAGGCTGAGAGGCTTAAATGAACTCAGAATCGATACAAGTGTTTATCGCCAGGAACCCCCATTTTTAGCGCCGTCATACGTTTGTGACATGAATCGGGTTTGTGTCGGCCAATCGGACGCATCCACGTCGTAGCAACGGAGATCGGATCATGATGGATGGCGAGGCACGAAAATTCCGTACGCTCTTTCTGTCAGATATCCATCTTGGGTCGAAGGGCGCAAAGGCCAACTTCCTGCTGGATTTCCTCAAGCATCATGACGCCGATACGATTTATCTCGTCGGCGACATCGTCGATGGATGGCGGCTCCGGCGTTCCTGGCATTGGCCGCAGGAGCACAATGACATCGTGCAGAAGCTGTTGCGGAAGAGCCGGAAAGGCGCCCGGATCTATTATATCGCGGGCAATCACGATGAATTCCTGCGCGATTTCCAGGGGACGCATTTCGGCGGCATCGAGGTGACGGACCGGATGATGCACGAAACCGCGAACGGCAAGAAATATCTCGTCATCCATGGCGATCAGTTCGATGTCGTGGTGCGAAACGCCCGTCATATCGCCTATCTCGGTGATTGGGCCTATGACGCAGCACTGGCGATCAATACGGTCATGAACAAGATGAGGCGCTTGCTGGGCCTGCGCTACTGGTCGTTCTCGGCCTGGGCAAAATTCCGGGTGAAGAAGGCGGTCAATTTCATCGGCTCGTTCCAGACGGTGGTGTCTGACGAAGCCCGGCGAATTGGCGCCGATGGCGTCATCTGCGGCCATATTCATCACGCGACGATCGAGCAGATCGACGGTATCGAATATATCAATACGGGCGATTGGGTGGAAAGCTGCACCGCCATCGTGGAACATTTCGACGGCCGGATGGAGCTCTTGTCCTGGACCCACCTCATCGGCGAGAATGCAGGCTTCGCCCCTGTCGTTCAGCTTGCCGATAAGCGGCCAAAGGCGGCGAATGCAGCCTGAAGACGATACACGGCGACTGGTGATCGTTACGGATGCCTGGCATCCGCAGGTCAATGGTGTTGTCAGGACATTGACCAAGGTGCGCGAGCTGATGGAGGCTCGCGGCTACGAAGTCACCATCATGTCGCCGGCGGATTATCCCTCGGTGCCTTGCCCGACCTATCCGGAGATAAGACTTGCAATGACGCTGCCCGGCGCGCTGAAGGCGCGTCTTGAGGCCATCCAGCCCGCCTATATCCACATAGCGACGGAGGGGCCGCTTGGTTTCATGGCCCGGCGCGCCTGCATGAAGAACAATTGGCGCTTCACGACCAGCTTCCACACGCGCTTTCCCGAATATCTGCGCCAGCGCCTTCCGGTTCCACTGTCGCTTTCCTACGGCCTGCTGCGTCGATTTCACAACTCGGCCCAATGTTGCCTGGTGCCGACGCAGTCGATCCACGATGAACTGTCGCAACGGGGCTTCAAGACGCTAAAAGTCTGGACGCGGGGCGTCGATCGCGCGCTGTTCAAGCCTGAACGCGGTGCCGACCTTGGGCTTCAGCGACCCGTCTTCCTCTGTGTGGGGCGGGTAGCACCGGAAAAAAACCTTGAAGCCTTCCTCGACCTGGATCTGCCCGGCACAAAGCTGGTCGTTGGCGACGGCCCTGAACTCGAGTCGCTGCGGCGCAAATATCCGAGCGTCGTCTTCGCAGGCAAGAAAGAGGGCGCGGAGCTCGCCCATCACTACGCGGCATCGGACGTCTTCGTGTTTCCCAGCCGGACGGACACTTTCGGCCTTGTTCTGCTTGAGGCGATAGCTGCCGGATTGCCGGTCGCGGCCTATCCGGTGCCGGGACCCAAGGATGTCATCGCAGCGACGGGTGCGGGCATATTGGCCGAGGATCTGAGCGTTGCCGCTCTGGAAGCCCTGGCGATGGGGCGGGTCGATCCCGAGAAAAGCCTGAATAAATTCAGCTGGGAAGCCTGCGCCGAAATATTTGAAAGCATATTGGCCTTTATCGGCGCCTCAAGGCCGCGCAATCTGTCCGACCAGGCCCAGAAACCTTAGGCCTCGCTGGATGGAGGTTTTCTAGGCAGCGGCGCGGTTTCGTGTTAGCGACGTAGGGCCGGGCTATTGATTCTACCGGCCTGTTTCACACCCGAAAGTCGATTGATGACAGCCGCATTGGCGGATCCCAGCGTAGAAAAACCGTCGCGGTTCGAGCTTCGGATCGCGCTGATGTATTTCGCGATCTTCATGTCGACCGGGCTGCATCTGCCCTATTTTCCGCTCTGGCTCGAATATAGGGCGCTCACGCCCACCGAGATTTCGATCGTGCTGTCGATGCCGCTTTTCGTGCGCGTGGTCGCGGCTCCACTCGTATCGATGCTTGCGGACAAATCCAGTGACCGCGCCCATGTGCTGTCGGCGGCGGCGGTAATGGCGGCGCTTATCGCCGCGTTTTATTTCGTCCCTTTCGGTTTCGCTGGAATCCTTGCCGTTTCACTGCTGCTGTCCCCGCCCTGGACGTCGCAGATTCCTCTAGCCGACACGATCGCCCTGTCCGGCGTGCGCCGATACGGCATCGATTTTGCGCGGATGCGGGTCTGGGGCTCAATTTCCTTCCTGCTCACCTCTTTCTTCGCGGGGATCATCATCCAGCGCATCGGCGAACACATCATCCCCTGGGCGCTGCTGGCGGCGTTGATCCTCGCCTGTGCGACAAGTTTTGCCGTGCCCCGAATCGGCAGGCCCCGCCGCATATCGCCGCTGTCGGACATAGACATAGCCAATGCAGGAAGGGCATTGCGCCGGCCCGCCTTCGTGACGTTCCTCATCGCGACCGGCATCACGCAGGCGAGCCATGCCTATGGCTACAGTTTTTCAGCCATCTACTGGAAGTCGATCGGCATCGAAGAGACGGTGATCGGCATATTCTGGTCCATATCGGTGGTCGCAGAAGTCATCATCTTCGCGACGTTCCGGCGGTTCTTCGGCAAGGTTCATCCGGCCAAGGTGCTGATGATCGGCTCTGCCGTCGCCATGTTCCGCTGGACCTTGTTCCCTCTGGTCGAGCCGCTCGGGCTCGGCATAGGCGGGTTCCTGTTCTCGCAGTGCCTGCACTGCTTTTCCTTCGCATTGTCGTTTCTCGGAATGCAGAAGATGATCGCCCTGACCATTCCGGAGGAACGGGGCGGCACCGCCCAGGGCCTGTCGACCTTCTTCGTCGGAACTTCGCTTGCGGCGGCGACGATGGCATCCGGGCCGCTTTATTCGGCGACGGGCATAAATGGCTTCTACGTGATGGTCGCCCTGGCCGCCATCGGCCTCGTTCTGGCGCTGGCCTCGTTGAAACTCGAGAGAGGCGAGCGGGCTGCCGCCGCCTAGCCCCAGAGCACGGGCGAAGGCGGAGAAACGAGGCTGCCGGAAAATGTCAATCCCGGCTCCCGGTCCTTCTTCAGTATGAGCGGCCCGTCGAGATCCACATAATCCGCATCCTGAGCGACGAGCATTGCCGGCGCCATGGCCAGCGATGTGCCGACCATGCAGCCCACCATGATGCCAAATCCCAGGCGCCGGGCTTCCTGCTGCATTCGCAGCGCTTCCGTCAGGCCGCCGGTCTTGTCGAGCTTGATGTTTACATAATCATAGAGTCCGGCCAGTTGGTGCAGATCGTCCGCAGCATGGACGCTTTCGTCCGCACAGATCGGCACAGGATGCGGTATCCGGCGCAGGATGGCATCTTGGCCGGCCGGCAAGGGCTGTTCGACGAGTGCCACCCCGGCCTTGGCGCAAGCGAGGAGATTGGCGACGATATTATCGTCGTTCCAGCCCTCATTGGCGTCGATTATGATGCGGCTGGCAGGAGCGGCGGCTGCAACCGCGCTTATGCGATCGGCATCGTCGTCGCCGCCGACCTTGACCTTGATCAGCGGCCGATGAGCGAATTTCGCCGTCGCGGCAGCCATGGTCTCGGCGTCGCCGAACGACACGGTTACCGCCGTCGTCAGGTCCCGCAATTCTCCAAGACCGAGTAATTCTGCGACACTGGTCCGCGCGCTCTTGGCTTCGAGGTCCCACAGGGCGCAATCGACCGCATTGCGCGCCGCGCCAGCGGGAAGCAGCTTCGCCAGATCGTCGCGGTCCAGTCCTTGAACCAGCTGCTCGCGGATCGATTCGATCTGCTCGCAGACGCTGTCGATACTTTCGCCGTAACGCGCATAGGGAACGCATTCACCCCGACCGGTTGCAGTTTCGGTGACGAGCCTGCAGATGACGACGGCGGCCTCGGTTTTCGAGCCTCGGGATATGGTGAACGTTCCGGCGATGGGCCATCTCTCCACCCCGATTTCAAGTATTGTTGACATTATTGAGTGCCTTAATTGTTCAAGTGACACGCACCGAAAGACTCGATATGTGTGAGGAATGTTGACCGATAGAGCAAGCAAATCAAGTGCTTCTACCGCAGCGCCGCCTCAGGTTGAGTTCAGTGAGGACGGCGGTCAGGCCCTGATCGCTCTATCGGGTGCCTGGACGACGCGGAACGTCAGGCGTGTGGACGATACCATGCGGCAAATCGGCGAGAATCGCAGCTTTTCCAGCGCAACCATCGATCTTTCCGGCGTTGAACTGCTTGATACGGCCGGTACCTGGCTGGTGGAGCGGCTGCGGACGACGCTTGAGAAGGCAGGCAAGCAAGTCGCCCTGAGGGGCCAGGCGCCGGGTTGGGCGGCATTGTTCGAAGCCGTAGGCGAGGCAGCTTCTGCTCCGGACGAGGCTGTGACCGTCGATCGGCCGTCGATGCTGACCCGCATGTTTGCCGGCATCGGGCGCGGGGTCTATGCTTTCGGCGACGACTTCCTGAAGGCAATGCACATTCTTGGCGCCACCGTGCGTGGCGCGCAGATGAAGGGCAGCGGGCGCACGGGCATACGGCCGGCCGCAATCGTCCATCAGATCGACAGCATGGGGATCGGCGCCATCCCGGTCGTCGTACTCATGTCGACGATCATCGGCGCCATCATCGCGCAGCAGGGTGCGTTCCAGCTCCGCTATTTCGGCGCCGAGATTTTTGTCGTCGATCTCGTAGGCATCCTCGTCCTGCGTGAAATCGGCGTGTTGTTGACGGCAATCATGATCGCCGGCCGCTCGGGAAGCGCCATCACGGCCGAAATCGGCTCCATGAAGATGCGGGAAGAAACCGATGCGCTGACGGTCATCGGCCTCAATCCCGTCGGCGTGCTGGTGTTCCCCCGTCTGGTGGCGCTGGTGATCTCGCTGCCTCTGCTAACCATAATTGCGGACTTTGCCGCATTGGTCGGCGCGATCATCATCACCTGGGCCTATTCCGGCATTTCCCCCGATGCCTTCATTCAGCGGCTCCGCGATGCGGTGGATCTCTCGAGCTATCTCGCGGGGCTGATCAAGGCGCCGTTCATGGCAATGATCATAGGCGTAATGGCCTCGGTCGAGGGCATGAAGGTAGGCGGCAGCGCCGAATCCCTCGGACAGCGCGTGACGGCCTCCGTGGTGAAATCGATCTTCGTGGTAATCGTGGTCGATGGCTTTTTCGCCATCTTCTACGCGTCTATCAATTTCTGAGCGAGCGGTATGAACCCGAAACAGCAGAACCCGGATGGAGACACGACGACCAGGGAGGTAATCCTCTCGGTCAAGGATGTCAGCGTCTCGTTCGGCCGGGCGCAAATCCTTGATCACCTCGATCTCGACGTCTATCGCGGTGAAATCCTCGGCTTTGTCGGCGCTTCCGGCACGGGAAAATCGGTGCTGATGCGGACGATCCTCGGGTTGAACCAGAAGCAGAACGGCAGCATCAGCATATTCGGCCACGACATAGATCATGCCAGCGAGCAGGAAAAACTCGCCGTGGACATGCGCATGGGCGTGCTTTTCCAGCACGGCGCCCTGTTTTCATCCCTCACCGTACTCGAGAACATTCAGGTACCGATGCGGGAATATCTGGACATCCCGCCGCGCTTGATGGACGAACTTGCCCGGCTGAAGATCGACCTGGTGGGATTGAAGCCGGATACGGCCGACAAATTCCCGTCGGAACTTTCAGGCGGCATGATCAAGCGCGCGGCGCTGGCCCGGGCTTTGTCGCTGGATCCGGAAATCGTCTTCCTCGACGAGCCGACATCGGGGCTCGATCCGATCGGTGCCGCGGAATTCGACGAACTGATCGCGAATTTGCGCGATACGATGGGCCTGACGGTCTACATGGTCACGCATGATCTGGACAGTCTGTTCGCGGTATGCGACCGAATCGCGGTATTGGGCAAGAAAAGGGTACTCGTGGAAGGAACGATCGACGATATGCTGGCGTTTGACGATCCTTGGGTTAAGGAATATTTCCAGGGAAAGCGAGCCCGCCAGATCGTGCCGGCGGGCGAGAATTTGCGTCGGTCCGAACGCGCGGCCACAACAGAAACGGCACCAGCGGGGCTGCACGGGCAGGCGAAATAATCGATGGAAACCAAGGCAAACTACGTTCTGGTCGGAATCTTCACGCTGGTCGTCTGTCTGTTCGCATTCGGATTCGTTTATTGGATCGCCCGTTATGGCGACAAGACGGAGACCGCAACGCTGGAAATCCGGATTCTTGGCTCCGTCACGGGTCTCGCCGATGGCAGCCAGGTGCTCTTCAACGGCATCAAGGTTGGCACCATCCGCCGCTTGTCGATCGACGACAAGAACCCGGATGCCGTCATCGCCCAGGCGGAAGTGAACGCATCGACGCCGATAACCCGCTCTACCCAGGCCACATTGGGCTTTGCCGGTCTCACGGGGCAGGCCTTCATCGAATTGAAGGGCGGCAAGCTCTACGAGCCGAAGCTTCTGGAAGAGGCGGCGAAGGAAGATGTCGTCGCGCGCATCGATGCCGATCCTTCAGTCGTCAACAATTTGCTGCAGAAGGCGCAAACCATCCTGGAGCGTGTCGAGACGGCGGTTGGTTCGATCGAGAGTTTCATCACCGAGGTAAAGGGACCGCTGGTCGATACTGTCAACAATACGAAGAAATTCACCGATGCCCTCGCCAAGAATTCGGACGTCATCGACAAGTTCAGCCGCAGCGCGGAGGATGTGCAGGTCCTCGTGCGCGAAGCCCGAGAGATGATGACGCGGCTCAATGCGGC
Organism: Phyllobacterium sp. 0TCS1.6A; assembly: GCF_026420825.1. NCBI lineage: Bacteria > Pseudomonadati > Pseudomonadota > Alphaproteobacteria > Hyphomicrobiales > Phyllobacteriaceae > Phyllobacterium > Phyllobacterium sp. 0TCS1.6A. The sequence goes on from NZ_JAPMAB010000001.1 coordinate 468,353, forward strand.
TTCGACCCGCGTCGATGGTGTATTGGCCAAGCTCGATCTGCAGCTTTCCGATCAGGATGGCAGCATCGTTCGGGAAGCGCGCGCCACGTTGCAATCCTATCGCAGCGTTGCCGACAATCTGAATACGCGGCTTGGGCCGATTGCCGACAATCTCAACCGGTTTTCGGGGCAGGGCCTGCGCGACGTGCAGTCATTGGTCAATGAAAGCCGGCAATCCGTGCAGCGGATCGAACGCGCCATCAGCGATCTCGAAAAGAATCCGCAGAGGGTGATTTTCGGGGGCGGCGGTAATGTGCCGGAATATGATGGCCGCACGCGGCGTTGACATTCGCTCGTGCCCATATCATTAACGTGAATTAAGAATTGCTGTGCAGGGATGGGTTGAATCGGTGAGTTCGCAAAAAATCATTGCAGCTTTGATTGTTGCCCTTTCCGTTACTGCATGCGCCAGCGCGAAAAAGCTCGATACGTTCGATCTCTCGGCCGCAACGCCGGAGGTAACAGCCTCGAGGAAGCAGGGTCGGCAGATACTGATCGCTGCCCCATCGGCGCTCAAGGCGCTGGATGGCGAGAATATCGTCGTAAGGTCCGGCCCCAATTCGATATCGTTCCTCAAGGGCGCGCAGTGGGCGGATCGGCTGCCGAATATCGTCCAGTCGCGCCTGGCCCAGGCCTTTGAAGGGACAGGCCGCCTCGGCGGAGTAGGGCGTCCGGGTGACGGCCTCGCGATCGATTACCAGATCATCACCAATATCCGTACATTCAACATCGATGCGTCAACTGGAGAAACCGCTGTCGTCGAGATTGCCGTCAAGGTGCTCAACGACAAGAACGGCACGGTGCGCGCAACCCGCGTCTTCCGTTCGGCGGCGCCGGTCGCGGGGGGCGGCAACGCATCCTACGTCGCGGCGCTTGACCGGGCCTTCGACGATGTGAGCGGCGAGATCGTCCGCTGGACGCTGTCCGTCATTTAGTCAAAAGTAGATCGATTGGGATAGAGCGGCAGGTGCCTTGCCGAGGCGCTGGGCTTCCCTGAATTCATCCTCCCCTGAATTCTTCGCTAAACAAAAAAACGCGGCCGAAGCCGCGTTTTTTACGTTTGTGGCTCGTCGAGCCGGCGCTTAGCGCAACCGTCCGCTGGCATGGGCAAGCATCGTATAGACCTTGCCCGTGTCCGATGTGAGGTAGTTCTGCGTCGTGGTATTGTCACGATCATTGCGCGTCACATCTTCCAGCAGGCGCTCGAAATCATCCATATAGCGGTCTACAGCGCGCTTGAATTCGCTGTCGGACTGATATTTGCGCTTGATCTCGTCGAAGGTCTGCTGGCCCTTCAGCGTGTAGAGGCGACGCGTGAAGACGTTGCGCTCGCCCGCCCGATAACGCTGCCAAAGTTCAACAGACGCATCATGATCAATGGCACGCGTGATGTCGACCGACAGTGAGTTGAGGGATTCGACCACCTGGCCCGGCGTGCGGCCGGCGGGCACCTTGGCAGCCGCGTCGCTCTCTTCGGTCGATGCGCGGCGCAGAAGATCCGACACCCAGCCATTGCCGCCGGCGCGTGGCTGCTCGGCATTGCCGCGCGTGTCGATCGTTCCGCGCATGGCGGGTGCCGCCGGTGCGGGAGCGGCAGGGGCGGGACGCGGTGCGGCGACCTGCGGCTGCGGAGCCGCAGCGACCGCCGCTCTTGCCGGTGCAGCGCGCTGGGCGCGGGCTTCACCGACATCGGTAAGGCGGCCGGACTTCTGCACGATTTCCGAAAGTTCCTTCAACGCATTGATCTGTTCCGCCACGGCCTTGCGCATCTGCGCAGTGGACTGCTTGGCTTCTTCTGGCATGTCCATGACGCCGCGCTGCAGTTCGGCGCGTGTCTGCTCGAGTTCCGTGCGGATCGCCGCCGAGGAACGACGGATTTCATCCGTCGCATTGGCGAACTTCTGCGAAGCCTGCTCGACGACTTCCGAAATCGAGTTGCGAATCTGCTCCGTCGTCTGCGACGCGCGTCCTTCAGCCCGATCGAAGGCAGAAGCCACCAGCGTTTCGAAGGAGCGCATATTCTTCTCGATCATCTCCGACTTGGCGACGAGACCTGCTGCCAGCGACTGAAGTGCTTCCTGCCTGTCATCGAAAGTGGATGCGAGGTTGGACTGGGAAGCATTGATCAGTTCGGCCGCGTTGCTCAGCATCGCACCATGTTCGTCGAAGCGCTTGGCGATGGAGGCAATATCCGTGAGCGTGCTGTTCGACAGATGCGAAAGCTTGCCCATATTGCCGTCGATCAGGCGCGTCGAGTTCTCGAACGATTCCGCGGCCTTGGTCGCGTTCTCGGCGAAGGCGGTCGTCGTATCCAGCAGGCGGCCGTCAATATCGCCGAGGTTCTTCGTGGCCATGTCGATGAGTTCGCCCAGCTTGGCATTCGACGACGACAGGCGATCGATGAGATTGCTTACATCGTCCGTCAGGCCTGCCTTGGCTGCCTGAACGGCGGTGATGGTTTCCGCGGTACGGCTGGCGATCGCGTTGATGAGCGCTGCATTCTCTACCCGCAGCCGCTCAGTTGCCGAGGTGGTGGCCTCGACCAGTTGCGATGCGAGCGTGCGTCCATTGTCCGCAAGGCTTTCGACCAGCGGCTGGGCGGTATTGTCGAGAATGCTGAGGATTTCCTGCGAACGGGCGGAAAGAACCTCGTTCAGCTGGCGTGTGCTCTCGGCGAGCTTGGACGCCGTGCTGTCCGTTGCCGCCGTGAAGCGCGCCTCGAGAGCTTCGAGGTTGGCGGCGGCTTCGGTCGCACGCTGGCCGAGACGCTTCTCGGTTTCGCTCAGGCTTTCCACCATGCGCTGGCTGAAAGCTTCGCCATGGCCGTCGAGCGCCTCTCCGGCCTTCTGCGCTTCGGTGGAGAGCGACGAGGCGGCCTCCGAAATCTTGTCGCGCAGGCTGCGTGCAACGACAGACGCGCTCTGTTCGAGCGATTTGCGGACGTTTTCCACGCCGATCGCCAGTGCGTTCTGCATCGTATTGGTCCGCTCGTCGATCGTCCCGCCATGGCTTTCGAATGCCTTGGCCAGGATTTCGGAGCTGTTCTGCAGGACCGTCTGTAGCTCTGCAGTACGGCTGTTGATGGCCTCCGACTTCGCGTCGAGGACCGTTCCGAGTTCGGCATTGCCCTTTTCGAGCGCCGCACGAATGCCAGCAATGCGCTGCTCCAACTGGTTCGCATGATCGTTGAGCGTGTCGCCGACGCGGGAGTCGCTTTCCGACAGCGCCGCGCGGATGGCCGCTGCGCGTTCATCCAGAGCGTTGAGGTGCAGCGACAGCGTATCGCCGATCTGGCCGTTGCTGCTATCGAGCAGGGAACGGATGCCGGTAGCGCGGTCCTCGATGTCGCTGGCATGCTTCGCCAACGTCTCGCCGATACGCACATGTGTGTGCTCCAGCGCCGCCTGGATACCCGAAGCACGCTCGTCGAGCACGGAGGCGTGGGCGGCAAGCGTCTGGCTGATACGCTCGTCACTGTTGACAAGGGCCTGCTCGATGCCTGCGGTGCGTTCGTCGATAGAACTTGCGTGGGACGACAGGATCTCGCTGATGCGGGAATCGCTGTTGATCAGCGCAGCACCGATTCCGGCCGTACGTTCCTCGATCGTGCTGGCATGGGAGGCGAGCACATCGCCAATCTTGGCATCGCTGTTGCTGAGCGCCAGTTCGATGCGATTGGTGCGCTCGTCCACGGATTCGAGGAAGCTGCCGAGCGTGCCGTCGATCTGGGTGCCGCTGTTGAGCAGGGTTGCCTGGATCTCCGCATTGCGTGCATCGATCGTCTGGGTATGGGCGGCGAGGGTTTCGCCAAGCCGGGCATTGCTATTGCTGAGAGCGAGCTGAATCTCCTGATTGCGCTCGTCAAGGCCTTGATTGTGCTTGTCCAGGGTCTGCGCGATCTTGGCATGAGTCTCGACGAAGGCCGAGCGCATGCCCGAAGTCCGGTCGTCCATGATCTTGGCATGCGCTTCCAGCGTCTGCCCGATCTTGGCGTCGGTTGCCTGGAGCGCCGTCTCTATGTCGGCGCTGCGCAGATCGATATTGCGTGCATGCTCGTCGAGCGTGGCGCGGATTCTGCTATCCGTATCGGCGAATGCGGCATGTATGCCGGACGTCCGCTCCTCGACAGCCTTGGTATGCTGCTCCAGTGCCGCGCCGATGCGGGCATCATTGTCTTCAAGGGAAGCGCGCAGGCCCGCAGCCTTTGTCTCGAGAGCATTGCCGTGACCCTCGATGATCTGGCCGATAGCAGACGTGCTGCTCTCGAGGATGGTCTTCAGGTTGGACGTATGGTCGCCGATCTGACCGGCCTGGTCCCTGATGATCGATGCGGCGCGTTCGGTCTCGCCGGCGAGCGTCGCCGCCAGTGCTTCGCGGTTTTCGGCCAGCTTTTCGGCAAATGCTGCCGTATTGGTCGAAAGCAGGCTGCCAACCGACTCCGAAAGGCTGGAAAGGTCGTTGCCGATCTTCGCCTTTGTCTCATCGACGATACCGTCGATCGACGCACGTCCGTCGGTGAAGGTGCGGGCGATATCGCGGGTACGCTCTATCAATTGCTCGTTGATCTGGCGCGCACGCGCTTCCAGTGCCGAATTGAGGCGTTCCGTGCTGGTATCCAGCGCCTGCGCACGCGTCTCGAACTCGGCGAGAAGCGAACGGCCGCGTTCGTTGATCGTCGTATCGAGGCCGGCAAGGCGGCTGTCGAACTCACCGACCAGCGTCTGTGTTGCGTTGCCGAGGAGCGACAACATGCTGTTGGTACGTCCGTCGAGCGTATCCGCCAGCTTCATCGTCACGGAATCGGTCTGTTCCGACAGGGCGGCGATGCGCATTTCCAGAAGATTTGCAAAGGCTTCGCCGGAAGTGCTGATCTTGTTTGATATGTCGTCGGAACGCGATACGATCGATTCCGCGATGGCCTGGCCACCCTGCGTTAGCCGGTCGATGAGCGATTCGCCCGACTGGTTGATCGACATGCTGAGATTGGTCGAGGCATGGGCAAGATGATCGCGCAGCGATTCGCCCGCCTGGGAGAGTTCGTCCTTCAATTGTTCATGAGCGCTGGAAATCGACGCCCGGACGCGCTCGGCATGGCCGATGACGGACTCGCGCTCGCCGCCCAGGCGATCGACCAGTGTGCGGATGCGATATTCATTGTCGGTGTAGACGCGCTCCAGCTGGTTGACCTCGGTCTGAACGAGGGTTTCGAGTTCCACGGCGCGAGCAAGCGTGCGTTCGACGCCTTCGCTCATGGCCGCCACCTCGCGACGCACGGCCTGGCCGAGCGAGGCCACGCGATCGGAGGAAAGCATTTCCGGCTCGGAAAGGCGCATCGCCGCTTCGGCCATCGACCGCGCAGCGTACTGCATTTCCTGTGCCCGCCTGATCATCATGGAGAAGGCGAAGAACAGCATGATCGGAACGACGATCGCCACCGCAATGCCGATTGCATGCGGGCGCGCCGCGAAGTCCGACAGCGAACCGATAGACCACAGCGAGGAGCCGTAAAGTGCATGGCCGAGCGCCAATACGCCGGCTGCCCAGACTGCGCTGACCACGGCAGTGATGAGGCCATAGGAGCGCGGCTGCGGCAGGGACGATGCGGAGCGCGAGGCTTTCGATGCCTGCAGGAGATCGTCGTTGGCCGCTCTGAAGGATGGCTGCGCCGGCACCGCCGGGGCCTTCGGCGGGGCAGGAGGAGCAGCCGGAATGGGATTTGCGGCCTTGATCTGCGGCTTTGGCGCAGGAAGGGGAATCGCGGCGATTTCAGCCGTGGCCGGCTTGGGCTGAGGCTCGGACAGCTTTACAGGCTCGGCCTCCGGCTCGCTGTTCGTGTCGAATTTCTCGGCCGCCAGTTCCTGGGCAGCCTGGGAAATCTGCTCTTCGAGATCGTTCAGGGAAAGGATGTCATCATCATCGATTGGCGACAGGTCCATATCCATCCCGAGCGTCGACTCGTCGAAGTCGATTTCCAGGGCCTTTTCAAGGGCTTCTCCGAGTTCGTCTTCGGCTTTGAACGCCTTGTTTTTTGGGGCTGTGGCCATGTTTACCTCACAATATTGGACGGCGGCCACATGCGAAGCCTGCCGCGCCATACTCTTTACGCCGCTATCCTAATGTACTGGCACATGGATTGGAAAGAAACAATGGAATCCCGAAATGCTTAAAAGTTTAAACACAAGGTTAATTTTTGAAGCTCGCGACAAATTTCATTTGCCGGAAAAAATTTACCAGGTGTTCACCATAGCACGCCATTTCGGGGGCTTTTCTGCCTCGTTTTAACCTAGAAGCAGGTGCAATGGGGGACTGTGTTCGTTCAGTTGTAAAAGCGTTCAGGAGAATATTCAATGGCACTACAAGCATCAATGGCCTTCGCTTCGCCGGGTGGCGAGCGATCGCAACCGACGCGTAACCGACCGATTGATCTTGTTCATCTAACGCGCGAAACATTCGGCAACAGAGCTCTCGAAACCGAGATACTGAACCTGTTTTCCCGTCAGACATGCGGCATCGTGGATCGCCTGCTCCAGGCGAATGCACAGGAGCGCGTGCGGCTTGCCCGTTCGCTCAAGGGGTCGGCGGAGGCCATCGGCGCGTTTGGAGTGGCCGAACTGGCGGAGGCTGTGGAAAACGCGCCTGCCGACGCGAAGAATGTCAAGGCGCTGCGGCCGGCGATCGATGCGGCCCGGGATTATATAGCAGCCATTACCCGCTGAAAGCTGCCCGGGCATCGCGGGCCCTGCGTCAGGGAGTACAGTTGACTTGGCCGTTCAAAGCCCTATGTCAGCGGTAAATTTCTCGACCAGGACACTTTAATAATGGCGAAGATTACATTTGTCGCATTCGACGGCACACGCATCGAGGCGGAAGCAGAAAATGGCTCGACCGTCATGGAAAACGCCATCCGCCACGCGGTGCCGGGCATAGACGCCGAATGCGGGGGCGCCTGTGCCTGTGCAACCTGTCATGTCTATGTCGACGAGGAGTGGACGAGCACCACGGGCGATCCCGAGGCGATGGAAGAGGACATGCTCGACTTTGCCTATGATGTGCGCCCCAATTCCCGCCTGTCATGCCAGATACGCGTATCGGACGAGCTCGACGGCCTGGTGGTTCACGTTCCCGAGCGGCAGTCCTGACACTGGCGACGCCGTCTTTCCCTTGAAAATTCCTCACCGGCTGTTGAGATAATTCCTCGGCAGCCGGTTTTGACGTCAGACAACCGGTTCTCCGGCTTGACCTGACCAGACACAATCGCTACGCGAACGGCAGCCCGCGTGCTTGCACGCCAGCCATCCCCCACATTCTGCGCCAGCAGATCATTCCCGGCACGAGGACGTTGTGATGAGCGAGATGATAAAAACCGATGTTGTGATCATTGGAGCAGGGCCTGTCGGCTTGTTCGCCGTGTTCGAGCTTGGTCTTTACGATCTGAAATGCCACCTCATCGACATTCTCGATCGTCCCGGAGGGCAGTGTGCCGAGCTCTATCCGGAGAAGCCCATCTATGACATCCCGGCCTGGCCGGTGATCAGCGGCCACGAACTGACCGAGAAGCTTCTGGAGCAGATCAAGCCGTTTTCGCCCGAGTTCCATTTCAACCGCATGGTCACAAAGCTCGAACGCCAGGAAGACGGGACGTTCCATGTCGAGACCGACGAGGGCGAAGTCTTCGAAGCGAAGGTGGTGGTGATTGCTGCCGGGGGTGGCTCCTTCCAGCCAAAGCGGCCGCCTGTGCCGGGCATCGAGGAATATGAGGGCAAGAGCGTCTTTTATTCCGTCCGCCGCATGGAAGAGTTCCGCGACCAGGACATATTGATCGTCGGTGGCGGCGATTCAGCGCTCGATTGGGCGCTGAACCTCCAGCCGATCGCACGCAGCCTGACCGTCGTGCACCGGCGCGCGGAATTCCGTGCTGCCCCGGACAGCGTGAAGAAGATGTTCGAACTCGTCGAGAGTGGCAGCGTTCGCTTTGAATTGGGGCAGGTCGCCGGCCTGAAGGGCGCCGATGGCCAGCTCTCCCATGCGGTGATCAAGGGTTCGGAGGGGGAGGTCGAAATCCCCACGACCCGCCTGCTTCCTTTCTTCGGCCTGACGATGAAGCTTGGCCCGATCGCAGATTGGGGCCTCAATCTTCACGAGAACCTCATTCCGGTGAATGTCGAAACATTCGAAACGTCGGAAGCCGGAATATTCGCCATCGGCGACATAAACTGGTATCCGGGCAAGCTGAAGCTCATCCTTTCCGGCTTCCATGAGGCTGCCCTCATGACCCAGGCCGCCAAACGCATCGTCAATCCGGGCGAGCGGGTGGTGTTCCAGTACACGACGTCATCGACGAGCCTGCAGAAGAAGCTCGGCGTCAGTTGACGCCGACGCGGTCGGGAATCAATGGCTGCCGAACTCGCGAATGATGCGATAGGCCAGCAGACGCTCGAAACGGGCATCGAAATTGATGCTTTCGACCCTGTCGAAACGGACCTGCGCGGCGTCGTGCTCCTTGAGCAGTCGCGCGGTGATCTTGTCGACGTCGGCCTTCATCTTCACGCAATCGCTGCGCCAGTGCAGGGCCTTGATCCGCCGTTCCATATCGCCCGCCGCCGTATGGGCGATGGCGATATGGCTCTCCTCATGCCGTTTGATGTCGGCTGAAAGCGTATCCCAGATCAGCGCCAGATCCGTCCTTGCGGTGCGCCTTTGCTTCCAGCGGGGCAGGTAGACATTGGCATGGACGATGATATCGGCATCGACAACCCGGCAATTTTTGGCGGTCGACGCGAATTTCACCTTGCTGTCGAAGCGCATCCGCGTCATCCCGGGATGTCTGGCGCCGGTCTTGCGCAAGATCGGGCCGCGTCGCCCGAGTTCGCGGTCAAGATCGCTGGCGGTCGTCCCGTTGATCGGGAAATACTGGTATTTTCGCAGCACGGTTGCCGCATTGGCCGTGGTCAGCGTCATTGCCGAGCCAATGAGGGCAGCACAGACGGATGCAAATATTCTGGCCCGGATACGCATTGAAAACTTCCTTTGATCATGGCCAGTCTGCCTCATCGACAGCTTAGCGTCAAAAACCTTGCCGATGAATTGACGTAGACGCGGTTCTGTTGAAAAACGGCTTAGGCAATCAACGATGTATTGGAGGCGCGGCTGATGGAACGGGAATGGCAATTGGCGCATGGCCGCTCTCTGACGCTGGGCAAACGGGCACTGCTCATGGGCATATTGAACGTCACGCCCGATTCCTTCTCCGATGGCGGCTTGCATCTATCCATTCCGGCAGCGCTGGCTGGCGCGCGCAAGATGATCGGCGAGGGCGCCTCGATCATCGATGTCGGCGGAGAATCGACGCGGCCCGGCGCAACAAGGGTGGAACCGGCGGTCGAACAGTCACGGGTGCTCCCGGTCATCGAGGCGCTGAGCAAGGAAACCGATATCATCATTTCCGTCGATACCTACCGGGAGGAAACCGCGCGGCTGGCCGTGGAGGCGGGCGCCCATATCGTCAATGACGTCTGGGGCGTCCAGCGCGAACCTGCCATTGCCGATCTTGCCGCCCGGACGGGGGCGGGCCTGGTGATCATGCACACGGGACGCGAGCGGGAGCGGGACCCTGACGTGATCGCCGACCAGTTCTTCTTTCTGAATCGCTCGCTCGAGATCGCCAGACTTGCCGGTGTCGCAGAAAACCAGATCGTTCTTGATCCTGGTTTCGGCTTTGCCAAGGATACGGCCGAGAACATCGCGCTGATGGATCGTTTCTCGGAATTGTCGGCCTTCGGCTTTCCGTTCCTGGCGGGCACGTCGCGCAAGCGGTTCCTTGGCGGCGTTTCGGGCGGGGAGGCCGATGAGCGCGACGTCGCCACGGCGGCATCCTCCGCGATTCTGCGTCTGGCCGGCGCCGAGATATTCCGCGTCCACGACGTTGCCATGAGCAGGAAAGCACTGGCGCTGGCCGATGCCATCCTCGAAGCCCGGAATCAAAGGGGTGGGAGGCCATGAACCGCGCGTGGCTGGGCCTCGGCGGCAATCTCGGCGATCCGATCAAGGCCATGAGCAAGGTCCTGCGGAGCCTCGATGGACGCGACGATACGACGGTGAGGGCGGTGTCGCCGGTTTATATGACGCCCCCCTGGGGCAAGACGGACCAGCCGGCTTTCAAGAATGCCTGTGCCGAAATTGCGACGACACTCTCTCCGCAGCAATTGTTGCGTGTGGGCCTCGATATCGAACTCGAATTGAAACGGGAGCGGCTCGAACGCTGGGGGCCGCGTGTCATCGATGTGGATATATTGGTCTATGAAGGGATCGGCGTTCTCGAAGAGCCGGAACTGACGCTGCCGCATCCAAGGATGACGGAACGGGCATTCGTGCTGGTTCCTCTTGCCGACATAGCGCCGGATCTGGTCGTCGGGGGTCTTTCCATCGCCGAATGGGCATCCAGTTCGGATGCTTCCGGCATAGAGAGGATCACGCCGGGCGACGATTGGTGGCAGTCAGGCTGATCCTGGTGGGGATCAGTTCTTGGCGATGCTGCCGACAGCGGTCTCATCGACGCGCTTCAGCGACATGCCGACGACCGGAATCATCTGGTCCTCGAGACGTACGGATATCGTGACGTTGAGGCTGTTGTCGCCGGTCATTTTCGCCTGCATCGCACCGCTCAGCTGCTTGCGGCTGATGGCGAGCACGACGCGATTTCCCGAAACATTGCCGCCGGTGATGTCGAGGCCCTTGCCGGCGGAGCCATCAAGGAAGCTGCCCTTGTAGCTGTTTCCGGTGCGCACGACCGTTGCTTTCATCGGCTGATTGAAGATGCCGACGCGGCAGTTTCCGTCGAGGGTCATGCCTGTTGCTGCTGTTGGTGTCGAACCGTCCAGCGTGCAGGTGAATTTCGTGCCCTTGTACTTGCCGGCGACAATTTCGCCGGGCCCCACCCATTGGCCTTCGATGGTCTGGAAGAATTCCGCGTCCTTGTCCTTGGCATGGGCCGTCATTGCCATAAGCGAGCAGGCAAACAGGGAGAGGGCGGCGGCTGCAACGCTTGTTTTCATTGAACGGACTCAACACAAATCATTGGAATGGATCGTTGGGCCAATCATCGTCCGGAATGGTTAATGGTTGGTTGCCACGGTTACGGCAAAGCGTGTTTATTCAAGCGGCGGCGCCTTTTGTCAATGGCAGAACCAGGCCGGAGGCGGCGATTGGCAGCCAGCTATCAGGGTTTCTTGACGCCGCCGATGCGGGCGAGATCGCCGATGAAATCGCCGATCGTGGGGCGCTTCTCCGATTGGAAGGGGAAGGGCCTGACCAGATCCATGGCCGATATACCGATGCGGGCCGTCATCAAGCCATTGATGACGCCTTCGCCAAGACGGGCGGAGAGGCGGGCGGCGATGCCATGGCCGACGAGTTGTTGAACGATACTGTCTCCCATCGCGACCGTGCCGGTCACGGCGAGATGGGCGATTACATTGCGCGCCAGCCGCAGGAAGCCAAGCGTACCCGGCCTTCCGCCGTAGAGTTCCGACAGGCGACGGATCAGCCTTGCCGATTCGAAGACGACATAGCCCACATCGACCAATGCACGCGGACTGACGGCCGTCACGATCGATACCCGCTTGGCGGCCGCCAGGATCAGTTCCCGCGCCTGGCGATCGAGCGGACGCAACAGCTCGGCCTCGCTCAACCTTATGAGGTCGCGCCCGTCGATCACGTCATCGCGCAACTCATGCAGCATGGCGCGGCCCTTGGCGGTGGCGGGCAGCGTCTCGGCGATGCCGACGAGTTTGGCCACGGCGGCCTTGGCCTGGCGCACGTCATTGTCGTTGGCCGCCCGCGCGGCTTCGACGCGCAATTCCTGCACCGTCGCCAGCCGCCGCAGCGCCAGCGCCTCCCGGGCAAGGAAGGCAAAGAGCGCGAGAGCGCCAACGACCGTTGCCGCCAGTGCGACCCAGCCGAGCCATGGCGCGCGTTCGAACAGCGTCCGGATCAGATTGTCGGCCCACAAGCCCACACCAAACGACACCAATATGCCGAGCGCGCTGGCGAAGACCGCCGCAAAGGAGAGACGCCTGCGCCTCGGAAGCGCCGGCGGCGGCGTCAAGGCGTCGAGTTCGTTCGCGGCGGCAGGGTCGAGATCGAAGATGTCGACCGCAGATGGCGTTACGACAGCGAGGTCCTTTATCGCAGCCGGCCGGCGCGGCGCGGAAGGCTCGCTGGTGGCTGGGGCCTCCTCATTCGGGGAACTGTCGACGCGGAACGATGCCGGCTTGCGCTTGTCGGTCATGCGAGGCGATCTCCGATGAGGAACTCGATTGCCCGGTCCAGCCTGATATGCGGCAGGGAGAGCGTATAGCCTTCCGCGGTCCGTTCGAGTTTCGGCGGGCGAAAACGCACGAACCTGACCATGGCATCTTCGGCGACAGGGCCTTCGAAAAGCGAATCAGGATCCTTGGGTAAGTCTCCGGGAAATATAGCGGTTTCCGTCTTTCCGTCGAACTCTTCATCGCCGATCGTCTCGCCCTCGATGGGCGTGCCGACGATGACCGGAAGAACGTCCTTTCCTTGCGTGACGGTTGCTTCCCTGGTCGTCCGGACAGCTGCCATGGCAAGGACATCCACCTGCGCGCCCGAGAAATCGGCGCGGGAGATTGCCCGGTCGACCAGGCGGCGCACGATCGCCTGCAGCCGGTCGTGGCTTTCATGATGCAACTGATCTGCCTTCGTCGCCGCCACCAATATCCGGCCGATGCGGCGTTGGACCAGACCAGTCAGGAAGTTGGTCACGCCGGGACGGAAACACGACAATATCTCCGTCAGCGCCCGCTCCAGATCGGCGACGGCGGCGGGACCCGCATTGATCGCCTGCATCGTATCGACAAGGACGATCTGTCGGTCGAGACGCGCAATATGTTCGCGAAAGAATGGCTTGACGACGTGGGTCTTGTAGGCCTCGTAACGCCGTTCCATCATCGCGGCCAGCGATCCCGGCTTGGTGCGGCCATCGCCAAGGGACGGCAAGGGCGCAAAGGTCAGGGCAGGCGAACCATCCAGGTCGCCGGGCATGAGAAAGCGGCCGGGTGGCAGGGTCGACAGCGCGCGTTCGTCCGCCTTGCCGGCGCGAAGATAATCGGTAAAGGCCTTGGCCAGCCCTTGCGCCGTCATCTCGTTGGCGTCGCCAGCCGGATCAACGGCGCCCGCGGCGGCAAGCCATGCCGCGGCAAGGTCCTTGCGGCTCTCCAATTGCGCCAGTTCGAACGAAGGCCGCGAGAACTCGGCATAGGACTTGTGCAAAAGCGGCAGATCCAGCAGCCACTCGCCAGGATAATCGACAATATCGACCGAGAGCTTGCCGCCGGAGAACATGCGGTTCCACATCGAGGCGGACTCATATTCGATCGTCAGCCGCAATTCGGAGATGGCGCGGGTCGAATCCGGCCAGATTCGCTCGTCGAGCAGTGCGTTCAGATGGTCTTCATATTGAAACCGCGGAACCGCATCATCGGGCTGCTGCTCGAGATAGGCTCGGGCGATACGTCCGGACTTCTGCGCCTGGAACAGCGGCAGCCGGCCGCCATGGAGCAGATTATGGACAAGTGCGGTGATGAACACGGTCTTGCCGGCGCGCGAAAGCCCGGTAACGCCGAGCCGCAGGGAAGGAGAAACCAGTGAAGCCGTACGGTCCGACAAAGTGTCCAGGGCAATCTTTGCTTCGTCGGTCAGTGTGGTCAGCGTTCCCAAATTTATATCCTGTGGCGGCGTTTGAGAGGTTGATGCCTCGCCCATATGGGGCACCGGCCCGCTAAAGACAAGAATTCACGCTCATAAGTGCTCGGATGGCGACAGGAACTCCCGCAATATGCCGTGGCCGGGACGGACATCCTGCAAGGGCGCGTCGAACTCGATCACGGCAAGCCCGGCAGTGGGAAAACCCGGCACGAAGCTTGGATGGGTAGGCGGATCGCCGCGCCCGGCCAGCGCGGTCGCCATTTCCTCCATCATGGGATTGTGCCCCACAAGCATTACCGATTGGGCCTGGTCGAATTCGAGGCCGATCATGCGGACGGCGAGGAGATAGGCATCCGGGCCGCCCGAATAGAGTTTTTCCGCCTCCTGGTGCGCCAGGCGCGGCGTGATATCGACATGTTCGAGCGTCTGGCGGGCGCGGATTGCCGGCGAACACAGGATGACGTCGGGAATGAGCTCCATTCGCCGCATCGTCTCGCCCAGCATTCGCGCTGCGTCGATACCGTCCTTGTCGAGCGTTCGATCGAAATCCTTCTGGCCGGTGGTCGGCCAGACAGCTTTTGCATGCCGCAACAGGAAGACTCTACTCATTGGCACCCCCCTCCGGATGAGCGTTGCACGCTTTTCACGCAGAGGCAATTGCCTGCTTTGCGCGCCGGGAAACAGCCCGGCCGATCAAAAAAATGTGCACAACCATACTGCGAAATTAATATGCTCCGTGCATCCATTGCGAGCATCGCCTGGTCTGCTGCGCATGCCCACGCCACTAAAAATGATCAATTTGGTCCGATTTCGGCCGCTGCAACGATAATTTTACGGAACTTTGCTGATATTTTGAGCGTATTCGTAGGGAGATGTGGCCGACCTCTTATGCTTTTGTAGTTGTGTGCCAATCTGACACGACATATATAGGCCTCCTCGCGTCTCATAGGTGCAGGGTGATTCAATGATGAATAAGCTTATCGATCTTGACTACAAGCCCACGGATGACGAGCCCTTCATGAGTGATCGGCAAAAATCCTACTTTCGTGAAAAACTGATCAACTGGAAAAACGATATCCTGCGGGAGGCGCGCGAAACGCTTGAGATCTTGCAGCAGGAAAATGCAAATCTACCGGACATCGCTGACCGTGCTTCCTCGGAAACAGACCGAGCGATCGAATTGCGTGCGCGTGACCGTCAGCGCAAGCTGATTTCGAAGATCGACGCGGCACTGCAACGGATCGACGACGGGACCTACGGGTTCTGCGAAGAGACCGGTGATCCCATCAGCCTGAAGCGGCTGGATGCCCGGCCGATCGCCACCTTGTCGATCGAGGCGCAGGAGCGCCACGAACGGCGCGAAAAGGTCTATCGCGACGACTGATACAGAAAAAGCCCGGTTCGCCGGGCTTTTTTTATGACCGCTGCATCGGACTGGAGGTTCAGCGCCTTTCGTCGCGCGAAAGTTCGCCAAGCAGACGCTCCATTTCGTCTTCGATTTCATCCGTTTTCTTCGGCGCCTCGTCCTTGCCTGGAGCGATATGGAGCTCGCCATCCGAGTCGCTGTCGAACTGGTCGTCGAAATCGACCTCGCCAAGATTGACCCTGTCCTCGTCCTTGGCAGGCGTCACCGCATCAAGGGACGAGCCTTGCACAGGCTCGGCGGGCGGGCTGTCGCGCAGGCTGAACGGAAAGGCGGCGGCCGTCGTCGGCCTCGGCTCGCTGATCGGCTCGATCCTCGGCCGCGGCGGCATTGCCGGGGACTGCGGACGTGGTTCGCCCGTGAAGGAAGGGGCTGGAGTGCTGCTTTTCTCCCATCCGGTTCCGGTGTCGCGCGCCGCTATGCTTGGCATGGGCGCTGCTGCTTCCGCAATCGGCGCTGGCGTATTGACGCGCGGGGCAGCGGACGGCGTCACTGGTGCCGATGGAACCGGCGATATCGGAATGCGAGGCGCATCCTCTTCGCCTGCCTCCGGTGCGGACGAGGCTGGCGGAGATACCGGTTGTGATTGCCTCGGCTGGGGCGCAGGCCGTCTTGACGCTTCGATGGGCGCTGCCTGTGGCGCTTGGCGCTGCGGCGTTTCCGCCGGCTTGGGCTCAGGTTTGAGATCGGGTTCGGGCGCCGCAATTGGCGCCGTTGCCACCGGCTCACTGCGCGGCGCCTTGGCGAACTGTCTTATGTTTTGCTCGACGATCACGTCGGTAGGGCCGCCGATCAGGATGAGATGCTCCACATCGTCACGGCGAACGAGCACCAGACGACGTCGATTGTCGACCGCGGCTGCGTCGGTGACGGAAAGCCTGACCTGCCGGTTTCGGCCGCCGGCAACGAAGGTTCCGCCCGTTAACCGGCGTAAAATGCCGAAAACGAGAAGGAGCAGGATGATGACCAGGGCAAACAATAGGACGAAGCCCACGATAGGCGCGGCTCGATCACCGACGATAGTTGCAAGCCAGGCATTCATGACGAGTCTCCTCTGCGATCTCTAACCCGAAACCATGCTCCCCAATGCGGGCTCGAAGCATATGTTTACATGACATTAGTGCCGGAACCTATTAATTTGATGGAAATGAGGCGACAGGGAAATCCCTCATATGCTGGTCGAATGCGTTTTCCCCACCCCGCCTGGCTCAACGTTCGCAGGCGGGCATATTGCTTCTTTGCCTGATGCTCAGGGCGCTCGTGGCAGAATTAATCGGCTGAAACTAACGGCTTGGCCATTGGTATGCAACTGCGTGCCCATGCGGTCCGGCCCGATAATCGTGGAATAACGGACTTCCTGCGGGGGATGGGGTTTTACCTTTGGCGCAGATATGATCCAACCGATTCGAATGGGCGCGCCAGCCTGAGGGAAGAAGGGGTTTGAGACGGATGTCTCAAGAAACGAACAGCGATCTATATCCTGAGCCGATCATAGCGAAGACCAAGGCAAACCGGGCCGGCCTGCGGCTGGTTCTGCTGGGGGCGCTGCTGATCGGCGTGGCGGTGCTGTATTTCGTCTACCGCGATCAACTCGGCCAGCCATTCCTGCTCGGCCTTCTGGGGCTGCTCGCCATGATCGGCGTCTTCTACCTGTTCGGTTCGGCCATCAATGTCATCCAGTTCACCCCGCGCGGCACGAGCGACGAACTTACCCGTGCTTTCGTCGACACCTATCCCGAAGGAACCGTCGTTTGCGACCAGAAAGGGCGCATCGTCTACGCCAACCGGGCCTATGCGCAGCTCACCGGTGCCACTGGCGCCGACGACGTGCGCCCGGTCGAGCATATCTTGTCCGGCGAAGCGGCGGCGTCGGACCCGATCTACCGCCTCGCCAATGCGGTCCGGGACGGGATAGCGGGGCAGGTGGAAATACGCCTGTCGCGCCCGCTGGACCCGGCGCGGGAGCCGGTACCGACCTGGTATCGCGTCAAGACGCGTGCGGTCGCCGGAATTCCCGACCAGACCACGCCGGTATATGCCTGGCAGATCGCCGACATATCGGCGGAGCGGGCCGAGCAGGAGCGCTATTTTCAGGATATACAGGAGGCAATCGACCATCTCGATCATGCTCCCGCCGGCTTCTTCTCGGCCGACCCGGAAGGCCGCATCATCTATGTCAATGCCACGCTTGCCGACTGGCTCGGCATCGACCTGACCCGCTTTACTCCCGGTTCCATGACGGTGCGCGAGATCGTGGCCGGCAATGGCATGGCCCTGCTGGATGCCGTCCGGACCGAACCCGGCACCAGCCGCAACACCGTCATCGATCTCGATCTTGCCACGGCCCATGGTCAGAGCCTCGCCGTCCGCTTCTACCACCGTGTGCAAATACATCGCGATGGCCGCCGTGGACCGACGCGGACGATCGTCCTCAACCGTGCGGAGGGCGAGGACACGTCCGCCGCCTTGCGCGCCGCCGAAGTCCGCTTCACCCGCTTCTTCAATTCGGCCTCCATGGCCATTGCCGCCGTTGACGCCACCGGCAAGATATTGCGGACGAATGCGCGCTTCCTCGGCCTGTTCGCCCCTGTCGTAGACCGCGACGAGATCGATCGCCGCATCCCGCTCGAGACGGTGGTGCATGAGCGCGACCGCGATGCCTTCGACCGGGCGCTTGCCGCCGCCTTTGCGGGCAAAGCCGAGATTTCGCCGGTCGATACGGTCATTCCGGGCCATGAGGACAGGCATTTGCGCTTCTATATCAGCCCGGTCTTCGATGCCGGTGCGGAAGAGGGCGCAGAAGAAGCGGCCATCGTCTCCGTGGTGGAAACGACGGAGCAGAAGGCGCTCGAAGCGACGATGGCGCAGAGCCAGAAGATGCAGGCGGTCGGGCAACTCGCGGGCGGCATCGCCCATGATTTCAACAATGTCCTGACGGCGATCATCATGTCGTCGGACCTGCTCCTGTCGAACCATCGCGCCTCGGACCCTTCGTTCGCCGACATCATGAACATCAAGCAGAATGCCAACCGTGCTGCCTCGCTGGTGCGGCAATTGCTGGCATTCTCGCGTCGCCAGACATTGCGGCCGGAAGTGCTCAACCTTACCGATGTCATCGCCGATGTCCGCATGTTGCTGACTCGACTGGCGGGTACCCAGGTCAGCCTCAAGATCGAACATGGCCGCGATCTCTGGCCAGTCCGCGCCGATCTCGGCCAGTTCGAGCAGGTCATCGTCAATCTGACCGTCAATGCGCGCGACGCCATGCCTGAAGGCGGCGAACTCACCATCCGTACGCGCAACATGACCGAAGCGGAAAGCACGGAGCTGAACAACAGGGACGTGCTCCCGGGCGAATATGTCGTCGTCGAAGTCTCGGACACCGGCACCGGCATGGCGCCGGACGTCATCGCCAAGATATTCGAGCCGTTCTTCACCACCAAGGAAGTGGGCAAGGGGACGGGCCTCGGGCTTTCCATGGTCTATGGCATCATCAAGCAGACGGGTGGTTCCATCCACGCCGTATCTGAACTCGGCAAGGGATCGACCTTCCGCATATTGCTGCCGCGCTATGTGGAGGGGCAGCCCATGCCGCAGCTCAATGCCGAGGGTGA
This sequence comes from Phyllobacterium sp. 0TCS1.6A, assembly GCF_026420825.1. Taxonomy (NCBI): domain Bacteria; kingdom Pseudomonadati; phylum Pseudomonadota; class Alphaproteobacteria; order Hyphomicrobiales; family Phyllobacteriaceae; genus Phyllobacterium; species Phyllobacterium sp. 0TCS1.6A. The sequence continues at coordinate 487,157 of NZ_JAPMAB010000001.1, forward strand.
AACCATCATCATCGAGACTCCGAAGAAGGAGAAGAAGCAGGACAAGCCCAAGGATCTTTCCGGGTCGGCGACCGTGCTGCTGGTGGAAGATGAAGATGCGGTGCGTATCGGCGGGCTGCGCGCCCTGCAATCACGCGGCTATACGGTCCATGAAGCTTCCAGTGGCGTCGAGGCGCTCGAAGTCATGAAGGAACTGGACGGCAAGGTGGATATCGTCGTGTCCGACGTGGTGATGCCCGAAATGGACGGGCCGACGCTGCTGCGCGAGCTACGCAAGGAATATGGCGACATAAAATTCATCTTCGTCTCGGGTTATGCCGAAGATGCCTTCGCCAAGAACCTTCCCGAGGATGCCAAGTTCGGCTTCCTGCCGAAGCCATTCTCGCTGAAGCAGCTCGCCACGGCCGTCAAGGAAATGCTCGAAGAAGAGTGAAGGACCGTCGCATGTTGGCGATCGCGCGGCCTGGCGCTACGAATAGCTGTCATAGCTGGCATTGTCCGTCACCATCAGCCGCCGAAGCACGGTCAGCCCGTTCTTCAGTTCCTCGCCGCTGCCGGGAACGGTAATGCCGAGCCGCACGCGGTGGAACGTTTTCTCCGTGCGGCCGGTCTTGAATTCATCCTCGTCGTCGATGAGGACGCCTTCGTTCAAGGCCGCGTTCTTGAAGGTCGCCGACAGCCAGGGATCCGGCAGCTTGACCCAAAGGAAGGCTGACAGGGGCTGCGTGCTGAATTCGATACCGGCAAGAGCCTGGCGGGCAATGGCGCCCCGGCTCCTCACCTCATTGCGGACGCGCGCGCGGATTTCGTCCGCATCGCCCGAATTGACCAGCCGCGCCGTCAGTTCCGCCATGAGAAAGGGAAGGCCGCCGGTCACCATCTTATGGGCCGTATGCACGCGCGCGGCGAGATGCGGAGGGCAGGCGACCCAGCCGCCGCGCAGGCCGGCCGCGACCGACTTCGACATGCCGCCGATGACGAATGTGCGCTCGGGTGCGAAGGCTGCGATCTTTACATGATCGTCCTCGACCAGCGAGCCATAGATTTCATCCTCGATGATCCAGACATTGTAGCGGCGCGCGATCTCGGCGATCGCACGGCGATAGTCCTCGGGCATGGTGAATGCCGTCGGATTGTGCAGCGATGGCATGAGAAAGACGAGCTTCGGGTGCTGCTGGGCGCAAAGGCGCTCGAAATCCTCCGGCGTGGCGCTGCCATTCTGCGTGTGCATGATGATGCTGCGCCGGCCCATCAGATTGACGCTGCGGGCGGCCGAGCAATAGGTGAGGTCCTCGAAGGCAATCTTGTCGCCCGGCACGGTGACGGCAGCAATCGCCGCCAATATTGCGGAGTGGGCGCCAAGTGTCGGAACGACGCTTTCACCGTCCGGTGACCAGCCTGCGCCGGAGAGCCATCTGACGCCCGCATCGCGCCACGAGGCGGGCAGGCTACGCGAATAGCTCGCTATCTCGTTCGGGTGCTGCCGCGTGATCTCGGTCAGGGTGGAGCCCATGAGTTCCGCCTGGCCCACTTCCACTGCGGCGGTGCTGTCGAGCCGGATCAGCCCGGAATGGACGAAGGTCGAGCGTGTTCCACCGAAGGGCTCGCTCGGACTGGCGGGTGCCACGAGCCCCGCTGCCTTCGGATCCATCACATAGGTGCCGCGGCCCACCTCTCCACTGACGAGGCCGCGCTCACGGATCAGATTATAGGCGCGCCCGACCGTGCCGATGGTAACGCCGATATCGAAGGCGAGATTGCGCTGGGGCGGCAGTTTCGTCCCCGGCGGCAATATTCCACCGGCAATGTCGGCCTCTATTCGCTCCGCCAGGCGCAGGTAGAGCGGGCCCTTGCGGCCCTGATCGGGGTCATTGTCCAGATTTGGAAGCCAATTTGTCATGGTAACAATGAATATATTGCGTGTTGAATTGAGTCAATACATGACTGCAATCGCAGAATATGCAGACAATTTACTGCGGAACTATGGTTTGGAGACCGCAAAAATGAGTACAATTGATACAATCGGTGTCGATGAATGTGCAAACGCCCGTACCGATGGCGTGGCAATCGGTACGGCCGTGCGAACACCGTTCAAGGGCAGGCTGATTGCCGTGATCGACTGGATCGGCACTGCAATGATGAAGCGCCGTAGCCGGATCCACCTGAGCGAACTCACGGATGATCAATTGCGCGATATCGGGGTCGCGCCGCGGGAGGCGCGCCGGGAATCGGAACGCTTCTTCTGGGACTACCGATAGATTCGCTGAGCCGAATGCAGGAAAACCCGCGATCCGGTCCGGATCGCGGGTTTTTCGTTCGTTTTTGCCTCGATCGTTCAGCCGAAGACGCGCTTGAATATCGTATCCACATGTTTGGTGTGGTAGCCGAGATCGAACTTCTCGCGAAGGTCGGCCTCCGACAATGAGGCCCGCACATCCTGGTCCGCCAGCAGTTCCTCGAGGAAGTCCTTGCCCTGTTCCCACACTTTCATCGCATTGCGCTGAACCAGCCTGTAGGAGTCTTCGCGCGAGACACCAGCCTGCGTCAGCGCCAGAAGCACGCGCTGGGAATGGATCAGGCCCCTGAACTTGTTCATGTTGGCGAGCATGTTGTCGGGATAGACCAGCAGTTTCTCGATGACGCCCGTCATGCGAGCCAGGGCAAAATCGAGCGTGACGGTGGCATCCGGCCCGATCATGCGCTCAACCGACGAGTGGGAAATGTCCCGTTCGTGCCAGAGCGCGACATTTTCCATGGCTGGCAGAGCAAAGGCCCGAACCATGCGGGCGAGGCCGGTCATGTTCTCCGTCAGGACGGGGTTGCGCTTGTGCGGCATGGCCGAGGAGCCCTTCTGGCCGGGCGAGAAATATTCCTCCGCCTCCAGCACTTCGGTGCGCTGCAGGTGGCGGATCTCGACCGAGAGCCGCTCGACCGACGAGGCGATTACGCCGAGGGTCGCGAAATACATGGCATGGCGGTCGCGCGGAATGACCTGAGTCGAGACCGGCTCGGCCTTCATGCCCAATGCCTTCGCGACATGTTCCTCGACGCGCGGATCGATATTGGCGAAGGTTCCGACGGCTCCCGAGATGGCGCAGGTGGCGATTTCCTCGCGCGCGGCGACGAGCCGGGCGCGGCACCGCTCGAACTCGGCATAGGCCTGCGCCAGCTTGACGCCGAACGTCGTCGGCTCGGCATGGATGCCGTGGCTGCGGCCGATGGTGACCGTGTCCTTGTGCTCGAATGCACGCTTCTTGAGCGCGGCAAGCAGGCGATCGAGATCGTCGATCAACAGGTCGCTGGCCCGCATCAACTGGACATTGAAGCAGGTGTCGAGCACGTCCGAGGAGGTCATGCCCTGATGCACGAACCTGGCATCGGGGCCGACGATCTCGGAAAGGTGCGTCAGAAAGGCGATGACGTCATGCTTGGTCTCCCGCTCGATTTCGTCGATACGGTCGATGTCGAACGTAGCCGCGCCGCCTTTTTCCCAGATCGTCGCTGCGGCTTCCTTGGGAATGACGCCAAGTTCCGCCAGTGCGTCACAGGCATGGGCTTCGATTTCAAACCAGATGCGAAACTTGGTTTCCGGGGACCAGATGGCGACCATTTCGGGCCGCGAATAGCGCGGGATCATATTTCTTCCTGTCGGCGATGTCGTTCGGGTTCAGCGGGGGTCTATCAGAGGATGCGCTGGCGCTCAACGCGAGTTTTTCACGCACAGCCTATCTTTGCCTGGTTACGGCCAGCCATCGATAGTCCGGTCCTTCGAAACCCTGTCCGCGGATGGCGATCATCACGGCAACGACCGGAGCGCCCGATTGCGGGTAGAAGGTCTGGACAGCGCCGATCGAATAGCCGAGCGGGCAGCCACGGCTTGCCGGAACTGAACTGTCTTCATGGATGGTCGATGGCGCCGCATTCGGCGTCTCTTCCTGCAGTGTCAGCCTGAAGCCCTTGATATCGCCGATGTTCTGGCAATTGCTACCCGCGGCAAGGGGGAATTCGTCAAGCGAAATGGCCAGAACCGGATCGAGAGCCGGAAAAATCGGGCGAGGATTGACCTTCACGGCCATGGGATTGGCGGAAAGCTCGGTGACAGGATTGAGGGCCACCGTATTGCCGCTATTGGCCAGCAGTTCCGCGTCCGACAAGGATGTCGCGCTCTGTGCCTTCGTTGCGGCTTCGCCGCGCGCCTTGCCGACATCGGCGCTTTCATCGTCGAGGCGCACGCGGATCGGCGTTCCTGGAAGGAATTTGTCGTCCGAGGTGCGGATATAATAGCGATTGGCGTAGGGGAAGCCGGAACCATCCTGCACGCCGAATTCCTCGAAGGCGAAGATGTCGCCATCCTTGGAGAAGCCGAGTATGTTGAGGTTGGCGACGTCGCCGGCGCCCGCCTCGACAGGAAAGGCGAGGGCGGAGGCTGCAATCAGGCCCTGCAACAGGCGGCGTTTGACCATCAGCTTGCTTTCATGATCGATGCTCTGATGCGATCGATATTATCCTTGTAATGCGCTTCTGTCCCGCCCTTATAGATCGCCGAGCCCGCAACAAGGGCGTTTGCACCAGCAGCGACTACGAGCGGCGCGGTATCGGCAGTGATTCCGCCATCTACTTCGAGATCGATCGGACGGTCTCCGATCATCTGGCGGATGCGCCGGATTTTCTCCTGCATGCCCGATATGAAGCTTTGTCCGCCAAATCCGGGATTGACGGTCATCGCCAGGATCAGGTCGACGTCATCGAGCACAAATTCGATCGCGGATTCAGGCGTTGCGGGATTGATCGCAACGCCCGCCTTCTTGCCATGCGCGCGGATCGCCTGCAGGGAACGATGCAGATGCGGCCCGGCTTCCGCGTGAACCGTTATGATATCGCATCCTGCCTTGGCAAAGGCTTCGATATATGGATCGCAGGGCGCGATCATCAGATGCGTGTCGAATATGGCATCGGTCAAGGGGCGGATAGCCTTGACGACGTCCGGCCCGAACGTGATGTTGGGGACGAAGTGGCCGTCCATGACATCGATATGAATCCAGTCAGCGCCGGCCTTGAGCACGGATTTGACCTCATCGCCCAGTCTGGAGAAATCCGACGCGAGAATGGAAGGGGCGATGACAAGCGGGCGGCTCATGGTTGTTCTCCGTACTGAAATTATCGGTGGGCGTTACCATGGGTGGCATTGCCGGACAATGCACAAGCGATTATCGCAGCGAGCTCCATACGGGATAGGGGTCACCATCGGCCGGCGTCGCTGAAAATACACCGCGCGCAATCGCCCGCGCCGTCGTGGAGGCGGCATGGGCACAGAGCTCGATGAATTCGGCCGCATCCGGTGTTCTGCCGCTGGCCCCGGTTGCGAGAGCGAAGACGAGATCGCCATCATAGGCGGTATGGGACGGCCAGATGGCGCGGGAATAACCGTCATGGGCGGATATGGCGAGCCGCTTGGCTTCGGCCTTGGTCAGGATGTAATCCGTCGCCACGACGCCGATCACCGTGTTCGAATTGGCAGGCGGGTGGGAAAATTTCGTACGAACTGCCGCAACTTCGGCAGGAAGCGGATGCGGAAGACCGAGCCCGCCAAATTCCGCGGCCAATTCGAATGGCGCCGCCCAGAAATGTCTCGATGAGCCGACCGTGACGGAACCAAGCGCGTTGGAAGCCACGAGCGCACCGATGCAAGTGCCGTTTTCGAGCATTGCCGAAGCCGAACCCAACCCGCCCTTCAGCCCGGCGACGGTCGCGCCCGTGCCTGCGCCATGGCTGCCCAGTTCGAAATCCGGGCCACTCGCTTCGACGGCGTCATGGCCGAGTTCGCGGTAGGGCGGATATCTGCCCCAGTCCTTGTCGCCGCCATTCATGAGGTCGAACAATATGGCCGCCGGCACGATCGGAACCCGGTGGCCACCAACTTCGAAACCTATCCCGCGTGCGCGCAAGGCTGCCTGCGCCCCGGATGCCGCATCGAGCCCGAAAGCCGACCCGCCGGAAAGGACGATGGCATTGACTTGCTGTACGGTATTGTGTGGCTCCAGTAGGTCGGTCTCGCGGGTACCGGGTGCCCCGCCCAGCGCCTGATAGGCCGCGGTAGCGGGTTCTTCGCAGAGAATGACGGTGCAGCCGGATTTCAGCCTGTGATCTTCGGCATTGCCGACGAGAAGGCCTTTGACGTCCGTTATGAGATTGCGCGCTCCGGGTGTAGGTGGCATTTATTCGGCCTCCGGTACGAATTGGGCGCCGTCATAGCGTTGCAATTCGTAAACATTGCCTATCCTCTGGCCGTTCTGGTCGAATTGCAGGGTGCCAAGCGCGGTCTCGAACTTGGTGTTGCGCAAAAGTTCGCTGATTGAACCGGCCTGCGTTTGCGCGGCAGTGAGCACGTTCAGCGCTGCCTCCGTCGCTGCAAAGGCTGCTATCGTATATCCCTCGGGAGCCTTGCCGGCGAGTTCCACCGCATTCCTGGCGTTGCGGGCGGTGTCGAGGAACTGCGGCTCCGTCGGCGCGACCATCAGCGTTCCCGGAACGAGATCGCCTTCCTTGCGGCTGGCATTCAGCGCTTCTCCGCCGATTATGGTGAGCTGGGTGCCCATTGTCTGCGCGCTGAGGCCGATGGATGCCGCATCGTCGCGTTCCCCGCCGACGAAGACCTCGGTCGCGCCGGCGCGTTTCAACCGCCCGACCAGTGCGTTCTGGTTGTCCAGCCCTGGCCGGTATGTGTCGTTGTACACCGGCTTCAATCCTTTTTCCTCAAGCCGTGCCCTGACGCCGCCTGCCAGTTCGCGGCCCGAAATCGTGCCGTCATCGATGATGGCGAATGGCGTGGAGCGCCAGCGTTCCGCCAATATATCGCCGGTTTCCAGGATCGCCTTGCGTTCGGAAGGCGCCGTGCGGAATACCGCAAACGGCGGATCGGCACGCAGTTCCGTCAACGTCGGTGACCGGATCGCCGGGGTGATCACGACCACGCCCTTCTGGTTGAAGAGTGGAAGGGCAGCTTCGAGCGACTCGCTGCACAGGAAGCCGATCACGACCATCACGTCGGATTGTATCAGGCGCCGTGCCACTTCCGCGCCTCCTTCCGCCTCGCACCGGTCATCTTCCGTAACGATCGTCGCACGATCCGCACCGCCATTCGCGGCTATCGCGGTGGAAACGCCAGTGACGATCTGGTCGCCGAGGCGCGCGAATGGGCCTGACAAGGGTGCTACGATACCGATCCTGTCTTCAGCATGCGCGGCACCGCAGACCATCAGGCTCAATCCCAAGAAAGCTGCCCGGATCATTGCCGTCATTGGACCTGTCGTAATTCCCTGTAAACCATTCGTACCATGCTTTTGGGTAGCGGTTTCCAGCGGTTGGCGCAATCGGGGGTCTATATAAAAGCTTTGGCTTGCTATACTGATGCGTGGGTTGAGTGGAAGAAAGCTGTGTTTATCGCCAAAGATCCTAAAATCGAGCCGCTGGCTTTTCGCAATGCAATGAGCCATTTCGCAGAAGCAGTGCATGTTGTGACCACAGATGGCCCGGCGGGCCGGCGCGGCGTGACCATTTCAGCCGTATGCTCGGTCTCGGATAATCCCGCGACCATGCTGGTGTGTCTCAACCGGGAACATGAGTCCAATCATATATTCATCGAAAACAAGGTGTTCGCGCTGAATACGCTGTCCTTCGGACATATGGCGCTGTCGGAAGCATTCTCCGGCAAAGGCAGCCTGTCGCAGGCCGACCGGTTTGCGCTCGGCGAATGGCAGACATTGCAGACGGGCGCGCCCGTGCTTGCCGATGCGCTGGCAAGTTTCGATTGCCGTATCATCGAGACGCATGAAGTCGCGACGCATTACGTGGTCTACGGACGGGTAACAGCTCTGAAAGGCGGTGGCGATGGCCAATCTCTCATCTATCTCGATCGTTCCTACCATCATGTCGGCGGTTGATCATGGTGTCCGAGACGTCTGATCCGCTTTTCATCGCCGAAGGCTGGATGAACAATGGACGCGCTGTCGCCATAGCGACTGTCGTCGAGACGTGGGGATCGTCGCCGCGGCCTGCCGGCAGTCAATTGGCGATCGACGAGGATGGCAACTTCGAGGGATCGGTCTCGGGCGGCTGCGTCGAGGCCGAAGTGATCACGACTGCGATCGACGTCATCAGGTCCGGCGAGCCGACCATGCTGGAATTCGGCGTTGCGGATGAGGTGGCCTGGAGAGCCGGACTTTCCTGTGGCGGCCGCATCAGGATTTATCTCGAGCGGCTGGGCTGACAGTGGATCCTTTTTGTCTGAAAAAGCTCAACCAGGCCCGCCGATTGCGGCAGGCCGCCATACATCTGACCGACCTCGCCGATGGCCGGGACAGGGTGATATTGCAGAACGACGCCGTTGCGGGCGAGCTAGGCGCGGCCATGGCACAGACTTTCGCAGCCGGACGTTCCCGGCTGGTGGTGGCCGACGGCCGCGAGTTCTTTCTCAATCTGCACCAGCCGGCGCTGCGTCTCGTTCTCGTGGGCGCCGTGCACGTCAGCCAGACACTGGCGCCTATGGCGGCCAAGCTCGGCTATGAGGTCGAAATCATCGATCCCCGCACCGGATTTGCAACGAGCGCGCGTTTTCCTGAGACGCAGGTTATCGCCGAATGGCCGCAGGATGTGCTGACGAACAGGCCGCTCGATCGCTACAGTGCGCTTGCCGCCCTGTCGCACGATCCGAAGATCGATGATCCGGCGCTCGAAAGCGCGCTTGAAGCGGGTTGCTTCTATATCGGGGCACTTGGTAGCCGGAAAACCCATGAGAAGCGCATCGAAAGGCTGCGCCAGAAAGGCATTGATGACGACCGGCTGGGGCGGGTGCACGCGCCAATTGGACTCGCGATCGGTGCGGCCAACCCACAGGAAATAGCGGTCGCCATCCTCGCTGAAGTCATTCAGGCGTTTCGAGTTGGTTCGATTGCCGAGGAGGCGCGGAATTGAGGGGAATGGCGTTGAGTAGGATGGTTTTGAAAGCGGTTTTGCTTTCCTCGATGATGTCGCTGGCCGGGCTGTCGTACGGTTCTGCTGCAGAACTCGCGCCCTACAAGGACGAATTGTTCCAGTATCCGGGCATATTGCAGACGGGGGATTCCGGCGATTACCTCGTCGTCGATTATGACGAGATGCGCGACATCAATGGGCGCGACCAGATACCCGAGCGCCGCGTCAAGCAAGCCTATGTATCGTTGCAGCCGAAGCGCTCCCAGAAGGACCTGGTGTTCCGGACGAGCGGAAGCGGAGTAAAGGCGATGGTCGTCGGCGACATCGGCGACCGGCCGGCATTGGTGGTCATTTATCTCCACGGTCAGGGCGGCAATCGCCAGCAGGGCATGAATGATTATACCTTTGGCGGAAATTTCAATCGCCTGAAGAACCTGATGGCGCGCAATGACGGCGTCTATATAAGCCCGGATTTTACCGATTTCGGGTCAAAGGGCGAAGAAGAGATAGCTTCGCTGGTCGGGTATGTTGCGGGACAGGCACCATCAGCCAGGATTATCATCGCCTGCGGCTCCATGGGCGGCCAATTGTGCTGGAGGGTGGCGGCCAACCAGCAGGCGGGGCAAAGCATAGCGGGTCTCGTCCTGCTCGGTTCGTTGTGGGATGAAAACTTCATTGGTTCAGCGGCCTACAAGCGCCGCGTACCGGTGTTTTTCGGTCATGGCGGCCGCGATCCGGTGTTCGCGGTTGAGAAGCAGGAAGCCTTCTACCGCAAGCTGCGTAGCGGTGCGAAGAACTATCCGGTTCGCTTCCATCGTTTCGAGGGCGGCAACCACGGCACGCCGATCCGGATGACCGACTGGAGGGCGGCCTTGAACTGGATGCTTTCCAAGGCTCCATGAAGGCTTTGTTTCATGTTGCAATAAAGTCCCAGTGTGGCAGCTGTGCCACTCGACAATTGTTAAAAAGCGAATAGTTTCCGGCCAATATTCAGCCATTCAAAAGACGATTTTGCGGAGAAAGCAATGGGTCTGCCCAACAACATTCTATGCCGGATTGCCCCTTTGGCGATCCTTGTCCCGCTGGCAGCGTGTTCGACCACGAGCGACATGGGATCGCGCCCGGTGATCATTCCAACCTTCGCGCCGCCACGCCCGCCGGTTGACGCTGCTCTTGCCGACCCTTGCATATCGGCGGCTTCGGCCAAGTATTTCCTTGCCGAACGCCATATCAAGGTCATCGACTCGGAAGCCGTCGGCGGCGGTGTCAACCATGTTCGGCTGAAGGCCGATATCCGCGACGCTCTCTGCACCGTCACGGACAAGGGCAAGGTCCGTTCCGTCGTGGATACGATGCCGAAGAGCGCCGACCAGGTTGCCGCCGAAGAGGCTGCCGCCCGCAAGGCGGCATCGGGGCAGGCGGAAGCGCCCGCGCCCGTCAAGAAGGCCAGGAAGAAGAGCTGAGCCCAAGGGCGAAGAAGCGGCGCAGCATCAGCTATCCGCTTCTTCCGCGCCCGGCGAACGCGGCACCAGCACTTTCAGTTCACCAGGGTGGATCTGTATTTTCACGTCGCGCGGAAGTTGTATCAACTCGCCGTCGATGGTCGCCTTGGCGTGCTTCCTCAGATGCGGGAAGTGAAGCTCGATCGTCCTGGCAAATTTCTCCTCGACATCCGGATGGTCCCGCCAAGAGCCGGTAAAGACGCTAAGGGCGAGCTTCGCGATGGAGGCGGGCGTCGGTTTGCGCGCGATATAGATTCCGAGTTCGCCTCTGCCGAGCTTGTCGGGCACCGGCAACATGCCTTGCCCATAGGGATTGTTGGCGACGGATACAGCCGAGACTTTTCTTTCGCTCGCCTTTCCGTTCAAGGTCATGCGCACCTTGAAGTTCGGCGGTTTGCTGACTGCCTTCGCAAAGGCCCGCAAGCTCGCAAGTCGCTTGCCCCATCGTGAACTATATTCCAGCGTGTTGCGGAATTCGATCATCTGGGGCTGGAAGCCGATGGAGAACTGATGGACGAAGCTCTCATCATTGGCGGTCGAGATATCGACGGCGATGATCTCGCCGGTGGCGAGGCTTTCCAGAGCTGCCGTCAGATCCAACGGGATCTTGAGCGCACGGGCGAAGAGGTTCATCGTCCCTGCCGGTAGAACGGCGAGGGGAATGCCGGCTTTCCATGCGATATCGGCGGCGGCCGAGATCGTCCCGTCGCCGCCGCCGGCCATCAATACCGGCTCACCGGACTCGCCTGCGACCCGTTGCATCGCCTTGACGATGTCTTTTCCCGAGACGATCTCGCTGCTGAATTCGTGGCCGCGCTCTTCGAACAGGGTTTTTGCCGTCTGGCTGAATTGCTGCATATCGGTGGTGCGGAATGTTCCGCCATCCCGATTGAAAACGGCGTGAATTCTCATTCATGGCCCCTCTGTTGGCGGATGACGCTGCCGCTCACCCCGGACACGAGCAATGGTCGAGGCCGGATTTGGTTCCCTGCGCCTTTCCCAGATGCGGACTGTCAAACCCGAGTTCGGCCAGCGCTCCCCTTATCTCCGCGGCGCTCATGAACAGGCGCCAGAGCAGGCCGCTGCGGTAGTTCTCGATCATGGCGATGATCGGTCCCTGGTCTATGGCGAGGTAGGTTCGGGCAAACCAGTTGAGCGAAGGCGCGAAGGCGTCGACGAAGCCAAAGCGGCCACCGATACGGCCCCGGGGCAACGACAGGAAATAGCGCAGCGCCTGCAGCGATTCCTCCGGCAGATAGGGCATGCTGCTCAAGGCGGCGGTGGGCGCGATCACGCCATTGTCCGTTGCCGGGGAGCCGACGCTATAGCCTTTCGGCCCATGGCTCGACGTCAATCCCCAACAGAACGGGGCATGGCCCGCCTGGACGCTATGATTATAGTTGATGCGGCAATGGGCAACATTCTGCTCCCAATAGTCGGCATAGCGATCAACCAGGCCGCGGGGATCGAGGCCGCAGAAGGAATAATGGGCGAAGAAGAGCGGCCCGCCGAAATCCGGCCCGAGCGGCAGTTTGACCCCGTAGAAGCTTTGACCGTTGCGCAGGGCGCCGTTGGCGGCAAAACCCTCATGATAGATGATCGGGTCGATCGCTGCCGTGGGTGACGCCGCTGCCAGGAGATAGGTAATCAGAGCCTCATTCCAGCCCCGGACAGGGACGTTGCGGCGAAAGCCATGTCGGGGGCTGCGGTGCCAATAAAGCACTCTCTCGCCGGATTTGATGTGCGAGGTCCAGCGAACTTCGCGCCACAGGCCGTCGATGCGGCTCCGGATATCGACCTCATCGTTGCAATCGCCGGAAAAATACTGCCGGGCGCAGATGAGACCTTGCATCAGCAGGGAGGTTTCGACGAGGTCGCCGCCGTCGTCGAGCCGGGAAAAAGGCACCGTCGAACCGTCCATTCCATTGATGAAATGCGGAAAGACGCCATCATAGCGCCGCGCGCCTTCAAGGGCGGTCAGCATCCGGTCAAGCCTCGTTGTCGCTTGCGTCCGGTCAATCCAGCCCCGCTCGACGCCGATGATGATCGCCATGATCGCAAAGCCCGAACCACCGATTGCGACGAGATCGTTCTTTGGATCGGCCGTCCGTCCGGATCGGTCGCGCGCGAGGCCGCTCGCCGGATGCGCGCCATCCCAGAAATAGCGAAAGCTCTGGCGCTGGATCTCCTCCAGCAGATCATCATCTTTGCCAGCGACGATTGACGATTGCTGGTCTATTCTTAAATTCATGTGAACAGTTTGCGCATACTGATCGGCAGCGAAACAGCTAATGCGCGCGAGACGCGCTTCTCCACAATCCATAGGGGCAATCCGGTCATGAAGAACGACCAATATAGTTTCGAGCCGCAACCACAGCCATTCTTGCGGATAAAGCAGTCGGAAAAACTGTTTCCGGTGCACCGAATCTACTGTGTCGGCCGCAATTATGCGGATCATGGCATCGAAATGGGCCACGATCCAAACCGGGAGCCGCCGTTCTTCTTCCAGAAGAACCCCGATTCGCTCGTGATAGACGGGGCCGATTTTCCCTATCCGGGCGCCAGCAGTGACGTGCATTTCGAAATGGAACTGGTGGTCGCAATCGGCAGGGACGGCGCGGGGATCGCCGCCCAAGATGCGCTGGACCACGTGTTCGGCTATGCGGCAGGGCTCGACATGACCCGCCGCGACCTGCAGGGCGAAGCCAAGAAGCTCGGCAGACCCTGGGAGACCGGGAAGGCGTTCGAAGCGTCGGCGCCATGTTCCGAGATTGTGCCGGTATCGATGATCGACCATCCGGGCGAGGGCGCAATCTGGCTGAAGGTCAATGGCGTCGAACGCCAGCGCGGCGACCTGCGTCAGATGATCTGGAACGTATCGGAGACCATCGCCTTTCTGTCGACGCTGTTCACCCTGAGGGCAGGCGATCTTATCTTTTCCGGTACGCCGGCGGGCGTTGGCGCCGTCCAGCGCGGCGACGAACTGCATGGAGGTGTCGATGGCGTGGCCGAAATTCGGACCAAGGTGGTCTGAAGATCAAACTTCGCCGACAAAATGACCTTGTTCGCGACACCTCGACGAACAATAATTCAGGGGAGCAGTTGCAACTGCAGCGCGTAAAATCATCGCCAAATCAATCATGTGCAACTGCGCCGCCGGCTAATGAATAAAATTGTGATCAGATGTGAGAAATTTGTCCCTTGTATTTGATTTCAAATGGTTTTATCTGACTGAAGTATAACGTCAAATTCCCTCTCCATTGTGTCTGTACGGTATCCGGATGAATCATCGCATCGTTTTTGGTTCTTACCCAATCCCTCGCTTTGCGGGGATTGCCAGCCATAATTTCGTCGCCTGGACCGATGCGGATGGGCGGCCGCTCTACGAGATCAATGGCGGTGCGGCAAATGCCGATGGCAGTTTCAATTATTGTGCGGTCAAGGGACCGCTGACGGCGGTCGTTACCGACTACCGGCACCGCAATCTGACCTATTATCCTGAATTCTATGTTCGGCCGACATCGGTTTCGAATGTCCTGATGGAAGCGCCCTTTGCCGTCATTGCCGCACGCTGGAATGCTGCGGTAGAGGTAGCGGAGATGATAAGGCAGTCCGGTCTGCGCTATTCCTTCCTGGTGCAGAACAGCAATAGCGTCGCCACGGCCATAACCGAAGCCATGGGCCTTACGCCTCCCTCGGCCGCAATCGGACGGCTGAAGGCGCCGGGAAGCTTCCGGAGACTTGCCCTGAAGGCTGCCTGAGGTCGGGCCGCGCCGAGGCGCCCGGCATCATCGATAGTCAAGGCGCAATCCCGCCATTATTTGATTGCTAATGACGGCGTCCCGAATTCATGTTGATTTGGGGATGTTCAACCGTCGAAGGCGGTCCTCATGACTTCCGTCAATGATAAAGTGGATGCCACTGACAAACCCAAGGATGTATCCGGGGTGGGTTTTCAACTGGGCAATCGCACGCGCTCGGCACTGTTTGCAGCCCTGGGCATCGGCGTCGCTGCCATCAGTCTTTTCATACTCAGCCGCGTATCGAGCGACCTGCACCTGCACGATGTGCGGCGCTCGCTTCACGCGCTTCCGGCAAGTTCGCTATGGCTGGCGCTGCTTCTGACGCTGGTCAGCTTTGCGGCAGTCGCGCTTTACGACGTCGTGGCGGTCGAGACCATTGCTCCGGGCCGCGTGCCCTATCGCATATCGGCGCTGGCCGGCGGTGCGGGCTATGCCATCTCCAACGCTCTTGGTTTCTCCCTGCTGACGGGCGGGGCGCTCCGCTACCGGGTTTATGCGGCGGAAGGCATAGATACGGCCGATATCGGCAGAATTATCGGCACATCGTGGATGGCGATCTGGTTCGCATTCACGATCATGATCGCCGTGGCACTCGTTACAGACCCGTCGCGGATACCCTGGCTGGTCTCCTTTGGCCCGGCTCTCGATGAGGCGATCGGTATCGGTATCCTGCTTGCCGTGGCGGCGCTGCTTTTCTGGCTGTCGCGACGCGAGCGGACGTTGCGGCTGGGAAGATTGTCGGTGCGGCTGCCTTCGACACAGGGTGCGCTGCTGCAGATCGTCGCCGGTCTCATCGATGTCGCGGCGGCTGCCGCGACGCTTTATGTGCTGTTGCCGCCGGATGCCGTTGGCAGCATCGCCGCCTTCGCGCTGATCTATGTCGTGGCCGTCGCACTTGGCCTGCTCAGCCACGCCCCTGGAGGCCTTGGCGCATTCGAGGCGACGATCGTTACAGGGCTGGGGCTTGGTCAGAATCCCGATGCCATTGCCGGGCTTGTTGCCTATCGTGTCATTTATACGCTTATCCCGTTCCTGATTGCCGTTGCCGGTTTCGTTCTGTCCGAAATATTGCGCCGCCGGCATCTTATCGCAGCGCCAGCCCAGGCCGTGGTGCGCTTGTTCGAGCCGCTGATACCACCGCTGTCCGCGGGGATAGCCTTTCTCGGCGGCATCGTCCTCCTCATCTCCACGGTCATTCCCGGCGCTCGCGGCAGGATAGAGACACTCGCCGACATAGTGCCATTGCCGTTCCTCGAAATGTCCCATCTTGGCGCGAGTTTCGTCGGACTGGCGCTGCTGATCGTTGCGCGTGGACTGGCGAGGCGGCTGTGGCGGGCGTGG
This sequence comes from Phyllobacterium sp. 0TCS1.6A, assembly GCF_026420825.1. Classification (NCBI taxonomy): domain Bacteria; kingdom Pseudomonadati; phylum Pseudomonadota; class Alphaproteobacteria; order Hyphomicrobiales; family Phyllobacteriaceae; genus Phyllobacterium; species Phyllobacterium sp. 0TCS1.6A. The sequence goes on from NZ_JAPMAB010000001.1 coordinate 502,773, forward strand.
CTTGTCGCCATCGTGCTGTTCAGCCTCGGTGCAGTGTTCGCGCTGTTCAAGGCGCTGGCCTGGGAAGAATCGGTCATTCTCGGACTGATGGCGGGAATATTGCTGCTGTTCGGCGATTCCTTCTATCGCAAGCCGCTCGACGAGCGTTTTGCCTTGAGCTGGGGATGGCTTGCCAGCATCGGAACGACCGCATTCGCCATCATCTGGCTCGGATTTTTCGCCTATCGGCACGTGGAATACGCCAATGAACTCTGGTGGGAGTTCGCCTGGGATGCGCCGGCATCGCGCTTCCTGCGGGCAACCGTGCTGTTGCTTACATTGCTCGCAGCAGCGACCATCAACACGATCATCAATGGCGCCGGGCGGAGCAGGCTGAAAAAGCAGCCGATCCCGTCCGGGGTTCCGGCCCTTGTCGAGGCATCGCCGCGCGCATCCGATGCGCTGGCGCTGCTTGGCGACAAGCGATTTCTCCTTGACCCGCAGGGCCGGGGATTTGTCATGTATGCGCGTTCGGGCGGCAGTCTCGTCTCGATGGGCGAGCCGGTCGGGAACGCTGCCGTCGCCGACGAACTCGCCTGGGCATTCCGGGCGCTTGCCGATCGCTCGGGCTTGAGAACGGTGTTCTACGCGGTCGGGCCGGAGCGCATTCCGCTGTTCCTCGATATGGGCCTGACGGCACTCAAGCTTGGAGAGGTCGCACGCGTCGAACTCGAGGATTTCTCGCTGGAAGGATCCAGGCGCCAGCCGCTGCGATATGCGGCGCGTCGCCTCGAAAAAGAAGGGATATCCTTCGAGATCGTCGGCCGGGACACCACCGCGGAGATCATGGATGAACTGCGGCAGGTTTCGGACGCCTGGCTCGATATGAAATCCGGTTCCGAGAAGCGCTTTTCGCTCGGCTCGTTCGACCCTGACTATCTGACCTATTTCGACATTGCGGTTCTGCGCAGGGAGGGCCGCATCGTTGCCTTCGCCAATCTGTGGCGGGGTGCCGACAAGCATGAGATGGCGGTCGATCTGATGCGCCATCTGCCCGACGCTTCGAGCGTCGTCATGGATGGGCTGTTCGCCAACCTGCTGATGGCCGCCAAGAATGAAGGCTACCAATGGTTCAATCTGGGCGCTGCGCCGCTGTCCGGCCTTTCCGACAGCCATCTCGCCTCACGCTGGAACAGGATAGGCTCCTTCATCTATCGCCGCGGTGCTGAATTCTACCGATTCGACGGGCTGCGGTCGTTCAAGGACAAGTTCGGGCCGAAATGGACGCCCTATTATCTCATCTGCCCCGCCGGACTGGCCACGCCGCGCTCGCTGATCGACGCGACCAATCTCGTCAGCGGCAACCCCTTCGAGGTTCTCAAAAGATGAAATTGCCGCGTCGTTCGCTATCCGGACTGCTCGTCGCCCTGGTGCTCGTCAGTCTCGGGCTGGCGCTTTATCTGAACTACGGCCTGCCTGGTCTCAGGCCCAACGCTGTCACGGTCACGGCCGAGAGGTTGAAAGACGTTCCGCTGTTGCAGCCCAAGGGAGAGGTGACCGGCCTTGCCATACTTGTGTCGCAGACCGGCGGTCCTGCTGCCGACGATCGAGCTCTGGCGGACAAGCTCCTCGACCGGGGTTTTCTCGTTCTCACTGTCGACCTTGAGAAATGGCGGCGCGAACTGAACCAGGATACCGGCGATTGCACCTATTTTGTTGCCGATTTCGAGGGCCTCGCAAAGGAGGCGCAGCGCCTGGTCGGAGGCAGTACCTACATGCACCCGGTGATCGTCGGCATCGGCGAGGGCGGCGTCATGGCCTATGCGTCCGACGCCGATACGCCTGCGGCGACCCTTGCCGGGGCAGTGATCGTCGATCCCGCCGCCGCCCTGAACACCAAGCTTCCATCGTGCGAAGGTGCGGATTACGAAGCCGTTGCCGGTCAGGGATACAGCTATTCCTACAATGCCGATCTGCCGAACCCCGCCATCATCGTGCGCGAGAAGCCGGATGCGGAGCCGAAAGGGCCGCCGACGCAGGGGTATTTCCTTGCCGAGGAACGACTTGCCGACACCAGGGCGAAGCGTCTCGACATGGCTGCCGATGCTGCTGTGGAAATCGCGCGCGAAGATGCCTCTGCGGGTGCGCTTCCGACGATCGACATTCCTGCAAAGGATGGTCAGGCGAAATATCTCGCGCTGTTCTTTTCCGGCGATGGCGGCTGGAGAGATATCGACAAATCCGTCGGCGACATCATTGCGGGCAAGTCCGTGCACGTCGTCGGTGTCGATTCCCTTCGTTACTATTGGAGCCTGCGCAAGCCGGAGGGGATTGCCAAGGATATCGCGCACATGGTTGCGAAGGCTGATCCCGGCGGCAGGCTTCCGGTCGTGCTGCTGGGCTATTCGTTTGGAGCGAACACGCTGCCTTTCGCCTGGCCCTATCTGCCGAAGAGGCTGCAGGACCGCACCGCAATGATCGGCCTTATCGGTACGGAGAAGACCACGCCTTTTCAGGTTTCCGTCGGCGCCTGGCTCGGTCTGGGCGGCGATAGCGACGTTGCGCCAGCCATTGCCAGGCTGCCGGCGTCGAAGGCGCTGTGCGTCTATGGGTCGGAGGAGGACGATACGGCCTGCAACGATCCGGCGCTGGCCGCCGTCGAAAAGATCGAGCTAGCCGGCGATCACCACTATGACGAGAAGTACGAGCTTCTGGCCCAGAAACTGATGGAGGCGCTGGGCCGACGCTTGCCGTGACATCACTCGGTGCGGCTGTCGGATAGGGGCTGCCGAGCCGCCACGTCGGCATAATGCTTGGCAATGACGGCGCATACCATGAGCTGGATCTGGTGGAACAGCATCAGCGGCAGAACGATCGTGCCGATGCTCTGGTCCGCAAATATGACGGTGGCGATCGGTATTCCGGTCGCGAGGCTCTTCTTCGACCCGCAAAACGTGATGGCGATTTCATCGGCCTTCGAGAAACCGGCGAGGCGGCTGCCATACATGGTGATGGCCAGTACGATGGCAAGAAGCACGATGTCGATGATGATGACCGCAGCGAGATCCTGGATGGAGGTTGTCCGCCACAGGCCTTCGGTCACGGACTCGCTGAAGGCGAGGTAGACCACCATGAGGATGGAGCCGCGATCGACCGGCATCAGCAGCGATTTCCTGCGGCGCAGAAACTCGCCGATCCACGGCTGCAGGATCTGACCGAGCACGAAGGGCGCCAGAAGCTGCGTGAGGATCGACTCCAGGGCATCGAGCGAGAAGCCCGCATGACCGCTGGCCGATATCAGCAGTCCGGCAAGAAGCGGCGTCAGGAACATCCCGAAAATGTTGGAGGCGGACGCCGAGCAGATGGCGGCGGGCACATTGCCACCGGCTATCGATGTGAAGGCGATCGAGGACTGAACGGTGGAGGGGAGTACGCACAGGAAGATTATGCCGGTGTAGAGCGCAGGCGAAAGTACCGAGGGAACGAGAAAGCCGGTTGCGAGCCCGAGCAGGGGAAACAGCACGAAGGTCGACGCCAGGATGGTCAGGTGCAGCTTCCAGTGAAGAGCACCAGCGATCACGACCGCACGCGACAGCCGCGCACCGTGCAGAAAGAACAGCAGGCCTATGGCGATCTTCGTGGCGATCGCAAAATACTCGGCCGCATCGCCGCTGATCGGCAGGAACGAGGCGAGCACGATGGTCGCGACAAGCATGACGGTAAAACTGTCTGGGATCAAACGGGACATGATATTCTCTCGGCCTGGGAAGGGCCGCTCTACCACGTGGAATGACAGGAAGAAAGCCTTGCAAGGGCAGCGGATCAATCTCCGAAGAGTTCGGGCCGCTTGTCGCGAAGTTGAAGCAGCATCGTACTCATCTTGGAAATATGGGCTGCCATTGCCTCTGCCGCCTGCGGCCCGTCTCCCTCGGCGATCGCCGCGATGATGGAACCATGCTCCGCCAGCGTCTCCGACATGCGGGTCTCGTAGTGCAGCAGCAGACGGCGGGCCCGGTCGATCTGGCTACGCTCCTTGGCGGCGATCTCCCGCAGTCCGATCAGCCCAGTGCCGTCGCAGATGAGATCGTGCAAGGCTTCGTCGAGTGCGTAGAAACGTTCGAAATCGGCGGCTTCGGCAGCGGCCTTCTGCTTTTCCAGATTGTCGTTCATGAGCGCCACGATCTCCGGGGAGACCCGCTGCGCCGTGTGCCGCACTGCAGCCGTCTCAAGGGCCAGGCGCACAAACTGGGCCGTTTCGATCTTTTCCATCACGAGACGCGCGACGAATGTTCCGGTCTGCGGGTAAATTTCGACGAGGCCCTCGCCGGCGAGGCGGCTTATCGCCTCCGTTACGGGGGTGCGCGATACGCCGAGTTGAGACGCCAATTGTTCCTTGCGGATCAATTCGCCCGGAGAAAGCTGCGATGAGATGATCGCCTGCCGCAAGATCGTATAGACCTGGTCGCGGCGAGACACCACGATGACCTTCTGTGCCCGATAATCCGTGGCCGCCGTCTTCGTTTGCAAATCCCCTCCAAACCTGTCGCTGCTTGATTTGCGTGACAGGAAAGTATTTGACTCCGCGCCTGTCTTCGCATCTAACATGTTACACATCAGCTTGAAAGAGTGTTTTGGGAGGAACATTTTGGAGAGTTCGGCGCCGATCGTCTCGCTACGCGGGATCAGCAAGAATTTCGCCCACATCATGGCCCTGGAAAGCGTTGATCTCGACATCCACGCTGGGGAAATTCACGCGGTCATGGGCGAGAACGGGGCGGGGAAATCGACGCTGGTCAAGATATTGAGCGGCGTTTACCGGCGCAGCGGCGGCACGATGACCGTGCGCGGCGAGGAGGTCGATTTCGTCTCTCCAAAGGAAGCCGAACGGTACGGCATCGCCATCATCCACCAGGAACTCAATCTCATTCCGAGTCTCAGCGTCGCGGAAAACATCTTTCTCGGGCGGGAACCGATGAAGAAAGGGCTCTTCATCGACTACAGGGCGACCGAAACGCAAAGCGCCGAGCTGTTGTCGAGATTTGGCATCGATATCGATCCGAAGGCCGATATCGAGAACCTGCGGGTTGGCGAGCAGCAGCTTGTCGAGATTGCCCGCGCGCTGTCGCTGAATGCCGATGTCCTTATCCTGGACGAGCCGACTTCGGCGCTTTCCGAGGCGGAAGCGCAGCAACTTGCGCGTCTGGTGCGGATGCTTGCAGAGCGCGGTGTCGCCATCGTCTATATTTCGCATCGGATGAACGAGGTGTTCGCGCTTGCCGACAAGATCACGGTGCTGCGCGACGGCAGGTTCATCGCTACCCATCCGGCATCGGCAATAGGCGAGCGCGACGTCATCCGGATGATGGTCGGGCGCGAATTGCAGCCGCAGCGGGCAAAGGAGCCTGTTACGGCCAAGCCGGTGGTTCTGTCGGCGCACCATCTCGGATTGAGCCGCCCGAATTCGCGCGGCCGGGTCCATGCCGTCGTCGACGATGTCAGCTTCGACGTCCATGCGGGCGAAATCCTCGGTATCGGCGGCCTGCTGGGTTCCGGGCGGACCGAGGTTCTGGAACTGATATTCGGTGCAGCCGAAGGGCAGCGGTCCGGCACGATCATTCGCGACGGCAGCAGCCTCGACGTCCAGTCGCTCACGCCGCGCCAGTCGGTCGTCAATGGCATCGGCTTCCTGACGGAGGACCGCAAGGGAACCGGACTGCTTCTCGATGCCGATATCCGATCCAATGCCGTCCTGCCATCATTGCCGTGGCTTGCGCCGACAGGCCTCATCTCGAAGGGGCGGGAAAATGCGGTGGCCAGGCGGATGATCAAGGCCATGCGCGTCCGCTGCCAGGGGCCGGACCAGAAAATCGATGAACTCAGCGGCGGCAACCAGCAGAAGATCGTGCTGGGCAAATGGCTGGAGACGAGGCCGCGGGTCGTTCTGCTGGATGAGCCGACACGCGGCATCGACGTCGGCGCCAAGGAAGAGATCTACGAACTTCTGAACGGGCTCGCCGCTTCGGGGGTCGCCATTGTCATGGTGAGTTCGGAACTGCCGGAGCTGCTGGCGCTGTCGCACCGGATCGTCGTCATGTGCGAGGGCAAGGCCACCGGTATCGTTGCGAGCCGGGACTTTTCGGAAGAACGCATCATGGAGCTTGCGACACCGCGAGGCTCGGCGCTTGTCGAGGCGGCGGCATGACCCATGCGAGCGATGAAAGGCTTCACATGCCCGATCTCGTTGGACGGTTGAAGAGCGTCCTGAAGCACACAAAACTCTATTGGGGCCTCGGCTTGCTGTTTCTCGTCGGCGTTCTTTCTTCGCCCGTTTCGTCGAAAGGCAACAATATCTTCCTTTCCTTCGGCAATTTGTCGGACGTTTTCCGGCAGGTATCGGTGACCGGCATCACCGCCGTTGGAATGACGCTCGTCATACTCATCGCCGGTATCGATCTTTCCGTTGGCTCGGTCCTGGCGCTCGGCTCGGTGGTCTGCGCCATGTTGCTGACAAATGAAGGATGGTCGGCTGCCTATTCGCTCGGCGTGCCGGCCGTGTTTCTCCTGTCCTTCCTCGTCATATCGAGCATCGCGGCCTTTGCGGTGAAGGCGATGAGGGCTTCGCAGGATTCCAGCGCGGCCGTATCTTCCGGCATGTCCCGCCCGGCGCTGGCGCTGGCGCTCGTCGCAGCGGCCGCTATCGCCGCATGGGTCTTTGCCGGTTCGGGAACGAAGGCCGGGGTCCTGCTTGTCCTCCTCGTGGTGCCCGCCGTCGGTTTCATGCTCGGAGCCATAAACGGCCTTGTCATCGTCGGTGGCAGGCTGCAGCCCTTCATCGTCACGCTGGCGATGATGGTCGCGGGGCTAGGCGTCGCGCGGCTGACGGCAGGACAGAACACGGCGGTCTGGCCGGTCTATACGGGCAGCAATGCCACCGAGAACTTCGAAGTGCTGCGCTCGCTGATCTTCGGCATCGTGCCGGTGCCGGGCGTCATATTCGCGGCCATCGTGCTCCTGTTCTGGGCCGTGCTCACCTTCACCAAGTTCGGGCGGTATATTTACGCGATCGGCGGCAATGAGGAGGCGGCGAGGCTGGCCGGCGTGCCCGTCTGGCGCGTCAAGATCACGGTCTATGCCATATCCGGCTATCTGGCGGCGCTCGCCGGCATCCTCTATGTGGCGCAATACCGCCAGGGCAAGCCGGACGCCGGAATGGGCCTGGAGCTCGATGCGATCGCCGCCGTGGTCATCGGTGGCACCAGCCTCATGGGCGGGCGCGGCTCCATGATCGGCACGTTGGTGGGAGTGCTGATCTTCGGTTTCCTCAGCAATATCCTGCAGCTCAACAATATCGACAGCAATACCCAGCTCGTCCTGAAAGGCATGATCATCATCGCCGCCGTTCTCCTGCAGGAGCGGCGGTCGAGCGGATGGGCATTCTTTCTGTCGCAGTTGCGGGCCCGCAGTGCATCGAAACACAAGAAATAAAACAAAGGGAGAGAGACGATGTTGATAAACCGACGCTTGTTTACGAAATTGGCGGTGGCGACCGCGCTTGCGACGCCGCTGCTGACGCATATGGCCCTGGCGCAGACCAAGGACAAATATGTGATCGGCTTCAGCCAGACCACCACGGTCGAACCCTGGCGGGTCCAGTTCAACAAGGATCTGGAGGCTGAGGCCAAGAAGCACGACAATGTCGAGCTTCTGATTGCCGACGGGCAGGACAAGACCGAAAAACAGGTTGCCGATGTGGAGAATTTCATCCGGCAGGAGGTGGATGCGATCCTCATTTCGCCCAAGGAGTCGGCCGGGCTGACCGGTGTGGTCGAGAAAGCCATGGATGCGGGTATTCCCGTCATCGTGCTCGATCGCAATGTCGATACGGACAAGTTCACCCAGTGGATCGGCGGTGACAATGTCGTCATTGGCGAAGCCGCAGGCAAATATGCGGTCGAGCTGCTGGGCGGGCCGGGCAAGGCCAAGGGCACGGTCGTCGAGATCTGGGGCGGCCTCGGCACACAGGCCAGCCACGACCGCAGCAATGGCTTCCATAAGCTCACCGATGCGGAAAAGGGGATCACCTATCTGCTCGACAAGCAGTCGGGCGATTGGAAGCAGGACCAGGCCTATAACATCATGGCCACCGCCCTGCGCAATCACGAGGATATTTCGCTCGTCTACGGTCACAATGACCCGATGGCCTATGGCGCCTATCTTGCCGCCAAGGATGCCGGCCGGGAAAAGGACATCCTGTTTCTCGGGGTCGATGGCCTGCCCAATGAGGGTGTCCAGTGGGTGAACAAGGGCGAACTTGCAGCGACTTTCCTCTACCCGACGCCGGGCGCGGAAGGTCTGCGTCAGGCCTTGAAGGTACTCGCCGGCGAGAAGGTCGAAAAGAAGATCGTTCTCGACACCCAGACGATCACCAAGGAAAATGCGCCGGAAATCCTCAAGGCGAACGGCCTCTGATCGGATGGGCGGGCGGCATTGCTGCCCGCCCTATTTCGATACGAGCGTGACCGTCGAAAAATCGCGCATCAGATTGGCGACCTTGAGTTTGGCCCTGGTCGTTATCGACGCATCGGTGATGACGTTCCGCATCTCAATGCCGGTCAGCCGATCCGGTATCGCAAGCGCCGTGTTCTGCCAGTCCGGCAGCGGCATGAACGGGTCCTGATATTTGGACACCGCATCGAAGGGCAGGCGCGGCACGGCGACGATGCAATGCCGCTTGCCCTTGCTGCGCGCAAAGGCGATGACATGATCGGCCATCGGGCCGCTGACCTCCAGCGGCGTATAGGAACCTTCAAGGAACAGCGAGCGCTCCCGTCGTCGCAATTCGAGATGCTTGCTCAGAATTCTTTGCTTTATCGCCCCAGAATGCCAATCGGATAGAAGATTGGACAGGGGAGAGTCATTGACGTAGCGCAGCCTGTCGCGAAGCGCGGATGGCTCAAGGTCGATCGGTGCAACGACGTTCGACAGAGCAAGATCCCAGCTTTCAGAGCCGATGTGGACGAGCGGGATGCCCGGCGTCGTGGTTTTCAGGACGGTCTGGGAGAAACTGTTGATGGCGCCGGCCACGCGGAACGGACGCGTCTTCTCGGCGAAATCCGCAAGGAAACTGCGGTCGTGAAACAGGTTCTGCACATAGCGCGTCAGCGCCTGCTCGTAAGGCTTGTTGATCTCCGTCCAGAATGCCTCCTTGCGCGCCTCCCTTCCGGCCCGGATGATGAACTGCGAGAGTGTGTTCTCCAGAGTATCGAGGCCGGCCTGATCGTCCAGATGCAAGGTCGCCGGCCAGATCGCCATCAAGGTCTGGTAGATCAGCCATTCGGTTTCCGGCCCGGGCGCCGGCTTGTTCTCCATGCGGATGATGCTGTCCGCATGCCTGGAACGCCAATCCGACAGGTTCTCGGCCCACAAGGAGGGCGCCTCGGACAGGGCCAGCAGGCGCATGCGCGCGTCTTCGCCGAATTTCGTCGCGTAGGAGAAACTGGTGGCGACCATGCCATGGGGCGCTGCCGCCGCCTTGTTGGCCATCTGCCGGTGGAAAGCCCCGACGGGATCGTCGGCAGTCGCCATGCGCAATGTCATGTCGTCCACTGCGAGCGGGCCGCGGTCGTAGCGGTAGGATTCCTCCACCGCCTGCGCCATTACTGCGGCGGAAAGCTGCTGGAAGCGCCTGTCGAACGCCTGAACCAGTTCAGGCGATGCCGTTTCCCATTCGACACGGCCGGCCTGGAAAATGCTTGCATAATCCGGCTTGTGCTTCGGCGAGGAATAGGTGCGGAAAACCGGCATTTCAGCGATGGCGGCACTGATCGCCTGCCGGACGGCCATGCCCTTGCCCTTCTTTGTAGCGGCTGCGAGCAGAAGATCGCCCAGTTCGCGCAGCTCGGCTCCGAATTTCTTGTGAAGTATGGCCGATTTGGCGTGGCGGTAATGAAAGTGGTTATCGTCGACATTGCCGATGCTCTGGCCGTAGAGCCGGTCCATTTCGTCCAGTTTCGCATGATCCACGAGCACATTGGCAACAGCCGATATGAATTCATAACCGGCGGTTCCCTGAACCGGCCAGTGGGGTGTGTGTTCCTCGCCGGCCAGAAGAATCTTGTCGGTGACGATATAGGCTGAATCGCCGGCAAGACGCCGCAGCTCTTCCAGATAGTTGTCCGGATTGCCCAGGCCATCGATCTGGTTCACCCGAAAACCCGAAACGGCACTGTTCTCCAGAAGGTCGATGGCGACGCGATGGAAATCCGAAAATGCTGCCGGTTCACCCATGTCGATGCCGACGGATATGGCGGAATCATAGGAGTGGCGGTAGTTCAACGCCGCTGGAATGTCGGATTCGGCGATCAGTTTCCAATGTTGCTGAGCGAGCAGGTCGTCGCGGGCGGCGCGATCCTGCAGCATGCCGTTCAAATGGCCGGCAAGCCGGAGGCGGGATGCTATCGGGGCATCATGGTAGGCCTTGCCGAGACCAAGACGAAAGTCCTCGGCTGCTTCCGGCTTGGCAGCCGCTGCCAGATCGCGAAATGCACCCGCCAGCGCGTCGCTCAGATCGCCCAGCGCCGTTGCGTAGGAGCCCGGCGCCAATGGGGCGAAACCTTCGGGATAGGTCAATCCGATCGTATTCGTTGCGGAATCGAATTTGATCGTGATGTTGCCCGCCTCGATCTCCTCGATCAGCGGACGCTCAAGCGCCGGAATGGCAAGCGTCTTGCGCCAATCGATGTCGAAGTAGCTGGCGAAAGGGCTCTTCGGTCCCCATTCCAGGACGGAAAACCACCATTTATTGCTATGTTTTGCGGGCGTCTGGTTCGGATTGATGTCGATGATGAGCGGAATACCCGCTGCGCGAAGCGAATTGTCCAGCAAGGCGAATCCCGGTTCGCCGCCCGCCTGTTCGTCCAGCCGCGTCGGGTCGAAGGAGCGCCGGCCGCTGCCGGCATCGGCCGTATCGAATGCCGAAGAAATACTCAGGCTGTCTATGCCGAGGTCCGTGAGATAAGGAACTGCCTTCGCCACGTCACGGAACGTTATTCCGTTCCTCAGGAGCAATCGGTAGGCTGAGGTCGGCATATGCTGGGTAGGGGCCATGCTGTTACTTCGTCTCCATTGGCTTAGACGTTGGGATGGGCTTCGGCGGGCGCCAGCCTCCCGGACGATTGCGCCTGTTGCTCGGCATGGCCGAGCAAGGCGTTCAGATATTTCCGCTGCCACCACTGCGCATCATGGTCGGTCACCCGTCGCAAGAGTTTGCGGTGGCGCAGCTGGCGTTCTTCCAGGGGCATGGTCGCCGCCTTGTGGATGGCTTCCGCGACTTCCTGTATGTTGTAGGGATTGACCAGAATGGCTTCCCGCAGTTCCTCGGCAGCACCGGCGAACTTCGAAAGGATGAGAATTCCCGGGTCGCTGTCGTCCTGCGCCGCGACATATTCCTTGGCGACGAGGTTCATGCCGTCGCGCAGCGGCGTGATCAGGCCAATCAGGCTCGATTTGAACAATGGAGCGAGCTTCGTGCGGGGTATGCTGCGGTTGATATACTGGATCGGAGCCCAATTGAAATCGGCGAACTTGCCGTTCACCGCCCCGGCAAGCTGTTCGAGTTCGGCTCTGATATCGCCATAGGCCGATACGTCCTCGCGGGACGGCGAGGCTATCTGGAGATATTCCGCATGGCCCTGATATTCAGGGTATAGATCAAGAAACTTGCGGAATGCCTTGATTCGATGCGGTAATCCCTTGGAGTAATCAAGCCGGTCGGCCGAGATAAGCTGAAAGCGGCGCAGGACCTTGCGGCGCATTCGTTCCAGTTCCACAGCATCGTCCGGCTTGCTCGACGTCTGGGCGAATTGCTTGACGTCGATGCCGATAGGATAATGCCCGATATGCACCGTGCGCTCCCTTACGCGCACCAGCTCCGGCGAAATGATGTCGGCGTCCGAATGTTCTTCCAGGTAGCGATGGAAATTATGCACGTCATTCAGCGTCTGGAAGCCGACCAGATCGTATTGCAGCAGGCAGTATCGCAACCAGGGATGCCGCGGTACGGCCGAAAACACATCCACCGGCGGGAAGGGGATGTGCAGGAAGAAACCGATGCGGTTGTCGATCCCGAGCTTGCGCAGCTCGGCCGCCATCGGCATCAGATGATAGTCGTGGATCCAGATGACGTCGTCGTTCTCGAGCTGCGGGGCGAGTAGTTTGGCGAAACGTTCATTGACTGCGGAATATCGATCGACGAATTCCGTCCGGTAATCCATGAGGTCCAGCCGGTTATGGAATGCCGGCCACAGGACCTTGTTGGAGAAGCCCAGATAATATTGTTCATGCTCGGCATTGGTCAGCGGCGTGGTCAATATCGAGATGTTGCCATGCTCCGAGCGGCGCAGGTCTCCGACCGCGTCCTGGACGTTGCCGTCCCAGCCCATCCACAATCCGCCCTGAGAGCGGAGCGCATCGATTATTCCTACTGTTAATCCGCCTGGCTGATTTTTCTTCGCAAGATTTGCTGTCCGGTTTGAAACAACAACAAGCCGTCCCATATAATTGTCCCTTACGTCCTAGGAGTAAAATTGAACCCCTCGCAGCGCGTATGGTTCCATATTTTTGGCAGGAATCGGGGAAAAAATAAGAACTTGCCGAACAAAATGCCCTATCTGTGAGTTCTTCCCTCAGACAAACAGCAGCAGCGAAACGATTTGATGACCCTAGAAACTGTCCACCCGCTTCCCCTCGACCTCAGGGAATGGGCGCTCTTCATCGATATCGATGGGACACTCATAGACCTTGCCCCGACGCCCTCCGCCATCATCATCCCGAAGGAGCTGCCGCATCAGCTTGCCGTCGTCCAGCGCCGGGCCGGTGGTGCCATGGCGCTCGTCACGGGACGGGCCATCAGCGCCGTCGACGAGATGTTCCACCCGAACAGGCTGCCGGTCGCTGGAATGCACGGCGCTGAAATGCGCGACGGAGCAGGGACCGTCACATACAAGTCCGTGGAACCTGCGGATCTCGATCCCGCCCGCCTCGAACTCGATCTTCTTGCCAAGCGCTGGCCCGGCGTGATCCTGGAAGACAAGGGCCGGGCCCTTGCCATCCACTACAGGCAGGCGCCGGAGGCAGAGCCGACCATCCACAACGCACTCGGCGGTATCCTGAAGGGGCTCGGCGACAGCTGGAAGTGCCAGGAGGGCAAGATGGTGGTGGAGGTCCACCCGGCCGCGGCCAACAAGGGCGATGCGGTTTCGACTTTCATGCAGAGCCCGCCCTATCTTGGCCGCAAACCCTTCGTCATCGGCGACGATCTGACGGATGAAACCATGTTCCGCATCGCCAATGACGCCGGGGGGCGCTCGGTCGGCGTCGGCAACCCGCCTTTCGACAGCATTGCGCAATACCGCATCGGATCGGCGGATGAGGTGCGGGACTGGATCGGCCGCCTTGCCGCCTGAAGCCTAAGGCCGGGCCGTGACCCGCCAGACCTTGTTGCCGGCGTCGTCTGCGACCAGGAGAGCGCCGTCCCTTGCGATCGCAACGCCGACGGGACGGCCGAATGCCTTGCCGCTGCCTTCATCGACAAATCCGGTAAGCACATCCTTCGGCCTGCCTGATGGCAGGCCGTTCTCGAACGGCACATAGATGACCTTGTAACCGCTGCGCGGCTTGCGGTTCCATGAACCATGCTGGCCGACAAACGCGCCATTGGCATAGTCCGGGCCGAGCGCCATACCTTTGTTGAATGCCAGTCCGAGTGATGCGGTATGGGCGCCGAGTGCATAATCCGGCTTTATGGCCCTGGCCACGAGGTCCGGATTCTGCGGCTTGACGCGAACGTCGACAGTCTGCCCGTAATAGCTGTAGGGCCAACCGTAAAAGCCGCCATCCTTCACCGAAGTCATATAGTCCGGCACGAGGTCGCTGCCGATTTCATCGCGCTCGTTCACGGCGACCCACAGGGCTCCATTGTCCGGGTTCCACGACAGCCCGTTGGGATTGCGCAATCCCGACGCAAATACGCGTTGCGCGCCGGTCTCCAGGTCGATCTCGAGCACGTTCGCGCGGTTCTTTTCGGCGGCCATGCCGTTTTCGCCGACATTGCTGTTCGAACCGACGGTCGCGTAGAGCTTCTTTCCGTCGGGCGATGCGATAACGTCCTTCGTCCAGTGATGGTTGATCGGCCCTCCGGGCAGATCGGAAACATGTTGCGGCGAGGCGCTCGCTTCAAGATCGCCGTCGGCATAGGGCACGGCGACGATCGCATCGGTATTGGCGATGAACAGCCGCCCATTGGAGAGCGTCATACCAAAGGGCGAGTTCAATCCTTCGAGGAATGTGTGGCGTATTTCGGCGACGCCGTCATTGTCGGCATCGCGCAGCAATGTGATGCGGTCGGCGCTTCCGGAGCGGGCGCCGGCGCGGCGCATGAGGAGCTGCGCCACCCATTCGCGAATGCTGAACTTGCCGCTTTCCTCCTTGGCAGGCGCATCGGACTCGGCGACCAGAACGTCTCCGTTCGGCAGCACGTGCAGCCAGCGCGGATGCTGCAGGTCACCGGCAAGGGCATTGACATGCAATCCCGGTGCGGGTTCCGGGGTGGCGCCCTCGGCCCAGCCGGCGATGCGGGCGATGTTGACCGTTGGTATCGGCTTCGGGTTTGGAGCCGGCAGAACGGGATCGGGGCCATAACCATCCTCGACTGCCACCTTGGCGGATTCCTGCGAGTAGAAATAAACGCCGGCGGCGCCAAGAACGATCAATATGAGAAGGATCAGTATGCCTAGCGCCAACAGCTTCATTTGCTCATCCTTTTCATTATCCTGCGACGATCATTGCGGAATTTGCCTGCGATGAAAAGCGGCGAGGGGATTGATCATTGATTGAATGCTGCGCCAGCCATGTTTGTTCCCGGCGAGCGGACGAATGCCAGAGCCGTGCAACTTTCGTTATATTTGGCCGGATATAACACTGGCCAAAATGACAAGGATCGATATATTCGTGCGGATATCACGATTTTCAGGGAAGAGTGCCATGCGCATGATCGGATTGAAGAAGCTTGGCGGCGTCATGGCCGTGATCTGCCTGATGTTCTCGTCCGCTGCTGCACCCGTCCGGGCCGAGGAGGCGGTGACCGTTTTTGCGGCTGCCAGCCTGAAGAACGCCATGGACGACGTAGTGGCGGCCTGGATGAAGGAAAGCGGCAAGCAGGCCGTGGCTTCCTATGCGTCGAGCTCGGCCCTGGCCAAGCAGATCGAGGCGGGAGCACCCGCGGACATATTCATCTCCGCCGATCTGGAATGGATGGACTATCTCGCGAACAAGAACCTCATCAAGCCGGCGAGCAGGAGCAATCTTCTCGGCAATCGCCTCGTGCTTGTCGCCCCCGAGGGGCAGGCAGAGCCGATCGAGATGAAGCAAGGGCTCGATCTCGCGCGCTTGCTCGATGGCGGGCGTCTGGCAATGGGGGAAATCAATACCGTTCCGGCCGGTAAATACGGCAAGGAGGCGCTGCAATCTCTCGGGATCTGGCCTTCGGTGGCGAACAGCATCGCCGGCGCGGAGAATGTGCGCGCGGCGCTGCTTCTGGTGGCGCGCGGGGAAGCTCCCTACGGTATCGTCTATGAGACCGATGCAGCCGCCGACAGCAAGGTCGAGATCGTCGCTACTTTCCCGGAAGCAAGCCACAAGCCGATTGTCTATCCCGTCGCACTGCTGGCGGAAAGTGACGACCGCGAGGCGGAATCGCTGCTGGCCTTCATGAAATCGGAGCGCGCCGCACCGTTCTTCCGCAAGCACGGTTTCACCGTGCTTACCCCGGCCACGTAGTTGCGGCGAACGGAATCGGAGCCGATGTGAGCTGGTTTGCACTGACGGACAGCGAATGGGTAGCGTTGCTGCTGAGCCTGCGCATAGCCTCGGTCGCGACCCTGTGCAGCCTGCCGCTGGCCATCATCACCGCCATGGCGCTGGCGCGGGGCAGGTTTCCCGGCAAATCGCTTTTGAACGGCATCGTGCATCTGCCGCTGGTTCTTCCGCCCGTGGTCACCGGCTTCGTGCTTCTGGTTCTGTTCGGTCGGCGCGGCCCGATCGGCGCATTCCTTGCGGATCATTTCGGTCTCATATTCTCGTTCCGCTGGACGGGCGCGGCCCTGGCCTGTGGCGTCATGGGGTTCCCGCTGATGGTCAGGAGCATCCGCCTGTCAATCGAGGCCATCGACCGAGGGCTGGAAGACGCGGCCGCCACGCTCGGCGCCAATCCTGCCTGGGTGTTCGTCACCGTCACCTTACCCCTGATGCTGCCGGGGGTCATCGCCGGAGCCATACTCGGCTTCGCCAAGGCGGTTGGCGAGTTCGGCGCGACCATTACCTTCGTGTCCAACATTCCGGGCGAAACGCAGACGCTTTCCGCGGCGATCTATACGCTGACCCAGGTTCCGGGCGGCGATGCCGGCGCGTTTCGCCTGACGATCATCGCCGTAGTCGTTTCGATGGTCGCTCTGCTCGCATCCGAATTCGCCGCGCACAGCATCAACCGACGGATGCGCGCCGCATGACCCTTTCCTTCCAGGCAAAGCAGAGGCTGGGCGTCTTCGAACTCGATGCCGAGTTCACCGCCGGTCCGGGAGTAACCGCTCTCTTCGGCCGTTCGGGATCGGGCAAGACATCCATCATCCGCTTGCTGGCGGGGCTTTCCCGACCCGCCAAAGGCCATATCCTGTTCGATGGCGATGTCCTTCTCGACACTGAAAAGGGTGTTTTCGTGCCGAAGCATCGGCGAGGATTCGGCTATGTCTTCCAGGATGGCAGGCTGTTTCCGCATCTGACGGTCGAGAAGAATCTGCGATATGGGATGTGGTTCGCCGCCAGCCAGCGCAAGAGCACACAATTCAGCCAGATCGTGGACCTGCTCGGCATCGATGGCCTGCTGCAGCGGCGGCCTGCCAATCTCTCCGGAGGCGAAAAGCAGCGCGTTGCGATCGGGCGGGCGCTGCTCGCCGCGCCACGCCTCCTGCTGCTGGACGAACCGCTTTCCGCGCTCGACGACCCGCGAAAGGCGGAAATATTGCCCTATCTGCAAGCACTTCGTGACGAGATGCGCATTCCGATCATCTATGTCACGCATGCCATGGCCGAAATCGCGCGGCTGGCAGATCGCGTGATCGTCCTCAGGGATGGAAAAGTCGGCATGAGCGGCGATGTCGACATGCTGCTCAACCATCCGGAGACGGTGGTGGAGATGGACGAGGGACGGGATGCGGGCGCCTTCGTCGAAGGCATGATCGCCGATCATGACGATCGATATGGCCTCACGACGGTCATGCTCGGCTCCCAGCGGCTTTTCGTGGCCGGCACATTCCCGGCGGAGACGCGGATGGCGCGCTTCCACATCAGCGCCAGGGATGTCATGCTGGCGACGCGCCACCCGGAGGAAATCAGCGCGCTCAACATTCTGGAGGGGCGCGTGGAGGGTTTGCGGCCCACAGTGCCCGGCGTCGTGGATGTCCAGGTCAATTGTGGCGGCGTGCTGATCATATCGCGGCTGACACAGCTTTCCTGCGAGAATCTGGCGCTTTCGCCCGGCAAGGACGTATTCGCCATCATCAAATCCGTCAGTTTCGCCCCACTTTGATCCTGCCGCTTGCCAAAGCAGCCTCTGCCTAAATTCAGTGCAACTTGCCACTGTACTTTGCACCGCTGTTCACCGGATGGGACCGGCCGTTGACTTTCGCCAGGGTGAACGGTGAGCCGAGTAAGGGTTTTTGACCGGAGAATCCGGCTCGTCAGAAAATTATTTAGGGGCGATGCTCAAGTTGGCACGGAACCTGCACTGTTGTGGACGACCGTATCGTCCCCGTCGGAATTCGCTGTCCGACGCAGCATTACAGGAAGGTTGAAATGACAAAATACAAGCTCGAGTACATTTGGTTGGACGGATACACGCCCGTGCCGAACCTGCGTGGCAAGACGCAGATCAAGGAGTTCAGCAGCTTTCCGACGCTTGAGCAATTGCCGCTTTGGGGCTTTGACGGCAGCTCCACCATGCAGGCGGAAGGACGTAGCTCCGATTGCGTGCTGAAGCCGGTGGCGCTCTATCCGGATAGCGAGCGCAAGAATGGCGTGCTCGTCCTCTGCGAAGTGATGATGCCCGATGGTGTCACGCCGCATCCTTCGAATACCCGCGCTTCGATCCTTGACGACGAAAATGCCTGGTTCGGTTTCGAGCAGGAATATTTCTTCTACAAGAACGGCCGTCCGCTCGGCTTCCCCGAGACGGGTTACCCGGCGCCGCAGGGCCCGTATTACACCGGCGTCGGCTACAGCAATGTCGGTGATGTCGCGCGCCAGATCGTCGAGGAACACCTCGATATCTGCCTTGCGGCCGGCATCAATCATGAAGGCATCAATGCCGAAGTTGCCAAGGGACAGTGGGAATTCCAGGTGTTCGGCAAGGGCTCACGCCGCGCCGCCGATGAGATCTGGATGGCGCGCTATCTGCTGCAGCGCCTCACCGAGAAATACGGCATCGATGTCGAATATCATTGCAAGCCGCTCGGCGCCACCGATTGGAACGGTTCGGGCATGCACGCCAATTTCTCGACCGCCTATATGCGCGAAGTTGGCGGCAAGGACTATTTCGAGGCGCTCATGGCAGCCTTCGACGAGGCCCGCGCCGACCATATCGCCGTCTACGGCCCGGACAATCACATGCGCCTGACCGGCCAGCACGAGACGCAGTCGATCGACACGTTCAGCTATGGTGTTGCCGACCGTGGCGCTTCGATCCGCGTCCCGCACAGCTTCGTCAACAACGGCTACAGGGGCTACCTCGAAGATCGCCGTCCGAACTCGCAGGGTGATCCGTACCAGATCGCATCGCAGATCCTGCGGACGATCGCTACCGTACCGACCGAGACCGAGATATCGGCAGCCGCCTGATCGGCCCGGTGTGAAACTGAAAATGGCGGGGGCCTCGGCTCCCGCCATTTTCACGCCTGCCCATGGCGGGCGATCGAGAAAAACGGCTAGGCCGGGTCGGATCCCATCACTAGACCTTCGATATCGTGCTTCTGGGTCACGGGGACGAGTTCATCCACGACGCGGCACACGAGATGCTGCTTCACACTATCGGGCAAGCTGTCGAAATAGGCTTGCGTTACCATCATGTCGTGCAATTCGGCATGTCCGGCTCCCGGCGCATCGACGCCGAGCACCATCACTGGCCGGGAGATGGGGGAGGCGTGGGCGGTGCCGCGATGGACGGTGAGTGCCGAGCGGCAGGATATATCGCCGAGTTGGGGAAACTTGCGCACCGCGCGGCTCTGGAAGGTCGGCCAGATTTCCTTTGGCGGAAACATTTCGTGCTTCCATTCGCGGCCATCGTCATATTGCGTTCCGGGCGCTACTTCGAAGGGGCCCATATCCTCGGTGACATCGACACCGGTGAGATTGAAGGCCAGCGATGTGATCCGGCGATCTTCGTAGGTGTCCCTCGGTGACGGAAAATCCCTGTGCCACGGCTGGAACTTGGCGCCCTGGAACGGCACGTCGAACCCGATCTCGACGATCTGATAGTCTTTGCCCAGCGCATTCTCGCACATGGCGACGACCCAGGGATGGGTGACAAGATCGACAAATCCCGAAAATTCTTCCGGGTGGATTTCCACATACCAGCGGCGAGGACCACGACCGACGGCGCCGCCCTGTCTCTGGATCGATGTCCAGAAGGCGGTCATCATGTCCTCCCTCATGTTTTCAGCCCATTCCCTTGAAAACGCGGATTTTTTCCCGACGATGCCGTCGGTGCGAAGCGTCTCGATATCGCGCTGGATCTCTTCTGCCCCGACTGACTGATGCTGACTGTCCATAATCTCCTCCCAGATATCAACATGGCTTATTTATATTTATAAGTCGAAACAGCCGGCCTTGCCAAGCCTTGATAATCGTAAAGGCTCGAACGAGATGCGGCCGCAGACGTTCCACGTCGGCAGGCAATAACGAGCAATCGGAAGCAGAGAATGGGTTCGAAGGCTGCGCTTCGACGCGGCTATCGAAAAAATCAGGCGGGCAAAGGAGATTTCGCCCGCCTTGAGATGAAAATTGCTAGAATTTGTAGCTGATGCCCAGCTTCAGAGCATGCGTCTTCAAATCCACATTGTAGTCGGCGCCTGCGAAGTCGAAGTCCTGATCGCCGAAATCGGTATAGCGATATTCACCGCGCATGATCCAGTTGTCCGTGATGGCATATTCGATGCCCGCACCGACTGTCCAGCCGACATAAGTGTCGTCGTCGGAGAAACTGTCCACGCCATCGGTGATGCTGTGCTCATAATTGCCGAAGGCCACGCCACCGGTGATATAAGGCAGCACGCGGTCCATGGCATAGCCGAGACGTGCCCGCACCGAACCTTGCCATTGAAGTTCGCTGTCTCCCGAAATGATACCGACCTCGTCGTCGCCATTCATGTCGCTGTAGTCGATATCGGCCTCGATGCCGAGAACGACATTGTTGCTGAACTGGTAATTATACCCGGCATATACACCGCCCAGAAATCCATCCGGGTCGAAGGACATGCTGCCGAAGTCGGAATCGAGATCCGACTTGCCCCAGCCATAGCCGGCCGCGGCACCGATATAGGGTCCTGTCCAGGTGAATTGCGGTACCTCTTCGACGGCCGGCGCTGGCGGTTCCAGGACCACGTCAGCGGCGAGGGCGGGAGTCGATACCAGAAGGCATGCGGTCAGAAATAACCATCTTTGCTTGATCATGGACTGTCCTCCACTTCGAACGTTAGAGAAACGGACATACTACGCTCGTTTCAGACAAAAAGTGTCACTTATCGATCACAGAAGGCACTTAAATGGGCCATTTTGCGACAAAACTTGCCCGTCGGGCGGCTGAAAACCTTCATTGCCGCCGCTCTGGGGAGCCGCCGACCACCGATCGAACAGCGCTGCGCCCACAGCCTCGCTTGACAGTTCTTCATTAATCGATATATCTGGATATATGGAAAAATATGCGACTATCGAAGCTCTTGCTGCTCTCGCGCAACCGTCGCGCATGGACGCATTCAAGCTCATCGTGATGCACGAGCCGGAAGGCATCGCTGCAGGCGAGATCGCCCGCCAACTGGACATTCCTCAAAACACCATGTCGTCGCATCTGGCGATCCTGTCCCGGGCGGGCCTGATCGTATCGGAGCGGCAAAGCCGGTCCATCATATACAAAGCGAGCTTCGGCAATCTTCGCGCCGCCATCAATTATCTTCTCAAGGATTGCTGCCGGGGACACCCGGAGATCTGCGCCCCTCTCATCGCTGACATCGTTCCCTGCTGCGCGCCAGGGGAGAAGGTGGATGGATGACGCGCTCTGTTTCGCTCCAAGTCTGTTTCGCTCCAAGTCTGTTTCGCTCCAAGGAAGTACGATGTCGGTCTTTGAACGTTATCTAACCCTCTGGGTGGCGCTTTGCATCGTGGCGGGTATCGCCCTCGGGCACTTCTTTCCCGGACTCTTCCAGGCGATCGGGGCGGCCGAATATGCCCGGGTCAATCTGCCGATGGCGGGCCTGATCTGGCTGATGATCATCCCGATGCTGTTGCGGATCGACTTCGCCTCGCTTCGCAGCGTCGGAGCGCATTGGCGCGGCATCGGCGTCACGCTGTTCGTCAATTGGGCAATCAAGCCGTTTTCCATGGCTTTGCTGGGCTGGCTGTTCGTCGGCTGGCTGTTCCGGCCCTATCTGCCGGCTATCCAGATCGATTCCTATATTGCAGGGCTGATCATTCTTGCCGCCGCGCCTTGCACCGCAATGGTGTTTGTCTGGTCCAACCTTACCAAGGGCGAGCCGCATTTCACGCTGTCGCAGGTGGCGCTCAATGATGCGATCATGGTCGTCGCCTTTGCGCCTATCGTCGGGCTGCTGCTTGGTCTCTCGGCGATCACCGTTCCCTGGAACACGCTCATTCTCTCGGTTGTCCTCTATATCGTCGTCCCTGTCGTGATTGCCCAGTTCATCCGCCGGCAATTGCTGGAAAGTGGCGGCGAAGCTGGCCTTGAAAGGCTGCTGGCCATCCTCCAGCCATTGTCGCTGCTGGCATTGCTTGCGACCCTCGTCATGCTTTTCGGCTTCCAGGGAGAACAGATCATCGCCCAGCCACTGGTGATCGCGCTGCTGGCCGTGCCTATCCTTATCCAGGTCTATTTCAATTCCGGCCTGGCTTATATTCTCAACCGGATCAGCGGCGAAGAACATTGCGTTGCCGGACCGTCGGCCTTGATCGGAGCCAGCAACTTCTTCGAACTCGCCGTCGCAGCTGCCATCAGCCTGTTCGGCTTCAATTCGGGGGCCGCGCTCGCGACCGTCGTCGGCGTGCTCATCGAAGTGCCGGTGATGCTTTCGGTCGTTTGGATCGTCAACAGAAGCAAGGACTGGTATGAGCGAGGTGCAGCGGTCCAAAATCTTCAAAAAGCGGAAAGGACCGTCTGATGACAGTCACCATCTATCACAATCCATCCTGCGGCACGTCACGCAACGTGCTGGCCCTGATCCGCAATGCCGGAATCGAACCGACGATCATCGAATATCTGAAGACGCCGCCGGCAAGGCAGGAATTGAAGGATCTGATCAGCAAGGCCGGGTTGACGGTGCGCCAGGCGCTTCGGGAGAAGGGAACGCCATTCGCGGAGCTTGGGCTCAGCGACCCTTCACTGGACGACGAGCAATTGCTGGACGCCATCGAGGCCCACCCGATCCTGCTTAACCGCCCTTTCGTCGTTACGGAAAAGGGCGCAAGACTTGCGCGGCCATCCGAGACGGTGCTGGATATTCTGCCGGGCCCGCAGAAGGGGGCCTTCTCCAAGGAAGATGGCGAGATGGTCATCGACGATGAAGGAAAGCGCATTGTCTGATCTGCCCAATACTCTGTCTGGCGCCCTGGATATTCCCGACGTCGAAAAGCTGGTCGCTCGACCGTCGAACCATCGTCCGCGTATCCTCCTGCTTTACGGTTCGCTTCGGAAAGTCTCGTACAGCCGGCTGCTGACGCAGGAAGCTGCCCGGTTGCTGGAGCATTTCGGCGCGGAAACGCGTACCTACGATCCTGCGGGCCTGCCATTGCCCGACGATGCGCCTGTCGATCATCCAAAGGTGCAGGAACTGCGCGACCTGTCGCTATGGTCGGAGGGTCAGGTCTGGACCAGCCCCGAGCGGCACGGTGCAATGACCGGGGTTATGAAGTCGCAGATTGACTGGATACCGCTGGCGATGGGAGCGATAAGGCCAACGCAGGGGCGCACGCTGGCCGTCATGCAGGTCTCGGGAGGCTCGCAATCATTCAATGCGGTCAACCAGATGCGCGTGCTTGGGCGTTGGATGCGCATGATCACGATCCCCAACCAGTCCTCCGTCGCCAAGGCCTATCAGGAATTCGACGAGCACGGGCGCATGAAGCCCTCCGCCTATTATGATCGCGTCGTCGATGTGATGGAGGAACTGGTGAAGTTCACGCTGCTGACCCGCGACGTAACCTCCTATCTGACCGACCGCTACAGCGAACGGAAGGAGAATGCGGCAGCGCTGGAGCAGCGCACGAACCTGAAGGCGGCAATCTGAGTTCAGACATGCGATCCGGGGCGGCCTGGCTAGGCCGCGTCGGCATGCGTCAACTGCTCGAAGATCGGCATCATCAATGCGAAAAGCTCGGCCTGGGACGACAGATTGCACTTGCGATAGAGCTGTTTGCGAAAGACTTTCACCGTTTGCGGACTGATGTCCAGGTTCAGGCCGATCGACGGCGATGAATGTCCGCGCAGGATGAGAAGAGCCACCTCGGCCTGCCTGTGGCTGAGATTGACGGCAAAGCGCGTACGCATGGCATTGATCAGGCTTTCCGTCAGCGACAGCTCGGGTTTCGTGCGTACGGAGGCCTCCACCGAAGGGGTAAGGTGAGCTTTCAGCAGCGCCATGATCACCGGCTGGTGCTTTCGCAGGACGGCATCGGCCTTGCTGGAGAACATGTCTCCTGACGAGCCGTCCTTTCCCATGGAAATGGTCGCCGTCATGTTCCTGCCGATGGTCATGACGATGGAAATCTCGTCGGTGATACCTATGCGGCCATAATACCATTCGTAATAACGACTGCGCTTGAACTGATCGGGAGCGACATCCAACAGCCGGTAGATACCGGATTTTCCGCGTTCCAGATGGAAATGATAGATCGGGTCGAGGACGTAGGCCCCGGTGAGGTAATCGCTTTCGATATACTGGAAGACGTCGGGTCCATAGATGCGCCGGAACCTGACGGATGGCGTCTGGGTGCCATCGAAAATGATCACGACAATATTGTCGAAATCCATACATTGGCGCAGGTAGACTTCCAGTTTCTCGTAAAAGTCGGCTTTGCCGACGGAATCTATGGCTCTCGCCAGGCTGTCCAGCTCATTTGCCGCCATGGAATACCCCTTTGGGGGTATATACCCCTGCATGTGGAATTTGTGACTGTATAGCTAAGAATTAAGGGGTATCTGGTCGCAGATCAATGGTCTGGGATTCGCCGGATAATAGCGGACAACCGCTAAGGCAGAGTTGAGATGAAGAAGCGCGTCAATCATAACGCCATGCCGTTCATCGGTTACACGACGCCCTGGAGCACGGGATCGGGCAGACCCGTGGCCTTGCATCTGTCCTGTGCGGTGAAGCCGGATGCCATCGAAATCAGGCGGCTGGACGACGGTTCGCCGCAGCCTATGCCGTGGCGCATCACGCCGCTGGACGATGGTCCCGTCCACCGCGACTTCGAGCAAGGCTCCTACCTTGCGGTCAGAAGGGATGAGCTCGAGAAGATCGAACGGGTCACGGCCGTCGGCTTCGAGCTGTTGCTGACCAGCAACCCCGACCCGCGTACCGTTCTCGACCTTGGCAATACGGTGCTACGACTGGTGGACGACCGGTTCGAGCTGGAGCAGGGCGGCCAACGACATCCGCTCGATGCCGCCATTCCTCAGCGGCGCTGGTTCAACGTTGTCCTCCGCGACGATCGCGGTCTCCTGAGCATCGAGTTGAGTGGCGCGGACCCGCTTGCACCGTTTCACTTCAAGGAGACGGTCGCCGGGATGCGTTGGGACGCCGTGGTCGGCGATCTCCTGTTCGGCACAGACAGGCACTTCGACCGGCCGACCCTCAATGCGCGGTTTTCGTCGATCGCATTGGAAACCGTGTCGTCCAGCCATGCCTGGCAGTTTCCGACGCTTTTGCCCGATGGGCCGCTGCTCTCGAAGGGCAATGGAGCGGCTCTCGCGCTGGAACTGGTCAATCTGCCGACGTGCTGCGTGACCTCTGCGCGCTGGGACGGATCGGCATTGGACCCGCGCCTGGTGCCGGATCACTATGATGCCGTGCATTGCCATGATGATGACATGGCCTCGCTCGGATGGCCTGCATCCTATCGGGTGGACGTGCCGGAAACGGCCGACTGCGGGGTCTACGCCTTCGAGATCCGGGGCGCCGGGGCAAAGGAACAGATCGTGTTCTTCGTTTCTTCCGACGTCGCGCGCAATCCGCTGCTGTTCGTCGTTCCGACCGCGACCTATCTCGCCTATGCCGACGAAATTCTGCCGGAACATCTCTATGAATGGCAATGCGACGATCGCGGCCACCGGCTGGCCGTGGATAATAATTTCAGGTCGCTCTACGACTATCATGGCGACCTGAGCGGGGTTTCGATCTGTTCCTATCAGAAGCCCAAGGCCACGCTCCGGGCAGATTATCGCTATCCGCTCGGCGATTGCCCGCACAACCTCCCTGTCGATCTTCATTTTCTGCGGTTCTGCCACAATAACGGGATCGCTTTCGACCTGATTACCGATCACGAGCTTCATCTTCGCGGCGCGGCAGGCCTTCGCGGCTATTCGGCAATCGTGACCGGAAGCCACCCCGAATATCTCTCCATCGAGATGGAAAGCGCCTACAGGGAATTCGCGGCCAGCGGCGGCAATATCGCCTATATGGGCGGCAATGGCTTTGCGGGCGTCGTCGCGTTCAAGGACGATCTGATGGAACTGCGACGTTCGCCGCTCGAGGCCGGACGGACCTGGGATGGACCGATAGCCGAGCAGAATCTCGCCATCACCAATGAGCCCGGCGGACATCTGCGATCCCGCGGCAAGGGCGAGTTTTCGCTGGTCGGCGGCGCGATCTCCCTGATGGGGTTCGATGCAGCCCGGCCATTCACCAGAACGCCCGATAGCTATGATGCCAGGCACCAATGGCTGTTCGACGGCGTCACCGCCGCGACATTCGGCGAGGACGGCATCGTGCTCGGCGGTGCGGCGGGCTACGAAGTCGACGCCACCGACATGCGTCTTGGAACATCGCCCGATACCATCGTGGTTGCCAGAGCCGACGGCTTCCCGGACAGCTTCTTCCATGATCCGTCGCGCTGGTACGAAGGCGGCGATGGCCAACGCGACGGACGGCGCTGCGGCGAGATGACCGTCAGGTACCTGCCGGCCGGCGGGATCATTTTCTCCGCAAGTTCCGTAGCCTGGCTCGGAGCGCTGCCATCCGGCAACGAAATGAACGATGTTGGGGAAATGAACGATGTCGGGCGGATAACGCTGAATGTCCTGCGTCAAATGGCATTACAATCCGGCGAAGAAAACATAATAGATCAATCGGATCCAATCGACAGAGGAGAATAACATGATCAGGAAACTGGCATTGGCGCTGGCAGTGATGACTGCCACGCTGACCGCCGTACAGGCGGAAACGATCAAGCTCGGGCTGCAGCCCTGGCTCGGATATGGGCCGTTGTGGGTGGCGGAGGAGAAAGGCTTCTTCAAGAAGCACGAGATCGACGTGGCGCTGACCACGTTCAACTGGGATCAGGACATGACCGCGGCGCTTGCCAGCGGCAATCTGAACGTCATCGCCAGCGCCACCAACGGCATGATCACCAATTTCAACCAGAAGGTCGATCAGAAGGGTTTCCTGATCATGGACCTGTCGTTCGAGGCGGATGCCATCATAGCCGGCAAGGACATCGCCTCCATCAAGGATCTGAAGGGCAAGAAGGTCGCCTTCGAAGCCGGTGCGACCAGCG
This sequence comes from Phyllobacterium sp. 0TCS1.6A, assembly GCF_026420825.1. Taxonomy (NCBI): domain Bacteria; kingdom Pseudomonadati; phylum Pseudomonadota; class Alphaproteobacteria; order Hyphomicrobiales; family Phyllobacteriaceae; genus Phyllobacterium; species Phyllobacterium sp. 0TCS1.6A. The sequence continues at coordinate 529,857 of NZ_JAPMAB010000001.1, forward strand.
ATCTGCTCATCAATTATGCACTGAAGCAGAACGGCATGACGATCGCCGATGTGGAGCACGTTCCGATGGGCGCTTCGGAAGCGGGGCTCGCCTTGATTGCCGGCCGCGTCGATGCTTCGGTCACCTATGAGCCCTATATCTCGACGGCCCTGGCCCAGGGCGGCGACAACAAGGTCATCTACACGGCCGCCGAAAAGCCGGGCCTGATCGGCGACATGCTGACGGCTTCGTCGGAGTGGATCAACGCCAACCCCAAGGATGTCCAGGGTCTGATCCGGGCCTGGGACGACGCGATCAACTTCATCCGCTCCAACCCGGAAGAGGGCAAGGCCATCATCGCCAAGGCCGTGGGCAGCCCGATGGCCGAGTTCGAGCCTGCATTCAAGGGCGTGCGGCTCTATAATGTCAAAGAGAATGTCGAGGCACTGAAAGGGGAATTCCAGGGTTCGCTCCAGACCGTCGGCGAAATCCTGCACGCGACCAATCCCGACAATATCAAGACTGTTCCTGCCCCGGCCGACCTCCTGTCGCTCGATTCATTGAACGCTGTAGCGGCAAAACAATAACGGCAAGTCCGGCGCTCGATGCGAGCGCCGGCCAGTCCTTCAGGCGAGGAAAGCACCATGACACAACAGGCGACAGGCAGCGGCAAGCCGGCAAGGAAGCGCAAGGGCCTGCTGAAGCTGCGGCAGGACATACCCGACAGCATCTTTTCCGCCGCCGGTTTCGTGATACCCGTGGTGCTGTTCCTGCTGTGGTGGGCGGTGACGGCCATGGGGCTGGTGCGCCCCTTGTTCCTGCCGAGCCCATGGAGCGTCATAGGCGAGGGCTGGCGCCAATTGATGGAAGGCATTCTCTTCGCCGATGCTTCGGTCAGCATCTACCGCATCCTGATCGGCTGGCTGGCGGCTACTGTCATTGCCGTGCCGGTCGGGATATTGATGGGCAATTACAAGCTCATCGAGGGATTGCTGGAGCCGTTGATTTCGACGGTGAGATACATGCCCGTTGTCGCGCTCATTCCGCTTTCGATCCTGTGGGCCGGCATCGGCGACGGGCAGAAGATACTCATTCTCTTTCTCGGAACGTTTTTCCAGCAGGCGCTGATGATCATGGACAATGTGAAGAACATTGATCTCAATCTGATCCGCGCAGGGCAGACGCTGGGCTTCAGCAACAATGAAATTCTGCGCCGCATCATCCTGCCCGCGGCGCTCCCGGGCATCTGGGATACGTTCCGCATCACGATCGGCTGGACCTGGACATATCTCGTCGTGGCTGAACTCGTCGCCGCGAATGCGGGCCTTGGACGCCGCATCATGGATGCCCAGCGCTACCTGTCGACCGATACGATCCTCTTCGGGACGCTTTTTATCGGGCTGCTCGGCCTTCTGACCGACTATCTGTTCAAGCGCGGCGGCAGGTCATTCTTCAAATGGAGCAGCCAGACCCGATGAGCAATTTATCCACTCAGGCGGCAGTCGCTGCGAAAGTATCGATCGTCGGCGTCGGCAAGACCTTCAATGTCTCGGGCCGCGATCTGGTCGCGATAGAAAAGATCGACCTCGACATCGGCAGGAATGAATTCGTGTCGATTGTCGGCACGTCCGGCTGCGGCAAGTCCACCTTGCTCAACATGGTTGGAGGACTGGACGAACCAACCTCCGGCGAAATCCTGATCGACGGCAAGCCGGTCAACGGACCGGGCAGGGATCGCGGCTTCGTGTTCCAGACCTACAGCCTGTTCGAATGGATGACCGTGGAAGGAAACATCCGTTTCGCCCTGGAAAAAAGCACCTTCTCCAAGGCCGAGAAGAGCGAACTGGTGGCGCATTTCGTCCACGCGGTCGGACTGTCGGGCTTTGAGAAGGCATTTCCGAAACAGCTGTCGGGCGGCATGCGCCAGCGCGTCGCCATCGCCCGTGCGCTCGTCTACAAGCCCTCGATCCTGCTGATGGACGAGCCCTTTGGCGCGCTGGATGCACAGACGCGGGGGATGATGCAGGAATTGCTGCTGCAGATATGGGACGATCACAAGGTGACGGTGCTTTTTGTCACCCATGATGTCGATGAGGCCATTTTCCTCGCCGACAGGGTGGTCGTTCTTGCCAGCCGGCCCGGGAGGATCAAGAAGGTGCTGCCGATAGAGCTGGAAAGGCCACGATCGTTCGAAGTGCTGACCGATCCGACCTTCGCCGCCTACAAGCGGAAAATCCTCGCCGACATTCGCGAAGAGACCCTGAAACTGATGGCCATGGACCATTCCTGACAGAAACATGCCGCCTGCCAATCGGCCAGATCGAGTTCGAAGAAGACACCACATGACCCACGCAATAGCGCTCCATGATCTTGCTGCCCTCACTGCGGAAGAGCGCAACGCGCTCCTGCTTCGCGCCGAGGACGACCTGTCCTATTTCCTCGAGCGGGTGCCGCCCATCATCGAGGCGGTGCGACGCGAAGGCGACGAGGCACTGGTGCGGTTTGCCCGCGAGTTCGATGGCGTGACGCTCGACCCCGGCAGGCTGGCCGTCGAGGAGAGCGAATTCGACGAGGCATTCAAGGCCCTCGATGCGGAGATGATCGAGACGCTCGAATATTCGGCCGACAACATACGGCGCTTCCATGCAGCGCAATTGCCCGGCGACATGTGGATGAAGGAGATCCGCCCCGGCGTGCTGGTCGGCGAGCGATATACGCCGATCGACAGCGCCGCGCTGTATTCGCCGAGGGGGAAGGGCTCGTTTCCCTCCGTAACGCTGATGACCGCCATCCCCGCCATTGTTGCCGGCGTGAAGCTTCCCATCATCCTGACGCCGCCCGGACCGGACGGCAAGGTCGATGCGGCGACGCTCGTCGCGGCGCGCATCGCGGGCGTCGAGAAAGTGTTCCGGGTGGGCGGGGCGCAGGCGGTGGCTGCGGCGGCATTCGGTACTGCCAGCATACCGAGGTGCCACAAGATCGAGGGTCCGGGAAGCCCGTGGTTCCTGGCCGGCAAACGGCTGCTGCAAGGCAAGATCGCCTCGCGCCTGCCTGCCGGGCCGAGTGAAATCATCATATTGGCCGACGAGACGACCGACCCCCGGATGGCTGCCTTGGACCTGCTGATCGAATCCGAGCACGGCCCCGACAGTTCCGCCTTTCTGGTGACGTGGGATCGTGATTTTGCCGAGAAGGTGCGACAGGCCATACCGGCCTATTGGGAGAAGATGAGCAGCAAGCGCGCCGGGTTCTCGGCGACCGTGCTGGGCGGGTCGAGCGGCGGCATCGTCATTGCTTCGTCGCGGCAGGAGGCCTACGACTTCGTCAATGATTATGCGCCGGAGCACCTGCAAATTCTGTCGAAGCAGCCGTTCGATCACCTGTCCGAAATCCGCAATGCCTCCGAAATCCTGCTCGGGGAATATGCGCCGGGATCGATTGCAAACTACATGATGGGGCCGAATTGCGTTCTGCCGACATCGGGTGCGGCGCATGTCCACTCGCCATTGGGCGTGCATGACTTCATGAAGAGTGCATCCATCGGCCACATGACGGCAAAGGGATATGCCGAGATGGCGCCGCATACCCACAGGTTCGCAACCTATGAAGGCTTCGACGCCCACGCAAATGCGGTGTCCGGGCTGCGAAATTTCAATCATCGCTGATACTTGGCTCCGCCGAAGCTGGTGCAGCTTCGATCAGATTCGTTGCCCCTGGGCCTGACAAGATCCCTGTCGGGCCCTTGGCATATCTGCGCCTGATATGGCCGGATTGCGTCGGCACGACAGCGCCCTGTCATCAATGTTTCAACAAACCAAGTTACTGAGAAACTGGCATTAGTTTTAAAGAACAGCGCCCGAACATTCATATGCTCTCTGAACGGGTGGCCTCCGGCCTCCCTGCAACTTTACGATGTTTATGACTACGAGGCGTCGATAATGGAATGTTTCTTGCTGCGCGGCCGTTTGCAACTGGCCGCGGTCTGCTCCGGTCTTGAAGCGGGTCTATTTGGAGCGGGTCTGTTGATGATCGGCCTGCTTCTGGGCTCGAGCGCCCGGGCAGAGCCGATCCGGGGCGCGGGCTCGACATTTGCAGCGCCGATCATAGCAAAATGGGCCGAGAACTACCGGGCGTCGCGCGTCGACGGTGGCGATTTCGCCTCGCCCGACTGGACGGTGGACTACGAACTCGTCGGCTCACTGGCGGGGGTGATGCGGCTTGATCAGCCGGAGCTCGATTTTGCCGCGACGGACGTTCCGATATCGCATGAAGAACTGGTGAAGCATGGGCGCCAGCAGTTTCCGATCGTGCTGGGCAGCGTGGCCGTAGCGGTCAATCTCGAGGGCATTGCAGCCGGCGGCCTGAAACTGTCCGGTCCGGTCCTGGCGGATATCTACCTCGGCAAGATACAGTCCTGGGCTGATCCGGCCATCAAGGAGATCAATCCCGACCTGCAGCTTCCAGACGTCAAGATCCTGCCGATGTATCGCAAGGACGGATCCGGCACGACCCATATGTTCACGCAATATCTGTCGTCCGCCAGCGCTGAATGGAAGGCCGGATATGGCGCCGACACGTTGATTGCCTGGCCGGTCGGCACGGGCGTCGAGGGGACGCAGGATCTTGTTCTTGCGGTGAAGGCGACGCGAGGTGCAATCGCCTATGCGGAATATGGCCAAGCCGAGCGGGCCAATCTGGCATTCGCCGCCATCCTGAACCGGGCGGGCAAGTTCGTCAGCCCTGGTCCGGAAGGCGTCAGGGCGGCGCAGGACGCTGTCGATTGGTCGAAGGCCCAGGATTTTGCCGTCTCTCTGACGGACCAGCCGGGCGAGGCGACATATCCGATCTGCGGGGCGACCTATGCGGTCGTGCCGATCGAGGGGCAATCGCCGGGGCGCTATCGCCGCGTCCACGATTATTTCCGCCTGGCATTCGACACTGGAGCCAGGGATGCCGAGGCGCTTCGGTATGTGCCGCTATCGGAGCCGCTGGTGAGTGAGATCAAGCAATATTGGCTGAGACAACCCGCGGCTGGACATTGAACGCAATGGCAGCCCGGAGCAGGCCCGCGCCCAGATGCGGGAAAATACGGATCGCGCCTCGGCGCTGTGGGGATAGGACAAAATGGATATAGATATTTTCAAGGATATTCTCGTGCCTGTCATTGGCGGGCTCGGAATATTCATGCTCGGCCTGGAGTTCATGTCGAACGGCATTCAGGCGCTCTCGGTCAACAAGATGCGCGCATTCCTGGCCAAGGCAGCCGGCACGCCGATCAAGGGTGTCGTTGCCGGGACGCTGATCACCGGCGTGATCCAATCTTCGACGGCGATGACTGTCATGGTCGTCGGCCTCGTCAATGCCGGCGTCGTCGGCCTCAGACCGGCCATCAGCGTCATCATGGGGGCCAATATCGGCACCACGCTCGGCAATGGCCTGATCGCCCTGCCGCTGGGACCGTTGGGGCTGATCTTTGCCGGCCTGTTCTCCCTGGTCTATTGCTTCTCCAAGAACGAAAAGCTGCGAAACATCGCGCTCGCCTGCATGGGCTTTGCGCTGATCTTCTACGGACTGAACCTGATGACCGGCGGTCTGCGCCCGCTGCGCAATATTCCCGAGGTCATGTCGGTTCTCTCGACGCTGCAGGCGGATTCATACTTCAACCTGATCAAATGCGTGCTTATCGCAGCCGGCGTCACCGCGATGATCCATTCCTCATCGGCGACGATCGGCATCGTGATGGGTCTCGGCGCTGCGGGCGTGCTCGACTGGACGACCGCCGTCGCGTTTTCGCTCGGCGCCGACCTTGGAACGACCATCACTTCGTGGATCGCGTCGCTGAACCTGTCCAGGAATGCAAAACGCGCCGCCTATGCGCATATGTCGTTCAATATCATCGGCGTCTGCATAACCGTGCCACTGTTCTTCATCTCGATCGACGTCCTGGCCTGGGCAATGCAGTGGTTCGGTGGTGACCCGGGCGTGCCCGTGGTGGTGGAAGGCAAGCAGACATTCCCGCTTGTTCCCGTTGCGGTCGGTCTCTATTCCACCTTCTTCAACGTCTTCAACACGGCACTGCTCTTCCCGTTTGTCGGCGTGTTCGAACATGTTCTGGCCCGGATCGGCCGTACCGATGCCGAGGATGCGGAAGATTATTCGACCCCGAAATTCCTCGACCGGAAACTTGCAGGCGATTTCGCCAAGGCAATCCCGGCTGTCCAGCAGGAGACTGCGCGTCACCTGCAAGCCGGGGCCATGTTCCTCGATATCGCCCGCTCGTCGAAATCGGCTCCGTCCGATCCAGGCGAGCACTATCTCGCTACGGACATCCTCAGCCGCGACATACGCGAATATACGGCTTCGCTCATGAAGGAAGACCTGCCTTACGAGCAGCTCGATCTGGTGGCGAGCCTGATCGAGGAGGCGGATTTCACGGCGGCCCTGACCGAGTCGCTGCATCAGGTAGCCCGGCGTGTGCGGCGCGAGGTATTCGGTTCGGAAGCGCGTGCAATCGTCGATGTTGCGCTCAACAAGCTCGACGCCTCGCTGCAGGAAATCCTGCCGGACTACGGCGTCGCCAATCCGCCGATGCCGGCAGGCCATGTCAGTATCCCCGACGTCGAGGAACTGCGCGCGCGAACCCTGGCGCTTGGTCCGAATGCCGGTGCTGCGGAGCGCGGCACCATACTCGCGCTGCTCGGCTCCATCGAGCGGGCGGAAATCCTCATCCATCGTATCGATGCGGAGCGGAAATCGGTCAATCGGCAGGGTATCCTGTCGCGGGCAGCGCGCAGAGCCGAAAAGGCGCAGCCGGTCAATGATCCCGAACTGAGCCCGATGCCGGCATGATTGCCGTCCAATAGAAAAGACGGCACGGCGTATCAACTCGCCGCAAAGAATGACCCGCAATGAATGAAAGCAGAAAGCGGCCTGGTTTTACAGGCCGCTTTTTTCATTGTCCGGCAACATTTGCCGATGTCGCAATCATTACCCATCCGCCCCGTCGGCGATGCGCAGACGATATGTCGAGATGGCGATGGAACAGATTGCAAGTTTTCCGTGAAATCAAAGCCTTCCGCGGCGTTATCAAATCGAGTAGGCAACACCCGGCAGGGCGCAAAAGAAACGGCCCGCTACGCTGGCGGGCCGTTTCTTTATTCAACTATGGGCGTTGTCCGCCAATCAGCTGCAGCCGCTGGTGGCGCCGCATGTATCGCACTTCAGGCAGGTGCCGTTGCGCACCATCGTGAAGTTCGAGCATTCCGAGCAGCTGTCGCCGGTATAACCCTGCATCATCGACTTGATGCGGCGGTCGGAAATCACCTTCTTGGCCGCTGCCTTCGCCTCTTCGGCGGCGGCTTCTGCATCTTCATTCTCGAAGAGTGCGGCCGAAGGGCTGAGTTCAGTCTCCGGACGCTCCTCATAATCGCGCTTGAAGGCAGAGGATTCCTGGCTGACGGCTGCCACGACAGGCTTGGTGGCCAAGGCGGTCGCGGACCTGTTCAGCGCCGTGACGTTTGAAGACACGGCCAGCTTCGAGGCGTTGGACGGAGCGGCCGCTCCCTTCGGGTCCGCCTTGGCCGGTGCAACGACCGTCAGGCTCGCACCGCGGGTCAGGCCCTTGGATACAGGCTCGGCCTTGCCTTCGAATATACCGCGTCCAAGCGAGGTATTGGAAAAATCCGACTGGTCCACATGGGCGAGATCATGGCGATCGAGATAGGAGACGGCCAGTTCGCGGAACACATAGTCCAGGATGGACGTGGCATTCTTGATCGCATCATTACCCTGAACCATGCCGGCCGGCTCGAATTTGGTGAAGGTGAAGGCCTCCACATATTCTTCCAGCGGCACGCCATATTGCAGGCCCAGCGAGATCGCGATGGCGAAATTGTTCATCATCGCCCGGAAGGCAGCGCCTTCCTTGTGCATGTCGATGAAGATCTCGCCAAGGCGGCCATCGTCGAATTCGCCGGTGCGCAGATAGACCTTGTGGCCACCGACCACGGCCTTTTGCGTATAGCCCTTGCGGCGGTTCGGCAGCTTCTCGCGATCATGGACATATTTCTCCACGATGCGCTCGACGATCTTCTCGGTGACCTGCACGGCGCGGGCTGCCGCAGGTGCATCGATCAGCGCCTCGACCGCATCATCCTCGTCCTCCTCGTCATCGGCGAGAAGGGAGGAGTTCAGCGGCTGCGACAGCTTGGAACCATCGCGATAAAGCGCGTTCGCCTTGAGTGCCAGCTTCCACGACAGCATGTAGGCCGACTTGCAATCGTCCACGGTCGCTTCGTTCGGCATGTTGATCGTCTTGGAGATCGCGCCGGAAATGAAGGGCTGGGCAGCTGCCATCATGCGGATATGGCTCTCCACCGAAAGATAGCGCTTGCCGATCTTGCCGCACGGATTGGCGCAATCGAACACCGGATAGTGCTCTTCCTTCAGGAAAGGCGCGCCTTCAAGCGTCATCGCGCCGCAGACATGGACGTTGGCAGCCTCGATCTCCTTGCGGGTGAAGCCCAGCGCCGGCAGCATCTCGAACGAGAAATCGTTGAGCTGCTCATCGGTGAAGCCGAGGACATCCTTGGCAAAAGCTTCGCCGACCGTCCATTTGTTGAATGCAAACTTGATATCGAAGGCGGATTTCAGCGCCGTATTCAGGTTGGCGATGATTTCATCCGTGAAGCCCTTGGCCTTCAGCGAGCCGGGATTGATCGCCGGCGCCTGATTGAGATTGCCATGGCCGACGGCATAGGCTTCGATCTCGGCGATCTGGCTTTCGGAATAGCCGAGCGTGCGCAGCGCTTCGGGTACTGCGCGATTGATGATCTTGAAGTAGCCGCCGCCGGCGAGCTTCTTGAACTTCACCAGGGCGAAATCCGGTTCGATGCCGGTCGTATCGCAATCCATGACGAGGCCAATGGTCCCGGTGGGGGCGATGACCGTCGCCTGGGCATTGCGGTAGCCATGCTTCTCGCCGAGCTCAAGCGCCTTGTCCCAGGCGGAGCGCGCATGGGTAATGAGCGCCTGTTCCGGGCAATGATCGGCGACAATGCCAACCGGATTGACGGCCAGACCCTCATAGCCCTGGCTTTCGCCATAGGCGGCACGGCGATGATTGCGGATGACGCGCAGCATATTGGCAGCGTTCGGCGCGTAGTTCGGGAATGCCCCGAGTTCCTTGGCCATTTCCGCCGATGTGGCATAGGAAATGCCCGTCATGATGGAGGTGAGCGCACCGCAGATGGCACGGCCTTCATCGCTGTCATAGGGAATGCCGGAAGTCATGAGCAGGCCGCCAATATTGGCATAGCCGAGGCCCAGCGTGCGGTATTCATAGGAGAGGCGGGCAATTTCCTTCGAGGGGAACTGCGCCATCATCACCGATATTTCCAGAACGATGGTCCAGAGCCGCGCGGTGTGCTCATAGCCGGCAATATCGAATTTGCCATCCTTGCCGCGATAGGTGAGGAGGTTGATCGACGCCAGATTGCAGGCCGTGTCGTCCAGGAACATATATTCCGAGCACGGATTGGAGGCGCGGATCGGACCAGCCGCCGGGCAAGTGTGCCAATCGTTCATCGTCGTGTTGAAATGCAGGCCCGGATCCGCCGAAGCCCAGGCGGCGTAACCGATCTTTTCCCAAAGATCGCGTGCCTTGAGGCTCTTCATCACACGCCCGTCCTTGCGGGCCGTCAGGTTCCATGAACCATCATTCTCCACGGCGCGCAGGAACTCGTCCTTGAGCGAAACCGAATTGTTGGAGTTCTGGCCGGCTACCGTCAGATAGGCTTCCGAGTCCCAGTCGGTATCATAGGTCTTGAAGTCGATATCCGTGTAACCCTGCCGCGCGAACTGAATGACGCGCTGGATGTAGTTTTCAGGAACCTGGTTCTTCTTCGCGGCCTTGATCTCGCGCTTCAATGCGGGGTTCTTGAGCGGATCGTAGCAATCGCCATTGTCCGCCTCGCAATTGACGCAGGCCTTCATGATGGCTGCAAGGTGCTGCTTGACGATCTTCGAGCCGGTGACGAGAGCCGCCACCTTCTGCTCTTCCTTGACCTTCCAGTCGATATATTCCTCGATATCGGGGTGATCGACATCGACGACGACCATCTTGGCCGCGCGGCGGGTGGTGCCGCCGGACTTGATTGCGCCGGCAGCACGGTCGCCGATCTTGAGGAAGGACATGAGGCCGGAGGAGCGGCCGCCGCCCGAAAGCTTTTCGCCTTCGCCGCGCAGATGCGAGAAGTTGGAGCCGGTGCCCGATCCGTATTTGAACAGACGCGCTTCGCGCACCCACAGGTCCATGATGCCGCCTTCATTGACCAGATCGTCGGCGACGGACTGGATGAAGCAGGCATGCGGCTGCGGGTGTTCATAGGCGGATTTGGATTTCGTCAGCTTGCCGGTATCCGGATCGACGTAATAGTGACCCTGGCCCGGACCATCGATGCCATAGGCCCAATGCAAGCCGGTGTTGAACCATTGCGGCGAATTCGGCGCCACGCGCTGCGTCGCCAGCATATAGGCAAGCTCGTCGCGGAAGGCGAGGGCGTCGGCCTCGCTGTCGAAATACTTGCCCTTCCAGCCCCAATAGGTCCAGGTGCCGGCAAGGCGATCGAACACCTGGCGCGCATCCATTTCGGAACCGTAGCGCTGATCGGCCGGCAGCTCCGCCAGAGCCTCTTCATCGGCGACCGAACGCCAGAGCCAGGAAGGAACGGCGTTCTCCTCGACCTTCTTCAGGCGCGCAGGCACGCCTGCCTTGCGGAAATATTTCTGGGCAAGGATATCTGCCGCAACCTGGCTGAACTGAGCCGGGACGTCGATATTTTCCAGGCGGAACACAACGGATCCATCCGGATTCTTGATCTCGCTGGTCGCTACGCGAAATTCGATTTCCGCATAGGCCGACTGGTTCTCTTTCGTGAAGCGCCGTTCGATCCGCATTTCTTCGTCCTCGTCTCTATATATAGTGTCCAATCGGCGCCGTGTGAAGACTTGGCGCCTCAGACACAATTCCTCTGATCCCGCCTTCGAATCCGAAAGCCGGCTGCTTCGCCCTGGTTTTCCCAACCGCCTGTTATCTCGGCGTGGTCTCTTCCGGGCGGTTCATATTCCCGATGCGTCGTCTTTGATTCCTGCCTTGAAGGCATTCAACACTATCTGGTGGTTATGATGGCTGCAAACACTAAATATAGTGTTAACAGCTAAATTTGTCCACCTCGATCCTGCTTTGGGAAACCTCCATTTTCGCACATGTATCGCTGCTCGCGGACCCGTGTGGAAACCGCGTTAAAACGTTGTTCTAACTGGAAAATGAAGACCGGCTACAAACTCCGGCCACGCCACCAACGCAACGGATTACATAAAAAATGACTCGGGTCACAGCGTCAAGAATTAGTTTCTGACGAATTTATGACGCAACATCTTGTGTGTCACATATGTGGATAACGGGGAGAACGAAATTATTTTCGGACAATGTTGCGACGGGATGCGTCGGCGTCGCTACGAAAGACCGATGGACGCCGCCGGCGCATCCAAGGACAATGAAAAATATCAGCCCGCCACGACCGCATTCGGATCGAAGCTGCGCAAGAGTTCTTTCAGGCCCGGCTCCTCGACGCGCTGCGCGGCTTCCTCGCGGCTGAACCAGTCGAGGCGACGTTCGCCGCGCTCCGGCCATTTCTTTTCCTGGCGCTCGAAAAGGAGAGGGAAGACATCGACGGTGAAGTCGCCATTCTCGCCCTCGCACACATCGTGCTTCTCATAGGTGTAGGTGCCGACGGGCACAGGGTAGGTCTCGCCGCGAACGCCGGCTTCCTCATAGGCTTCCGCTTCGGCCGATTGAACGAACGTCTTGCCCACCTGCGGCCAGCCTTTGGGCAGCACCCAGCGCCCGGTGCCGCGGCTCGTGATCAGCAACACCTCCGGTACCTGTTTCTTCAACCTGTAGACGAGGGCGGCAACCTGGCGGACCCTTCCATTCGGGGTCTCGATCCGCTTGGCGGTTACGAGCTCGTCTTGATACATAATATTCAAGGCTTCACTCATTTCGTTGTCTTGCTGCGTGATTTTGGACCGATTCGCGCGATTAGCAATTGTTGATGACCCAAACGGGCGTCACTAACCGGCAGTTGTGGCCATTCTTTGAACAGCAGTGCAAAAATACCACAACGACGGACCCTGGACATGGTTCCTGATAAATTTTCAAGATTCCAAAATGACTAGCACGCCAGTGTGACACCCGAATGAAGGATCATCCGGACGACTTGTTCCGATATCATGGCCAATGCGTGCCGGCGGTCGCAAATGCGACCGAATATGGTCCGCTTGAGAAGTTGGACGCGGCTTGGGCGGTGAGGGATCTCGGCTGGCTGACCGGCAATGTCCCGGTCGTCAGCCCTTGTGGCCCTTGGTGATCGGTTCCTGATAGACCAGTCCCATGTCCCAGGGAAAATAGATCCAGGTGTCCTGCGAGACTTCGGTGACGAAAGTATCGATCAGCGGACGCCCCTTCGGCTTGGCGTAGACGGTGGCAAAATGTGCGCGGGGCATCATGGCGCGCACGACCGCCGCCGTTTTGCCCGTATCGGTCAGGTCGTCGATGACGAGGACGCCGTCACCTTCGTTCTCGAGCAGGCGGGCATCGACATCCTTCAATACCTTGAGTTCGCCCTGCTCGTCATAATCATGATAGGAGGCGATGCAGACCGTCTCGATCATGCGGATGCCCAGTTCCCGGCAGATGATGGCCGCCGGCACAAGTCCGCCGCGGGTGATGGCCACCATGGCCCGCCACTCGCGCTGCATGCCGGCCACGCGCCACGCCAGAGCGCGCGCATCGCGGTGAAACTGGTCCCAGGAGACCGGAAAGGCTTTGTCAGGCAGTGACATGGCGCGAACTCCATCGATTGATCGCCGAGCGACTTGCGCTCACATCGGCCCGCAATAACGGGAAAACGGCGTGGAAGGCAAGCGGCTTGCGCCGATCCTGCGCTGCCATGCCAGTCGCCTGTGGATTATGCGCCATCGCCACCGGGCGAAACCGGGCCTAGCGCGACATCAACGTCAGACATGGCATGTCCGTCATGATCGACGTGGTGACGCCGCCAAACACCCATTCCTTCAAGCGCGACTGGCTGAATGCACCCATGACGAAGAGCGAGGCGTCATTCTCTTCGATCCGCTTCCTGAGGATCTTGTCCGTGGCCTCGCCATTGGATTCGATGGTGCTCGGCTTCACGTTCACCCCGTGGCGGCGCAGCGCATCGGAAAGCGGTGTCCCGGGGATTTCCATGTTGGGATCCGTGGTCTTCTTCGGATCGATCCATACGATCTCGACGCTCTCGGCATCGACGATCAAAGGCAGCGAATCGAAAGCCGCGCGGGAAGCCTCCCGCTTGCCGTTGAAGGCGACGACGACACGCTCGATCTTTTCGGGCAGGGAAGATTTGTAGGGTACGAACAGCACCGGGCGGCCGCTCTCCATAACCAGCGGGTCGGTCACGTCATTGACGGTATCGGGATCGTTGGGGTCCGGTTGGCCGGCGACGATGATGTCGGCGCGCAGCGCGCTCTGGGTCACGCCGGCAGAGGGGCTGCTGCTCTCGGCGCGAACGATGCGGAACTCGTGCGAGCCGCCGCTCGTCGCCATTTCGGCGTTGAACAGCGCCATGATGGCTTCGGCATTCTCCTTGTGCCGCTGCTCGTGGGCTTCAAACAGCGTGGTATCGGCAAAGCCCGTGGGGTCGGCATAGACGACGGGTGAGGGTATCGTATAGAGCCCGATAATGTGCGACTGGCCGCTGGAAGGCGCAATCAGCCGCGCAGCACCCATTACGCGGCGTGCCTCGCGTTCGCTCCGGATGAATGCGATGATCGTGCGAAATGCCATTTTGGCCTCCATGCGTTGCGTCACTCGAAATCAGACATTTGCATTATACGCCTGATGGGGCAGACCTGTTAGCGTTGTTCTGGTGCAATGATGCAATCATAGATTGCACGGCCGTTTCCGCCGCGACAAGCACATCGAGATCGCGCGCACGGACGACCAGTTCGGTCCAGAAGGTTCCGTCCTGGTATTTCGGATAGGAGCCGATGATCGCCTGCGGATATTGCTTCTGGATCTCGGTCAGCGGCTCGGCGATCGTGCCTTCGCCGAAGGGGCAATCTATGGTGCGGGACAAAAGCTGCTTGCCAACCTTCAGCGTCGGGACGACATTGTCGAGCATCGCCTGGAAGATGGAAGGCACCCCGGCCATGACATGGACATTGCCGATGCGGAAACCAGGCGCGGTGGAAACGGGATTGTCGATATGTTCGGCGCCGCGCGGCATGCGCGCCATGCGCTTGCGTGCCTCGGTGAATTCGATGCCGCGCGCGGCATAGCTTGCGCCAAGCAGTTCCAGCGCCTTGGAATCATGTTCGCAGGGTACGCCGAAGGCCTTGGCGATGGCATCGGCGGTGATGTCGTCATGGGTAGGGCCGATGCCGCCCGACGTGAACACATAATCATAGCGCTGGCGCAGCGCGTTCAGGGCCTCGACGATGCGATCCTCGTCGTCGGGGACGATCCTCACTTCTTCGAGATCGATGCCGACGGCGGTCAGGATATCTGCGAGATGGCCGATATTCTTGTCCTTGGTCCGGCCTGAAAGCAGTTCATCGCCGATCGCGAGCATTGCCGCGGTGATCACGTCATTCGTCATTCAAGTTCTCCTTGCGGGGAACATGAACCTAAATGCCGGCTCGGGCGCGGGCAAGTGCATGTCCATCGTAATCGGGCGACATGGCTGTGGATGAACGAGCCATGCAGGAGCCGGGCGCGATGCCGGCTCCTGCAGAGCTTGGTGCGGACGGCGGGACTTGAACCCGCACGGCCTGGGGCCGACAGATTTTAAGTCTGTTGTGTCTACCGGTTTCACCACGTCCGCGCGACTATGCTTTTCCTTGGTTCCGGCGCATCCGTCAACGACGTTTTTCACACTTTCGCGCTGAAACCGCCGGTTGCGGATCGCAATGCTCCGGCAATGGATATCGTCGCTTATTGGGTAGATTCGGTCCGCGAACTAGACTAGAACACAACCCGCAACACCAATAAGATGAAATGACGCCCATTCCTGAACAAACAGCGCGCAACAATTTCTGGCTCGAAAACTGGCCAATATTGTTCATTCTGCTCTATTTTGCCTTTCAGATTTTCTATCTGACGAGCATTTCCAATGGCGCAGGCCTGGATGATGCGGAGCAACTCGCCTATATCGGCGCGCTTCAGGCCGGATATGGCGGGTCGCAGGCGCCGCTCTATACCTGGATCAACAGCATGGCGGCCGGCATTTTTGGCATCAGCCTTGCGACGCTCTATCTCGTCAAGTTCAGCATGCTCGCCAGCCTGTTTCTCAGTGTCTATTTCGGCGCGCGGCTGCTCGGCCTGCCGAAGGCGGTGGCGGCGGCCGGCATGCTCGGCGTGTTCATGCTGCCGCAGATCGCCTGGGAGTCGCAGCGTACGCTGACCCATTCGGTGGCGGGAACGACCGGTTGCGCCTGGGCCTTCCTCGCCTTTGCCTGGCACATGAAATCGCGCTCGTGGCTCTCCGCCGCCCTGCTGGGGCTCGGGCTGGCGGCCGGGCTTCTCGGCAAGTTCAACGCCGCCTTCTTCATGGTCGCCATCGTGATCGCCGGCCTGTCCATACCGGCCTACCGGGCCGTGCTCCTGTCGCGGCGCAGCCTGGTGACGCTGGTGGTATTCCTCGTCGCCATCGGCCCGACTGCCTTGTGGAGCCTGGAGCATACGGAGAATGCCCTGGCACGGGCGGACAAGTTCCAGATCAATGATGGCGGCAATTTCATCCTGAGCCGGCTGCACGGCGCCTGGGAGCTCGTGCTCAACGGCATTCTCTTCGCCGGCGTCGCGCTGGCGATATTCGGTATCGAGGCGCTGCGCGGCCGCAACAACAAGGTCGTGCCCGACCGGCCGATGCATGATGGCGAGGAACTGGTCAAGCGCATATTGATCCTTGCGCTGTCGATCGTGCTTGTCGGCGTGCTGATCAGCGGCGCGGCGCAGGTCAAGGACCGCTGGCTGCAGCCGGTGCTGTTCCTTTCGCCGCTGTTCTTCGCGATCGTCATCCACCGCAATATTGCCGGCCTTGCGGCGCTCAAGCGCTACTGCTTCGTCGGCGTGGCCTGTGCCTTGCTCGTCGTTCCCGTGCTGGCGGTCAACCTGCTTTATGCGCGGGACGGCAACAAGCCGTCGATCGGCCAGCTCGACTATGCCGGGCTGTTCGCGCAGACGCGCCAGTCCGGGGACTATCGCAGCGTCATGTCGGATGGTCCGCAATTGCCCGGCAATCTGCGCCTTTCGGATACGAAGCTGCAGCCGATCCATTTCGAGATGCCCAACGCGTTGGAGCAGATCCAGTTTCCGATGCTGGTCGTGTGGTTCGGCCATGATCCGAACCCGCGGGTCGTCGCGTTGCTGGAGAGCGCCGGGCTGAAGCCGCCGGCGGCTACCGAAATGAAGCACGTCACGCTGCCCTACAAATATTACCCTTCGAGCAGCGAAGAAGTGAGCTACTTCATCCTTTCCAGGCCTTAGGCCTCCTCGACGAAGACCTCGTCGCGCTTCTTGCGGATGCTCGGCAGCAGCACGATGATGAGCACTGCGACGGCGATAAGCAGCAGCGTCAGGCTGATCGGCCGGGTGACGAAGGTCGAAGGATCGCCGCGCGACATGATCATTGCCCGGCGCAGATGCTCCTCCAGCAATGGGCCAAGCACGAAGCCGAGCAGCAGCGGCGCCGGCTCGCAGCGCAGTTTCGAAAGGCCGTAGCCGATCAGGCCGAAGAACGCGACGGCATAGAGGTCGAAGACGTTGGAATTGACGCTGTAGACGCCGATCGAGCAGAAGGCGATGATCGCCGGGAACAGCATGTAATAGGGGATCGTCAGGAGTTTTACCCAGAGCCCGATCAATGGCAGGTTGAGCAGGATCAGCATGAGATTGCCGATCCACATCGAGGCGATGATGCCCCAGAACAATGCCGGCTGTTCGGTCGCGACATTCGGGCCGGGCACGATGCCCTGGATGATCATCGCGCCGATCATCAGCGCCATGACCGGATTGGCCGGGATGCCCAGCGTCAGCATCGGGATGAACGACGTCTGCGCGCCGGCATTATTGGCCGATTCAGGCCCGGCGACACCGGCAATGGCGCCCTTGCCGAATTCGGACGGCCGGTCCGACATGCGCTTTTCCACCGTGTAGGAGGCAAAGGAGGCGAGAATGGCGCCGCCGCCGGGCAGGATGCCGAGCGCGGAACCGATAGCCGTACCGCGCAGGATCGGCGCGACCATGCCTTTCCAGTCTTCCCGCGTCGGCCACAGATTGGTGATCTTCTTGATGACGACGTCGCGGTCGGTCTCGTTTTCGAGATTGCGCAGGATCTCGGCGATGCCGAAGACGCCGACGGCGACGGCGACGAAATTCAGCCCGTCGGACAGTTCGAGTATGCCGAGATTGAAGCGCGGCGTGCCGGTATAGATGTCCGTGCCGACAAGCCCCAGCAGCAGGCCGAGAACGACCATCGCCAGCGCCTTGACCACCGATCCATGGGCGAGGGCGATGGACGAGACCAGGCCGACGATCATGAGCGAGAAATATTCCGCCGAGCCGAATTGCAGCGCGATGGAGGTGAGGGGCGGGGCGAAGACGGCGACCAGCACCGTCGATACGGTACCGGCAAAGAACGAGCCTATCGCCGCTATGGCGAGCGCTGCGCCGGCGCGTCCCTTGCGCGCCATCTGGTAGCCGTCGATCGCGGTCACGGCCGAGGAGGATTCGCCCGGCATGTTGATCAGGATCGCGGTGGTGGAACCGCCATATTGCGCGCCGTAATAGATGCCGGCGAGCATGATCAGGGACGAGACCGGCTCGAGCTGAAAGGTGATCGGCAGCAGCATGGCGATCGTCGCCGTCGCGCCGATGCCGGGCAGGACGCCGATCAGCGTGCCGAGGATGACGCCGATGAAGCAGAAGAACAGGTTCCAGGGATGGCCGGCGGTGGCGAAGCCGAGGACGAGGTTGTTGATGAGATCCATGGCCCGCTCCTATTGGCCGAGCCAGGGGCCGAAACGCCGGAACGGCAGGCCGAGCGCATAGCTGAAGACGATGACGGAGAACAACGTCAAGCCGCCGACGAGAAGCAGCGCCGTGCCCGGGCGCATGCGCTGGCTGGCGAATGCCGCCACCATTGCCGTCAGGAACAGCGAGGGAACGAAGCCGAGGCCGCGTATGGTGAGGCCGAAAATGATCGGTGCCGGCAGGATGAACAGGATGCCGCGCCAGGCGATCGGGCCCATCGGCTCATGTTCGACCTGCGTCGATTGAACGATGACGATCACGCCGAGCAGCACGAGAATGCCGGAAAGGACGAGCGGGAAATAGCCGGGTCCCATGCGGAACGCCGTGCCTATCTCCAGTCCGAATGCCTGCGCGCCGAACACCAGCCCGACGAGAATGAAAACGATCCCGCACACAAGGTCGCGCGCGCTGAAACTCAAGGATTTCATTCGTCCCCCAATTGCCGTTTCCCGGCTTTCTTATGACATCAGGGGGCCGGAGCCTGAGGGGCTCCAGCCCCGAACTCCCGCTAGTCGGCGTATTGGCCGGCCGCTTCGATGATCGGCTTCCACCGCGTCACTTCGCTCTCGAGCTTGGACTTGAGGCCGTCCGGCGTTGCTTCGGCATCGGTAACGGGCACGGTGCCCAATTCGGCGAAACGGGCGACGACATTCGGGTCCTTCAGCGCCTTCTGCAACGAGGCGGAGAGCTTCTGGGTGACGTCCGAAGGCGTGCCCTTCGGCGCATAGACGCCGTGCCAGATGCCGACTTCCATGCCCGGCAGGCCGCCTTCGGCTACGGTTGGCAGGTCCGGCAGCGCGTCCAGCCGCTTGGCCGAGGTGACCGCATAGGCCTTGATCGTGCCGCCCTTGATCTGCTTGGTCGTATTGGTGGTCTGGTCGCACATGAGGTCGACCTGCCCGCCGAGGAGGTCCGTCATCGCCGGGCCCGTCCCCTTGTAGGGCACGGTGACGAGCGGGACCTTGATCTCGTTCATGAACAGCATGCCGCACAGATGCGACGCCGCGCCGATACCGGCATTGGCAAGGCTGATCTTGTCGCCATTGGCCTTCACATATTCGACCAGGCCCTTGAGATCGGTCGGCTCGAAATCCTTCTTGGCGACGATCGTCATCGGAACGTCGGTGACAAGGCCGACATATTCGAACGCATTGAGCGTATCATAGGGTAGCTTGCGATAGAGCGTGGCACTGGTCGCCATGCCGATATGATGCAAGAGCAGGGTATAGCCGTCAGGCTCGGCCTTGGCCACCTGCGAGGCACCGAGGGTGCCGCCGGCGCCGCCGACATTCTCGACGATGATCTGCTGTCCGAGATCCTTGGACATCGCTTCCGCCACGAGGCGCGTCACCGTATCGGTCGGACCGCCAGCCGAGAATGGCACGACCATGGTGATGCTGCGCTCGGGATAGGCCTGCGCGAAAGCGCTGCCGGCGAATAGTGCAAGGGCGGCCGTTGCCGCGAGTGTCATACCAAATTTGTGCATCCGAACTCCTCCCAGTGATGCAGTCCCATTCTTTTTGCGCCTTTTTACGTCCGGCAAGGCCGTTCCTCCTTGACCCGCCAGAATCCAGTCCGCGCACAATAGTCTATCGGAAGCGAGCAACCGGGGTATGTCAAGCGTTTCATGGGCTTCGGCTAATAATTTCGACAAAACAATCGGCAAGTGCATTGCGCGAAGTTTTTTGGTGTAGCATGTGATTTGAAACCGAAATTCAGCGAGGTGAAACTGTGGCGAAACGATCGAACGCGGCCAATCGGCCAGCCGACTGGACCCACTCCGCCCCTCTGCTCGTCGATGTGGCCATGGGGCGGCAGCCGGCCGATCTCGTGGTGCGCAATGGCAGGCTCGTCAGCGTCTATTCCGGCGAGATCATCGCCGGCGTGGACATCGCGGTCGTCGCCGGGCGCTTTGCCTTCGTCGGGGCGGGCGCGCAGCATTGCATCGGGCCGACGACCAAGGTGATCGATGCGGCCGGGCGCTATCTGGTGCCGGGTCTCTGCGATGCGCATATGCATGTCGAAAGCGGCATGGTCACCGTCACCGAGTTCACGCGGGCGGTCGTTCCGCATGGCACGACTTCCATGTTCATCGATCCGCATGAAATCGCCAATGTCCTCGGCATCGAGGGCGTAAGGCTGATGCACGACGAAGCGCTGGCCATGCCCATCAATGTGCATGTGCAGATGCCGAGTTGCGTTCCGTCCGCGCCCGGCCTCGAAAATGCGGGGGCGGCGATCAGCCCGCAGGACATAGAAGAAGCCATGACCTGGCCCAACATCGTCGGCCTCGGCGAAGTCATGAATTTCCCCGGCGTCGCCGCCAATGACGCCACCATGCGCGGCGGCATCGATGCGACGGTGCGGGCAGGCAAGACGGTCGGCGGGCATTATGCGGCGCCGGAGCTCGGAAGGGCGTTCCATGGCTACGTGGCAGGCGGTCCCGAGGACGACCACGAGGGCACGCGCATGGAAGACGCGATCGCCCGCGTGCGCCAGGGCATGCGGGCCATGCTGCGGCTCGGATCGGCATGGTATGACGTTGCCAGCCAGATCAAGGCGGTCACCGAACAGGGGCTCGATCCGCGCAATTTCATTCTCTGCACCGATGACAGCCATTCCGGCACGCTGGTCAATGAGGGCCACATGGACAGGGTGGTGCGGCACGCCATCGCCCAGGGCCTCAAGCCCGTCACGGCCATCCAGATGGCAACGCTCAACACGGCGCAGCATTTCCGGCTGGAGCGCGAGATCGGTTCGATAACGCCGGGGCGTCTCGCCGATTTCCTCATCGTCTCCGACCTTGCCAATCTCACCATCGACCGGGTCTATGCAAGGGGCGTCCTGGTGGCGGAGCGCGGCAAGCTGCTCATCGACATACCCGCCTATGATTATCCTTCCTATGCACGGAACACGATCAAGCTCGGCAAGACCCTGCGCGCCAGGGATTTCGACATCGCGGCGCCGAAACCCGGCAAGACCGCAACGGCGCGCGTCATCGGCGTCATCGAAAACCAGGCTCCGACGCGGGCGCTCGAAGCCGAACTCGCAATTTCCGACGGCGTGGTGCAGATGGACCGCCGCAACGACATTTGCCAGATCGCCCTCGTCGAGAGGCATCGCGGCACGGGAAAGGTCGTCAACGGCTTCGTTTCGGGCTTCGGCTATACGCTCGACTGCGCCATCGCCTCGACTGTCGCCCACGACAGCCATCACATGATCGTCGTCGGCACCAACAAGGAGGACATGGCCAAGGCCGCCAATCGTCTCGGCGAAGTCGGTGGCGGCGTCGTCATCTACTCGAAGGGACGGGAACTGGCGCTGGTTGAAATGCCGATCGCCGGCCTGATGTCGGATGAAAGAGCCGAAGTGGTTGCCGCCAAGGCGGACAAGCTCGTCGCTGCCATGCGCGCCATGGGCTGCAGCCTGAACAATGCCTACATGCAGCATTCGCTGCTGGCGCTCGTGGTCATTCCGGAATTGCGTATTTCCGATTTGGGGATTATCGACGTCAGAACTTTCAAGAAGGTTGAACTGTTTCTATGACTGCCTTTACCGATCATGTGCAGCGCGCCGCCGACAAGATGCGCACGCTGTTTCCCGAGACACCCCTGCAACTCAATCATTATCTGTCGCAGAAATATGGTGCGCATATATGGTTGAAGCGCGAGGATCTTTCGCCGGTCCGCTCCTACAAGATACGCGGCGCGTTCAATTTCATATCGCAATATCTCGCCGCCCATAGGGATGGCGACGCCTCGTTCGTCTGCGCCTCCGCCGGCAACCATGCCCAGGGCTTTGCCTTTATCTGCCGGCACTTCAACAGGAAGGGCGTGGTTTTCATGCCCGTCACCACGCCGCAGCAGAAAATCGACAAGACGCGCAGTTTTGGCGGCGAATTCATCGAAATCAGGCTGGTCGGCGATATTTTCGACCAATGCTACGCCGCTGCGCGCGATTATTCCGAGCAGACCGGCGCAATCATGGTGCCGCCCTTCGACCATGCGGACATCATCACCGGCCAGGCCACCGTCGCCTACGAGATCTCGCGCGAGCTGCCGGAGAAGAGCCGCCCGGATCTGATGATCCTGCCCGTCGGCGGCGGCGGGCTCTCCGGCGGCGTTACCCGCTACCTCGCGGATATCGGCTGGAAGACGCAGTTCCGCTTCGTCGAACCGGCGGGCGCCCCCAGCCTGAAGCGCAGCCTCGAAGCCGGCAAGCGCGTGCGCCTCGATGCGGTGGACAATTTCGTCGATGGCGCGGCGGTCGGTGAGATCGGCAAGGAAAACTTCAAGCTTCTCAAGCACTTCCGGCCGGAAGATGTGACATTGATTCCGGAAAATCGATTGAGTTCGACCATTCTCGAAATGCTCAACATCGAGGGCATCGTCGTCGAACCCGCCGGGGCGCTCGCCATCGACGCCTTGAAGGATTTCAAGAAGAGCGATCTTCGCGGCAAGCATGTGGTTCTGGTCATATCCGGCAGCAATTTCGATTTCGAGCGCTTGCCGGAACTGAAGGAGCGGTCGCAGCGCTACGAGGGGCTGAAGAAATATTTCATCTTCCGCTTTCCGCAGCGGCCCGGCGCATTGCGCTCCTTCCTCGACCTGCTCGGCCCGGAAGACGATGTCGCGCGGTTCGAATATCTGAAGAAGTCCGCCCGCAATTTCGGTTCCGTCCTCATCGGCATCGAAACCAGGCACAGGAGCAATTTCGACGCGCTGTTCAAGCGCTTCGACGAAGCGGGCTGGGCCTATCAGGACATCACGGAAAACGATGCGATTGCAGGATTGATCATATAGGCCGAAATTGATGAGCCGGGCGCAGAAGACATGGATCGTGCTATTCCGCGGCGTCGGCGGCGATACGCTCCTGCCGGTCAAGCCGTTGCGCGAGGCACTGACGGCAGCGGGGTTCGACAATGTCCGCACCTTTATCAATACGGGCAATGTCGTCCTGACGTCCGGCGATCGGCCGGAAAAGATCATCGCGCGCATCGCGCCGGTGGTGCTCCGGGAATTTCAGTTCGCCAAGGCCATCCTTGTCGCGGATCTCGCCGAATGGCAGCGATTGATCGACGAAAATCCGTTTCCCGCCGACGTGCCGCAATATCTGCATGCGTTTCTGTTGGAGCGCGAGCCGGCGGCGGAAGCCGTGGAGGCCCTGCGGGCAAAGGTGAGGGGAACCGAACAATTCAGCATCAAGGGCCGCGTGCTCTATTATTACACGCCGGACGGTTTCTCGAATTCCAGGCTGCACACCAAGATCGAGCACACGCTCGGCCTGTCGGTGACGGCCCGCAACTGGAACAGCGTCCTCAAGCTGCACGCACTTGCTTCTGGTCTGCAATCGCCTCGCGCAGGGTCGTGAAAATATTCGGGTCCGCGCATTGCGCAACATTGAAGCGCATGAACGACTGGGCCGTCTGCGAGGCGCTGAACACGTTGCCCGGAGCGAAGACCACATCGCGGGCAAGGCCGAAACGGGCAATTTCGGCGGCATCCACGCCGTCTGGCAGCCGGCACCACAGGAAAATGCCGCCGCGCGGCTCGATCCAGGGTTCGATCCCCATGGTATGAAGGCGCGCACGCGTCTCGTTCATGGCGCGGGCGAGGCGGGCGCGCAATTGCTCCATGTGCTTGCGATAGGTGCCGTCCTTGAGCATCAGCAAGACGAGCTCGGAAGCCAGCGTCCCGCCGCCGAAGGATGTGGCGATGCGCAGGTCGACAAGCGGTTCGATCCAGTCGCGGCGCGCCGCGATGAAGCCGCAGCGGAACGACGCCGACAGCGATTTCGAGAAACTGCCGATGTGGATCACCCGCTCCAGCCCGTCGAAGGCGGCAAGGCGGGGCGCGGGCTCCTGTTCGAAATCGGCGAAGATATCGTCTTCGATGATGGTCAGACCGTGCTGCTCGGCCAATTTCAGCAGCCGATGCGCGACGACCGGCGACAGCGTCGCCCCGGTCGGATTGTGAATGGCTGAATTGGTGATGTAGAGGCGCGGCCTGTGCTCCGCCAGCGCCTGGCTGAACTTGTCGAGGTCAGGCCCGGCAGGGGTATAGGGCACGCCGACGATGGTTGCGCGGTGCGCCTTCAGCAGGGCGCGGAAGTTGAAATAGCAGGGATCGTCGACAATCACCGCGTCGCCGGGTTCGATCAGCAGCCGGCAGAGCAGGTCGATCGCCTGCGTGCCGGATTCCGTCAGCAATATCTGGCCGGGCATGGCCTCGACGCCGCGCTCGGCCAGCCGCCGCACCAGAAGCTGGCGCAGCGGCTGCAAGCCCTGCGGCGTCGAATAGTCGGTGAGGCTGGCGCTCTGCGCCTTGGCCAGCGAGCGCATGGCGCGGCGGATGGCCTGTTCTGGCATCAGCCCGGATGGCAGCCAGCCGCAGCCCGGCATGGAGGCGCCGCCATCGGCTTCGAGCGAACTGCGCGAAACCCACAGCGGATCGATCGCGCGATCGAGCTTCGGCTCCATCTCGGTCAATGTGAGCGGCTGCAGGCGGCCCGAGACATAGAAGCCGGAACCGGGGCGGGGCTGGATGCTGCCCTCGGCGGCAAGGCGGTCATAGGCCTCGACCACCGTCGATTTCGACACGGCCATGCTGGCGGCAAGGCTGCGGATGGAGGGCAGCCGCGAGCCCGGCGTCAGCGTGCGCGCCGTGATGCGGCGGAGGATTTCGCGCATCACCTTTTCGACGAGCGTTGCACTTTCGTCCATGGCCGGGGAGGTGGTGTCATCCATCTGTACTGGCTCTTGCTCCATGACAGTTTGGTTGAATTGTACTGTATCGTCTCTGGCGAATCCAGCCCTTGCCGCGCTAACGGAAGGGAAAACGGATGGAAAGACATGACATCGCAAGACATCACATCGAAAGACATGGCATCGGACAAGGTCACCAGCGGCTGGATCAATGGCTTCATCGGCGTGCTCGTCTTCAGCGGTTCGCTGCCGGCGACACGCGTTGCGGTGGCGGATTTCGATCCGATCTTCCTGACGGCGGCACGCGCCTCGATCGCCGCGCTGTGCGGCCTGGCGCTGCTGCTGGTGTTTCGCGAGAAGCGGCCGACGCGGCAGGATCTCGGCTCGCTGCTGGTCACGGCGCTCGGTGTCGTCGTCGGCTTCCCGCTGCTGACGGCGCTGGCGCTGCAGCATATAGACGCGGCGCACTCGATCGTGTTCATCGGCCTGCTGCCGCTGGCGACGGCGATATTCGGCGTGCTGCGCGGCGGGGAGCGCATGCGGCCGATGTTCTGGCTGTTCTCCTGCCTCGGCAGCCTGCTCGTCGCCGGTTTCGCCCTGACGCAGAATTCCGGCGCCTCGATGACGGGCGACCTGCTGATGTTCGCGGCGGTTCTCGTTTGCGGCCTCGGTTATGCGGATGGCGCGCGGCTGTCGCGCCGGCTCGGCGGCTGGCAGGTCATTTCCTGGGCGCTCGCGCTGTCGCTGCCGCTGATGCTGCCTTTGTCGCTGGCGCTGCTGCCATCGGACTGGGCCGGCATCGGCGCTCCGGCCTGGTTCGGCCTGTTCTACGTCTCGATGTTCTCGATGCTCATCGGCTTCATCTTCTGGTATCGCGGCCTGGTGCAGGGAGGCATAGCCGCGGTCGGCCAATTGCAGCTGTTGCAGCCGTTTTTCGGGCTGCTCCTCGCGGCGACCCTGTTGCGTGAGCCGGTGGGCTGGCAGATGGTGCTCGTCACCCTCGCGGTCATCCTCTGCGTCGCCGGGGCCAAGCGGTTCGCCAGGGCCTAGCGTTTTTTGGGCCTAGCGTTTTTCGGGGCCTAAACGGCGGCGCAGGGTGCGCCGCACAATAAATCATTTGCATTTTCGCGCGGATGAGCCCATATGCGGTCCAGGCGCTTGAACCGGCACAGGCTGGTTTTCCTTTTATGGACTTCGTGGCGTCTTAGTCTCAATCGCGCGATGCGATGGGCACGGCTGCGCAAGTCGCATGGAATTTTCA
The DNA here is from genome assembly GCF_026420825.1 of Phyllobacterium sp. 0TCS1.6A. Classification (NCBI taxonomy): domain Bacteria; kingdom Pseudomonadati; phylum Pseudomonadota; class Alphaproteobacteria; order Hyphomicrobiales; family Phyllobacteriaceae; genus Phyllobacterium; species Phyllobacterium sp. 0TCS1.6A. The sequence continues at coordinate 555,951 of NZ_JAPMAB010000001.1, forward strand.
TTCCCGCGTCTCGTCGTTTATCAAATATTACGCACACAGGTTGCGCCCTGTCTGACACATTGACGGTCATGCACAATCATGCCCGCTGAAAGAAGAATTGAATTGGAAACTACAGAAAAAACCGGCTTTGCCGCCATGGGTCTCAACCCCGTCCTCCTGAAGGCGCTTGAAGCAGCCGGGATGGACCAGCCGAAGCCGATCCAGGAACAGGCGATACCGGCGCAGCTGGCCGGCAAGGACGTTCTCGGCATCGCCCAGACCGGCTCCGGCAAGACCGCGGCCTTCAGCCTGCCGATCCTGCAGAAGATCATCACCATCGGCGACAAGCGCAAGGGCAAGACCTGCCGCGCGCTCGTCCTCGCGCCGACGCGCGAGCTTGCCGTGCAGATCGAAGAGACCGTGCGCAAGCTGTCGAAGGGCGCCCATATCTCCACCGCTCTCGTCCTTGGCGGCGTTTCGCGCGGCGCGCAGATCAACAGGATGCAGGGCGGCGTCGATGTTCTCATCGCCACGCCCGGCCGCCTGACCGACCTCGTGCGCGACAATCGCGTCGATCTGTCGGAAACGCGCTGGCTGGTGCTCGACGAGGCCGATCGCATGCTCGACATGGGCTTCATCAATGATGTGAAGCGCATCGCCAAGGGCACGCATCGCGACAGGCAGACGGCGCTGTTCTCCGCCACCATGCCGAAGGAAATCACCGCGCTGGCCGAAAGCCTGCTGCGCGATCCGATCCGCGTCGAGGTTGCCCCGCAGGGCACCACCGCCGCCGAGATCAAGCAGGTCGTCCACATGGTGCCGACCCGGCAGAAGAAGCAGATGCTTTCGGCGCTCTTGAAGGATGAGAGCCTCTCCTCCGTCATCGTCTTCACCCGCACCAAGCACGGCGCCGATGCCGTGACCCGCGTCCTCGACAAGGATGGCTACAGCGTTGCCGCGATCCATGGCAACAAGTCGCAGAATGCGCGCCAGCGGGCGCTGAACGGCTTCAAGGACGGTTCGGTCCGCATTCTCGTCGCCACCGATATCGCCGCGCGCGGCATCGATGTCGTCGGCATCAGCCATGTGATCAATCTCGACCTGCCGGACGAGCCGGAAAGCTATGTGCACCGCATCGGCCGCACCGGCCGCAACGGCGCTTCGGGCAATGCGATCACGCTTTACGATCCGGCCGAGGAAGGCTCCAAGTTCAAGGCGGTCGAGCGCGTGACGCGCCTGCGCCTCCCGGTCGTCGATTCGCCGGTCGATCTTGCGAGCCTGCCGGCGCGCGCCGCCAATAATGACCAGCGCCCGGCCCGGCGCGATGCCCCGAAGCCCGCATCGGCCAAGAAGCCGCATCGCGGCCAGGGCAATGGTAGCGGCAAGCCGCGCCAGGAAAGCGGCGAGAAGATCTGGAGCAATGATGGTGCTCCGGCGCAGAAGCGGCCTTTCCGCCGCAACCGCAAGTCGTTCGGCAACAAGGCGGCCTGATCCCCCGCCATTTTATCCAGCGCATTCTATCCAACGCCATTCTATCCAACGCCGTCCCCGGACCATCCGGGGGCGGCGTTTTCCATGATCCGGCGGTTATTTCTTTGCTTGAACGGATCGTCACGGGCACATAGGTTCAAGTCTCGCATTTGAAGGATTTGCCCATGTTTGATTCTGTGATCGATGCCATCGGAAACACGCCGCTCATTCGCCTGAGGAAAGCTTCCGAACTCACGGGCTGCGAAATCCATGGCAAGGCCGAGTTTCTCAATCCCGGCCAGTCCGTCAAGGATCGCGCCGCGCTCTACATCATTCGCGATGCGGAACGGCGCGGCCTGTTGAAGCCCGGCGGCGTCATCGTCGAGGGCACGGCCGGCAATACCGGCATCGGGCTCAGCATGGTCGCCAAGGCGCTCGGCTACCGCACCGTCATCGTCATCCCCGAGACGCAGAGCCAGGAGAAGAAGGACGCGCTGCGCCTGCTCGGCGCCGAGCTCGTCGAGGTGCCCGCCGTGCCCTACAAGAATCCCGACAATTACGTGAAGGTCTCCGGCCGCCTCGCCGAACAGATGGCGAAATCCGAGCCGAACGGCGCGATCTGGGCCAACCAGTTCGACAATGTCGCCAACCGGCAGGCGCATGTGGAAACCACGGCGCCGGAAATCTGGCGCGACACCGGCGGCAGGATCGATGGCTTCGTTTCCGCCGTCGGCTCCGGCGGCACGCTCGCCGGCGTTGCCGAGGGGCTGCGCGCCCAGCGGCCGGATATCAAGATCGCGCTGGCCGATCCCTTCGGCGCGGCGCTGTTCTCCTATTATACGACCGGCGAATTCCAGTCCGAGGGCGGCTCGATCACCGAGGGCATCGGCCAGGGCCGGGTGACGGCCAATCTCGAAGGCTTCAAGCCGGACTATTCCTACCGGATCCCCGATGCCGAAGCGCTGGAGATCGTCTTCGATCTCGTGCAGGAGGAGGGGCTGTGCCTCGGCGGGTCGACGGGCATCAATATTGCCGGCGCCATCCGCCTTGCGCGCGATCTCGGCCCCGGCCACAGCATCGTGACGATCCTTTGCGATTATGGCAATCGCTACCAGTCGAAGATGTTCAATCCGGAATTCCTGCGCTCCAAGGAGCTTCCCGTTCCAGCCTGGATGGAAGCGACGAGCGAGATTTCCGTCCCGTTCGAGAACAGATGATGGCTTTCGATTCAGGCATATTGTTCCGCGACGATTCCTACCTGCAGGAGACGCCGGCGCGCGTCATTGCCGTCAATGAGCGCGGCGGCATCATCACCGACCGCACGAACTTCTACGCCACGTCCGGCGGGCAGCCCGGCGATAGCGGGCTGATGCTCCGCGGCGACGGTTCCGAAATCCGCATCGCGACGACGGTGACCGGCGAGACGAAGGAGGAGATCATCCACATCGCCGATGCCGGCCAGCCGCTGCCTGCCGTCGGCGAGGATCTCGTGCTGCGTATCGACTGGGAGCGCCGCTACAGGCTCATGCGCATGCACTCGGCCTGCCATCTTCTCAGCGTCGTCTGCCCGTTCCCGATCACCGGCGCCGCGGTCGGCGAGGATGACAGCCGGGTCGATTTCGACCTGCCGGATGCGGGTTTCACCAAGGAAAGCGTCACCGAACGGCTGATGGAACTGGTGCGCGCCGACCAGCCGATCTTCACCCGCTGGATAACGGACGAGGAACTGGCGGCCAATCCCGGGCTGATAAAATCCAAGAATGTGCGCCCGCCTGTCGGGACGGGCCGGATCCGGCTTGTCTGCATCGGCGAAAACGGCATCATCGACTCGCAGCCCTGCGGCGGCACCCATGTCGCCTCGACGGGCGAGGTCGGCGAAATCCATATCGGCAAGATCGAAAAGAAGGGCAAGGAAAACCGGCGGTTCCGCATCCGCTTCGGCGCCTTGCCGGAAGGAGCATAGAGTGAGCGAGAAAAGTCCCTTCGTGGTTTCGGCCGACTGGCTGCAGGAGCGGCTGCAACAGCCCGGCCTGACGGTCCTCGACGCATCCTGGTATTTCCCCTTCCAGAACCGCGACGCCAAGGCCGAATATGACGCCGCCCATATTCCCGGCGCGATATTCTTCGACCATGAGAAAACGTCCGATCCGGCTTCCTCCCTGCCGCATACGCTGCCGAAGCCGGAGGCCTTTGCCGCCGCCGCCAGCAGCATGGGCATTGCCAATGACGATACGATCGTCATCTATGACGGGCCGGGCATGTACACCTCGCCGCGCGTCTGGTGGATGTTCCGCATCATGGGCGCGCGCAATGTCCATGTGCTCGATGGCGGCTTCGACAATTGGAAAAAGGCGGGCAGGCCGGTGACGGCCGAGGCGACGCGCATCGCGCCGACGGCTTTCGTGGCGGATTTCGACGCCGCGCGCGTCGCCAGCTTCGAGCAGATGCTGCAGATCGTGCAGACCGGCAGCCGGCAGGTCGCCGATGCCCGTTCGGCCGGGCGGTTCAAGGGCGTCGATCCGGAGCCGCGCCAGGGGCTTCGCTCGGGGCACATGCCGGGCGCGCGCAACGTTCCGTCTTCGACGCTGGCCGATAATGGCTATCTGAAGGATCTCGACGGGTTGCGCCGGGTTCTGGGCGAGGCGGGGGTCGATCTCGACCGGCCGATCGCCACCACATGCGGCTCCGGCATCACTGCCGCGGTCATCACGCTGGCGCTGGAATCGCTCGGCCACGGCGACAATGTGCTCTATGACGGTTCCTGGACGGAATGGGGCGGCAGCAAGGAGACGCCCGTGGCGACGGGCGACGCCTGACATGGCCAGGCGCATCCTGAAAACGCGGGTGACGCATCTGGAAATGACCGAGCGGCTGGTGCACGCGGTGCCGATGCCCGTCAGCTACAAGCTCGCTTTGATGCGCGCGTCGAAGATTTCGCTGCCCTTCTACCGTTTTCTCTATGAGCAGGTCGGCAAATCGCACCATTGGGCCATGCGCCGCGATGTCGACGACGCGACGCTGGCGGCGATGATCCACCGCGACAATGTCGAGATCCACGTGCTCTATGTCGATGGCTCGCCGGGCGGCTTCTTCGAAATCGTCACCGACGAGGAGACGCGGATCGCCGAGATCCTCTATTTCGGCCTCGTCCCGGAATTTCAGGGGCTGGGCCTCGCGCGGTTTTTCCTCAACGAGGCCATATTGACCGCCTGGATGGGCGACCCGGAAAAGATCAGGATCGAAACCAATACGCTCGACAGCCCGCGCGCGCTGCAGCTCTACCAGCGCATGGGCTTCCGGCCGGTGAGCTTCGCCGATGCGGAGATCGAAGCCTGGGACTGAGGGGGGGTATTGCGGGGTGGGATTTGCTGCGTGGTCATCCTGCGGGCTTGCGCACCACAGCTCCCGCCCTTGTCGCAGCCCACAATTTCTCCCTCATGCCGAGCCTGTGGAAGGCCCCCACGTCAGTGCTGCATTATGGAGCAAGCGCCACAAGCTCCTACATTTTGAATGTATGCCAGAGCTACAGCTTCGTCGGGAAAAATCATTCCCTGACTGACAAGTTTATCAAAGAGATCTTTGGGAGACAGTGCGGGCTTTGAGAAGATAGCCATAAAAACAAAACACCCACCTTTTGCACGCCTGACTTAACAGGACCTCATCCGAAAATGAGACGTGTGGCGGGTTTGTTACAGGCAAGCTAGTGCCGTGTGGTGCCGATGTCAAGCCCAGCCAATGGTCTCGGATTGTCTTTCAAGTTGCCCAGCAGGACGCTCGACAATCTTCCCCTATCACGCATTTTAATTGACTGGTAGATGGGTGGAACGAGAACTCCCATCCTGCCACCAAAATCCCTTCCCCTGATGCTGAGCCCCTCATGCTGAGCTTGTCGAAGCACGCGGGACATCATTGCCATCTCTCGTTTACCGGCCCTGAACAGGGGCAAACTGGCCCGCGCGGTGGGATAGATTTTCGGCCTCAAAAAATATTTCGCCCTGCAAGCTGCTGATTTCGCTCATTCTTCGCCCCGGCTACCAAAAAAACTTATCCCCCCTGTTTGAAGCCGGGGTATTCTGTTTCGGTCCTTTCCAGTGGGGGAGCAGCTTCCGGTGCTGTTTCGATAGCTGGGAAAGGATGGCGTTGCCGGACGGTCGGAAGTGACAAACCCGACTATCCAGCAAACTGCAGAAGGAAACGGGGGTGGCGCTTCGTTTTCCGGGTTGTTGCGTCTGACAAACGCAATGACAGCAGGCAAAGACGTCGCGGGCGGTCTTCGGACCTCGACCCTGATACAATACTGACGCGCTGAAGACCGCCCGTCTCCCCCCATTTCAATGACCAGACGCGATTTTCGCGGGCGTGGTGCGGATTTTCCGTATCCAGCCTCTCCAACAAGAGATTGCACAAACGTTGCTGCGTGGTTCGTGGTTCGGCAGGCTTGTCTGTTGAATGCCTACCATGGGCGGCCCAACATGAGGGGCCGGGCATGAGGCTAGCGTAGGCTCGGCATGGGGGAGGCAAGGGGCGGGGCGCTCGGCCCCGCCCGTGCGCGTCAGGCAGCCAGGATCGTCTTCGGCTCGACCATTTCGAGGCCGAGCGCCTCGGCGACGGGGCGGTTGGTGATCCGGCCCCGGTGGACGTTGAGCCCGTTGCGCAGATGCGGATTGTCGACCAGCGCCTTCACGCCGCGATCGGCAAGCTGCAGGCCATATTGCAGGGTCGCATTGTTCAGGGCGTGGGCGGACGACACCGGAACGGCGCCCGGCATGTTGGCGACGCAATAATGGATGACGCCGTCGACCTCATAGGTCGGCTCCGAATGCGTGGTCGCATGCGAGGTCTCGAAGCAGCCGCCCTGGTCGATCGCCACATCGACGATGACCGCGCCCTTTTTCATGCCCGAAAGCATCTCGCGGGTGACGAGCTTCGGCGCGGCGGCGCCGGGGATCAGCACGGCGCCGACGACGACATCGGCCGAGAACACTTCCTCGTCCAGCGCCTCGATCGTCGAATAGCGCGTATGGATGCGGCCGCGGAAAATATCGTCGAGCTGGCGCAGGCGCGGGATCGAACGGTCGAGGATGGTCACGTCGGCGCCGAGGCCGGTCGCCATCATCGCCGCATTGATGCCGACGACGCCGCCGCCGATGATCGTCACCTTGCCCGGCAGCACGCCCGGAACGCCGCCGAGCAGCACGCCGCGGCCGCCATTGGCCTTCTGCAATGCGGTGGCGCCAGCCTGGATCGCCAGCCGGCCAGCCACTTCGGACATCGGCGCCAGCAGCGGCAGACCGCCGCGATCGTCGGTCACGGTTTCATAGGCGATCGCGGTGACGCCCGATGCCAGCAGGCCCCTGGTCTGTTCGGGATCCGGCGCAAGATGCAGATAAGTATAGAGAATCTGGCCTTCGCGCAGCTGCGTCCATTCGGATGGCTGCGGCTCCTTGACCTTGACGATCATGTCCGATTGCTGAAAAACTTCTTCGGCGGTCTTTACCACCTTCGCGCCCGCGGCCTGATAAGCTCCATCGTCGGCGCCAATTCCTGCTCCAGCTCCGGACTGGACGATGACCTCGTGGCCATGTGCAACATATTCGCGTACGGCGCCCGGAGTGAGGCCGACGCGATATTCATGGTTTTTGATTTCTTTAGGGCAGCCAACGCGCATAACGCCTCCTCATCTGGTTCTGCTGTTTCGGTTGATGTGCAATAACATCACAGAATAAACCGCATGTCCTTGCCAAATCCCCTCGACCAGCGGCTTGTTTCCGCGTATCCTTGCGTGAAAACGACGATAATAAGGGGAAGCTTTCAATAATGCCGCTCGACAGGATCGATATCGCCATTCTCGACAATCTGCAGAAGGATGGGCGCATGTCGAATGCGACCCTTGCCGACAGGGTCGGGCTGTCGCAATCGGCCTGTTCGCGCCGGCTGGACATTCTGGAAAAGTCGGGGGTGATCCGCGGCTATCACGCGCGGCTTTCGAACAAGCTGCTCGGCCATCCGGTGACGGTGATCGTCAACATTTCGCTGTCCGGGCAGGCGGACAAGCAATTGCGCGAATTCGAGACGGCGGTGCGCCGCTGTCCCAATGTGCTGGTCTGCTACCTCATGTCGGGGGAATATGATTACCTGCTGCGCGTCGCCGCCAAGGATCTCGAGGACTATGAGCGCATCCATAAATTCTGGCTCTCGGCCATGCCGCATGTCACCAAGATCAACTCGTCCTTTGCCCTGCGCGAGGTGGCGGACCGCACCGGCCTCGGCGTCGAGACCGGCCTGATCGAGATCGCCGGCGGTTGAGGCGTTAATTGAACGATCGTTCAATTAAATATGGCCGGTTTTTGCACCAAAATGGTCGAATCCTGCACATGAAGGCCGCGATCCGGTGGATGCTCATGCCCGTACAGCCGAATTCAGCCGGCAAATCCGGGCGTTTGGCGCGCGTTTCGACGGCTATGCCTTATGGAAGACTTATGCCTTGTAGAAGACCTACGCCTTATAGAAGACCTGGCGCACGTCGATATATTCGGAGCGGAAACCGGCCTCGCAATAGAACAGGTAGAACTCCCAGAGCTTCTTGAAGCGGCCGTCGAAACCGAGATGCCGGAGCCTGTCCCAGGAGTTCCAGAACCGGTCGCGCCATTCGGCGAGGGTGCGGGCGTAGTCCTGTGCGAAGACGTTTTCGCGGTAGAGGTCGAGGCCGAACTCCTTGCCGAGGCTCTTGAGTTTCGACGGCGTCGGCAGCATGCCGCCGGGGAAGACATAGCGCTGGATGAAGTCCGGCCGCTTGCGGTAGCGATCGAAGGATTCGTCATTGATCGTAATGATTTGCATGCCGGCGCTGCCACCGGGCTTGAGGCAGTCCCTGACCTTGCCGAAGAAGACCGGCCAGTATTTCTCGCCCACCGCCTCGAACATCTCGATGGAGGCGATGTGATCGTAGCGGCCGGTCTCGTCGCGGTAGTCCTGGAACTTGATATCAACCTTGCCGGCAAGGCCCGCCTTGGCGATGCGCTCGGTGGCATAGGCATATTGCTCGCGGCTGATCGTCAGGCCGGTCACCCGGGCGCCGATCTCGCGCGCCGCAAACTCGGCAAATCCGCCCCAGCCGCAGCCGATCTCCAGTACGGACGAACCCGGCGTGATGCCGATATTGCGGGCCAGGGCGCGATATTTCGCGGTCTGGGCGCTTTCGAGATCATTGGCGCCCTCGCTGTAGAGCGCGGAGGAATAGGTCATGGTCGGATCGAGCCATTCGCGGTAGAATGAATTGCCGAGATCGTAATGCGCGGAAATATTGCGGCGCGAGCGGCTGGGCGTGTTCTCGTTCATCCAGTGGCGCACCCGCTGCAGCGAATTGGCCAGCCAGTTCATGCCGCCGGCGAGCTTTTCGCCGATCTGCTCGTTGACGACGAAGAGTTCGAGAAAGGTGGTAACGTCCGGACTGTCCCAATCGCCATCCATGTAGGATTCGGCGACGCCGATCGTGCCGCCGGAAAAGGCGCGGCGCGGCAGGTTCCAATTGTGCAGGATCAACGCCGCTTCCGGCCCGCTCTCCTTGCCGACGACCTTGAAGGTCTGGCGGTCCGGCGTGGTGATCGTCAGGCTGCCGCGCGGCAGGTGGGCGGCGGCGCGAAGGGCGGTACGAACCTTGAAGGGCAGGCCCTTCAGGACGGCGCCGACATTGTCGGGCGTCAGCCATTTCAACTGGCCGGCAGCATCGGCTACCGCTCGATCATTCTCTTCCATGGCTCTCCACCCTTGAGCTTGACGCACCATATTTGCCGCCGCGGATCAAATGTTCAAGGGTTTTCATGGCAGGGCGGGACCAGCGTCGGGAAAGCGGCATGCCCGATGGCCCGGAGCCGTTCAGGCTGCCGGGTGAACGGTAAACCGCCTCGCGAAACCGGTAAATGGGCATGGGGCGCAGGTTTTATGCTACCAGCGGAGGTGGAATTCCGCATGTTTGGAGGCGCGCAGCGCACCGGAGGATCAGAAATGCACCTTTACAGTGCCAGTTTCGATGGTTCAGGGTCTTGAGGTATCCGCACAACCATGTTTGCGTCGTCATTGATGAAAGAAATCGCGATGCTTCTTCTGCCCAGTTCCCAAGGTAATCCAGTTCATGCGCGTAGTTATTGCAGCCATCGCTCTATTCATGATCGTCCTGGCAGGAGGCGCGAAGGGTGTCTGCACCAGCAATTTCGTCAAGCTCCAGCAGCTTGACGGATAATGATGCAGGGGACGGCGAGGGTTAAGGATCAGCATGGAGGATGGAGCTTTGGTGCTTCGGTCCTCCTGCACGTTGCCGCATGTCTGGGTGTTCTGCTGCTGCCGGATCGGCCACAATTCAAGCCTCCGCAGGAGGAAAGCATTGACGTGGAAATCGTATCGCTTTCGGCTCCGGTCGAAGAAAAGCACGACCTGCCACAGCAGGTTTCGCCGCCCGTAACGGATGAGGCAGCGCAGGAAAACAGGCCGGAAGATCGCGCAGACACGTCGACAATTCCGCAGGCAGCACAGCCCCGCGATGAAATGCCGGCGATGGTGAAGCCGTCGCGCATGTTGTCGGAGAAGGTTCTTGACGATCCCCGCAGCCGGGACGCGAGAAAGGAACTGGCGGCACTCGCACCCACCGATCAGGTCGAGCAGCTTTGCGGCCTCGAAGCCATGGCGCAGGTCGGGGCATGGAGCAAGCAGTTCCTGCCTGATCGGGTAGTCGCCTATGCCATGGCGGACCCGAAGATGGTCGGGAACGCCTTTTCGGCTGACGGCGCCGCGCTACACAGCAAACGGGATTGGTTCAGGCTTCAATACAAATGCGAACTGACCCCGGATCATAAAAAGGTCGCCGCGTTTGAGTTCCTGGTGGGCGATCCGATCCCCCGGAAAGACTGGGCTGACCACAGCCTTCCCGACGAGGTCGGATCGCTCGACTGACTGGCTTCGCCAGCACGGGTAAGCATCTCGGCAAAAAGGCCAATCGGAACAGGAACTTGACGCTGAAAAAGCAAAAGGCCGGGAGCTACCCGACCTTCCTAAGTCTACCTCTACATCAGTGCCAGTACATCCGTGGTCAAGAATGGAAGTAAACTATTCGCTTTGATCCATCACTACACTGACATTGCGACAGGATAATGACAACATCGAAAATATTGAGCGCGTACGCAGTACCTTATCGCGCTTGCCGATCAAGGTGAAGGATCAAGGTAAAGACCGGGTTAACGCTACCGGACGGGGCGCATATTTTATCAGGCTTCCGCATGATCGATCATGCGGCCGATGATGGGGCCGAGCGCTGCCGGCAGGTCCTCGGCGATCAGGCCATGGCCGAGATGCCGCGCCGCCGCCGCATGTATATGGACCGCGGCGCAGGCCGCCTCGAAGCCGGGCATCGCCTGGCCCATCAAGCCGGCGATGAGGCCGGCCAGCACATCGCCGGACCCGGCCGTTGCCAGCAGCGGCGTGCCATTGCTGTTGATGGCGGCGCGGCCATCGGGCGCGGCGATGACTGTGTCCGCGCCCTTGTAGACGATGGTCGCGCCCGCAATCTCCGCCGCCTTGCGCGCCCGCTCCAGCTTCGAGGGCGTGTTGCCGGCGTTGATGCCGGGATAAAGCCGCGCGAACTCTCCCTCATGCGGCGTCAGTACGAGATCGCCGCCATGGCGGCGCAGGGCTTGCGGCTCGCCCTTGAACGCGGTGATCGCATCGGCGTCGAAGACGAGGGCAGGCGTTTCGAGTTCGAGCAGCGCCCGGCCGAAGGCGCGTGTCTTTTCGCCGACGCCGAAGCCCGGACCGAGGACGCAGGCGGAAACCTTGCGCCCTTCGACGAAGGATTGGAGACCGGTGGCATCATTGCATTCATGCAGCATGATCGATGTCAGATGGGCGGCATTGCTCGCCATGGCGTCGGTGGGCGAAAGCACCGTCACGGCTCCGGCGCCGCTGCGGGCCGCCGCCATGGCGGCAAGGCGTGCCGCACCCGTGCTCCAGGCGCCGCCCGACAACACGCCGACATGGCCGCGCCGGTATTTGTGCGTCTCGGCCTGCGGTCGCGGCAGCTGCGCCACCCATAGCGGCGGCGCATTCTCGAAGCAGTTCGGCCCTATGGCGGCAAGGGTTTCGGCGCCGATGCCGATATCGGCGATGATGAGCTGGCCGCAGAGCTCCCGGCCCGGATAGAGCAGATGGCCGGGCTTCTTCCTGAAGAAGCTGATGGTGGCATGGGCGGCGAAGACCGCTCCCAGCGGCTGGCCCGTCAGCCCATCGAGACCGGACGGCACGTCGACGGCGATCCGGGTGCAGGCGGCCTCGTTGGCGCGCGCTATTGCCTCCGCCGCTGCGCCCGACAGCGGCCGGTTCAATCCGGCGCCGAACAGGGCATCGACGATCAGCCCCGTGCGGGGCGGCTGGAACGCCTGCAGCGGGCGGGGATCGAGCGGGAAATCCGCCAGACAATCCGCCCTGGCGCGCGCCGCATCGGTGCCGCTGCTGGGCTCTGCCAGCGCCCAGAGATGCACCGGCACGCCCCGCCGTGCGAGGAGGCGCGCCACGACATAGCCATCGCCGCCATTATTGCCGGGGCCGCAGAGGATATGGACTTCCGCCGCGCCGCCATGATGGGCGAGGATATGCCGGGCAATGGCATCTCCCGCATTCAGCATGAGCCGGTAGCCGCTGAATCCGCCGCCTTCGATGGTCAGCCTGTCGGCCTCGGCCATCTCCCGCGGCGTCAATATTTCATGGCCCATGCGGCGATCCACTCCCATTTCCGGTTGCCACGATGCATCCAATGCGCCGCTCATGCGTTACCCACCATCATCCCACCATGGAGGTTAATCATGACAGCTGCGGGCATCAAGGAACATATGGAAGTCATCGGGGCCGATGGCGTCCATATCGGAACGGTTGATCGTGTCGAGGGCGGAAGGATCAAGCTGACCAGGAAGGATAGCGGCGAGGGCTCCCATGAGGGGCATCACCACTTCATTTCCAGCTCGCTGGTAGCCGAGATCGAAGGCAACAAGGTGCGGCTGTCGGCGAATTCCGATGTCGCTGTCATGTTCGAGGAGGAATGACTGCCGCGATTGCGGCGGGAGAATTTGCGATGACCCATAAAGCACAGATACCGGACCCGGGACCCGATACGAACAGGCCGGTAGACCCCGGCCCGACGCCACGGCCGGAGGAACTGCCGCCCGATCCGGACCCCCGGCCGGGCGATATCCCGGTGGAAGAACCGCCGCCGGAGCAACTGCCGGACGAAATGCCGGTGCCCAATCCGGATGAGGTTCGCGAACCGCCAAAGCATGTTTGATCGGCAAGAAGTGAGACTGTGCAATGACGATTACGATGGCTGGTGCCGACCGCATAGACGGCGGCGACGATGATTGCCTGACATTCCTGCGCATCAGGATGGACGCCGCCGAAGAGCACGGAGCGAATGTCGCCGCGATCGTGACGGAAGCGATGCGGGCAGGCTGGAGCAGGGCGAGCGTCAGGCAGGCACTGGACGTGCTGGAGAGCGCCGGGCCGCCCGCATGATCCGCGTTCTACAGGCCTTTTGACAGGCCCCTGCCGACATCATGGGCGGCCGGCTCGGCCCTGCCATAGGCGTCGGTATCCGGCGTGCGGGCCGTGTTGTAGCCGCTGCTCATGCAGCCGGCGACGAGCGCCGTGAGGCCGAGAACCAGCACCAATGATTTCAATCCCTGCATCGCATCCTCCGAATGGCTTCTGCCATGCAGATAGGTGCTCGCGGCGCAAATGAAAATAGCGGCATCGCATTCTTCGCCGGGAGCGGCCGCGAATGGAACCTTCCGGGTTGTTTCCTGTTCCATTTCAAAAGCGAAGAGGAAACGAATGATGGACAAGAGAACGACAGACGGACCCGTGGAAAGCGCGACGGACGCAAAACAGGGCAAGCGCGGCACGCCGGTGCTGATGGTGCTCGTGGTCGGCCTCATCCTCGCGATGATCGCCTGGGGCGCGGCCGAGATCTTCGGCGAAAGCACGGATGATGGCGCCAGGATCGATACGTCCGAACAGTCGAGCGGCGACACCAACCAGCCGAACGTTCCGTCGTCATCGCCATCGACGCAATAGGACAAGGATATTCGGCCGACAAGGAACGTCTTGCGTAGAGGGATATTGCCTGTCGACATTCGGCCGGCGGGTCTTTAGTGCCTAGAAACCACACTATGATCTGAAAGTGTCGTTCATGTCGAAGATTTCACCGGAGCCGAGAGTAAAACTGTCCAGACTGCGCGATATCGGCTGGAAATGCTGGGATCCATTTGGCCTGCTGGGACCGGATGCCGGCAAATGGAACGACGAAGCGAACCTTTCCTTTGCCGATGAATATGACGAGCATTTGATCTCGGCGGCGTCGCAATTGCGCAGGGGCATCGCGCGGGATCAGGTCATCGACTATCTCGTCGAGATCGAGACTCAATATATGGCTCTGGCAGAACATCCTTCCACGCGCCAGCGCGCAGCGGCCGTTGTCGATTCCATCCTCGCGGACCCCGAAATCTGGACCTGGCCCGACGAGAAAGGTCGATTTGCGATTGAATGACCGGTGGTGCAGCTATTCCGGCTGGTTGTGCTTGCGGCTTGCCAGCACGAGCGACCCGATGCCAAGCGCGACGCCTATGAGCGTGCCGACGCCGATGAACAAAAGCAGCATTGTCAACTGATCCATTTCAATCTCTCCCTTTGCTCGGCGCCGCAATCTCGAAGAACCGGGTTGCGAGCTCGTTCAGACCTTCCTGCATCGTGCCCCGGTGCTCCATGCGGTCCATGCGGTCCATGGAACTCGGGCGTCCGGCCAAGGCATGATACATGGATTCCTGCCGCGTCGTAATGATCGCGTCGCCTCAGCGCGACGGCTTGTTGTGGCGGCTCTCCTGATGTTCGCCGCGCAGCCGGCTCTGGTCGTCCGGTATCCTGACGCGCGGCCCCGCATTGCCATGTTCGCTGATGTCGCGCGCGGCGTCCGACTTCCTCAGATCGGCCTTCGCGTCGAAATCCTTGTCGGCCTTGCCGGTCTCCTCGCGCTTCTCGATGATGCGGAGCTGCTGTTCATGGGTTTTCCTGCCTGCCATCGCTGCCTCCATATTACGGGCTATATAACGGGCGAACCCCGGCCAGCGGGCGAACCGCGCGGCCGGGGCTGCCGTGGAATATCCTAGCTCTGGCCTCCCTTGCGGCCGGCCTCGCGGGCACGCTCTGGATCGCTGGCGAAATTGCCGCCCTGCTGACCGCCGCGGCTGCCTTCCTCGGCGCGATGCTGGCCGGAGACCGTGCCGCCCTTGTGGCCTGCCTGGCTCGCCCGCTCGCGGTCATGGGCGAAATTGCCGCCGGACTGCTGGCCGCCCTTGTGGCCCGCTTCGCTGGCGCGCTGCTGGTCATGGGCGAAATTGCCGCCCGAGGCCTGGCCGCCCTTGCTGGCGATCTCGCGCTGCCTGTCGTCGTCCATCGAGGCGAAGCCGCGGCCCGAACGGTCATTGTTGCGTTCATTGTCAGCTATTTTCTTCTCCTTTCACGTTCCTTTTCAGGGTTGCTCGGGGCCTATTCCCCGATGCCTGACCAACCCGCCAATCGGGCGCATGTTCCTCAAAAAAACCGGGCGTTCTGGCGGAACATTCGGCGTTTGAACGAATTAGGAATGAGTGATTACGCCCGCTCCGGCGGGGCGAAACATTCCTGCGGCCACGCTGGAACACCTTCCGCGGACCTGCGGCCGAACCTGAACAACCAATTGAGCGAGGCACCCCATGACCGAGCAGTTCAACTATCCGAAACCGCCTTTCGACACGCCCCAGCAACCGATGCCGGGGACAGTGGCGCGCATGAATCCCCTGCCTGACCATGGCGAGAATTCCTACAAGGGGTCCGGCAGGCTCGAGGGCAGGAAGGCCGTTATCACCGGCGCCGATAGCGGTATCGGCCGCGCGGTGGCGATCGCCTATGCGCGCGAAGGCGCGGATGTCCTCATTTCCTATCTGGAAGAGGATGACGACGCCAATGAAACGCGCGAACAGGTGGAGGCGGCGGGGCGCAAGGCCGTGCTGGTGCGCGGCGACGTGCAGAATGCCAGTCACTGCCGCGAGATCATCGAGACGGCGGTGCGCGAGCTCGGCGGGATCGACATCCTCGTCAACAATGCAGCGCATCAGGCCAGTTTCAAGAGCCTCGAGGAAATCCCCGACGAGGAATGGGATCTCACCTTCCGCGTCAATATCCACGCCATGTTCTACCTGACGAAGGCGGCGGCGAAACACATGAAGCCGGGCAGTGCGATCATCAATACCGCTTCGGTCAATGCCGACAATCCCAATCCGTCACTGCTGGCCTATGCGACCACCAAGGGCGCCATCCAGAATTTCACCGCGGGCCTGGCGCAGATGCTGGCGGAAAAGGGGATCAGGGCCAATGCCGTTGCGCCCGGACCGATCTGGACGCCGCTCATTCCATCGACCCTGCCGGCCGAGAGCGTGCGCAATTTCGGCAGCCAGGTGCCGATGAAGCGCCCGGGCCAGCCGGCCGAGCTCGCGACCGCCTATGTGATGCTGGCCGATCCGCTGTCGAGCTATGTTTCCGGGACGATGATTGCCGTTACCGGCGGCAAGCCGATCATCTAGCCGGGCCGCCGCATGACCGCACCCTGGTTCAAGGATGCCATATTCTACGGGATCGACGTGGAGCGTTTCGCCGATGGCAATGGCGATGGCATCGGCGATTTCGTCGGCCTGACGCAGCGCCTCGGCTATCTGCGCGACCTTGGCGTGACCTGCATCTGGCTGCTGCCGTTCTTCGGTTCGCCCGACCGCGACAATGGCTATGACGTCAGCGATTTCATGGCGGTCAATCCGAAAGTCGGCACGCGCGACGACTTTCTCGCCTTCCTGCACAAGGCCGGCGAGCACGGCATACGCGTCATCATCGATCTCGTGGTCAATCACACATCCGACCAGCATCCCTGGTTCCAGGCCGCGCGGCGCGACGAGAAATCCCGCTACCGCGATTATTATGTCTGGAGCGGCGATCCGCCGCCCATAGCGCCCGGGACGGTGAGCATATTTCCGGGTGAGGAGAGCACCGTCTGGACCTATGACGAGGTGGCGCGGGCCTACTACTTCCACAAGTTCTATTCGTTCCAGCCGGAGCTCAACATCGCCAATCCCGAGGTGCGCGAGGAAATATTGCGCATCGTCGATTATTGGCTTTCCTTCGGCGTCAGCGGTTTCCGGCTCGATGCCGCGCCGCTGATCATCGGCGACAATGGCCTGCGGCAGGCCAATCCCAAGGACCCGCACGGCGTGCTGCGCGATCTCGCCGCCTATATCGAAAGCCGGCGGCCGGGCGCGCTGCTCCTCGGCGAAGTCAACATGCCGCTGGAGGAGACGAAGAAATATTTCGGCGAGGGCGACCAGCTCGGCCTGCTGTTCAATTTCATGCTCGCCTGCCACGTCTTCGCGGGATTGGCGCGCGAATCCGCCGAGACGATCTATGAGGCGCTGAGCGGTCTGCCCCAGCCGCCCGAGAATCGCGGCTGGGCGAATTTCCTGCGCAATCTGGACGAGCTGGATTTCTCGCAGGTGCCGGCGGACCTGAAGGCCGACGTCTTCGCGAAGTTCGCGCCAAGGCAGGACATGCAGGTCTATGGCCGCGGCGTCCGCAGGCGGCTCGCGCCCATGCTTGGCGGCGATGCGCGCCGCGTCGCCCTGGCATTGAGCATCATATTCTCGCTGCGCGGGCCGCCGCTGATCGTCTATGGCGACGAGATCGGTATCGGCGAGGACCTGGAGCAGGAAGGCCGCAATGCGGTGCGCATGCCGATGCAATGGTCGCCGGCGCGCAATGCGGGATTCTCGAGCGCCAATGCGAGCGCCCTGCCGCTCAAGCCGGTGTCCGAGGGGCCGTTCAGCTATAGGCGCATCAATGTCGCCGATCAGGTCGATGACCCGAAATCGCTGCTGAACGAGGTCAAGCGGCTCATTTCGGTCAGGCGGCGGAGCGAACTGATCCGGTTGGGGCGGGTGGTGCGGCTGACGGCGGACAATCCCGCCATCTTCATCAGTGGCTATGAGGATGCCGATGCGATGCTGCTGGTGGCGCATAATCTCTCGGCGAAGCCGGTAAAGGCCAGCGTCATGCTGAACCCGCTGCGGCAGCAGGAACTGACGGATATCGCCAGCGGACGGAAATATGTGGTGAAGAAGGAGCTGGCGCTGGACCTGCCGCCCCATGGCTATTGCTGGCTGAGCTCGGAGGCGCAGGTCTGATGGCATTCATCGGCTATCACGCGTCCCATGAGCAGTTCAGGCCGAGCGAACTGGTGCGGTTCGTGCGCGAAGCCGAGCAGGCGGGGTTCGCCGGCATCATGTCTTCGGACCATCTGGCGCCGTGGAGCATGCGCCAGGGCCAGTCCGGCGCGGCGTGGAGCTGGTTGGGCGCGGCCATGCAGGCGACGGCGCTGCCCTTCGGCATCATCACGGTGCCTTCCGGCTGGCGCTACCATCCGGTAATCATCGCGCAGGCAGCCGCCACACTCGCCGAAATGTTTCCCGGCCGGTTTCCATGGCTGGCTGTCGGCAGCGGCGAGGCCTTGAACGAACATGTGACCGGCGGCGCCTGGCCGCCGAAGGACGAGCGCAACAGGCGGCTCCTCGCGGCCGTGGAGGCCATCCGGGCGCTCTGGAGGGGGCAGACCGTCAGCGAGAGCGAGCCGATACGAATCGATCAGGCGCGGCTCCATACGCTGCCGCCGCAGGCGCCGCGCATGATCGCCGGCGCGCTGTCGGCCGAAACCGCCGGCTGGGCCGGGCGCTGGGCCGATGGCCTTATTACCGTCAACCAGGATCGCGCGAGCCTTGCAGGCATTATCGAAGCGTTCCGGGGGCAGGGCGGCAAGGGCCAGCTATTGCTTCAGCTGCATGTCTCGCTGGCCGAGAACGACGAGACGGCGCGGGCCAATGCCTTCGATCAGTGGCGCAGCAATGCGATCACCGCGGAAACCGCCGAGAATCTCAGATTCCCCGAGGAATTCGACAAGGCGGCGCGCAATGTGCGGCCCGAGGACATGGACAGGCATGTGCGCATATCGGCCGACCCGGCGGAACATCGCCGCTGGCTGGAGCAATATCTCGAAATGGGATTCGAGCAGATCTATGTCCACAATGTCGGTCGAAACCAGTCGGAATTCATCGAGGCCTATGGAAAATCGGTCCTGCCCGCGCTGTCGCCGCGATAGGGGGCCTGGACGGTGCTATCATACGCATCGCCGTAACTGCATGGGGGAAGGGAATATCTGATGACTGGCTCCCCGGGCCGGATTCGAACCAGCGACCAACCGGTTAACAGCCGGTTGCTCTACCGCTGAGCTACCGGGGAAAAGGCTTCTCAGTCATCAGCGATGTGGCCTATAGCAAAAGGGTTCTGCTTTTGCAAAGGACCATTTCGATTTTTTTCAGCAAATGTGCACAGGAGAACCCTGGCACGTCCGGCGGAACGACCTACATCCTTGAATTGTAGCACCAGATGACGAATTGGAAGCGAGTGACGAAAAGCAGTAAAACCGGCGGAAATGATGCCGGCGAACAACCCCATCACACGGCAGGCGCCAAGAAACGCCGGCATATACGGCTGTTCGGCCGCCACCTGCCGGTGCCGCAATCGGTGGCAATGCGTCGCACGCTGGGCGGATTGCTCGTCGCCGGCGGCACGCTGGGCTTCCTGCCGGTCCTCGGCTTCTGGATGGTGCCGCTCGGCCTGATCGTGCTGTCTCAGGATTCGGCCATCGTCCGCCGCAAGCGCCGCCAGCTCGAAGTGAAGATCGGCCGCAAATGGAAAGGCAGCCGCCCGGCCGATAAATAGGCGCGCCGACCGCATGGCATTCAGCAGCCGGACGTTAAAGCGCGGCGATGAGAATTTTGATGTTGCGGCACAAAACAAAAACGACTATTCAGAACGCCGCAAGGAGAACTATTCGGAATGAATTTCCTTCTTCTTGTCTAATATGTTGAAATCTTTATAAATTTCGACGTTTGGGGCCTCGTGGCGGAGTGGTTACGCAGAGGACTGCAAATCCTTGCACCCCGGTTCGATTCCGGGCGAGGCCTCCAATAGCAAGCCCCGCACTTTCAACTAGCTGATTTTATTGTATTTTATTTCAGGTGTGGCAGTCTGGGACGCCACCGTCTCTTCAGGGTGTGGCAGTTCGTTCCCGATTTCACCCCAATCGATCCTCAAAACAGCCTGTCGCGCGAGCTTTGATCTGCGGGCATTGCGCGTGTAGATTTTCGACGTCTTTCCGTCGGACCAGCCGAACATTCCCTCAAGCATGTGATCGGTCGCTTCATTCTCGGCCATGTTCGTCGCAAGGCCCTTTCGCACGCTGTGTGCGGTGAGATGGGGCAATCCGGCCTGAGTGAACCAGTCTGACACACGATTGCCCAGACCTTTGACCGAAAATGGCTTGCCGAACTCGGTGAGTAGATAAGCCATTCCCTTCACTGGGTGCATCGCCAGGACGGCCTCAAGGATAGGGTGAATCAGGATCGTCAGCGTCACCGGATGCCTGTTACGGTTCTTGAACACTCGAAATTCGAACGAATCGCCCCGGCGATGCTGAGGGCCGAGCTTGGCCAGGTCCGAAACGCGAACTCCGGTATACATGAGAATGGATAGGGCAAGGACGGCTTTCGATGATGTGCCGTGATGCTGGATGTATTGCCGAATCTCTTCGTCGCGAGCTGTGGCGTGGCCGTCTGTCTTCTGTCTGAACGATTGAACGAGCTTTGCAGTGTTGACCTTGACCAACGGCGCCGGCTTCGTCTTCATCCCGGCTTCGAATATCTGCCTCAACACCTTCAACCGCTCATCGGCGGCGAATGGCGTTTGTTTCTTCCTATCGCGCAGCACAGCGATGTTGTCGGCATCGAGTGCCGATATGGGCATGCCGGCGAAAATCCGCTTGTCTGTCTCGCTGATGGGCTCGATGAGCATTGCGTCGATGATTGAACGGCGCTTTGATTGGGTTGTAGGGTCAAGGCTGCTGAAAGCATCGCTCTTGAAATACGCGGCGCAGAGATAGTGAAATGTACCGGGTCGGGCAATTTGAGGCACGATCTTGTCGTCAGGCCGTGCGTCCTCGGGTAGGGCGATCCCATTGCGAATCCGCCAGTATTCTCTCGTGAATTCCTCGCTATCGGGGTTATCTGGTAGTCGCCCTAGGCGCTTCCCATTCAAACGGAAGTAATACCGCGCTTTGCCATGCCGGTTCGGGTTGTACTCGATGTATGGCAGTTCAACAGCGGCCAAATCGTTCAAGCCGATGCCCTCCAGCCTGAGACATCGACCTCCTCTTCACCATCCACCGGCCATTCTGCCATCGCAGCTTCAAGTTCGGCTATCCGCCAAAACTTCCGCGTGTGCCATCTGCGCGGGCGAGGGAGCATACCTTCCTTGACCATTTCATCAACAGTGTTCGGTGCAACGCCGATCGCAATGGCCACTTCAGCACGGCTGAGGCCGAGCCGAGGGATGTTTCTGAGGCTTTCAATCTTAGCCATCGGACTTCCCCCCATTATCCACAGGATGTCGAGGGAGCGTTTCTTTCAGGGCGGCGGAAGCGAGGTTCCGCATGTCGACGACTTTTGACGTACCGAGCTCAAAGTTGCGGCTGCGCTCCACAATCCTCTCCAACGCCTCCCTTGCTTGCTGGTATTGGACTTCCAACGCGGCGATGCGCTTCTCGGGGGCTTCGAGGCGCGTCGCATTATTGGGGCGCGGTGCGTGGATGTTCTCGTTTTTGGGGACATTATTGGGGTCAAAAGTGCAACTCTTTTCCAAGGTTTCACTGTTTGATCTTGTATCGTTCACGGATAGAATGGCGTCAGCTTCATCCAAAGTTGTAGCCATGCGCCGTTGAACGTTCGATGACTTTTCCGGATCGGCAATCTGCTCATCGATGATGAGTTGTATGTTGGTCATTGCTGGCGCTCCTGATACATACGGCGAGGCGGCAGGGATTTGGTAGGAAGAGGCTTGGTTTTCGCAACCTTGGGGAAGCCAGGCGACTTTATGATGCCTTTCGAGCGCTTCATGCCCAGGTGCTTCGCCTCGCGGCGCTTGGCCTGCGAGATGACCTTGACGTCCGCGGCGGTCTTCGGCTTGTGGCAGCAATCGTACCCGAGCAACTGACCATGCGCGGCAGTAAGCTTTCCGCTCTTATCAACCTCAAGGCCATCGGCCTTTATATGATCGATATGCCATTTCTTCATACCGAGTATCTGCCCACAGCCCTCGCAAAAGATGCCATGGACCGGATGCATGGCTCGCTTCACGATCTGCGCATAAACGGCTTTGCTGAATTCGCGCCGAGCCATCAAGAAGGCCTCCGCGAGCGCTTCACGGCACGTTCAATGATCCGCTCAATATCGGCCACCATCGCCTCGATGGCATTCTCATTTTGAGAGACTTCAAGTTTCAAGCGAAGGTGCGTCCTGTCGTAAAGCGCAGCGAGCTCGCGCGAGCGACGGACCTCGTAGGGTGCATGGAGGGGAATTGACGTCATGCTGCCCTCGCGCGGTCGTCATGGAACTCGACGCCGTATTGGGCGCCAAATGCCAGAATGATTTCGATGAGTTCGGACATTTCATCCTTGGTCAGATCCGATGAGGATGTCCCGAGGTTGACGAAACCGGAATTGTCGAGGTTCGGCACGATCCGAAAGCCGTGGCTCTTCTCGCGCTTCAAGGCGTCCAGAAACACCAGCTTCCAATCGTCCGGCGTCAACTTCACGCCGTGCCAGGCCAACTGAGTGGCCACGTCGGTCAGACTGGCCCACATCTTCGCATTCTGGTCGAGGCTGCGCTTTGGAGCCTTAAACTCAACGCGGGTGCCGGTCGGCGCCTTTTCGATCCAGTGGACGGCCTGGCGCCGGTTGAATGCGTTATCGAGAACGAGGAGAGCCCGAGACATATCAACCTGCCATGAAGTTGCGGACAGCCTCGGGCTGATCCTTGAGGGTGATGGATTTGGCCGTGTCCTTGGCGGCTTCGATCAGCTTCTTGAGCGCGAGCGCGTCGGTCGGCGCTTTTGCCCAAAATGTCCGGAGCGGATCGCGATTGGAATCTGCCCATTTCGCCACGGTCAGCGCATCGCTCTCCTTGATGAATTGCTCGGCGCGGTCATAAAACTGACCGACCGGCACATTCTCCAAGGCCCAGCCATCGCCCCAAGTGACCGTAATAGCGTCATTGCCGGCCACGAGCTTCAGTCGCGCCGCCTCACGCTCATGCTCGACCAGTTCCGAAGCGGTCAGATCGAGAACCTTCGCACGATCCATTTCGGCTTCGTCATAGAGGCCGGTGAACTGTTCCGGCCAACCGGCGCGGAGCGCCTGCATCTCTGCGCACTTGGCGATCATGAGTTTCGGCATCCGGCTCCAGTTGCCGGAGTCATCTAGAACCTCACGTTCCTTGCCGCGGGGAACTTTCTTTTTCTTGGGCTTCCCGCTGTCCTGCCAAGTTTCGCCGGTATCGACCCAATCGTATCCGCCGTCTGCTTCCATTTTGATTGGGGCGAACTCATCCCAATCAACTTGGCCTGCGACCTCGTACCAAGAGCTGCTTTTCTGGTCCTGCTTCCACAGGTAGACTGTTGCGGTCACGATACCTTTCGGGTTGGTCGGGCCTTTCAGATCGGTATCGTATTCGAAGACCGGCGGCTTGCTGGCGGGCCTATAGTCGCCGCAGCGCTGGGCAATAACGCGCTGCCCGTCACGGCTGATGATAATGGTCATCTTCCGCTTCTTGGCATCGTCTTTCGAGAAGATCATGGGAATGATCTGGCCGAGAAATGGATCTAGGCCCTTCGCACGGGCGACCTCGACGAACAGATTGAATTCATCCGCGTTGCAGTCCCTGGCAACAGTGTTCTGGATCAGTGCAAGCTGACGCGGGGTATGGGTCAATTGGGCTACAGCGTTCATTATTTTCTCCTGATGGAAAGAGAGATCGAACCGTTGTCGAGACGGGCGCCCGGAATTGCCTGGGCGTCCTCGAGCGCTTCCTTCAAAGCTTTCTTGTCGAGCTTCGGCTCGACCTTCGGGATTGACCAAAATTCAGCCGGTATCTCCGCTTCACTGTCGATGACGAGGTTTGGCTTGCGCTTCGAAAGGAAAATCGTTGCGGTCGGCAGCGTGAACTTTTCCCGCTCTGTGACGATCATCGCCCTTTCGATGGCGGCTCGAAGCCGTTCGGCACGCTGCTCGATCGACTTGCGGCGTTCGGAGAATGAGTCTTCCTTGGCCTTCAATCCGATCGAGAGAGCTTCGCACTCGTCGATCTCGCCTAGTGCGGCTTCAATGGCTTCGAGAAGCGAGGTTTCTCCCTCGATCGCGCTTTCGATAATCTCCGGATCGTCAGCGTCACCGCTTTCCTTGAGGCTCGTCAGCAAACGCTTCGCTGCCTCGGACTGCCGGCGCAAAATGTGCGACGCATCACTCATGCTGCGAGTTCCTTCGATTGTTCTTCGGTGAGATCGAGGTAGAGCCGCCGCAGTTCGGCACGCGCTCCAATGTCGGGAAGGGGACCGGCCAAGGTCTGCTCGAGGCGGGCAAGCTGTTCGGTCAACGGCAGTCGCTCGAGTACCGCCAGTTCTGTTTGAACGAACAGGTTCATTTCGCGCTGCCCTCGCCACCGCCGCCACGCCCGCCGCGGGAACCTGTAGCGCAGTCGTAATAACCGGATGCGCAGGAGCGCTCGAGATAAGCATCCACCGTGTTGCCCGTTTCAGGCGTCCAGGTGTTGAAGCCCGTCGAGCAACCGGAAAGGGCGAGGGTGCCTGTGACAACGACGACAATCAGCGCCGTGCCAAGGAGGTACTGGCGAGGTGAGGTCATTTGAAAATCCAAAAGGTTATGACTGGCCAGAAGAAGCTCAGGCCGAGAATGGTGAGAGACCAGATCAGGGCGCGCTCGGCTCTTTGAGCGCGGCGATCCTGACAAGCGGCGATGTCGTCGGTTTCGTCGAGGTAGACCATCAGGCGGCCTCAGCGGTCGCCATTGCCTCGTCGGCAACCTCGTCTGTGACATCGCGGACGGACGCCTCAATGAGGTTGATGCAAAAGACCTTGAGAACGTTGCAACTCTGATAAGCCGCGATCGCCGCTTCACGCGTCATGTGGGCGAATTCACGGTCACCGTCGATGCAGATGCTGCCGTCGCGATGCTGCCAAATGACCTGATATGTTTCGCGGTCGAGAAGCTGATTGAGGAATTTCGCTGTTGGATTGTTCATTTGCGTATATCTCCAAGCCGTAAGGTGGCTGTTGATTTATTAATATACGCATACGCATAAAAGTCAAACGCAAAATATACGCGTTTGCATAATTATTATTGTTTGCAAGTAGACCCACGCATATAACGCATAGGCTGTCGCAACAAAAAACCGCCCGGAGGCGGTATCAGAGTATTAACCATATGAGCGCCACAGTGACGTAGCAAGGAGAACACCATGCAAAACACATCACATGCCGTAATGGCCCAGCGTTACGAAGCAAATGACAGCGCTGACAACTTCCCCACACCTCCTTGGGCGACGAGGGGGCTTGTTGAACATGTGATCGGCAACCTTCCGGGCCTCAAAAATATGACGTGCCTGGAGCCTGCTTGTGGTCAAGGATATATGGCAAAGCCTTTAGCTGAATATTTTGGTTCGGTTGAAGCGTCAGACGCATATTCATATGGCTATGGCCCAGTTCGGGATTTTCTAGATTATCCGTTCGAAGCCGGATCTCACGATTGGGTTATTACGAACCCGCCGTTCCGCCTTGCTGAAGAATTCGTGCAGCGGGCTTTAATAGTCGCTCGAAAAGGCGTGGCAATGCTGGCCAGAACTGTCTTTCTTGAAAGTGTTGGTCGCTACGAAGGCATATTCAATGTCGTTCCTCCGACAAAGTTCGCTCAGTTCGCAGAGAGAGTTCCGATGGTCAAGGGAAGGCTTGATAGAAAAGCCAGCACTGCTACTGGATACGCTTGGTTCGTATGGGAGAAAGGCGAGGGGATGACTATCCCCCGCCTGATGTGGGTCCCCCCATGCCGGAAAGCATTAGAGCGGGACAGCGACTACTAGTCTTACGTTACCTGCCTGCGTCCGGCTTCGGTAATTCGTAGTCCTGCAGGAATCTCTTCAAGATATCCATCTGCTATTGCATTCCCCTCATTCTCTTTGTGCGACTTGATGTTTCTGACCCGCTGCTCCCAAACAGCTTCATGAGGTCTCGTTCCTGACTGCACGAAATCCTCTGGTGTCAGCGGAAGCCTATTCGGTATTTCGTCAATCAGTTGTCCAAAACTGGCTGAGCCATCGTCACGTTCCGATAGAATTTGCAGCACACAGGCTGATAGTTCTGCCTCCGTCGTCCTATTCAAAGCGTCTGGCATATCACCCTTCCCCATTAGCCCGGCCCAACGCCGGGTATTTTTTATTCATTCAGCTCTTGTTCTAGGCCAAGCATCAGACGCAGTCGCCTTAGGGATTGGGCCGCCTCCAACATGATCTCGGAAGTCTCATCACCGTAGCGGAACTCAATGCCGTACGCGAAGTTTGACAGCCTGACCGCCAGACTTCTCTCCTCAATCGGTGATCCAGAAAATGCTATGAGTTCTGCGCCCCATTCGATCGCTTGTGACGCTTCTAGCAGCAATTCTTTCTTTTCCTCGACCGACTTATTTGAAACGTCATTTGCGCATTCAATCAGGTCGCGATTTATTCCATCGCGTATCATTTTATGGCTATTCCATATCCGGAACTTCACCTTGCTGAAAAAGCACGGTCGGCAGTCCGTACTCTCCAACATCGGGCTGAGCATCACGCGACCAGGCAATTACGCTCTCGTGTTTCGCTGCCAAATCCCTTGCAGTGCGAAGCGCGCGATCTTCACTGTCGAATTGGGTAGGCTCGCCTGCGGGAATAAGGTCGCCTTCGTCCGATCGATCGAAAGCCATTACAACGATAAGGCGAACAGGATCCATTGCTTGTCTCCTATTACGCTTCTAGCCGCCAGAAAACGTCAGTGCCTCTTTTGTCAGCCTTTGCCGAACTTGTTCCTTCTGCTTCTGGACCATGCCGGGGATGAGAAAAGCATCTATCAAAGCCCACAGCCCAAGGAGCCCGAGTATAATCAGCCCTACGCCGGCAACAGCTGTGACAGCGCCTATAATGAATAGAATAAGCATGATGGCGCCTGATCCTGTGCGGCCAAGATAAAACCTGTGCATACCAAGCGTGCCAAGGAAAAACCAGATCACGTAAGCAGCGCCTGTTGACTTGGCATCGTTCGTAACCCGCTGCTCAATGAGCATTCTGTCTTGTGTTGTGAGTGTCATTTTCCTCCCCCGACCCGTTCAGTCGCGTCTCTTTATGCTCGCAATTTAAGTTGCCCTTGAATGCCGCCTTGTTTGCCCATCGTACTCACCATACGCCGGAGTTGGTTCCCTCGGATCGTGACGTAGATTTCGCCAACCCAATCCAATTCTTGGTTCTCAATTGGATGGTCATTCCACGATTCAAGCGTGTAACCCTGTTCGCCTCGACGAATAGTCTTGAGAAACCGGCGGCCGTCTCTGGTCCGCACGGCGGCCTCTTCTCCAAGGAAGGAATCGGTGCCTCGCTTTTGCTCGCGCCAAACAATGATCACATCGCCCTCATCGTAGCGGGGAAGCATCGACACGCCCTTCACCTGAAAGGCGATCATGTCGCCAGGCAGCGGGATTGCCAAGTGAATTTGGTCCAATCCCTCTGGTGGCGTCTGTTCAAAGTCCGGTTCGATTACAGCTCCAGCGCCAATGTAGCCCATCAGCGCTACGGTGACTTGCGCCGGTTCTGAATCGCTCTTGCCTGACCCAATAGCTGCTTCGTACAGCTCGTTGATTACGTCTCTCCGAGCGCCGGTCGGTTCGGATCCTGAAAACCATCGCGAAACGGTAGGCTGGGACACGCCCAGCCTTTCGCTTAGTTCACTTTGCTTCCAGCCATTGGCTTGAAGGATGCGGCGCAATTTCTCGTCGATAGGGATCATACCCGCACGCTATATTCGAGAACGCATACTGACAAATGCGTGTTTGTATATTTTCGGCTTGATATGTATGCGTATGCGTATATTATGCGTGACATGAACACGCTCAAACACATCCGCAAAAACATCTTCAAGATGACGCAGGCAGAGTTCGCCGCCATTGCCGGCGTAGGGCAACCCTCAGTTTCCCGATGGGAAAAGGGCGTCGCGCCTTCTTTGGATGAAATGCAAGCCATTCGGGTCGCTGCTGCTGAGCGGAAAATCAAATGGAACGATGCGTGGTTTTTCGAGCCTCCCAAGCATGTGACGGAGTGTGCAGCATGAGCGCCGAAGCCGAAATCAAACAATTCATCGATCGCATTCTGCGCCTCAAGGAAGAGCAGGACACGCTGGGCGAGGATATCCGTGAGGTTTACGCGGAGGCCAAGTGCAGGGGCTATGACAAGACCGTGCTCGGCAACGTCGTGTCTCATCTGCGGAAGGTCGAGAAGCTCGGCCGGGATACGCTCAGCGAGCGCGAAGCAATCTTCGAAATGTACCTCAGTGCCTATGAGAATGGCGGTCGGGCGCACGCGCCTGCGCGTACACGAGAAATCATTGAAGAATTTCCGGCCCAGGCGAAGCTCGTCGAGACGGTAGCTGCCGGCTTGCAGACCGAAATCGGTCGCAAGGCTCTTATCGCGGCCGTCGATATCATGATTGAGCGCGACGAGCAGATCGACCCGGAAACGGGCGAGATTACCAATTCGCCCGAAATGGCGATCGAGTGCGCGGCACCTGAAAAGGACGCCGCAGCGGACGAACGGAATGTTGAAGCTACGGTGGAGCATCGTTCGTCCGCACCAATTTCCGAGACTACTCCTGACCCGCAGCCTCCAGTGGTTGCCGACGGCCAACCAGTACCAAGCTCTTCTCCCAACAGCGTAAAAAGCGACCGGCCTGTGCCAGTCGTCGGTCAGGACCGCGAAGGCGGAACCATTGCGGGTCAAGAAGGGCAAGCCGTCAACAATTTCGAACCGCCAGCATTCCTGCAACCGAAGGCCGCGAAAACAGCGCGCGATTACCGCCCGCACTGCCGGAAGCCAGACGCATGCGGGGCTTCCGGTCTCGCCCATTGCTATTCGTGCTCCATATCGATGACAGCCTCGAGCGAGGTCGCGTGAATCATGCTGTGTCTGAATTTGTCGTATTTGCGGGAGTACCAAACTCGAGAGAGTAGTACGATCTATTGCCGAATCATCTTCCCGCAAAAGACAGCCGGTTGGTTCGGAGGATGCCTGTTACCTTTGCGACGTCAAATCCGGCTGCCTGTCCATTTCCGTATTGCTCGCCGTCGTCCCCACCTCCCACACGGCTTGAGCATAACTGACGGAGGAAGCCACGGCGTTGGCTTCCTCCGTCCTTTTTCTCGCGATCAGGGTGGACAAGACCGTCTGCGCGAGAAATCCAATTCTCTTCGTATCCCAGTCATCAGCTTCAAGATTGCAGTCTTGGCTGACGGTCTCTTTCACCTGTTTCGTGCCCTCCGTTCTGCTCAATGGCTGCTGCGTCATGCAAGCAACCTAGCCAAGGATTTCGAGCATGAAGTGCAGAGAAACAGAGCATCTCGTACACAAATTAACCCCGGAGCCTAAGGTCGTGAGTAGCGCCGATGTTGCCAGCGGTTATGTGAACCGCATGATCGAAAGAGAAAGCCGAGGATGGGGCGACATTGGCCCCGCCATGGATCGGCTGCAGTCCAGATACGGACTTTCCCGCTGGACGCTCAACCATCTCAGAACACGCAGGGCCAAGACGATTGATGCCGGAACCTTCCAGCGCATCCGCTCGGCCTATCTCGATTTTTGCGAACGCCAAATCGCAAATCTCTCACACGAACTCGAAGTCGAAAGGTCGGTGTATCCGGATGCTCATATGGAGGATTTTGAGCGCGAGGCTTCGCAGCTACTGGCGAAGGTTCGAGAAGCGAAGGAAGCAGCGCCGCGAAGAAAATATCCAGGGGGAGGGCGATAAGAAATGAACGGCTTCGGTATCACTCCACGCCAGCGCCAGTTCCTCGACGCCTTCACGGCATTCGAGAACACCAACGGCTATGCGCCTTCCTATGACGAGATGAAGGACGCGCTTGGCGTCAGGTCGAAGAGCGCCATTTCGCGCATCGTCGACGAGCTCGAACAGCGCGGCTATCTCTGCCGGCTTCCGAACAGATCGCGGTCAATCAAGTTGGCGGTGCAGCCATGAGGCTATGCACTCCCCTCAATAGACTTCATCGTCTCAGCGAGGCTCGCATTGTAAATGCTGCCATCGGCCCCGGAATGAACTCGTCTGTGGCAGTTAGGGCAGAGCGCAATTACATGCCTCGGATCGTCAGGGCCGCCATCTGTCAGACGTCGAATATGATGCGGCTCGAGATATGGCACGCCGCTAGCTCTCAGAAATGGGGCGGGGGCTCTGCACCCCTCACAGTGCCCCTTGGCTCTTGCTACGACGTAATCGCGAACGTGGCGGCTACGCTCAAAAACGCTAGAGGTGGTTTGGGTTTTGCCGGGGCTTTCGTTTGCGGCCGCCATCGCCAGAGCTCGAAGAGCTGCAAGATCGGGTTCTGCCGCGGCAGTCTTGGGAGATTCTTCTTCTACGACCTCGGCAACGTTCTCTATCGGCCTCAATTCGAAAACAATCGCATCGCGCAGATTGCCCTCGCGATCGGGCGCTTGCTCGATATGGTGAGATTCGTAGACAAGCTCGCCTTCAAAACGCAAACCGGCCTTTTCCTTTTTGAAGAGAAGAAGGCTTTTCCCGTCGGCCGAATGGTTCGCGATCGCTTTATTGCCGGCTCTCAGCGTCATGTCGCCGATTTGGCCTTCGCCGAAGTATTCGAACGCTCCGTCGGTCCGTGTCCTGTCGGAATACCCGTGTTCAAGTCCTTCCTCGCCGGTAATGATAATCACAAGGTTATGCTGTGCCGGCGTGATGATCCCGCCTTGCTGCTGGCCCCTAAAACGCGCGTGAATATCCTCTCGACGATTATAAATCTTTCCGCGCTCAAAGCCCCAGCTCATGCGCTCCCCCTTACATTTTCTACCTTGGCCCGACAGTCACATGGCGCCGATGAATTTTCAACGGGAGAGGCAGCATGATTGAGCCTCAAGACGAACCCGTTAGCCCCATCACCATAGCTCTCGGCATTTTCCTTGTTGCGGTCGCCGCGGCTTGGATCGCTGCTCCCTGGATATTCGGGAAGGGCTTCTGATGGCGCGACTTAAATCCGCAAAGGAAAAATCAATGCACGAGATGAAAATCCCACACTACGTGGAGCCGTTCCTTGCGCGCATCCGCGGCGGCGCCGTTCTGGTCAGTCAGGCGTCCCAATCGGAGGAAGCGACGGCAAAGGGCGACGGCCACCTGTACTTCACTCACCCGGACGGAAGGCCCGTTGGAACAGCTTCTGCCGTCTATTGCATCCGAGAGGGGCTCGTCGTCCCCGAGGGCGACGATCTGTTCGGCGGATCGCAGACCTACAGGGCGGCGCTACCATGACCGAGAGGCTTTCAGCGAGGGAAATGACTGA
Source organism: Phyllobacterium sp. 0TCS1.6A (assembly GCF_026420825.1). Taxonomy (NCBI): domain Bacteria; kingdom Pseudomonadati; phylum Pseudomonadota; class Alphaproteobacteria; order Hyphomicrobiales; family Phyllobacteriaceae; genus Phyllobacterium; species Phyllobacterium sp. 0TCS1.6A. The sequence goes on from NZ_JAPMAB010000001.1 coordinate 587,062, forward strand.
AGAGCTATCGAAGCTGCTCTACAGCAAGCTTGACTGGCTTTCACGGTTCTCAACAGGTCGAAACAAGCGCCCTGAGCACGAGCTGGATCGCGTTCGGCGCGAGCGCGATGTTCTCAGCCAGGCCGCACACGATTACCGCAGAGCGACAGAGCGGGAGAGGGGCGCAGCATGAGCGAAAGGCCATTCATGCAGCTTTATGTTTCCGATTTCATCGGCGACACGCTGCACCTTAGCACGGAACAGATAGGAGCATACATGCTGCTCCTTATGGCCATGTGGAACGCCGACGGCAGCCTGCCTGACGAAGACACGAAACTCGCTCGCGTCGTCCGCATGTCGGTCAAAAAATGGCGCTCCATCAGCGGCGATCTCTTGCCGTTCTTTGTGAAGGCGGACGGCAAAATCAGCCACAATCGTCTGACGAAAGAGCTTCAAAAAAGCGCGAGTAAAAGTCAATCGAGAGCTGCCGCCGGTGCCAAGGGTGGCGAAGCTAAAGCATTGAAAGATAAAGAACGGCACGTGGCAAATGCCAGCGTTTTGCCACAGCATCTTCCAGATACCAGAGACCATATAGAAAAACCTCCCGGTTTTTCAGGGCGCGCAGGCGCGCGAAAACCAAATGGATTTGTCCCCATCCGAAAATCGACAGACGCAGCACGTTCATTGATCCAGGAGCTCCAACAGCATGAACAATTCCGAGAAGATCGAAGCAACCAAGGCATTGACCAAGCTGTTCGGCAGTTTCCCGCAATCTCCCATGTCTGATCCTGATCTGCAGCTTCGTGCCTATCTCGATGCCGTCGAGAGCTTCGAGTGCGTCGACGTTCTGGCAGCTGTCGAGCGTTTCCGGCAGGGCGAGGTGAAAGAGGTCAACAAGGCCTATTGCCCTTCGACGGCGCAGCTTTGCGACGAGGTTCGATACCGCAAGCAGATGCGTGAGATCATGGCTCGCGCCGGCGTAAAGCCCGGGACGCTCTTGGTGCAGTGATGAATACCGAACTTCAAGAACGAGCGAAACGGATCATTGCAGCGAGCCCGGCGTTGGCTCGCGAGATCGTTCGCCAGTTCAACCCGGCGCCAAAGAAGCTGACCGATCGCCAGCAGCAGGCGCTGGACGCAGTGAAGGCATTCCAGGCCGAGCACGGCCAGTCGCCGACGTTCAAGGAAGCGGCGGAGCTTCTCGGCTGCTCGTCTACCGCGGCGTTTTACATGCTGCACCGCCTTGAGGAGCGGGGACACATCAAGATCGAGCCGCATCAGCGCCGCTCGATTACCCTCAAAGCATCTTAATCGCATCATGAAGGACAAGCCATGAAGGCGGGCATAGACAGAGATAAACGTTGGTACGTGGTCAGGACCGCCGTGAAGGCAGAGGCCAAGGCCGACGAGAACATTCGCAAGAATGGGTATGATACCTATTTGCCCAGGCAGCGCGTCGAGGTGAAGAACCACAAGACGCATACCTATTCGCTGCGAGAAAGCCCCCTCATGCCGCGCTACATGTTCGTTGGTTTTGTCAAGAAAGACTTGAATTTCTACCGCGTCACCGGCTGTGACGGAGTTGAGGCCATTCTGGGAATTGATGGCTGCCCCATACCGGTTTCCGCCAACGTCGTCGAAGATATTTTCTTGGCCGAGATCAACATGCAGTTCGATGACACGCGGGCCGCGCGCATCTATCGACAGGAAGAGGAGGCATCGGAGAAAGCTACCGCCCGCAAGCGTTTTCCCGTCGGCAGTACGATCGCTGTCTCCGACAACACCAACCCATTCGCGACGTTCGGAGGGATTGTCGAGGAAGTCACGAAGTCCGGCAAGGTCATCGCATTGATCGAGCTGTTCGGCCGCATGACAGCGGTGCAGTTTGATGGCAAACAATTGACACCTGCATAGGGTTCACACTCAATCGCTAACACGTGCTCGCGATTCGTCAGCCAGTTTGCTTCCGACACGTTCTCATTTCTGCTAACTTCAAAGCATGTCCAAGAGCGACCGGGTATCGATTGCCTTCCAGAATGCTGCAGAACTGAGCGAGTGGTTGATGAGCCATCATCAGCGCAGCGGCGAGGTTTGGGTGCAAATCTTCAAGAAGGGGTCCGGCAAGCAGTCGGTAACGTGGACAGACTGCGTGATCGAAGCACTTCGCTTTGGCTGGATTGATGGACAGAGGCTGCCGCTAGATGAGGCTTCATTTCTGCAACGCCTGACGCCTCGAAAGCAGAGGTCAAACTGGTCAGCCAAAAACCGCGAACATGCGACTAGGCTCATCGCAGAGGGGCGGATGACTCCTGCGGGCCTCGCCCATGTCGAGGCTGCAAAGGCTGATGGTCGATGGGACAGTGCCTACGAAGGATCAGCCACCATGACCATGCCGCAAGACTTCCTGAATGCTCTGGAGGCAATGCCGGCCGCTAAAGCTTTCTTCCAGACGCTGGATCGCAAGAACCTTTATGCAATCTACTATCGGCTCCACACGGCCAAGCGCCCTGAGACGCGCGCCAACAGGTTGTCGCAAATCCTTGCCAAGCTTGATCGTGGCGAGCGCTTCCACTGAAGCGGAGCCGATCATGTCCACAACGCGATGGTGGCTTGCGAGCGCCACCACGAAGTGGAGACGGTCCTCACCGTTGTCACATCTGACGAGTTGGTCGCGGCCTTGACGAAGGGCGGACAAGAAGTAGGCAAATATCCCCAGACGTAGAGAAAAAATCCCTTCCATATAGGAAGAAAATCAGCTATACGCGCATGTAGGTGATTTGCGGCTGACTGGCGGACCTTTGGAAAGGGAACACTCGCCGAGCGCATGGGAAGAGCTTCACGGCTTCCCGCCATGGAAAGCTATTCCCAAATCTGGAACTGATCGCTGTTTGAACTGTTGCTTTGAAAAGGAGCAATGGAATGACAGAGAAATCCAACAAACCCGATCCCAAGAACGACGCCAAAGCGCAGTTTACCAAGACGCAACACGGCGGCGACAATGACGGTGTTTCCAGCGCCAATCCGCGAGTTTTGTCTGGTAAGGAAGATGGTGACGCCACCTTCAAGTCAGATCGGAAAGAAAACGAGCGGGATCGGCAGGCGCCGAATAAGTAGTCTCTGCAGCGCTTTCCAGTTCGGCTACTATTTCGCTCGGCGAGGCCTGCTCTATCATCCCGCACCTCACAAGTGCGCCTGTGGCAGTCTACGGGCTGCCGTCTTCATTTCATCAAGTCATCGCCGTCGAGCCAACGTAGAACGGTCTCCATGATCATGCGGACGGCCAGATAGATCCAGAGTTTCTGCATTTCAAAACCTCATATTTTCATGAAGCGGTTATTTGCTTCATTCCATATACGGGACGTAACACTCGAATGGTTGTCGCCTCAAAGCACAGGTTTTGAACAAGCGCTGCGTCCGCGGCGACGAATTCTGCTAGCCGTAAAGGCGTTCTTCATATTCGGCTCCTGTATGTGTTCGTATCGATGAATTGGAACGATCAACAGGTTTGCGAGTTGGTTAGGTACTCAATCAAAAGGGAGTACCATCATGAAGACACTCGCGGAGCTGTTCGAACATACGCTCAAAGATGTCTATTATGCCGAGAACGCCATCGCAAAGGCGCTACCGAAAGTGTCGGCCGCTGTAAAAAATGCGGAACTCAAGAAGGCACTGGATCACCACCTTGAAGAAACAAAAGGTCAGATTAAAGCTCTGGACAAGGTGTTCAAATCGATCAACGTCAAACCGGCCGGTGAAAAATGCGATGCAACCGACGGTCTTATTAAGGAGACCGATGGTGTCGTAGCCGAAGCATCGGGCGTGGCACTTGAAGCGGGCGCACTTGCCGCTTGTCAGGCTGTAGAACACTACGAGATTGCGCGTTACGGGTCGCTTCGTGAGTGGGCAAAGGTCCTCGGAAACGAGGAAGCGCATGTTCTACTCAGTGAAATTCTCGACCAGGAAAAAGCTGCCAACAACAAGCTGACAAATCTGGCCGTCACTACCATCAACAAATAGTCTTCCAGATTTGCAGTCACCCCCCCGCACACGAAAAGTGCGCCTGCGGCAGTCTACAGGCTGCCGTTTCCATTTGGAGCTGAACAGGCGGTGGACCAAAGGCGAACCGGAGCCGGCCATGTCCGATCCAATCACCATCATCCATAAGGAACACGGCTTGATGCTTGCCACGTGGGAGGAACTTCCTAGGAAGGGATAGCCGCAACACGAGTGCTACTGCTATCCCGACTTAAGTTAAGGGCATTCAGGCAAGCTAAGAAGATTATTAGGCTGGTCACCATCTGCGGTAGTCTTAAGATATTTATTGCCGGCAGCACTTTTGGCCACTACAACTTGAACACGATCTCCAGCAGGCCTTTCAACATAGAAGGCGTATTTGCTAGTTTCGACTCCAGAAATGGCGTCTGCCAGAGACAGGACCCACCGAGTTCCGTCAGCATTCAAGCCACCCACACGTCGGATTCTCTCCCATGCGCTCTGCCGGTCGGTTTTGTTAATACAAGATATTCTCGCTGTGATTGTCAAAGTATTCCTCCCGTTTTTTACCAAGCGATAGGCGCACAACATTGTGTGCGAGTCCATGTCGTCTCTTCTAATGAAGTTGATCTATATGTTTCACCTCCTGCCATGTGAAACCATTGCGGACGTGAATGCGGTATCAACTTCGCGCCGATGCCGCGGCACCGAGTATCAAGTCATGCTGCGCCGAAAGTCGTCCACCAGAAGGGCAGCTGAACTTGTAGCTCAGCTTTTCTCTTGCAAAGACGATCTTGGCGCATGTAAAGGACACATGTGGTCAATTCGACTACCGTAAGCGTCTTACGTTAGGCAACGCATCCACTCCGGTCTCAAGCCGGCATTCCCTCATTGGGCTATGGATCGTCGCGCATGAGACCGAGCACTTACGGATATACCATGAACTACAATCAGAATTCATCCACTCGCCGGAAGCTGCCGGCGAGATACAGCTCGATCATCACACCGTTCATTCTCTCGGTGTTGATGACCTTCGTTGTGTCATTCGTTGCAACGGTGAGGAACCTCGGCATGCATGCTGATTTGCCTTACCACTGGGTTACAGCATGGGCATTCTCGTGGGTTGTTGCCTTTCCTACGCTCTTGCTGGTTCTTCCAGTTGTGCGGCGCATCGTGAGCAGTATTTGCGAGTCTACATCTCGCTGATTCCGTTCCGGGTCGGTCTTTGCCGCCCCGGATCATTTACCTCGATCGGTGGCCGAATAAGAGACCCGACGTGAGCTTTCGCCCTTTCAGCAAAATCGTTCTCCAGTTCCGATTGTGGATCAAGCGCAGCTAAGTATGTTTCAACAGCTGCAAGAATACGACGTCGGAAGTCAGAATCCGTAGCGCCTGCATGTTCAATCAATGCCCTTATCGCAATATCAATTGCTAGTTTTCGCGCACCATTATCGACTCCAAATCTGTCCGGCTTTCTGTCGTCCACAGCGATTATTCTCCAAGGTTTGTTATGCCAGTTTTAAAAAACGCACGGCACGAGACGTTCGCTCAAGAGCTTGCCAAAGGCAAGACAGCGGACGAAGCCTACAGGATCGCAGGCTTTAAGCCGAACCGTGGGAATGCGGCCACACTAAAGCAGAAACAAAGCATTTCAAATCGGGTTGCTGAGCTTCTGGAGTGGGAACAGACGGTGGAGCGTAAAGCCACCGAGAAGGCCATAGATAGGCTCGCCATTACCAAGGAGCGCGTCCTGGCGGAGCTCGCCAAGATTGGTTTTGCCGACATTCGCAAGGCCATCAAATGGCAGGGCAGCCTCGTTACGGAAGAAGACAACCCCGATGGCGGTGATGTCCTCGTAATCAAGAACGTCGTCACGAACAATGTGCAGCTGGTCTCCAGCGACGATATCGATGACGACACCGCGGCAGCCATTGCCGAAATCAGCCAGAATTCGACAGGCGGAATAAAGCTGAAGCTTCACGATAAGAAGGGTGCTCTCGTCGATATCGGAAAGCATCTTGGCATGTTTGTCGAGAAGCATGAGCACTCAGGTCCCGACGGCGGCCCGATCCAAACAGAGACGAAGACATGGCGCGAGGTGCTGCGGCAAGAGACGAAGGGCTGATCGCCGCCGCAACGCTGACGAATCCAGCGCTGTTCGATTTCTGGGAGAAGGTGTTATTCGGCGAGAACGACATAGCCGTTCTTCATGGCGGGCGATCCAGTTCGAAGACCCGAGATACTGCATGTCAATTGGTGCGGCTTGTCGATCACCTACCGGTGAAGATGCGCGTCCTCTGCATCCGGCGCTTTCAGAACCGCATTCAAGAATCGGTCTACACCGAACTGAAATGGGCCATCAACCACCTTGGACTTGCCCATAGGTACGAAGTCCAGAAGACGACCATCATCCACCGGGCGACCGGATCGGAATTTATCTTCTACGGCATCGAGCGAAATCTTGAGGACATCAAGGGCACGTCAGATGTCGACATTCTGTGGGTGGAAGAAGCCGAAAAACTGACTGAGGATCAGTGGATCGTCATCGGCCCCACGATCCGTAAAGAGGACAGCTTGGCCATCCTGCTGTTCAATCCGAAGTTCGTCACCGACTATGTCTGGAAGAATTTCGTCATCAATACGCCGCCTCACTGCGTGGTGCATCAGATCAACTATACGGAAAACCCGTTTCTTTCCGAGAAGGCAAAGCGCGACATCGCAGCGATGAAATCGCGCGACCCCGAAATGTTCGAACACGTCTACGGCGGCGTTCCTCTCGGCGATAGCGAACTATCCATCTTCAAGCGCCGCTGGCTTAACGCCTGTGTTGATGCTCACCTCGTACTGGACCTCGCTCTTACCGGGCGAAACATTATCGGCTTCGACCCGGCCGACGACGGCGAGGACAAAAGCGCGACAGCCGACAAGATCGACGGCATCTTCACAGATGTTGAGGATTGGGCATCGGGCAAGGATCAGTTGGTCCAGAATGCCAAGCGCGTGTGGGCAAAGGCAAAGAATGCAGGTGCGACGGTCTCCTACGATACAATCGGTGTCGGAGCCTTCGTCGGCGGATACATTGATGAGCAGAACGAGATCAACCGCGCCAAGGTAGAACATTTTGCCTTCCATGCAGGCGGCGCGGTCATGGATCCTGACAAGCCGAGCGACGAGCAGAATGATAACAGTCCGCTCAACAAGAACGAATATCTCAATCTAAAGGCGCAAGCTTGGGCCAATACGGCGCGCAAGGCGATGCTGACCTTTAATGCGGTGACGCGAGGCCAGGCGATCAGGCCTGAGGATGTGCTGTCGTTCTCATCGGCCATGGGCACCGACAAGCTGGACGCGCTCTTCACTGAGCTGTGCGTTCCATGGTGGGTCGAGACCGAAGGCAAAAAGCGAGTTGTGCCAAAGCTCAAGCTCAAGAAGGACTTGGGCGTGAAGTCTCATAACCTCGCCGATGCAGTGATTGCGGCCGACAATGTGAATATCGAGGCCGGACCGGCCGTCGCAATGTTCTTGAGAAAGAAACACCGATGAGCGCTATCACCATGCTGGCGAACTACGCCGCCCGGCGCCTTGACGCGATGTTTCCGGGACATTTCGCAACCGCAAAGCATAATCACTACGCGGACTTTGGTTATCCGACAGACCTGAGCTTCAAGCTGCTCCACAACATGTATCTGCGCAATGGCATTGCTCATGCCGGCGTTGAGAAAACCATCCTCAAGACGTGGCAGGAATCGCCATTTCTACTCGAAAAGGAGAGGGACGGCAGCGAGGGCAAGGAAAAGGAAGAAACCAAGCTCGAGAAGGAACTTCGCCAGCGCTTTGATGATCTGCGCTTCTGGCAACATCTGGCAGAGGCCGATCGTCGGTCACTCGTGGGCGGTTATTCCGGCATCATCCTTCGCCTAGCCGACAACAAGACGTTTCAGGAGCCGGTCGACACCGTGCCAGGCGGACTACTTGGCATCGTCGAGTTGATACCGGCTTGGGAAGGCCAGTTGACGGTTTCTGAGTGGGATACCAACGAGCGGTCGGAGACCTACGGTCATCCGAAGATGTTCCAGTTCACCGAATCCGCTGTCGACAACACGCAGAAGGTGCAACGCCAGTTTTTACTCCATCCTGACCGGGTGATGGTCTGGTCCAAGGATGGCACCGTTCATTGCCGATCGATGCTCGAGCCCGGCTACAACGACCTCATGACGCTGGAGAAGATCAGCGGCGCCGGCGGCGAGGGCTTCTGGAAGAACGCAAAATCCGCGCCAGTGCTTCAGATCGACAAGGAAGCCCGCATTGAGGACATGGCAAAGGTCATGGGGGTTCCCGCTGATGAGATCGCCGACAAGATGGATGCCCAGGTAAAGGATTGGCAGGCGGGCTTTGACCAGATGCTGTTGCTTCAGGGGATTGAAGCCAAGGCACTCGGAATAACGCTGCCGTCGCCCGAGCACTTCTTCGCAATCGCGCTGCAATCCTTCGCAGCCTCGATCCCGATCCCAATGAAGATCCTTCTTGGATCGCAGACGGGCGAGCGGGCCAGCACGGAAGATGCCGAGGAATGGGCGCAGACGAACATGTCCCGCCGGAAGGGGCAAGTCATCCCGAACCTCATGAGCCTAATCAACCGGCTCGAGCGCTTCACGATCCTGCCGGAGAAAGACTGGTTTCTCGACTGGACGGATCTGACGGAAAGCTCGATCGGCGAGAAGATCGACCGCGCTGGCAAGATGGCCGACGTCAACCAGAAGATGAAGGATACGGGCGAGTTCGTGTTCACGCCCGAGGAAATCCGCGCCGCGGTGGGTTACGAGCCGCTGTCGGATGACGAGAAGTACCGGGACACAGACGATCCCGAGGACAAGGAAGGCGCTCTCACGCCTCCGGCCAAGCCCGCACCGAAGGAATAAGCAATGAAGCACGTCCGTGTGAATATCCGGTCAGTCGCCAACGCGGCTGCGGTCCGGAAGGAAAAGCGCAATGGCCGGGACGTCATCATCGTTCCAAGCGCCACGCTTCCCGATAACATCGTCATGAACGAGATCATGTATCCAGCCGACGAGATCGCCAAGAGCTTCGTCGGCCTCAATCGGACGCCGGCGCCGCTCGGTCATCCGACCGTCAACGGCAAGTTCGTCTCCGCCAGCGATCCAGAAGGCATCAACCTTGGCTGGATTGGCGCCTGGAATGAGAACGTCCGGCGCGAGAAGGGCCGCGTCTTCCTCGACAAGGTGATTGACGTCGAGATGGCCAATCGCAGCGAGGGCGGCAAGGCGGTGCTCAACGCCATTGAGAAGGGCGGGCCAATCCACACGTCCACCGGCCTCTACTGCATGATGGAAGCCGCCAATGGCGAGGTGCCCTACAAGAACATCGCTCGCGACATCGTATTCGATCACGACGCCATTCTGCTCGACGCAGAAGGCGCGGCCACCCCAGAACAGGGCGTCGGCATGCTGGTCAATGCGAAAGGTGAGCAGGAAGAAGTCGAGGTCATCAATTCCGCAATCGACGAAGCGGATCGTGATCTTGAATGGGCGCTGGACTCAGCCGTCCGAGCTCTTGAGAAGCGCCAACGTGCGCCGCTCATCGAGCGATTGAAAACCGCACTAATCGAAGCGTTCGGCTCCGAGCGGGAACCCTCTGCAAACAGAAAGGAAGCAGATATGACTGTCTCGAAAGAACAGTTTGATGAGCTTTCCGCGAAGGTGAATACCCTCTCGGAAAGCCTCGACAAGATCGGTGACACGATCGCCAACGCAGTTCAGACGGCCGTTAAGCCACTGACCGACAACCTCGAGCAGCTTCAGGCCAACCAGAGGGCCAAGGATGAAGCCGAGTTGGCTGGCCTCGTCGACGTCATCGTCAAGGCCAACATCCTCGACGAAGAGTCGGCCAAGGAACTCACCCTCAACGCAGCACGCAAGCTGGCCGAGAAGGCCAAGCCCGGCAAGGCGGCAACCATCAACGGTGCGTTCAAGCCGTCGGCCGACAAGCCTGCGTTCCAGCTTCCGGAAGGAGACAAGTAAGATGGCCCGCTACAACAAGATCTACGCTGGCCCCTATACGGAGGCCACGCCGCAGGTGCAGGAGCGGGTTTGCGCCGCTGCTGTCCTTCCCGGTACCGCACTCGTCGAATCTGGCGCGAATTTCGCCCAGGCCGGCGCTAACAGCAATCTCAAGGTTTACATCGCCCAGGACAACTACCTGTTGCTCAAGGGCGTTGACGATGCCTGGGCGGCTGGCGATCGCGTCATCGGCATGGAGATGCTCGATGAGCAGTTCTTCAATGTCCGGGTCCCGACCGGCGTCAACGTCGCCCGCGGCGCTGGCCTGACCACGAATGCCGCTGGCAAGTTCGTTCTTGCTGCCACTGGCAACCGCATCATCGCTTTCGCCGAGGAAGCATTCAACAACACCACTGGATCAGATCAGCTTGTTCGCGCTCGCGCGGCCAAGGGTAATCTGGCAGCCGCATAAGGAGAGCCCGACATGCGCTATTTTGATTCCCAGCTCGTCGCCAACTCTCGTATTCATGCGGGTTGGTGGGACGAGGTATCTGCGGACCGCGAATGGTTCCATCAGAGCGAGGATGCACTTGCCGCCGTGCGCAATGCTGCCGCCGTCCTGCCACGCGATGCTTGGCTCGACCTCGATGGCATTACGCGCCGCGTCATGCGCAACGATGAAGGTCAGGTCTACATGGCCGACCTCATGCCGCTTGCGAAGGCGGTCAACATCGGCAAGCTTGTCCACCTCAACCGCGTGTCTTCGGACGCCGGCACGGTGTTCCGCTCGATGTCCGGTCAGGTGCCGGTTTCTCTCGACAAGGTCACCTATGACTATCGGGGCGCACCGGTTCCCATCTTCTCGACCGCTTACGGCCGTGAATGGCGCGAGTGGAATACGCTGCAGTCTGAGAACTTCGACGCTCTGTCGGACGACCAGGAAGCCCATACCGCGAAAATCCGCCGTGACATGGCGCTCTATGCCCTCGACGGTGATTCCACGATCGTCGTGAGCGGGTACCAGGCGTACGGCATTCGTACTTCTCCGCTCTCCAAGGCCATCAACCTCGGAGCAGCGGCCGGTGGTGCGGACATCGACCTGACCACGGCGACCGCCGATGAGATCGATGCGTTCTTCTCGGGACCGTTCGGCGCCATGCTCGACGCGAACCTGATCACTGGCAAGGTGAACCTTTACATCTCGCCGGAGATCGCTCGCGCTTGGGACAAGGCATACTCCGCGGCGGCCGGCTTCAAGCCCGGCACCATCATGGAGTTCGTCGCCAAGAACCGGCGCATCAACAAGATCGCCGTGACGTATGAGCTTTCCGGCAATGCGTTCTTCGGTTTTGTTCCGAGCGCTGACTACATCCGCCCGTTGGTCGGTATGGCCGTCAACACAACTGCCAAGACCCGCCAGAACCCGACCGACAACTATCAGTTCCTCATCATGGGAGCGATGGGCATCGAGATCCGGGCCGACTTCAATGGAAAGTCGGGCGTGTTCTACTCGACCGACATCGATTGATCCATTGCCTCGCCTTCGGGCGGGGCTTTCCCTTTCACTCATGGCTTGAGGATGAGCACATGAAAATCAAGATCACCAAGGGCGGGATATTCGGCGCTGATGGCGAGATCGCTGTCGGCACCACATTGACCGTCAAGGAAGAGCCGACGGGCTGGGCTGGCCGTTATGAGATCATTTCCGGCTCTACGGAAGGCAAGACTGCCGTAACCGCCGCCGCTGGAACTGAGGCAAAGACTGCAGAGCAGGTCCTTGAACTCAAGGACGGCAACTTCATGTCATTCAAGTCGGAAGCGAAGAAGCTGCTCGGTGGCGATACTCCCGGCACCAAAGAAGAGATCATCGCCGCTCTCGAAGATCTGGCCACGAAGCCCTGACAACAAGCCCGGCTGGCAACGGCCGGGCCATATTTTGGAGAATACCCATGGCTGGCTATGGCACTGACCCGCAATTCGAGCAGTGGTTGAGCGAGAACGGTTATTCGCTCCCTGAGGGTGCTCCGGCGCCGGCTGTCCTGCGTCAGCGTGGCAGTCAGTATATCGACAGCCTGTATGGAGCGCGGTTCGTTGGTGAACCTGTCGATCCTTTCACACAAGAGCGCGCGTGGCCACGCAAGGGCGCGATCGTCGGCGGCGTCGCCATCCCTGAAGCCACCATTCCCAATGCTGTCATATATGCCAGCTTCTATGCCGCCTATCAGGAGGCGACCAATCCCGGCAGTTTGAGTGCCGTCGGTTCGTCAACGACCACCGTGAAGCGCGAGAAGGTCGGCGAACTCGAGGTTGAATATCAAAGCTCGTCGAGCAGCGGTTCGCTTGTCGACGGGCTTACCCCCATCATGACTGTAGTCGACGGAATGCTCGCCCCGTATCTGCGTATCGTTCCGGCTCAGTCCATTGGAATTTGGTCGATAGGCTGATGGCAAAGTTCGATTACTCCCGGCCAGTCGATACGGCACTGCGCCTAATCGACAAGTACGGCCAGGCAGGGCAGATCATCCGCGATGTTCCGGGTTCTGGACCTGAATGGGATCCGGGCGATCCGGTACCGACGCCATATCCCTGCACGCTGGCCGTGCTCAAGTTCGACAACAAGGACATCGACGGCACCCTGATCAAGGCGACCGACAAGAAGGTCTACATCGCTGCCAAGGGATTAGGCATCATTCCAATAACGACGGATCGGCTCATGATTGGAACAACGGCGCACACCATTATTCGAGTGCTGCCGCTCAATCCGGCAGGTGTCACCGTCTACTATGAAATGCAGGCGAGGGCATAAGATTGGCCAGCAACCGTAGTATCTTCGAGCAGTTGCTGGATAAATACGATCAGCGGCTTGCCGAGGCGTTTTTCCAGGGCATTGACGCAATCAAGTCAGGTATCACGCTTCGCATCGTGGCCGAGCGGCTTGAGAAGGGTGACATCGCCGGCGCTATCGATGCGATGCACCTCGAGCCGGAAGCATTCTCAGCGTTGGAGGTCGCGCTTACCGAGGCGTACAACGCCGGCGGCACTAGCCTTGTCGAGAACCTGCCGAGGATCAAGGATCCGGAAGGCAACCGCGTCATCTTCCGCTTTGGTGTCCGCAACCCGGAAGCCGAGGCAGAGCTGAGGTTTCATTCCTCGCAACTCGTCTCACGCATCGTCGAAGATCAGCGGACAGCCATCCGCCAGGCGCTGCAGGAGGGATTCTCAGCCGGCCGCAACCCGAACTCGATTGCTCTCGATGTCGTCGGACGGATCAACCGCGTTACCGGCAAGCGGGAGGGTGGAATAATCGGCCTGACGGCGCCACAGGAGCGCTTTGTGTCATCGGCGCGGGCCGAACTGCTCTCGGGCGATGCAACGCTTCTCCGGAACTACCTGTCGCGCCAGCGGCGGGATAAGCGCTTTGATCGCACCGTCGCGGCCGCCATTCGTGAGGGTAGGGCCATCCCTGCCGATGTGGTCGCCCGGATGGTGGGCAGATATTCCGACCGCCTGTTGGTGCTCAGGGGTGAGACGCTCGCAAGAACCGAGACCATGACTGCGATCGGCACGGCACGCGAGAACGCAATCCAACAGCAGATCAGTGCCGGCAAGGTTGATGCCACTGACGTGCAGAAGATTTGGCGATCGGCCGGCGACAGTCATGTCCGCCATACGCATCGGACACTGAACGGCAAGGCAGTGGGCATCGAAGAAGCATTTCAGAGCCCGTCGGGCGCAACGCTACGCTATCCCGGCGATCCTCGGGCGCCAAGCAATGAGAGAATCGGCTGCCGCTGCCACCTGGAGTACAAGATCGATTATTTCGCGTCGGTCATCCGGCGCTACAGGGCGGCGTGATCTGGAAAAAAGGCGAGCCGCCGAGCGTTGGAGACAACTCGACGGCTCTACCAAGACAACGCAAGAGCGTTGTATGGCGACAGAATATGGGCAACTGGAGTATGGCGCAAGGTAATCCAGATCGCAAATACCTCAGATTATTTAGGCTCAAACAGCGGACGTTCGCCGAAGGACTTGGAGGGGGTGGAATGATGGCGAAACTCTCCTTCAGTGCTCAGGTCGCGGCCTTCGCGGAAAAGATACCGGGAGCGGTCGAAGCCGTTTTCAAGGAATCTGTTCAAGAAGTAGTAGAGGAAATGCAAAGGCCTGTCGCACAAGGGGGGCGTCTTCGCGTAGATACGGGATTTCTACGAGCTTCCTTGATGGCGTCGACGGCTGCAATGCCTTCCATCAACTCGAGAAAATCACCGGTCGATGGCGCGAGCTACAGCTATGACGGCGGGCAGATCGAAGCGGTTATCCTCGGCGCCGACATCAATGACACCCTGTTCTTCGGCTATACCGCTGCCTATGCCGGGCATCGGGAATACGGTTCAAACGGTCAGGCACCGGATGCGTTCGTTCGCTCGGCAGCGCAGCGGTGGGATACGATTGTCGAGAACAAGGCGAGGGAGCTTAAGGCTCGCTTGGGTCTTTGACAGCGATGTTCCTGTCGCATTCCTCATCCATGGCCTTGAGCAACCCCATCTGAACCAAGGCGATAGCACGGCGCGCAGCCTTAAGGCTGGTATCGCCGCGCACGGTCTCTCCGTCCTCGCGGCCCAATGCCAGAAGGGCTGAGTGCAACCGCTCATATGCCTGTTTGTCTGAGAGCTTATCGGCCATTGCCGAAGGATTAACACGATGGCCGCGACTGTAGAAGCGACAATTGCCGAGCTGCTGTTTGCGAGGGCCGCCGCCTTGGTCCTCAATCCGGCGCTTCCGGTAGCCTATCCTGGTCGATCATTCACCGCGCCGGCCGGTCCATATCTGCGCGTAGACTTCATACCAAACCGCACGGACAATTTCGGCCTCGCCGATGATGCCACGGCCCGTCATCAGGGAATTCTGCAGGTGATGGCGATCTATCCCGTCGGCGCGGGCGTCATTAAGGCCACAGACACCGGCGGGCTGATCGCCTCGCACTTTGCCAAGGGAACGATCCTCTACGGCTCCGGCGTCAAGCTCAAGGTCTACCAGAAGCCGAGCGTCGGCGGCCCGCTTATCGAGCCGGACAGGATCAATGTGCCGGTAACAATCCTCTGGCGCAGCTTCAACTGAATTCCGGAAATCCGGTCTAACCCGCCCCGACAGGGGTTTTATGGAAAGGAAAACCCCATGGCCATTACGACAGCCACTGGCGCGAAATATTTTATCGGCGGCACGACCGCGATCGACTACACGACCGACGCAACTGCAATCGCTGATTTCGAGGCGCTGACCTGGGTCGAGGTCAAGGAAGTCGAAGATGGCGGCGAGTTCGGCGATGAATCCTCCGATGTTACCTTCCAGTCGCTTGGCGACGGCCGCGTTCGCCATCTCAAGGGCGCCCGCGATGCAGGAACGATTGCCCTCGTTGTCGGCGATGATCCGCTCGATCCGGGCCAGATTGCCATGCGCGCGGCCGAAAAGACCAAGTTCCAGTACAATTTCAAGGTCGAATACGAGGATGCTCCGAGCGCTCAATACGAGAACAGCGTCGATTATTTCCGCGGGCTGGTGATGTCCGGCCGGAAGAACGTCGGCACCGGCGACAACGTGCTTCGCCGGACCTTCAATATCGGCATCTCGACCGAAATCCTCACCGTCGATACGGCTCTCATCACTCCCTAATCCTCAACAACGGCCGGTCTTGAGCCGGCCATCTCCACGGAGCAATCATGTTTGATCTTTCCCAGTTCGATGGTCTCGCCGCCAAGCTCGAAGAAGGCTTTGATCTCGATATTCTTCACCCTGCAACGGGCGAAAAGACCGGTCTTGTTGTCAAGGTGGTGTCTTATCGATCGGAGCGCGTGAAGCGCGTCCAGCGCCGGCTTGCCAATGAGGCACTGCGCGAAGGCAAGAAGAACCCGAAGAAGATCGGCACAGTCGAGGAGATCGAGGAGCGCACCAACGAGATCGTTGCTGCGTCCATTATCGGCTGGAACCTGACGCAAGGCGGCAAGTCCGTCGAATGCACGCCGGATAACGTGCTGAAGGTCATTTCCAACCCGGATTATTTCTTCATCTCCGAGCAGGTCGATAAGGCGGCGGATGAAGACGCACATTTCGTGAAGCCCTCGCAGAAGAGCTGATCGACTTCGCAAGGGCGCATTTTACGCCGCGGCGGAAGAATGATCCGGTGCCGGTGCCGCCCGACTATACCGATTACATCTGGGATTGGTTCGTCCAGCTCCACAATTCGAGATCGATCGGCTTCAGTGCCAACCCGATCAGCTTCCTTGAGCTCGAGGCGTTCTGCCGGATCACAGGCGCCTTGATCAGCCCGTGGGAGCTGTCAGTCCTTCGCCGCATCGATCAGGCGGTACTCGGCATCATCAACAAGACCGACAAGCAGGCGCCAAGCGAGAGCCAGGCCACGACTGCTGATGTTGCGGAAGCAAAGCTTCGCATCAGAGGCGCGGTTGCAAATCGCCGCGTGGTTCAGCGCAACAAGGAATAGAACATGCCGGACATTGCTCAACTTGGCGTGGAAGCGAAGGCAAGCGGCGTCGAACAGACGGCGAGGGCGCTTGATCGGCTGACCGGCGCTGCCAAGCGTGTCGAGGCGGCAACGGACGCTATCGGCCCGACGTCGAGCAGGGCAGGCGCAATGGCATCGCAGGCCGCCCAGGCTCATGCCACGGCACTGAATGCCGAAGCTGCTGCCGCAACCCGCGCCTCCAATGCGATGAAGGCTCACGCCTCGGCTGTCAGCACTAGCGGCCGGCAATTGGTTGGGGCCAATACGAACGTCGCCAATCTCGCGGCCCAGTTTCAGGACATTGGCGTTTCGGCTGCCATGTCAATGAACCCGCTGCAGATAGCATTGCAGCAGGGAACGCAGATCAGCGCTGTTCTCGGTCCAATGGGAGCCGCAGGCGCACTCAGGAGCTTGGGCACCGCCTTCCTTTCCGTAATCTCGCCGGTCAGCCTGGTGACGATCGGATTGGTTGCGGCGGCCGCGGCCGGTCTACAGATGGTGGATTGGGCCAAGACTGGTGCGGCTGCACTTGTGGGCCTTGCCGACAGTCTGGAAGTCATTGCTCCCTACGCGATCGGTGCGGCCGCTGCCTTGGCACTGCTCTACGCCCCGACCATAATCGCCGGAGTTGTGCAGGTCATTGCGCTGCTCGGCAGAATTGCTGTAGCCGCGACCATTGCCGCTGCTGCTATGATAGCGGCTAATCCCGGTCTTGCATTCATTGTCGGCATCACCGCAGCCGTCGCGGCGGCCAATATGTTCCGAGACGAGCTCACGAAGATATTCGGAATGGATATCGTCGCTGCTGCAAAGGATGGCGTTAATTCGCTCATCGCGACCTTTGTCGGCGCCTATCGCGGCATCAAGGCGACATGGAGTGCATTGCCGGCCGCGCTCGGCGATATCGTCTATTTGACCGCCAACGCCACGATCAAAGGCGTTGAAACAATGATCAATGCCGTCATCAAGCTCATGAACGATTATATCGGCGGCGCCTACAACAGCATCTCGGGTTTCGCCAGCAAGGTGGGGGTCGATATCGGCAAGTTCGGCGGGATAGGCGAGGTTTCCTTCGGCGGTGTTGCCAATCCCTATGCGGGTCAGGCAGCCGGCGTCGATAAGGCGGTCGCGGATGCAATCAAGGCTGCGCAAGGGCAGGATTATCTCGGCGACTTCGGAGCAGCGATCGCGAATGGCGCTTCCGCTGCATCGGGCAAGTTGAAAGAGCTTGCGAAGTCTTTGACCGATGTCGATGAAAAATCAAAGAAAAAGGGGAGCAAGGGCGGCAAGACCGATGCGGAACGCTACGAGGATATCGTCAGGGGAGCCGAACGTCGCATCGCCTCGCTGAAGGCGGAACAAGCGGCTGTCGGACTGACGGAAGAAGCTGCAGCCAGGTTGCGCTATGAGCAGGATCTGCTCAACCAGGCTCAGCGGGCCGGCATCGAGCTAACGGCAGCCCAGAAGACGGAACTTGCAGGTTTGGCCGGCAGCATGGCTTCGATAGAAGCTGCCACCAGAAAGGCGCAGGATGCTCTCGATCTGGCGAAGGACGTCAGCAACGGCTTCCTCTCCGATTTGCGCAGCGGCTTGCAGAACGGCGAGGGCTTCTGGAAGTCCTTCGGAAATGCCGCTTTGAACGTGCTCAACAAGATCATCGACAAGATACAGACGGATTTCGTCGATGCGATCTTCTCTGTCGGCGGAAGCGGCAGCGGAGGCTTTCTCAGCTCATTGTTCGGCGGGCTGTTCGGTGGCGGTTTCAAGGTTACGCCAGGTGCTGGCCTGTTTGCCTCGGGCGGCTATACCGGCAACGGCGCGGCCAGCCAGGCCGCCGGCATCGTCCATGGCGGTGAGTTCGTGTTTTCCAAGAAGGCGACCGACAGGATTGGTATCGGCAACCTTGAAGCCATGCACAACCGCGCTAAAGGCTATGCCAGCGGCGGCTATGTACCGACGATGACAAGCACTCCGTCCGCCCCTGCTGCCAACAGCAATGCACCGCAAGGCATTCATGTGACGATCGGCTGGGCGCCGGGCTCCGATGGCGATCTCAAGCCGGTCATCAAGTCGATCGCGCGCCAGGAGGCAAGCTCCGTCTCTACCGCCCAGATCGACCAGTATAATCGCCATGTGCTGCCCGAGCGTGTCAATCAGATCAATGAAGACCCACGGGCGAGGGGATAGCGATGGCACTGACCTATCCCCTTTCGCTGGCTCAGTTCGCCGAGAAACTCAACATTGCATCGGTGACCTGGCAGTTGAAGGAACAACAACAGCTGACCGGCCTTGGATCGGGGGAAATCCTTGCCGCCAATATGGCACCTCCACGTGTTGAAGCGCAGGTCGATATCAACCCGATGTATCATGAGGACGCCGCCGAGGTTCAAGCGCTTATCGAAGCGCTGGACGGTGCTCTTGGTACGTTCTACCTGCACAGCCCGCAGAAGGCTTATCCTCGCATGGACCCGACAGGATCAATCCTCGGCGCGTCTAGCGTCACCATTGACAGTTTGGTGTCGAACAACAAGGAAATGCGTCTGGCGGGGCTTCCGGCCGGCTACGTTCTCTCCGGCGGCGATCTCCTGTCATTCAACTATGGCACGAACCCTGTCCGGCGGGCGCTCCATCGCATCGTCCTGCCTGTCACCGCCTCCGGTACGGGTGTGACGCCACTCTTTGAGGTTCGGCCCTATATCCGGCCAGGTGCCGGTACTGGACTTGCCGTCACGCTAATAAAGGCCGCCGCAAAAGTGAAGATGATACCGGACAGTTTCAATCCAGGCACGAATGACAGCGACGGGATAACCCGCGGCATGTCGTTCCAGGTGCGGCAAACTCTTTAAGGTCGATCATGCGTGATAATGATCCTGCTGTATCGGCCCACCTGCAGAGCCGACAGGGTGTAAACCCGCGTTCGCTCGTTTGGATCACGGCAAAGAATAGATCATCCGGTGTCGCCGAGAGCCTCGGCTTCTGGAATGGCGACGACACCGTGGACGTGACAGTCATCAGCGGCACGACAGGCTTTCCGGTGACGAGGACGTATCACGGCTGGGGCGCGCTGCTATCAATCGACCCCGTGCCTCTCGTCTCCGACCTTTCCATTCGGACAATCCAGATCGGCTTGAGCCCGATTTCCGAAGAGGTGCGCCTTGCCATCCGCCAGTACGATGCGCGCCTCGCGCCGATCGAGGTCCACCGCGGCTTTCTCGGGCCCGATAATCAGATACTGATCGCCAATCCCCGGCCTCGCTTCGTCGGCTGGGTCAATGGCGCGCCGATCGATACTCCAGCCGCGAAAGGCGAGGGCAAGGTAGCCCTTTCCGTTGTCTCCCACACGCGCGCACTGACCAAGATCAATCCGGCCAAGAGATCCGACGAGACGCAGAAGCTTCGTGGAAACGACCGCTTCCGCAAATACTCCGACGTGGCAGGCCAGTGGACGTTCTTCTGGGGCGAACACAACAAGGTCAATGGCAACTAGGAGCGCCGTATGCCCGAGCGTTATTCATTCTGGCGGCCTGCCTTGGCCGAATACATCGACGCGTCGATGCAGAAGCCGTTCCAGTGGTCGGAGCACGATTGCGCGGTCTTCGCAGCGGGTGCTGTCGAGGCAATGACTGGCGAGGATTTCGCCGCGCCGTATCGTGGCAAATACAAGACGCTCAAGGGCGGGCTCGGACTGCTCAAGCGTAAGGGCTTCGCCAACCATGCCGAGCTTGCAGCATCACTGCTCGAGGAAATCCCTATCTCTTTCGCCTCTGTCGGCGATATTGCCGCCGTGAAGGTATCGACGGGCGGATTCTATGCGCTCGGCGTCGTCAACGGCCCGCGCATCTATCTTTGCCGCCCGGACAGCCTTGGGCTTGGAACGGCCGACCTCTTGACCGCTGAAAGGGCCTTCAGGGTCTAGTATGAAGATTATCCGCATCCTTTGGCTCGCCGCATGGTTCATGCTGGCGGCGATGACCGCTGCCTTTGCCGATCCCATTTCGGGACTGGTGAGCCTGCTGGTGTCGTCGATCGGCAGTCTCGGCGCTTTCGGTCAGTTGCTTGTTGGCGCGGCGCTCAGTGTCGGCTCAACCCTGCTTCAGCGCGCAATGACGCCGAAGAACAAGCAGGAAGTTCCGGGCATCCAAGGGCAAATACAGGTCGGTGGCGACAATCCGCTGTCCTTTATCTTCGGAACCTACGCCACGGCCGGCCAGCTCGAATACGTAAACACGGCCGGCAATTCGGGGAAAACCCCGAATGCATATCTGACGCAGGTCGTCACACTTTCCGACTTGCCGGTAACCGCGATCCTTCCAAAGGTATGGATCAACGGCGAACGCTGCACCATCGACGATATTCTGGACCCTGGCGGCAGGGGAAACCAGGTTGCCGAGTATCGAACGGGCCCGAACAGCAACTATCTTTTCATGATCAGGCACCTCGGCGACCAAACCGCCGCTGATCCTTTCCTGCTGTCGCAGTTTGGCGGTGACGCCGATCGGCCTTGGACGTCCGACATGATCGGGCGCGGGTTGGCCTATGCCATCATCACTGCGCAGGTTAACCGCGAACTATTCACTGGACCGCCCCAATGCCGTTTTGAAGTCCAAGGCATCAGGCTCTACGATCCGCGATTTGACAGCACCGTCGGGGGCTCCGGTTCGCAGCGCTATGCGGATCCTGCCACTTGGCAGTTCTCGGACAATCCCGCTGTCGTGATTTACAACATTCTTCGCGGCATCTGGTACGGCACACAGTGGGTATATGGCTTGCAGGACCTGCCGGCGACGCGCTTGCCGTTGTCGAACTGGTTCGCGGCAATGAACGAGTGCGACCGGATCGTTGGTGGGCAGAAGCAGTTTCGTTGCGGCGGCGAAATCCGCACCAATCAGGAGCCGGCTGAGGTTGTCAACGAACTGCTGAAGGCCTGCAACGGCCGCATGGCGGAAATTGGCGGCATCTATAAGATCCGCGTTGGTGCGCCCACGCTGCCGGTCTACGCCTATACCGACGAGACGATATCCGTCACCGATCCGCGCAGCTTCGATCCATTCCCCGGTCTGGAAGCAACGCATAACGGCGTGCAGTATTCCTACCCGGAGCCGGAAGCCGCTTGGGAGATGAAGGACGCGCCGGTCAGGCTGCGATCTGACCTCGAGGCGCTCGACGACGGCCGCCGCCTGGTTGCCGACGTCAAGTTCAACTACGTGCCGTTTTCTGTTCAGTCCCAGCAGCTCGCCAAAGCGCTGATCGAAACGAACCGCAAGTTCCGCAAGCACAAGGCGGTGCTGCCGCCGGAAGCATACGATCTCGAGCCGCTCGATGTGATTTCGTGGACGAGCGAGAGCGAGGGCTATTCCAACAAGCTCTTCGATATCGAAAGCATGGATGACCTCGACAACGTCAACCAGGGTGTGGCGATCCGCGAGGTTGATCCGAGCGACTATGACTGGAACCCGGCAACCGATCCGCTTCCGTCGTCAGTCGGTTATCTCGGTCCAATCCGGCCGCCTGCACAGCCGATGGTGGACTTCTTCGCCGAACCGGCGGTGATCGAGGACAATGAAGGCAACCCGCGCCGACCGGCGATCAAGCTATCTTGGGATGGTGATCAACCGGACGTTATCGGCGTCGAATATGAGGTAAGGAACGGCGTTTCTCTCGAAACCCAGTATTCGAGCCGCATGGATCAGCCAAGCATCGGCGCGATCCTGATCAGCCAAGGCCTGTTGCCTAACACACTCTATGGTGTTCGGGCCCGATATATCCCCGGCAGTTCTAGGCAGACGTTGTGGTCGGGCTGGTTGCTCGTTATCACACCAGATATCCGCCTCGGGGCCGAGGACATCTATCTGCCGGGAATGGTTGATGACGTCATAGCGAGCATGGCTGGTCATCTCGAATGGCTTGCCGAGGGCGTTCACTATGCTCGGGACGAACTGGACCGCTTGAATAGCCTTGCCGCCAACGCTGCCGCTCAATCTGATCGCGATACATTCGAACTGAAGACCGAAGTAGGAAGTTCCATTGCCGAATATCGGCGTGAAATCCTCGTCGTGGCGACAGCCACAGAGGCATCTGCAATTCGGATCGAGGAACTGACGGCGCGGATTGATGACCCTGAAACGGGGCTTCAAGCTACTGCGAGCGCTGTTAGCACCCTTTCCGTCACGGTTAGCACGATTGGCGATGAAGTCACCGCCATAGGAAACTCAGTAGATTCGCTCACAGTGAGCGTCGGCAACGTCACGGCATCTGGCTTGGCTCGCACGACGGTGGAGGCAACGCAGGCAGGTGCATTCGCAACGATCGGGTGGAGTGTCGCCGCGTCCGCTGGCGGTCCGGCGTCCCAGGCCGCTCTGATCATGAGCGCTCGGACCGATGGCCTGAGTGAAATCGGGATGATCGCAGACCGGATTTATATGATGTCTGGCGGTGCCAAGCGGCGGCCATTCATCTTTCAGGGCGGCACGCTTTATCTCGATGACGTCAGGGTCAACACGCTCTCGGCCCTGTCGGCGGTGCTGGGCAATGTGGATATCAGCAATGCCATAATCGGCAATCTCATCGTCGGTACGTCCAACCTTGATTTCAGGGCTGTGACTGACAGTGCCGGAGGATCAGGTACGCTTAACCTTCCAGGTGGGCAGGGTACCGCTTGGCGGAATATATTCAGCGTCACCATCATCAATCCAAACGGCAATCCGGTGATGTTCGACATATCCTATTCCATCCGAGGATTGCCGATCGAGGGCAGTCATAATCCCCAGCTTCGCGTTATTCATCAGGCGAGCGGCGCTGTCGTCTGGCAGCGAACATTCACCTTTAACTCTGGTGATGGCGAGTTCAAAACCGATTCAAATTTCAAGATGTTCCGCGGCACGAGCGTCGGCAGCGAGACTTATATTTACCAAGTCTACAACGATAGAGATTTCGGCGTTCAGACAACAGGTTCGATGAATCTGACCTGGTGGAAGCGCTGATCAGCCAACCTTCAATCCAAAGGAAAACCATGTCTGAGAACCGTGTGCAGATCGCGCCTATGGCCGCGGTCAACGAACAACGTGCGCTTATCCAGCACTACGAGAACCGCAATCTGCTTCTCGCCAATGAGCTGCAAACACTGCGCGACCAAAACGAGCAGTTGCAGGCTCAGTTGAAAGAGGCTGGTGAAAGGATCGCTGAGCTTTCGGGCGAAGAACCCGAGACGATCGAGGAGAGCAACTGATGGCGATCAAGCCTGACTATGATGCCGGCACCGTCAGCGTGGCCGCCAATGGGACGGTTGTCACGGGAACCGGCACGCTATGGGCAATAGCCACCATAGGGCCCGGCGACACATTCAAGGTGAAGAACCTTGATGCGGTGATTGCATCCGTCGATAGCAACACGCAGATTACGCTGGCCGAGCCTTGGACAGGCGGTGCCCTAACCGACAGCGCCTATCGCATTCGGTTCCAGCCTGACGGTTCGCGCTTCACGGCCGTTTATGCGCAGATGCGAGAGTTCTTCTCCGGTGGTTCCGTGGCAGCGTTGCAGGCACTAACTGGTGCTGCGGACAAGTTGATCTATTTCACGGGCGCCGGCACGATGGCGCTTGCTGACTTCGGCGCCAATGCCCGATCAGTTCTGGCAAACGCCAAGGCTTGGCTTGCTTCTTTCGCCGGCCTTACCATGGCGGCGGATCAGCTACCCTATGGGACCGGCGCGAATACCATGGGTTTGACGCCGCTGACGGCGCAAGCCCGCTCGTTTCTTGCAGCGACGAGCGTTGCCGATCAACAATGGGCGCTCGGCATATCGGCTTTCATTCGGACTCTTCTTGATGATCCAGATGCCTCCACGGCCCAAACGACGCTTGGCATATCCGCCTTTGCAAAAACACTACTTGATGACGCCAACGCGGCGGCAGCCTTCGCGACACTCGGTGGAAGCTCGGGACCCGGATGGGTGCGATTGCCCGGTGGTCTGCTTATTCAATGGGGAACAACCCTTCAAGTTACGTCTTCCGGTGGCGGTGTACAGGTCAACCTACCCACGGCCTATTCTAATGCGAACTATAGCATCATGATGCAGCAATGGCGCAACAGTAGCTTTACACTCATCCCGCAACTATACGAGGCGGGATTTCCAACGGCGTCCGCTTTCTTCTTTCTGGTTAAACAAACGCATTTGCAAAACGCCGCGTATGCAAGTGCAACGATTCAAGTGTCATGGATTACGGTGGGGATATGACCATGGAAAACGAATTCTACGCCAAGTTCAATGAAGACGGCATCGTCGCTGGTTTCTGGCAGAGCGCCGCTTATGCCCCGCCCGCCGATGGAGAGGATCGCAACTCGATTATTCCAGCCGATGCCATCAAGATCACCGAAGCGCAGTTCGACGAGCTTTTTAACAATCCTCAAACGCGCAAATGGCAGGGCGGTCACGTCGTGCCATGCGAGCCGCCTGCGCCTGAGCCGATAATTCCCGACCGGGTTTCACGACGGCAGTTCCGATTGCAGCTCATCGATGCCGGGCTACTCGATCAGGTAGAAGGATGGATTGCCACTCAGGATATTCGAACTCAGGCCGCCTATGCCGATAGCGGGTCCTTCGTCCGCACCGATGAAATGCTGCAGCAGGGGTTCTCCGCGCTCGGCTTTACCGAACTGCAGGTCGATGAGTTCTTTACGGCGGCAGCGGCGCTCTAAAGTGTGAGCCTTCGACGCGGAGCGGTTGGCGCCGAAGGCTCGTCGCCAGCCGGAGTAGCAGTCACGGCCCGCGAGCTTGGATCATAGGGGATATTGTCGGGCCTGACGAGTGCCTGTTGGGGGTGCACCCGTCAGGCCCATAGCCGCTCGGACACTCGTTGCGGCCACGTTCAAATTACCATCAATCAGACGCCCACGAAATATTCTGTGCGGAAGTGAACAAAGCAGAGCAGGCCTGGCGGAAAATTGCTTGGGGTTACCGCCAGGCCCTAGCCGTCGATCGGACGATCGACAGCATTCAATCCAAACCCACAAAGGCTTTCTCATGAAACTGACAGCCGACATGCTGCGCCGGATCGCTTTGTCGACTCCGAACGTGAACATTCTTGCCCTGATCGTCGATGGCATCAATACACATGGCGACAGGTTCGGCCTCGATCAGCCGCACCGCCAAGCCCATTATCTCGCCAATCTGGCTCTCGAAAGCGGCGGGTTTACCCGGCAGACCGAGAACTTGAACTATACGAGCGCGCAGCGGATCTATGATGTGTTCAAGGGATCGAGCAAGAGTCCGCGCTTCAGGAGCGTGGCCGAGTGCCAGCTATACGTTCGCAACCCAGAGAAGCTTGCGAACAAGGTCTATGGTAACCGGATGGGCAATACCAAGCCCGGCGATGGATGGCTCTATCGCGGACGGACACCAAAGCAGATCACCGGAAAGTCGAACTATGCCGCGTTCACCAAATGGGTTCTCGGCATCTTTGCCGAGGCGCCGAACTTTGTGGCCGATCCTGATGCCATCACGCACAACCCCTGGAGCTTCCTGGCAACCGTTTGGTTTTGGGACGCGAACGACTGCAATCGGTATGCAGACAGGAACGATCCCGAAAATCTGCGCAGGGTGATCAATGGCGGGCTCAATGGTTATGCCGACGTCCTAGCCTATTATGATCGCGCCGCGCTCGTTCTCCTGGGCTATGGCGTGAACGAGGTTGCCAAGTTCCAGCGCGACAACGGCCTGACGGCTGACGGCATCTCGGGCCCGCTTACTCGGGCAGCGATGCACCAGGCGCTCATCAAGCTCACCGACAAACCGGCAAGGGCAAAGACCGTTCAGGCCGCTCCGGTGGTCGAGGTCGAGAAGGTGCCGGTGAAGCTCGGCAATCCCGAAAAGCCATTCTGGAAGTCCAAGGAGTTCGTTGCCACCACATTGACCGGCGGCGGGCTCACTGGCGCGGTTTCGGCTGTCGGCACGATCCCATGGCAGAACCTCATTGTTCTGCTTGTGGCGGCTTTCCTTGGGTTGATGGGCTTCCTCGCCTGGTCGCACATCCGCGATCGTCACAAACAAGACCAGAAGGCGGAGGCCATCAAATCATGATCGCCATCATTCTCAGATACTGGCAGGTCGGGGCAGGGGCGGCGCTGGGCGCGCTGCTCGCGGCCGGTCCCGTCTATCTCTACGGCGCCAGCCAGGGCCGCCAGCAAGCCGCTGTGTCTGCAGCGCTCGAAGCATCCAAAGCCTATCAGGAAAGGGCGGAAACCAATGACAAGATTCTCTTTCTCGATGCTGTTGCTCTTTGCCTTGAGCTTGGCGGGCTGCCAGACGAATGCACCTCCGAGCTGCGCGGGTTGGCAAAAGGTGCGGCTCCTACCGAAAACAGCGGTATACCTCGCAGGCAATGACATGACGGCCGGCCAGGACGTCGCTTCACACAACGCAACCGGTCGCAAGCGCGGCTGCTGGGAATGAACTATGATCAAAGGAACGCCAATGACACCCACTGAGGAAACCGGCGACCTTCGGGTCAGGGTAAATGCGCTCGAGCATGCTGATGCTGCCATCATCACGCGTCTCAACATCCTCGAGCAATGGCAACGCCAGACGGAGATCGCAGAAGCGCGATCAGATGAAAAATGGAAGAACGTGGACAAGCGGTTTGACGACCTGGACAAGAAAATCGGCGCGGTCAGCAGCATCCTTCAACGGATCATGTGGATTTTCATCACCGCAATCTTCTTAGCGCTGGCAGCCTTCATCATCAAAGGGGGGCTGAATTTGGGCTAGGAATATAGAGGCCTGCTTACCTGCTTATTCGAAATGGTGCGGTGGAACATTTGGATTGGATCATTGTTGTACGTCTAAGCCACGTCTTGACTACGGCGCTAGTGGGGAATGGAGCAATGATCAGAGTTGCGAAAATTACGCTGCTTCTACCATTGCACTGCCACGAATGTGGCGAACGCTATGATTCAATACCGTTAGAGGATAATGATCAATCGCCAGTCCATTGTCGCGAATGTGGAGCCTATATCTGCCAATGGTTGGATCTTCGAAAGCACTGCTCCCGGCACACGTCGAAACCCGACATGAGCGCATGGATTGATGGAGCGTTTCGCCGACAAACTCGATACATCGCCGTTTCGATTCGATTTCGGTTATTCGAATGACACCGTGGCAATTAAAGCGTACGAATGACGTAGCGATTCCGACCTGCAATCTTTGCTTCGTAGAGCGCCCCATCACTCAACTTCAGGAGTTGCTGTGGCAACAATCTCTCATTTGAATCGAATACCACACAACCGCAGCTGATACTTAAGTAACCTGAAGGGGATGCCTCATGGCGTATACCTAATTCCTCCACGATCGTCATGAGCCGATCAAGTAAGGGGGCAGGATCTGTCAAGTTGACTAGGATGAAAGCGAACTCCTCCCCACCGTAGCGAGCAATAAAATCGGATTTTCTGAGGATAGACTGTAACGCCCTAGCAACTTTACGAAGCGCTATATCTCCCTCAATGTGGCCATAGCGGTCATTGTAGGCTTTAAAGTGGTCGACATCGATCATACCAACACAAATGGGTTCATTCGTCTCACTTACGCGTGCGTGAAGCCGAGCAAGTTCCCCGTCCAGATGACGACGGTTGGCGATTTCAGTCAATGGATCTTCGAGGCTCTGGCGAGAAAATGCAGCTCGTTCTTCCTCAAGTGTCCGGTTCGCTCGATGCAACGCCAGTTCGGCTTCGTGAGAATCTGTAACATCGGTGACAAAGCCGACCGCTCGTGTGGGATTACCGTCCCGTTCTAACACACACGCAGCAGACCGGACCCAGCGGACGCCGCCGCTCGGATGGACGATCCTAAAAGTCATAGAATAGTCTCGGTTCGTCGCGATAAGATCGCTCGCTATTCCGTTCACTTCTGTTGCCCTGTCCACGTCTTCCGGGTGGATGAATTTCCGAAACTCGGTAATGGAACGAACCGGGTGGGCGGGGTCGCGCCCCATAATTCGATACCAAGTTTCGTCGCAGTGAAGTTTATCGCTCTGGATGTCATAGTCCCACACACCGAGACCACCGACTCGAACAGCCATCTCCAGTCGTTCCCGGCTCTCCCGCAACGCTTCCACTGCTTCGCGCTCGGCGGTTACGTCCCGTGATACGCACAGAATCGCCGTTGGCAGTCCATTGGCATCCATGACCGGCGTCAGCATGTTGTCCCAATATTTAACGTTCTGAAGGGGGATGACACTGCGACCCGCAAAGCGAGCAAAAATGCCGGCTTTAGCGGTAGAAAGGGCGCGCTCCCCATGTTCCCAAACGTCTTTGGGCAAAAGCGGTAGCCATTGCATTCCGAACGATGATTCTTCCGGAACACCTAAGGCACGACATCCGGCCCTGTTCATATATATTACGGTGCCATCTAGGGCGATCAACTTGATGCAATCTACACTGACATTCAGCATGTCAGTTTGGATCGACTCGTGTTGCCGGAGATTGATCTCACTGAGCTTGAGGTTGTGAATATCCGCGCCGATACACAGCCAGGATCCTTCCTCACCTGCTTCTCGCTTATTCAAAGGTTGCATGCTGAGAAGAAACCAGTGCACAGCTCCTCGGCCATCGAGAAGCCGGCATTCAATATTGGTCTGCGACATCGTTGTGATTGCTGATCGAATTTGCACCATGACGGCCGAGAAGTCCTCTGGGCAGATCAACCGCGGCCAGTTAACATAGTGGCTGATATCTGGAATGTTTCGGTATTCGCGCCAAGCGGAATTCAGGTACCTTAGTTCGCCTGCGCCATCTAGGATGCAAGCCGGCGTTTGCACAATTTCAACGAGGCTTTGAGCGTCGGTAATCGAGTGACGTACACCACCTGCACTTACATATTCTGTCATGTTGACGTTCTCTGTCTAAATCTCACTCGCTAATAAGAGCAAACAGGAGAGGTTGCGAGCGTTTTTTCCTCTGAAGCGAACAAATCAAATTCATGCCATGCAACTTGATGATTGAGAGCATCCGATAGGTAGTTTGCGCAGTGCGGTAATATGATCGATACTGGTACGCGCCCAGCAAGGAATTGTTTGAAGGGTTCGTCACAGAGGCCAACGAATGATTTTGCGGCGGCGCGAGCTGGTGGCGTAACACCTGAAATCATCGGTATATTGGTGATCAAGGACATGGTAGGCGCTTACAATGACGGGAGTAATGCTTGTGCATTCGAATGACGAACCAGCCAGCAACCCGTTGCTTGCCGAAGCTTGTAACGAACTAGGCTTGACCAGCGGCAACTCGCGCATCGATTGGGCGTTTCCATGGCAACATTGAAATATTTTGACAGAACCGAATCGCCCGCTGCGACTTGCACTTGCTGCATTGGTCGAGGACATCGATCCCGACCGGGTATTTTCTAGGCTTGGGGACAAATAACCTGTTCGTGCTGTTCCACTCGAAGATTGGCATGAAACTGCATGACTAGACGATGCTCAGAATTGTGGATTGACCAAGGGCAAACTCGTTTCCGTTCAGATTGAGCGCTAAGTCTGTCACTTTTTTAAGATTTCTTCGGTATAGATGGGCAGAAGAATTCTAATGAGCTGTGGGTAGTCGCACTCCACGCCAGGCCGCGGGATAGGGCGCAGCGCCAAAGTTTGTTAGAACCGCACGAGTAAACGAAAGCGCTGTCGACGCTAAACCTATTGTAATGTGTTGGCTTGCTGGTTCTCTCGCAGCCACATTATACGATCCCGCCTTCTGATAGCTTATCACGATCCGCTGGGCGCTTCGGCGCTCGCTCGTGGACGTCATCTTCAGGCGGTATCTCAATAGGCTCGAGGCCCCGCAGGGCTCTGACGCGATTCGCGGTTACGACGGAAAGATTAGTCCACATATCCTCTATTGTTTCGGCTGCCTCGACAAAATCGTTCTCTAAGTCGTCCTCTTCCATCATCTCGATGATTCTGTCGAACGTCTCAGCACCTTTCTCGACCGAACGAAAAAGACGGGTTGCTTGGTCAAGCGAGAGACCGGGCAGAGCGAGAGTCTCAGCAACATCTGCGGCAATCTTCGTAGCGAAATCCGCTTGCTCTTGTAGCGTCGCTATCCAATCGATAGATATGATTTCCTCGCAGTTTGGCTAAAGTAGAAGAGATGCTCAACATGTCACATAGATCAACTGCGCACCTGAAATCGTTCTAAAATCAATGGCAGCCAAATTTGCAACAAGGTAACTCCAAAGGCCAACCTAACAATAGTGATAAGCAGATTGTTATTGGTGGTCCCGGCTGAGTTCAAACCAGCGATCTACAGGATTCGGAATATGTTGCTTTGCTAATGGAGCTACGGGACAAATAGCCGAGACATTACCCTTTCCTTGCGATGGGTTCGCCAATGTTCGGAAACCAGTCCTATTGATCGACGACGCGTATACTCCGCCATGATTGGCTGAACCGCTCTTGGTGGCTTGCGTTCCGAAGCTAGCTAGCATTATGTACAGGCATCGGTCTAGGATTTAAGGGAGGAGAGTGGATGGATTCGTATGATAGGAATCCGGAGTTTAGCATTGTGGATAGGGTGGCAATGGCTCTCTACGAGCGGAGAGCCGGGAGGCGCGGTGGATGGGATTCAATGCCGCCTTTCGTGCAAGAAAACTATAGGAAGGACGCACGGGCGGCCATAAACGCTGTACGGAACGTCCTGCTCGAGCCAACTGATGCGATGATAGACGCCGCAAATAGGGCGAGCCCATCCACGACAGTCGTTATGCTCAGATCTGCGATCGATGCCTCGCCATTATCACCAAAGGTCATGGACATTCCCGAAAGAATTCCTTCCAGAGATGCTCCACGCTTCACTAGGATCTGAACGCCGGAACCGAGCTACTAACAAGGTGTTGCTGTTCTGATGCCATTGGCTTTATGCCGCGTACAATCAGTCACTAGATTATTGATATGGTCGCTGGCGCCAACATGATATTTCATAGAGACTGACAATGGAATGCAACAGTGCGGAGGAAGGGACATCGGCCGTTAAAGCTGAAAATGCCAGCTTAACCAGGGCGAGGCTTGCGGCCATTGTTGACAGTTCGTTCGATGCGATCGTCAGCAAGACCCTTGACGGCACCATTACCAGTTGGAACAAGGCTGCAGAACGTCTATTTGGCTATTCAGCCGAGGAAATCATCAGCAAGAATATCCGCCTGTTGATACCGCAAAATCGGCAGGATGAAGAAGATGCGATCATCGCCCGCGTGAGCAGCGGGGAACGGACAGAGACATTTGATACAGTCCGTGTCCACAAGTCAGGAAAATTAGTATCCATCTCCCTGACCGTATCGCCCATCAAGGATGACGACGGGCATATTGTCGGCGCTTCCAAAATCGCGCGCGATATCACGTCCGCCAAAGAAAGCGAACGCCAGATTCGCACGCTGCTGCGAGAAGTCAATCACCGGGTAAAGAACCAGCTGTCCGTTATACAGGCGATTGTTCGTGAGACAGCCCGACGGGCGGTTACTGTCAAAGAGTTCGAAGAGCAGTTTCTCGAACGGCTTAGATCGCTCTCGAAGTCCCATGACCTACTCGTCGCGTCTGACTGGCAAGGCGCCTATCTCGGAACATTAATCGAAGACCAAATGCGTCCTTTCGGCAACGACAGCCTTGTTCATATGTCAGGCACGTTGCTCCATCTGGCGCCGGTCGCGGTCGTGAACATCGGGATGGCCATGCATGAGCTCGCGACCAACTCGGCCAAGTATGGCGTCCTGGCCGGAGGAAAAGGCAACATCACGGTCGAATGGAATATCGCTAAAGCTGAGGTCACGCCCGAACTCCACCTCACATGGTCTGAAACCGATTTCAGTCTGGAGGAGAACGAACAGACGCGAAAGCCTGGCTTCGGAAGTGTGGTTCTGCTGCGTATTTCTCCCCAAGCACTTGATGGCGTAGCGACCTTCTCGCGAACCGATGGACGAAGAATATGGCACCTGCGTGCGCCGCTTGACCGGTGTTTGAGCGAAGGCACAGGGGAAAAGTCCTTCTAAAAGGAACAATAGGCCCGGGGGAACCAGTTGAGCTACTTCGAGCCTAGCGGAGCCGCGCCGGCAACCCGCGCTGCGATTTCTGCTAACAGCAGTTCGTCTTGGCTAAACGCACTAGTCATCGATGGCAGTCGGAATGCTGGCCCCGACTGCCGATCAGCCGTTTATGTTCCATAAGATTCCAATAGTCTGCTATCTGCGATCGGCACAGCTGGTTTAAGCCTTCCGCAGGATCTGGCCGTCCTTCATCTCGAAGACTCCATCCTGGCCGCCCTGGCGGTTGAAGTCGAGTTCAAGATCGGCCCACCGGCCGAGGATAGCGCCGCACGTACTGCACTTGATCAAGGTGCTGTCGGTGATCTTCTCTGGGATCTCCAGATAAACCGTGCCGCAGGATTTGCAGTCGAGCTTGTGATCCAACCGTTGCATTTTTGGTATCCTTGTCTCGAACCATGATACTCTCCTCGGCGACCAGAGTCCGATTTAATTTGCCCCTTGAACGCCGGGCGGAACTAAACAGTTGGTTAATCATTTGAGACCGCTAAGCCCGGTGATCAAATGACGGAAGAAGACGAGCGTACCAAAGTTGCAAGAACGCTCAGAAATGCGCGCAACAGGCAGTACCTCGGGCGCGGTCTTAGTGTGCTAAAAGCTCCCATCCCGGATGATGATCGGTTTAATGAACTACTACAGTGTTTGACTGAAGCCGAACGCAAGCAGGACGAGTAGCCAGGGCGAAGCTAGCACTATTTGCTTCTCCGCATTGCGGCTTTGGTTGGTGCGGCGGCGTTCTACTCGCCGGGTTTCTTTCTGCGGAAACGTCTCAGTTCGGTCTCTTCCGAAAGCAAAGAATTATCTTGCAATGCAAGCGCCGTGTTGTCGGCAACATCGACGATCGCTGCCAGCACTTCGTCCTTATCCCAACCCGCCTCGGTTGCCTCGGTTAAGAGAGCAACTAATTCATCTTCGATCGCTCGCTGACAATCTGAGAAACGATTGGGGTCGCTGCGGGTCCGGCGGGGCGGGAGAATCATGCTGCTACCTTCTCTTGTGGGACGACGAAAAAACCCGTTGCATTTGCAACTCTAGTATCTCTTCGGCCACAGCGTGTTTTGCCAAGCGGAATCCTATTGCGAGCGATGAATGGTTGGCGCCGCTTGGGATCCGCCGACCTGCCGCCATAGGTAGACCTAGCGACCATCTTCAGTCGCTATAACAGGAGGTTGGAGCCGCTGCGGTTCTGATTTTCTCGGAGCGTATGCCCAACCGATGGCCATGGCGCTTGCTGCCAGAATCACGAACGCAATCATGTAGGGCCACGTCGGAGTGAGATATGGCACATATTCTTCGCGATCGCGCTCTCGAAAATCACGGAAAGGCATATTATCCTCTCGGTCATTTCTGATTATTATACGAGCTGCAGCGTGCTCGCACAACGGAAGGGATTGCCCCATGATATGATTCATGGACAGGACTGATCATTCCCTTTCCCGTAGTTTTCTTACCCAGTTCTCCATGGCGAAGAAGAAAATCACGAGAACGAACACGATTGCGCCGCACGCAACGGCTGTCTTCGGCCAAGCATTAATCAAGCTAGAGACGCCGAATAAGGTAGCTATGAATATCGCGAGCAGCGTGAGTTTTCGAAGCATCATTCCAGCCTTCGGTCTTCAAATTGGGAATAATATCGCGCCGCTCTGTCCTTTGGGGGCGGCTCTTTTGGCGTTTCAAGCACTACGCGTAGGCTTCCGCTTACCCCATTTCGGCGATGGCCTTCCTCCCGCCAGTGACGGCCCGGTGGGCTGCACGTATATGTTCGCCACTTTGGCCGCCTCGATCAGCGCGAACCGCGCCACGCCCGGCGACATCTTGCCTTCATGGCTGTTGATCAGCGCTCGTTTGGCTGCATCCAGCTCTGGGCTGGCATCATCAAACGGCCAGTCCCTCAGAATGAACTCTGCCGCATCCTCCAGTGTGGTGATGACGCGCATCTTCCCCGGCTGTCGGGTCAATAGAGTGACTTCTTGAAATCCCTTGTTCGGCATGAGTCCGAGAAAGTCTCCTGCAATAACTCGTTCCACGCATCCGCAATGTGCGGATAGATTAGCGCCGCCGGTTGCGGTTTGTATAGGCGCTGGTTACGTCGATGCCTGCAAACTCCAAAGGATTCTCATGAAAACCGTTGTTTCGTTCGCGGCCGCAGCTCTTGCCGAAATTGCCGGCTGCTTCGCTGTCGGATGTTCTCATTGAATATGTGGTATCGTGCCTTGCGGGCCATGATCAGAGCAGCTGCACTTACTTAAACCGCAATGTCGTGGCAGTTGTGGTTATTACTTCATTCATTCGAAGAAATTGCTTCTCCGCAGATCGTGCGGAGAGTTTATTACGCATCAATTTGAGGAGAGACTTTATGAAAGCCACGGTAAAACGTTTGGGCTCTCTGCGTTCCGCCACCAAGGTGACGCTCGCGGGTCGGAGCACTGCGGGGACAAACCAGTTGCGCATAGCCCGCGACTTGAACCATACGCCTTCGAGCGACTGGACCAAGCTCTCAAACATCCTGCGTCGTTCGGGTGGGGGATTCTCCCATTCGAGAACGCGGCCGGAATAATGATGGCCGCACAGCACATTCAAGAGATCGACGCGGCAATAGAAGAGCTTGTTCTATCTCGACGGCAGGAGATCATTCAAATTGCTCGTAACGGTGCCAATCCTGGCGCGCTGAAGAATCTGATGGATATCCAATCAGCGATCGATACATTGATCCGCGTCAAGGAGCAGTCGGTTTGATGGGGCTGAGTCCGGCAACATCTCAAAACTAGAATTCCCCCCGCTTGCCAGCATTCCGCCGGAATCTCTTCAGTTCTGTTTCCTCGGACAGCAGCTTATTCTCTTGCATAGCCAGGGCGGTATTGTCAGCAACCTCGACGATCGCTGCGAGCACTTCATCTTCATCCCAACCGGCCAGTGAGGCCTTGGCGATAAGAGCAATCAATTCATCTTCTATGGCTAGTTGGCAGTCAGAGAAGCGGGCAGGATCCGAGCGAGAGCGTCGGGGAGGAAGAATCATAATCTTTCCTTCATTTGACCTCGCAGCGTTCGGCTCTGGTTAGTTCGCTTGGTTGAAAGATCGCGATCTTCCTAAGCTGCTGTTTCAATTTGCCATCAGGTAGCTGCCTCCGCAAGCTCTGTCGCAGTTCGACTAATCAACTGTCAGAGTTGCAGCGTTCAGCGTGCTGTCAGGAAACAAGATGACCAGTTGCAAGCGCTCGTCTCTCGCGAGCCGCCATGCAGTGTTTCCAGCAGCCGGGATATTCGTATTGTCAAGTTCTTCTTTCGTAGCCTTCCGAAACCCGTATCGACCAAGAATTGGTAGCGTGCTCCTCAGCATATTGGTCGCAGTCTTTATTATAGTCAGTGGTAATCGGACGTTCTGGACCAAAGCCGCTACCTTGATGCAGGGCCAGAATATAGCGCTGACTTTGCTGTTCGTCGGACTGACGGCAGCCTTCATCGCGCTGTTCGTCAGCTTCTCGGTCAAATATATGACCAAGCCGCTGCTGATCCTTCTGATAATGATAAGCGCGTTTGCGTCATGGTTCATGGACCAGTACGGCGTGATCATAGATGTGGAGATGCTGCAAAGCGCGATCGATACCACAAATGCCGAGGCTGGACATTTCCTTACTCCAGCTTTCCTGCTGCATCTGCTACTGCTTGGAGTATTGCCGTCGCTTGCAATTGCCTACGTCCGGATCGAGCACCGGCCTTATCTGCAAAAGGTCAAGTGGAACCTCGCCGTCATTCTCCCTGCCTTGGTCGTTTTTTTGGCCTGTACGGCCGCCTATTCAGGAACCTTTTTTTCCCTCGGGCGAGAGCATCATGAGCTGTTTGATACGCTCAATCCAATCTCGCCGGTTGCCAAGGCCGTCAAACTTGTTCTGCGTGCGAACAGCGATCAGCATATCGTGGTACATCCGCTCGGGCTGGACGCCCATGTCGTCGGCACCTCGGCCAAGCCTCGCGTCGCAGTGATTATCGCCGGCGAAACGGCACGCGCGGAGAGCTTCTCTCTCGGTGGCTATCAGAAAGAGACCAATCCCGAACTGGCCAAAGAGAACATCACCTATTTCCCGCACACCAGCAGTTGCGGTACAATCACCGAAGTCTCCATCCCATGCATGTTCTCTGTCTATCGGCGAAAGGAATATTCGCACCGAAAAGGCCTTGAGACGGAGAATCTCCTGGATGTTCTTGGCCATGCGGGGATAAAGACCGAATGGTGGGACAACAATACCGGTGACAAAGGCGTCGCCAAACGCACCGCCTACACGCCACTCTTCAAATCAGGCAACGCGACATTCTGCAATAACCAGGAGTGCCTCGACGATATCCTCCTCGCCCAGCTCGATAACTGGCTGGATGACGTAAAGAGCGATTCCGTGCTTGTGCTGCATCAGCTGGGCAGCCACGGACCAGCCTATCACCTGCGCTACACCGAGGCGTTTCGGAAATTTACGCCCGATTGCCAGACGGCCGAGTTCGGGAGATGCAGCCGTGATGAAATCATCAACGCCTATGACAATACGATTCTCTACACCGATCATTTCATCGCGACGGTCATCGAGAGACTGAAGCAACGGCAGTCCCAACTAGCGGTCTCGATGCTCTACGTGTCGGATCATGGCGAATCTACCGGCGAATATGGCCTCTATCTGCACGGCACGCCGTATATGGTGGCGCCCTCGCAGCAAACGCACGTACCGTTCCTCGCCTGGCTTGGCGATGATGAGGAAAAGCAGGTCGATAGTGCCTGCCTCGGTCGTGTGGCTGGCAATGAATATTCTCACGACAATCTCTTTCATACCGTTCTGGGCATGATGAGAGTGGAAACGAACGTCTATCAGACAGCACTCGACGTATTCGCACCATGCCGCGGCAAGAACACGAGCCAATCTTGACCGCGGCGCGAAAGGCGACAGGGCTCCGGCATCTCGTCGCGGCAGGCCTTTACAGTTTCGGTGGGGCCAAACGGCTCTTGCGGGAGAGCGCAGCGCGCCATGAGGTGATCGCCTTCGCTGCCTCTGTGCTCATGCTTTTGGCGATCGGCGCTGGCATAACCCGGTTGCTGGTACTGGTTGTGCTCTTCTTCATTCTTTTTGCCATCGAGGCCATCAATACTGCTATCGAGGAGCTGGCCGATATGATCTCGCCGGACTATTCGGTGGGTGCCCGCAATGCCAAGGACCTCGGTTCGCTTGCCGTATTCCTGGTGATCGCCGCTATCGGCATTTATCTCGCGATTGTTGCCGGTGGATTGGCCCTGTCGTGACAGATAGCACTCGCGACGGCGATAGACAGCCTTTTACCCATGTGACGACGACTGCGGGCCTTGCAAAAAAGCCGCGGACGTCCAATTGTCTCAAGCGAGGACCGCCGGTCAAGGAATGCGCCGTGAGAGTTCTGCTTGTAGAAGACGATGCCATCATAGGGGCGGCCGTTCGTGACCATGCGCAGAGTGTTCACCATGCGGTGGATTGGGTGGAAACGCTCGAAGACGCGAACGCTGCACTGCGTGCCGTTGACTATGGGCTGGTGCTGCTCGATCTGCGGTTGCCTGACGGCAGCGGCATTGAGTTCCTGATAAACCTTCGCAACAATCGCGACGCTACTCCCGTGATTGTTTTGACTGCACATGACCAGATCTCCGACAGAATAGCGGGACTCAATGCGGGGGCGGACGATTATCTGGTGAAACCATTCGACCTTGATGAATTGACAGCCAGGATGAGGGCCGTTGCGCGTCGTCACGCTGGAAATCCGGTTCCAGTAATCGAGTTGGGAACGGTCCGCGTCCATATCAGCGATCGACGCATCGTCAGCGAACAACAGGAGATCATATTGTCGGGCCGCGAATGGGCCGTTCTTGATCGTCTATTGTTGCGTCGCGGTGCGGTGGTTTCCAAGGCCCAGATTGAGGAGGCGCTTTATGCTTTTGGTGCGGAAATCGAAAGCAATACGGTCGAGGTCTATATCAGCCGTTTGCGCAAGAAACTTGGCCGTGACGTAGTGAATACGATCCGCGGCGTCGGCTATTGCGTGCAGATCAAGCAATGAGAATATCAAGTATCACACGGAAGCTGATCCTCTACCTGACGACGGCCTTGATAGGTTTCTGGCTGCTTGCTGTCTTGGCCGGCATTTATGTAATGCGCGATGAATTCAGCGAAATATTCGATGGGTCGCTACAGGAAACTGCCGAACGGTTGACGCCGTTGGTGTTGGACGATCTCACCCATGCTGATGGCCAGTTGGCGCCTCGGCAACTTCAGCCCGTCGCCACCATGCCCGAGCGCAGCTACCTGACGTATCAGGTTCGAAACGCCGTGGGTGACGTGGTGATGCACTCCCATGACATTTCGGCCGAACCTTTTCCGGCACCTCTCACACATGGCTTCTGGCAGGATGCCAAGGCTCGCTACTTCACCGTGTCTGCGGCAGACGGTTCCATCTTCATCCAGGTCGCCGACAAAATGGAACATCGCGATGAGGCGGCGAGGGAGGGGGGACTTGCACTTCTTCTACCCATTCTGATCCTTATTCCAGCGAGCATCCTAGTCGTATGGCTGGTCATCCGCCGATCGATGAGCCCGATCACGGATCTACGCGAGGCGATCGCAAGCAAAGATGGCGGCAATCTTCAGCCAATCGAACTGGCAGCGCTGCCCGACGAATTGACGCCTATTCTAGAGTCGGTAAACCGGTTGCTCGATCGCATAAGGGCGGCGATGGAAGCAGAGCGAGCGTTCACGTCCAACAGCGCTCATGAACTCCGCACTCCCTTGGCCGGAGCGCTGGCACAGACCCAGCTGCTGAAAGCAGAACTGACCGACCGGCGCAACCTGCGCCGCATCTCCGATGTGGAGGGCTCTTTACAGAAACTGATCCGCCTCGTTGAAAAACTCATGCAACTGGCGCGGGTTGATGCGCGTATCGGCCTATCGTCCAACTCGGTTGATATGGGGCAGCTGTTGAGTTTGATCGTGGAAGAGCTCCAGCGCTCCGCGCGCACAAACAAGCGCCTTCGCTACGAAAATTCGGCTGTCAGGAAGGTACATCTGAAAATAAACGAGGATGCTTTTGCCATAGCAATAAGAAACCTTATCGAGAACGCGCTGATACATGGAGATGCCGAAAAGCCGGTATATGTCGAGCTTCGCCCCGATGGCGAAATCCAGATATCCAACCACGGTCGGGTACTGGATGCCGATGAACTGGTGAGCGTTCAGAGCCGGTTCAAGCGCGGCAAGACCAGTGCGGAAGGCACTGGGCTTGGACTCTCCATCGCCTCGGAATTGATCGGTCAGATGAACGGTCGTCTTGTATTGAAGTCGCCGGCCCCACAATTGGGTGAAGGCGTACAGGCAATCATCACTTGGCCGCACAGTTGAATATCGGATCACCATCCGCGAGCCACCGGCAAACGCGAGCGCGGCCGTAGGTTGGCCTTCTTCCTATCGGCCGGCGTGATGAACTCTCCACAGAACATCTCGGCGAAAGTCTCTGCAGCCTCCTTGGTCGGAAAGCAATAGATCTCGTAGTAGGTTTTCTCCTCGTCATAATAGACCGAGAATCCGAGCGCATAAGCGCCGAGCTCGTACTTCACTTTCATCACGTTATCGACCCGCTTCCATCGCTCCGGCACGTCGTGGTTGAGCATGATCTGGAATGGGAATTGCGCATCGATCATGCTTGTGGGGAGCGCGCCGCGGCTGCGTGAGGCCATCTCAATGCCTCCCTTGCAGCAGTTTCGGCTTCCAGCCGCGCGTATAGCCATGGCCCATGGCCAGGGCGGCATACTGCAGTTCCTTGATGAGGAACTCACGGTCGGACAGCAGCGTCTCAATAGCGGAATATACATCGCCACCATGCTCGGCGATTAGCTCCTCGACCTCGTTGTCGTGTTTCAGCTCCGGTTCATTCATATTGGCTTCTCTCCTTCGAGACAAAGCCTGTCCGCCCCGTCAAAAGACAGGTTTTGTTAGCTCTTCAATTGTCGTGAAACGGCTCGCCGCTGCCGTATGTTCTATATTTGTTCTCGTTTGGCAGGAGAGTCAATATCGGAATAGCTTCAAGGACGCCGTTCAGTGCAACCGGAGCTAAGGTTGTTGATAACTATCCCATGACAGCAAGCACGCCCAATGGGCGAGATCTATCGTCAAGACGACGTTCTGTGGGCAAAGTGTTCAAAGGTGACCTGCCACGGATCACTATCCAACAAGCGCTCTTCACCGGTCCAATGAAAGCTATTTGCGGTGATTTCCGTGAACCGCCACCGCGCTTTCAGCCCGCGTGAATCCTCGCCCAGTTGAACAATGTCCTTGCCCTCTGCCCGACCGATCTGGCGCGAGTAATCCTGATTTAGCGGGTCGCTCCAGATGATGTACCAACCGCCGATCCCAGGGTCGAAGACCCGTAACGTCGTGCCATACATGGTGGAGGGGGCAGGGCGCTTGGGCCTGATCCAGATGTCCTGAATCGCACGGCCCTCCAGTACCCAGTCGAAATGGATTTCGCCCGTCGATGTCTGTGTCGTGCCGTCATGGAGATGATGAATGGTCTCCATTTCCCAGCTTCCGATTAGCCACCCATAAAGCTCCATGGCTTTCTCATTTTCACGTGCCGGACCGTCGGAACCAAGAGCGGCGAGAAGCGGTGAAATCATCATAGCCAATCCATCGTGTTAAGCGGTGTCTAAGTGAAAGCATCTCACAGTCTACCTGACAGCCTCCTGTCACCAGTGGTTTCCCATCCCTCAGAGAGGCAGCGCTTGAGCCAATATAGACATTACAGGAACGTGTGCGTGATCACGACAAGGCGCCGCTGCATGAGGTGACGGAAGAGGATTATTGAGCCGCCAAGGTGTGGCGGTGCACCTGCTAAACCATTGATATTTGGTGCGCTAATTTCCTGCCACACCTGAATGTAAGTAATTGATTTTGCTCAATTTGACTACCCCGGGCGAGGCCTCCAAAATGTTTCTTGATAGTATCAATGTAGTATGAGCGACCGCAGACCAGTACGGGAATAATGGCGATCGATTGGATCACGCGGCTTGCCTGGATTGAATATAGGAAATTATTGCTATTAAGATGCACTGATATGGGTGCGACGCTGGAAGCATGATGGCCAGTCCGCACAACAAACCTTAATTTGATTTTTACCCCATCGGGGCCTATGTAATGAGCATGGACAAACACAGCGAAAGCAAACCAATAAGAGCAGATGCCTTCAAACAAGGCTTCATGCGCGGGTTTACTGCACCGTTTTTGTTCTTCTCGCCAATAAAAGTCCGGCGCCCAACACAGTTCAATGGAAGTGTTGCCAAGGCATGGGCTGACGTCGGCAAGGCCCTTTCTTTAGCGACAAAAGAACAAGGGTCCTATATTGAGCAAAAAACCGGCAGGCAAATCCCCCGACACAAGTCAAGACGCAAAGCCGCCTGACCAGGCTTTACAAGAGCAAATCGAGCGTGAAATTGGTTCGTTGGTGCCGCAAG
The DNA here is from genome assembly GCF_026420825.1 of Phyllobacterium sp. 0TCS1.6A. Taxonomy (NCBI): domain Bacteria; kingdom Pseudomonadati; phylum Pseudomonadota; class Alphaproteobacteria; order Hyphomicrobiales; family Phyllobacteriaceae; genus Phyllobacterium; species Phyllobacterium sp. 0TCS1.6A. Next base: position 629,141 of record NZ_JAPMAB010000001.1, read on the forward strand.
GCCAGCGAACTCAGATCGTAGCCAGACTGACCAGGGTCGTCAGCTCGAACGAGAATTTTTCGGGCCCCATCGCTCACCCCAAGCATTTTCGTGAGTATGAGGAAATTCTGCCCGGATCGGCGGAGCGAATAATTTCCATGGCCGAGAGCGCTCAAGCTCACAACCAGGACATGGAACGAGCAATTGTGCAAGGTTCAATTCGTACAAGCAGGGATGCCATGTACCTTGGTTACTCCGTGCTTCTTATTTTGATTTGTTCTGGCTTCTATGCTGGCCTGAATGGCAACAACATCCTCGCCGGACTGTTGCTGGGAACCGGCATCCTCGGCGGCGCTGCTACGCTGATCAGAGGCGGGTCCATCGATAGCTCAAATCCGGATAAAGCCTGATCCGTATTGCCAGTGAATGCCCGCGTTCCGCCAACTGGGCAGAAGCCGTACGCCATTATGAACATCGACCACGAGACGGGCGCACACCTGCCCGTTTCGGCCGCCTGTCTCGCCGCCGCCCATGAAATTTCCCGGATGCCGGAATCAGCTCGAACGGCGTTCCGAATAGCGCCGATAGACGCCTCTGCCGGCCTTCTTGGCGATATAGAGCGCGGCATCGCCGCACCAGAGCAGGCTTTCCGGCGTGTCGCCATCGCGCGGGGCGAGCGCCGCGCCGACGGTTACGGTGATGTCCGCCGTCTTGCCGTCGGCAAGCTGGTAGGGGTGGGAGACATAGCCGATGATGCGGTCGGCGATGCTCGCCACTTCATTGGCGGTCACCTGCAGCAGCACGATCGCGAACTCGTCGCCATCGATGCGGTAGACCACGTCGTTCTTGCGCATACATGATTGCAGCCGGTCGGCCACGAGCTTCAGTACGAGGTCGCCCTCGGCCCGGCCATGCTGCTCGTTGAATGATTTGAACCCGTCCAGGTCGATGCACAGGATGGCGAATTGCAGCCGGTCGTCGAAATCGCTGTCGGCATAGGAGCCGAAAAGACTGTCGAGATGTTCCTGAAGCGCGGCGCGGTCGGCGAGGCCCGTAAGTTCATCCTGGCTGACCGGAAAGTCGCCAAATCCTCGAGACTCGATCATCGGTTTTGAATTCCTATCGTCCACGAGAACGACTCCATTTCTCCCAGTATAGAATGACAGGAGCAGCGCTTATGTTCAATAGACATTAGCTTCTAGGGTTAAAACTATCGAATTGCTTCAAATTTGAGCAAATCTATAATGAAAATTGCATCAGGTTGAAATTATTCGCCGGATGGTCGCAGCGGCGGAAATCGGCGGCATCCTCCACTGCCGCCGCAGCACCTTCATCTGCCTGGCAGCATCGTCCTCTGCCTGCCAAGTTCTTCCTCTCCTTCATTGACGATGCGACGATTTTTTGCCACATCCTTGATGAAAGTGTGCTGCAGTCAAAATCCGGTTTGCAAGAACCTGGGGGCAATCGCCCGGCGGCAGCGTATTACCCTGTGCGGCGGTCAAGTCCGGCAGGGCGTTTAGGAAAGCTCGTAGGACATGGTACTGAACTTTGAAGATCTCCGGACCAAGATGGTCGACAATCAATTGCGCACGACCGACGTGACCGACAAGGCCGTGCTGCAGGCATTCCTCGCAGTGCCGCGCGAAAAGTTCGTACCAAGCGTGCGCGAGGCACTCGCCTATATCGATGACGACGTGATGGTCGCCACGGCGACGGCCGAAACGCCGGCGCGCTACCTGATGCAGCCATCGCCCTTCGCCAAGCTCGTCCAGCTCGCAAATGTCCAGCCCGAGGATGTCGTCCTGGATATCGGCTGCGCCACCGGCTATTCGGCGGCGGTGCTCTCCCATCTCGCCACCTCGGTCATCGCGGTGGAATGCGACACCAATCTTGCCGGGCAGGCGACCTCGCTCCTGTCCTCGCTCGGCTGTGACAATGTCGTCGTCGTCACCGGCCAGCTCGAGAACGGCTATGCCTCCGAAGCCCCCTTTGATGTAATCATAATTGAGGGTAGCGTTGACTACGTTCCTGGTCCACTATTTGAACAGTTGAAAGACGGTGGGCGTCTGGTGGTCGTTGAGGGTAGGGGAAACTCTGGCAAATCAATGGTTTACGTGAAAAACGAGGGAATCATTTCCGGTCGTCGCGCTTTCAATTCGGCAGTGAAGCCGCTGCCAGGCTTTGAGAAAAAGCCGGAATTCGAATTCTAGACCGGGTTGTACCTGAGGCATAAGTGCAACGGTCGCCTACTTTGTTTGTGGAATGGGGATCAGGCCTGTAGTCATTTCGCAACCGGACGAGTATTGAAAATTCCGTCGAACCGATTGGTTCGGTCGGCGATTAGAGAGAATGAAGGGGTTTATAGTGTTCATAGCGGGCAAGCGATTATTAACCGCAGCGCTGATGTCAGCCACGGTACTAGCCTCTACGCCTTCAATGGCTGAGACCATCTTTGGCGCCATGGCCAAAGCCTACCAGAACAATTCCACGCTCAATGCCGACCGGGCCGGCGTCAGGGTTACCGATGAAGGCGTCGCCATCGCCAAATCCGGCTACCGCCCGGTCATCAGCAGCACGGCAAGTCTGAGCGTTGCGAATACACGTTTCGACTCGGGCATCAATGGCACGAGCCGCACCGGTACGTTCGGCGTGTCGATCAACCAGATGCTGTTCGATGGTTTCACCACCAGGAACAATGTCGCCGGCGCCAAGACGCAGGTCCTTGCCGCCCGTGAAAACCTGCGCAACTCCGAGCAGAACAGACTGTTCGCGGCGGCACAGGCCTATATGGATGTCTACGTTACCCGGCAGATCGTGGCGCTGCGCCAGCGCAATATCGAAGCACTGGACGAGCAGTTGCGTGCAGCGCGCGCCCGCTTCGATGTCGGCGAGGGAACGAGGACGGACGTGGCCCAGGCCGAGGCCGGAAAGGCAACGGCCATCGCCGAGCTCAATCTGGCAAAGTCCAACGCCAAGACCGCCGAAGCGACCTATATCCAGGTTATCGGCGACAAGCCAACCAAGCTCGCAACGGCAAAACCGGCCTCCAAGAACCTGCCACGTTCCATGGATCAGGCCTATGAGATCGCTTCCAACACCCATCCGGCCATCCTTGCCACACGTTATGCGGTGGATGCCGCCGGCTACAACGTCAAGGCGGTAGAGGGCGAATTGCTGCCGCAGGTCAGCCTCACCGGGGAAATCTCCCGTGAGGATATCTGGGAGACGCCGAGCTATTCCACCTCCGCAGGAGACGATTCCGTGACGGCAAGCGCGGGTTTGAGAGTGACGGTGCCGATCTATAGCGGCGGCCGGACCTCGGCACGCGTGCGGCAGAACAAGGAAACCGTTGCGCAGCGCCGTATCGAAGTCGATGTGACGCGGGACAGCGTCCGCCAGGCCATTGCCTCGTCCTTTGCCGAGTTGGAGTCCGCAAAGGCCTCCACCATTGCGCAGCGCACTGCGGTCTCTGCCGCGCAGCTCGCGCTCAATGGCGTCATCGAGGAGCGCAAGGTCGGCCAGCGCACGACGCTGGACGTGTTGAACGCCCAGAACGATGTGATCACGGCGCAGATCCTGCTGGTTCAGGCCGAGCGCGATGCGGTCGTCAGCAGCTATGCCGCCCTGTTGGCGACGGGTCGCCTCTCGGCGAAGCAGCTTGGTCTCCAGGTCGCCGAATACAGGCCGGAAGAGCATTACGAGGCGGTCAAGGACAAGTGGGGCGGTTTGCGCACGCCGGACGGTCGCTGATAGCAGGCTGATTTTCATTATCGGGCAGGGCCGCCGGAGGCAATTCGGCGGCCTTTGCTTTTGCGCGGCGCGTCATCAAAAGTCTGTGGGTTAGTTTCAATCCCGCAATGCAGGGATTCTCAAACGACACGCCAGCCACTACACTCCATGCAGATTCGCTGCACAGCACCGAAACAAGATGTAGTAGGCATTATCTCATGGCACAATCATCCAGCCTGGCGCGTGAACCCTCGATGGAGGAGATTCTCGCCTCCATCCGCCGCATCATCGAAGAAAGCGATACGGGCAAGCCGGACGATCTGCCTCCGGTGGCTGTGAATTCCGATGCGCCGCGTTTCGCCAGAGCCGACGAGCTGGAGAGGGGCGAGGAGCCGGAGACAGAGCAGGAATTGCCGCCGCGCGAGGGTATTGCGCTGTCGAGGCCGTTTACCCAGCCGGCCGAACCGGCCGTGGAAGCCATATTGACGGACGCGGTGTTGAAGCCTGCCATCGACGACGAGGTGGTGGAGGCGGACGAACTGCCATCCGCTCCGGCACATTCGGCCCCGGCACCAGTAGCCCCGGCACCAGTGGCCAAGGCTCCGGAAGTCAAAGCTCCGGAAGTCAAAGCTCCCGAAGCCAAGGCGCCTGAAGACGAGATGCCCGAACTGGCTGAAGACGAGGCTCCCACGGCTCATCCCGTCAGCGAGGCGGTGCAGCCTCCGGCCGAGAAGGACGAGCAGCCGTCGCAGCCGGAAGCCGTCAGCAAGCCGCCTGTTCCCGAAGCGGCGCAGCAACTGGCGCCCGGCCGTCCGGAGATCGAAGACGAGCTCAATCACGCCGTATCGAGCAATCTGGGCCAGGCCCTGGAACCCATCCTTTCGGCGGCGGCGGAGCGCCAGGTGAGCGCGGCATTCGATGATCTGTCCTTTGCCGTCCGCAGCGAGCCGCGGCGTTCCTTCGACGAGATCGCACAGGACATCATGCGCCCGCTGCTGCAGGAGTGGCTGGACGACAACCTCCCGACCCTCGTGGAAAGGCTCGTGCGCGAAGAGATCGAGCGGGTCGTCCGCGGCGGCATGAAGCGCTGAACCTCGCCTGCGCCCGTGATACGGCAGGCAACGCCCGGGAACTGCCAAAGATGCCGGCCCAAGCTGTCGGCCAAAGACTGGCGCGTAGGGCGGCCGGGCAGAAACAGCCGGGCCGAATATAGTCGGCATTGACTTATCTCCGTCGTTTGGGTTTACACCAGTACAACTCCCCCTTCCGCAAATGACGGACAATTAAATGCTTGATAAGACATATGACGCCGCTGCCGTAGAGCCAGAGATCGCCAAACGCTGGGACGAGGCCGGCGCCTTCAAGGCCGGTGCGGGTTCGAAGCCGGGCGCCGATCCTTTCGCGATCGTCATACCGCCGCCGAACGTCACCGGATCGCTGCATATGGGCCATGCGCTCAACAACACGATCCAGGACATATTGGTGCGCTTCGAGCGCATGCGCGGCAAGAACGTGCTCTGGCAGCCGGGCATGGACCATGCGGGCATCGCGACGCAGATGGTCGTGGAGCGGCAGTTGATGGAACGCCAGCAGCCGGGCCGCCGGGAGATGGGCCGTGAAAAGTTCATCGAGCGCGTCTGGGAGTGGAAGGCCGAGTCCGGCGGCATCATCGCCGGGCAGCTGAAGCGCCTCGGCGCATCCTGCGATTGGTCGCGGGAGCGGTTCACCATGGATGAGGGCCTGTCGCGGGCCGTCATCGAGGTGTTCGTCACGCTCTACAAGCAGGGCCTCATCTACAAGGACAAGCGGCTCGTCAATTGGGATCCGAAGCTTCTGACCGCCATTTCCGACGTGGAAGTGGAGCAGCACGAGGTCAAGGGCAATCTTTGGCATTTCCGCTACCCGCTGGAGAATGTCGCCTTCGACCCGGAAAATCCGCACACCTATATCGTGGTGGCGACGACGCGGCCCGAAACCATGCTCGGCGACACGGGCGTTGCCGTCAATCCGGACGATGCGCGCTACCATGCGCTGGTCGACAATAATGTGGTGCTGCCGCTCGTTGGCAGGCATATACCGATCGTTGCCGACGACTATGCCGATCCGGAGGCTGGATCGGGTGCGGTCAAGATCACTCCGGCGCACGATTTCAACGATTTCGAGGTCGGCAAGCGCAACAATCTGCGCCAGATCAATATCTTCAACACGGATGCGTCGGTCTTCCTCAAGGACAATAATGATTTCCTTGAGGGGCTGGAGCAGTCGAGCAAGCTCGACCAGCTGATCCATGCGCTCGATGGCAAGGACCGCTTCGCGGCGCGCAAGCTCATCGTCGCGATGATGGAGGAAGGCGGCTATCTCGAGAAGATCGAGGACCATGTCCACTCGGTGCCGCATGGCGACCGGGGCGGCGTGCCGATCGAGCCCTACCTCACCGACCAATGGTATGTGAATGCGGCCGAACTCGCCAGGCCGGCCATTGCCAGCGTCAGGGAAGGCAGGACGAACATCATCCCGAAGAACTGGGAAAAGACCTATTTCGACTGGATGGAGAACATCCAGCCCTGGACCATCTCGCGGCAATTGTGGTGGGGACACCAGATTCCCGCCTGGTACGGGCCCGATGGCCAGGTCTTCGTCGAAAAGAGCGAAGAAGAAGCCTTGAGCGCGGCGGTGCAGCACTATCTGGCGCATGAGGGCCCGATGAAGGCGCATGTGCAGTCGCTGCTGGAAGATCTGAAGCCCGACCAGATACTGACCCGCGACGAAGACGTGCTCGACACCTGGTTCTCATCGGCGCTCTGGCCGTTCTCGACGCTCGGCTGGCCGGACAAGACGCCGGAACTCGCCACCTATTACCAGACCGACGTGCTCGTCACCGGCTTCGACCTCATCTTCTTCTGGGTCGCCCGGATGATGATGATGGGCCTGCATTTCATGAATGAGGAGCCGTTCCACACCGTCTATATGCACGCTCTCGTTCGCGACAAGAACGGCGCCAAGATGTCCAAGTCGAAGGGCAATGTCATCGATCCGCTGGAACTGATGGACGAATACGGCGCCGATGCGCTGCGCTTCACCCTGGCGATCATGGCGGCGCAGGGCCGGGATGTTAAGCTCGATACCAGCCGCATCGCCGGTTACCGCAATTTCGGCACCAAGCTGTGGAATTCGACGCGCTTCGCCGAAATGAACGGCGTCACGGGGGATCGCTCCTTCAGGCCGGAAGACGCGAAGCTGACGGTCAACCGCTGGATCCTGACCGAGCTGACCAATACGGTGCGCGAAGTCACCGATGGCATCACCTCCTATCGTTTCAACGAGGCGGCAGGCGCGGCCTATCGTTTCGTCTGGAACCAGTTCTGCGACTGGTACATCGAATTGCTGAAGCCGGTCTTCAACGGCGAGGATGCGGACGCCAAGGCGGAAGCGCAGGCATGCGCCGCCTATGTCCTCGACCAGATCTACAAGCTGCTCCATCCGTTCATGCCGTTCATGACCGAAGAGCTCTGGGCGCGGACCGCCGGCGAGGGCAACCCGCGCGAGACATTGCTGTGCCATGCGCCATGGCCGGTCCTCGATTTTGCCGATGCGGAATCCGCGGCCGAGATCAACTGGCTGATCGACCTCGTCACCGGCATACGCTCGGTGCGGGCGGAGATGAACGTGCCGGCCTCGGCCGTTGCGCCGCTCGTCGTCATCGATGCCAATGAGGCCACCAGGGCAAGGCTCGAGCGCCATGACGCTTCGATCAAATGGCGGGCGCGGGTGAAGTCGATCGAATTCGCCGACGCAGCGCCCAAGGGCTCGGCGCAATTCGTCATAGGCGAGGCAACCGCATGCCTGCCGCTTGGCGATCTCATCGATATCGAGGCCGAAATCGCCCGTCTCAACAAGGAAGCCGGGAAGATCGCCGACGAAATGGAGAAGATCGGCAAGAAGCTCGGCAATGAGAAATTCGTCGCCAATGCCAAGCCCGAAATCGTGCAGGCGGAACGCGACCGGCTGGACGAACTGGAACAGGCAGCGGACAAGATCGGCACCGCCATCCGGCGGGTGCGCGACGCGGGTTGATTCCTTTCGGCTTCGAAAGCGACATGGAATGGCGGCAAGGCCTTGAAACCGGGCTGCCGCCACCCTATTTAAGCCCGTTAATAGCCCCAATTTCGTCATTTTTGATGCTCGTTGCATTTGCGCAACATTGACGTTTTTCGGCCGAAAAACCCTGTTTTTCGCTCCTAATTCATTCTGATTAGGCCGGGAATTTCGGATTAGCTTCGAAAATTTCTACAAAATCGACGTTTTTACGTATTCGTCAATTCCGGGTGCCGCGCGGTGTCCAGACAATGCGGTTGCGCGCCTCTCGCTCTCTTGGTTACCTGTTACGTATTGGTAATAAAGACACGAAATTTTAGCGCAGGCGCATTTCGTTGGGGAGGAGAGACTTATGGCAAAAACGGTATCAACAGTCCTGGGTGGAGCACTGTTGTTGACCAGCATCGCCACTGCAGCACAGGCCGGAGGACTTGAGCGCGGGGGGTATAACTGGGATTTGCTGTTTAGCGAGGAGCGTTTCGCATCGGAAGCTGGCGTCATCTACGTCATGCCTGACCGGCGCATCAAGAATGCGCGCGATACGGACCCGACAGACGGCATGGGCGCCAATGGTGCCGGCGGCGGCGCGACGTCCGTGGACGAGACGGAAGACTACGCCATTCCGCGCTTCGGCGCCAAGGTCGGTCTCACGCCGGAATTCGACTGCCTGGCATCCTACAGCCAGCCATGGGGCGTGCATACCAAGCCGGGCAGCGGCTGGGTCGGCGCCAATGAAAACATCGAGACCAAGGTCGAAAGCCATGATTACGGCCTGACCTGCTCCTACAAGTTCGATGTCGGCAAGGGCTTCGTCCGTGCCATCGGCGGCGTGTCCTACCAGGAAGTCGAAGGCTTCAAGGAGCGTCTCGTTCTCGGCCAGGTCCTGCAGACGCCATATGCCGCCGCGGGCTTCGACGGCACCGGCGTTCTCGACCTTGAGGGCGACGGCTACGGATGGCGCATCGGCGCGTCCTACGAAATTCCTGAAATCGCCCTGCGCGCCAGCCTGATCTATAATGCCGAGGTCGATCTCGGACAGGTGAACGGCACGGTCGACGTGACGGAAGTTCCGGCCGCCTTCGCCAATCCCAAGCTGCCCTTTGCCGGCCGGGTCATCGACGTCTACGGCACGGCAACAATGCCGCAATCCGTCGAATTCAAGTTGCAGAGCGGCTTCGCCCCGAACTGGCTGGCCTATGGCTCGGTCAAATGGGTGGATTGGAGCGTGCTGGACGTGATCGCCTTCTGCCCGACCTCGAGCAAGGGCGCCGTCGCCTGCGGTCCGAGCTCGCCGGCCCGCGTGACGTCCCTCGACCTGATGTTCCGCGACGGCTGGACGGTGACCGCCGGCGTCGGCCACAAGTTCAACGACCAGTGGAGCGGTTCGGTACAGGTCAGCTGGGATCGTGGCACCTCCACGGGCCTGACGACCCAGACCGATACCTGGCTGCTGTCTTCCGGCGTGGCCTGGTCGCCCAACAAGAATGTCGAACTGCGCGTCGGCGGTGCCGTCGGCATCCTGACCTCCGGTTCGTTCGGACCGACGGAATGCGTCGGCAATCAGCCATGCGGCACCAAGGTCCGCTACGATTTCGACGATGATTTCGTCTCGGCGCTGTCGATTTCCGGCAAGGTCAAGTTCTGATCTGACGTCCAGACCCGATAATGGCGAAGCTCGGCAGAAATGCCGGGCTTTTTGCATGTCCGGGCGGGGCGGCGTTACGGCCGGTCCGGCGCTCATGGCGCTTGTGTTGATTCGGCAACAGTGTTGCAGGATGAGTCGCCCGGTGGCCGCCAGACGTCCAATTTGCCCATTTTGCGCCACAAACCCGGAGCACCTCGATTGTGCGGTAACCTTTTGACGGTATGAATGACTGGTTGACCGCTTGGGGAAATGATGGAAGCGACACTTTATTCGCATGTCTTCTTTGCTGGCCGCCGTGGGGCGTCGGGCAGCGATTCAAACAGGACCAGCGCGCGCTACCGCACGAGCGCTGCGCCGGACGGCATTCTTGCTAGCCTCATTCCTGCCGGCCTCAATCCTGCCAGCCCAACTCTTGCCAGCCCAACTCTTGCCGAAATACCGCCCAAAGATGGCTCCATTAATGTGAAAGAATTCACATTACTGCCAAAGAGCGCGATCCGTTCGCCCGTATTGGCGTTGAATTCTCCGGCCATTCGCTCGGCGCGATCCGTTGATGCGACAGCGATGGCATGGTCCCAGAAAGACGTGCTGCCATGCTGATCGCTGATCGTTTTCTTGCATCCTTTACCGGAATGGGCCTGCTGCTTGGCGCCATGACGCTGCCTTGCCACGCCTTCGATACCAAGACCGAGATGAATGAGGACTCCAGTCCTTTCGCGCTCTTCAAATTCGGCTTCTCCGCCTACAAGAACGGCCACAAGGACGAGGCGGTCAAGGCCTTGCGCTTCGCCGCTGAGAAAGGGCACCAGGGCGCCAACTGGAAGCTTGCACGCATGTATGCGGAAGGCGACGGCGTCGAGGAAGACGATTACGAAGCCTACAAGATGTTCGAGCAGGTGATCCAGGAAGGGGCCGACCAGGGCACCCAGAACGAGAGCTATGTATCGGACGCGCTGGTGGCGCTTGCCGGCTACATCAAGCGCGGCATCCCGAATTCGCCGGTGCGCTCCAATCCCATGGCTGCCCGCGACCTCTATATGCAGGCAGCGTCCAATTTCGGCGATCCGAATGCCCAGTTCGAGCTTGGCAGGATGCTGATGAAGGGCGAGGGCGGCCAGTCCAGCCCCAACCAGGCGGCGCGCTGGTTCCGTCTTTCGGCCCAGAAGGGCCATGCCGGGGCGCAGGCCATGCTTGGAAACCTGCTGTTCCAGGCCGGCAAGACCGTGCGCGGCCTCGCGATGATGACGGCGGCGCTCGAACATGCGCCCAAGCAGGATCGCACCTGGATCAGCGGCCTGCAGGAACAGGCATTCTCACTGGCCGACGAGGCCGACCGCCGCACCGCCATGGTGCTGGCGCAGGATATCGTCCGCACCGGCGACTTCTAAGGCTCGACTTCGCCTCACGCCAGCGAGATGGCGACGGGCACGTGGTCGGACGGCTTCTCCCAGCCGCGCACATGTTTTTCGACAGAGGCCGAATCCAGCATGTTGGCGGCTTCGGGCGAAAGCATGAGATGATCGATGCGGATGCCGTTGTTCTTCTGCCATGCGCCGGCCTGATAATCCCAGAACGTATAGGTGCCGCCGGCATCGGTGACGCTGCGCAGCGCATCGGTGAAGCCGAGATTCTCCAGGCGGCGGAATGACTGGCGCGTCTCCGGCTGGAACAGCGCGTCGTTCACCCAGCTTTCCGGCGTCCTGGCGTCGATCGGCTCGGGAATGACATTATAGTCGCCCGCCAGCACCAGCGGCTCCTCCAGGGCCAGCCGCTCCTCGGCCCATTTCTCCAGCCGGGCCATCCAGCGCAGCTTGTAGGGAAATTTCTCGGTGGTGATCGGATTGCCATTGGGCAGATAAAGCGAGACGACGCGCAGGACGCCCTTTTCGGTCGAGAACACCGCCTCGATGAACCGGGCATGCTCATCGGTATCTTCGCCGGGCAGGCCGCGATTGACCTCCTCCGGCGTGGATTTCGACAGGATGGCGACGCCGTTGAAGCCCTTCTGGCCGTGCGTCTCCACATGGTAGCCCAGTTCCTCGATCTCGGCGCGCGGAAAGCCCTCGTCGACCGACTTGATCTCCTGGAGGCAGACGATGTCCGGGTCCGATTCGCGCAGCCATGCCTTGAGCACGTCGATGCGCGCCTTCACGCCATTGATGTTCCAGGTGACTATCTTCATCGAGTCGGAGATCCCATTGTTCTGATGCGGGAACGATACAAGCCCGACGGATGGCGGGTCAAGGAAGGACAGGCTTCCATCAACCGACCGTGTCACAGGCGCGGATGCAGGAGGGGGATCAGATCGAGAAGCTGGTTCCGCAGCCGCAGGAAGCAGTGGCGTTCGGATTGCGGATCTGGAACGACTGGCCCATCAGGTCATCGACGAAATCGATCTCCGAGCCGCCGATATAGGGCAGGGAGATGGAATCGATCAGCACCCTGGCGCCGAGTTTCTCGATGACGATATCATCGGCATCCTGCCCGTCGACCAGATCGTACTTGTAGGAAAAGCCGGAGCATCCGCCGCCTTCGACCGAGATGCGCAGGGCGGTCTTGTCCGGTTCGGACTGCAGAATGGCAGAAATTCGCTTTGCCGCCGCGTCAGACACAGAAACATTTGCAACTTCGCTCATCGTCATCATCCCTGAAGTGCGCGGCCGCAGAGGCCATAATGATCCGCGCGCACCTTGCTAATCGTCATACAGCATAGCTAAGAATTGGGAAACCGGAAGTCAACGGCCCCCCATTCACGATATCGAGGGTCCACGACAATCGGATCCACGAATATTGGAAGGCAGCTTTCGTATGTCCATAGAGGGTTTGGGGGTTGGCTACAGGGAAAGGGCGTCCTATGCCAGCGATCCGCGCTCGAGCCGGGGTCGCCTCGTCGGCGAGATCGAGAGCCCGACGCGGACGGTCTTCCAGCGCGACCGCGACAGGATCATCCACTCCACCGCCTTTCGCCGCCTCAAGCACAAGACGCAGGTGTTCATCGCCCATGAGGACGATCATTTCCGCACCCGGCTGACCCATACGATAGAAGTGGCGCAGATCGCCCGGGCGCTGGCGCGCTCCATGTTCCTCGACGAGGATCTCGCGGAGGCGATCGCGCTCGTCCATGATTTCGGCCATACGCCCTTTGGCCATACGGGCGAGGATGCGCTCGATGCGAAGATGGCGGAATTCGGCGGCTTCGACCACAATGCGCAATCGCTGCGGATCGTGACCAAGCTGGAGCGGCGCTATGCGGAATTTGACGGGCTCAACCTCTGCTGGGAGACGCTGGAAGGGCTGGTCAAGCATAATGGACCGCTGATCGGGCCGCATGCCGCCTCCCAGCCCGTGCCCCTGGCCGTGCTCGAATATAACCGCCGCAACGATCTGGAACTCGATCGCTTTGCCTCGCTCGAAGCCCAGTGCGCCGCCATCGCCGACGATATCGCCTATAATGCGCACGATATCGATGATGGGCTGCGTTCCGGGCTGCTTTCGCTCGACAGGCTGGCGGATGTCGCCATCATCGGCGATATACTGCGCAGCGTCCGCGAAAAATACCCCGCGCTCGACGATACGCGCACGACGCACGAGATCGTCCGCCGCCAGATCACCCTGATGGTGGAGGACGTGATCCGCCAGTCGCAGGCCAATATCGCGGCGCTGAAGCCGCAGACCATCCGCGACGTGCATGAGGCGGGGCGCAAGATCGTGGATTTCTCGCCGGAAATGCGGGAGGCGGAAAAGGCCTTGAAGAAATATCTCTACGCCAATCTCTATTTCCACGAGAGCGTGGTGCGGGTGCGCAAATCCGCCGAGCGCATTGTCGCCGAACTCTTCGACGCCTATTTTGCCGATGTCGGCAACATGCCCGAGGGCTGGCGCGAGGCGCGGGAAGGCGCCAGTGAGGCGCAACGCGCACGGCATGTCGCCGACTTTCTGGCCGGCATGACCGACACCTATGCGGTGCGGGAGTATCGGAGGCTGTTTGACCGTACGCCCGAATTGGCTTAAGCGTTCGCCCAGCTATGGACCGGGTCGCCGGTCCTTCTGATAACAATCAAAGAGTACAATCGTCATGAATATCTTCGCTGACTTCGATGCGCGGATTAAGAACGCCCTGCAAGCCCTTGATTTGAAAAACTCGGAAGGTGTTGCGGTTGATCTCTCTCGCGTTGGTGTCGAGCCGCCGCGCGATGCGAGCCATGGCGATATCGCGACGAATGCCGCGATGGTGCTCTCGAAGGCAGTCGGCCAGAATCCGCGCGAACTCGCGGCGAGAATCGGCGAAGCACTGAAAAACGATCCGGATATCGGCGCCATCGAAGTGGCGGGTCCGGGCTTCATCAACCTTCGGCTGAAGGACAATTACTGGCAGCGGCAGTTGACGACGATGCTGACGGCGGGTCTCGACTACGGCCGCTCGCAGCTCGGCTACGGCCACCGGGTCAATGTCGAATATGTATCGGCCAATCCGACCGGGCCGATGCATGTCGGCCATTGCCGTGGCGCGGTCGTCGGCGATGCGCTGGCGAACCTGCTTTCCTTTGCGGGCTATGACGTCTGCAAGGAATATTACATCAACGATGCCGGCGCCCAGATCGACGTGCTGGCGCGGTCCGTCATGCTGCGCTACCGGGAAGCGCTCGGCGAACAGATCGGCGAGATCCCTTCGGGGCTCTATCCGGGCGACTATCTGGTGCCGGTGGGGCAGGAACTCGCGACCGAGTTCGGCACCAGGCTGCTGGCAATGCCGGACGAGGAGGCCCTTGCCATCGTCAAGGACAGGACCGTCGATGCGATGATGGCGATGATCCGCGACGATCTCGCTTCGCTCAACGTCCACCATGACGTGTTCTTCTCCGAGCGGGCGCTGCACGCCAACAATGCGAAGCTGATACGGTCGGCCATCAACGACCTTACGTTGAAGGGGCATGTCTACAAGGGCAAGCTGCCGCCGCCCAAGGGGCAATTGCCGGACGATTGGGAAGACCGGGAGCAGACCCTGTTCCGGTCCACGGATGTCGGCGACGATATCGACCGGCCGCTGGTCAAGTCGGACGGGCAGTTCACCTATTTCGCCGCCGACGTCGCCTATTTCAAGGACAAGTACGACCGGCATTTCGACGAGATGATCTACGTGCTCGGCGCCGACCATGGCGGCTACGTGAAGCGGCTGGAATCGCTGGCGCGGGCCGTTTCGGGCGGTACCGCGAAGCTGACGGTGCTGCTCTGCCAGTTGGTGAAGCTCTACCGGGATGGCGAGCCCGTGCGCATGTCGAAGCGGTCGGGCGAGTTCGTCACGCTGCGCGACGTCGTCGAGGAAGTCGGCCGCGATGCGGTACGGTTCATGATGCTTTACCGGAAGAACGACGCGCCGCTCGATTTCGACTTCGCCAAGGTCACGGAACATTCGAAGGACAATCCGGTCTTCTACGTGCAATACGCCTCGGCGCGTTGCCACTCGGTGTTCCGCCAGGCGGCCGAGCAACTGGGCATCGGCGAAATCGACCTGGCGGCGAGTTCCAGGCACTTCGGCCTGCTGACGGAAGAGAGCGAAATCGCCTTGATCCGCAAGCTGGCGGAGTATCCCCGGCTGGTCGAAACGGCGGCTCAACATCAGGAGCCGCACCGGGTCGCATTCTACCTCTACGACC
The DNA here is from genome assembly GCF_026420825.1 of Phyllobacterium sp. 0TCS1.6A. Taxonomy (NCBI): domain Bacteria; kingdom Pseudomonadati; phylum Pseudomonadota; class Alphaproteobacteria; order Hyphomicrobiales; family Phyllobacteriaceae; genus Phyllobacterium; species Phyllobacterium sp. 0TCS1.6A. Next base: position 644,243 of record NZ_JAPMAB010000001.1, read on the forward strand.
TCGCCAGCGCCTTCCATGCGCAGTGGAACAAGGGCACCGAAAATCCGGACTTACGTTTTATTAAGGTTAACGATCCAGACTTGTCCCAAGCCAGGCTAGGGCTGGTTCAGGTTGTTTCGAAGGTTTTGGCGTCCGGTCTTGCTATCATAGGTGCGGACGCCCCGACCGAAATGCGCTGAAAGCGTTGAAAACCCTGTCAACTTTTGCCCACATTGCGCTGGTATGGCCAATGCGCGACGTCTTCGGGCGTCCACAGTTGAGAGTACAGGATAAACGCCATGGCGGACAACTACCTTCAGCGTTCTCACCGGCAGGATGATTCGCAACACGGGAATGACGATCCTTTGATGGAACTTTCCCGGATCATGATCGACCCGGCCGGAACGAGTGATGATCTCGCTCTGGATCTGGAGCGGGAATTGATGGGGGGGCTGGACGACGAAGCCCCTGCCGCTGCGGCACCCACCCATGCGGTCAGCAGTCTCCAGCAATCGCTGCAGCGGGAGTTCTCTCCCGTCCAGGCCACGCCGCCGGTTACGGCCTATGCCGAGCCTGACTATGCCGACTACGAACCCGAAGACACCTTCCCGGACGCCGAGGCAGGCGAGGGGCCGGAAGCCTCCGCACAGCAGGCAGGAGCCTCCGGCGAGCCGTCGCTCAGCCTGGAAGACGAGCTGGAAAACCTTCTGGCCGGCGCAGCGCCTCAGGTCGAGCCGACGCCGCAACCGCAAGTCACACGCAGCGCCAACGCATCCTGGGGTTACGGCTCCCGGTCGAATGTGGCGGGCCGGCCCGAACCGGCGCCGATCATCGCCCGTTCGGCCAGCCAGCAGCCCGCACAGCCTGCTGCCGCCGAGGCGCCTGTCGCCTACCAGCCGCCTCCCGCACAGCTTGCCTATTCGGAGCAGCCGGCAGAGGAGAAGCATCAGTCCACGGCCTATGCCGCTCCGTCCGCGGAGCCGGCGGAAGTCGATGCGTTCGACGCCGACGAACTTGCCGCTGCTTTCGATAATTTCGATTTCTCCGAACAGGAGACGATCGCCGAGGCCCCGGCTCCCGAGCGGCAGACGCCGGAACCATTGCAGGTTCCCGTCGCGACGCCCGTTTCGAGCGCGCCCAGCGTTCCGGAAGTGCAGGCGCTCAATCAATATGCCGATGAGCTTGATCGCGCCGTAGCGGCGGAGCCCGTGCGCTCGGCCCCGGTGGTCGAGACGGTGCCGGTCACCGAAAGCCGCGTCGACTACACCGAAGCGCTGGACCTGCCCAAGGTCGAGTACGAGGAGGATACGCCGGTCCATTATGCGGTGGACGATATTGCGAGCGAATTCACCGAAGTGTTCGGAACCCTGGAGCCCGAGCCGGCACCTGCGCCTGCGCCAGCCCCGGCAGCGCCGATAGAGGCTGCCGCGCCGGCCGAGAAGCCGAAAGACGATTATTCGGAGATATTCTCCGATGTCTTCAGCTACAATTCCGGGCAGAACCAGTCCAGTGCCACTGCCTATGCGGCGGCGGGCGCGGCGGCTGCCGGCATGGCCGCGGCGGCGAGCCAGGGCGCTCGCGCCACCTATCAGCACGGGCCCGAACACGATGCCGATTTCGGCTATGATCCGCGCCATGACGGCGTCGACATGGCGGCGGTGCCGCCAAGTGCCGCGACAAGGAAGACCGGCCGCAGCCCGCTTTTCGTGCCGGGTGTTGCCGCCGCCGTCATCCTCGTCGCCGTCGGCGGTGCGGTCGCCTATAAATGGGTGGGTTCCGGCAGCGGCGAACCGGTGGTGATCATGGCCGATACTGCGCCGACCAAGGTCAAGCCTGAAACGAACAATGCGCCTGTCGTGCCGAACCAGGACAAGGCGGTTTACGACAGGGGTGCGACGGCGACGCCCGAAGCGCCCAAGCAGGAACAGCTGGTGACCAGCAGCGAAGAGCCGGTCGATCTTGCCGCCGCCGATGACGATGCCGGCGTGCCGATCATGGAAAAGGCCGATGCGCGCATCGATCCGATCCAGCAGGACGCCGCGGAAAACCAGCCGGCCGAGCGCAACAGCGCCATTGCGCCGCGCAAGGTGCAGACTATGGTCGTTCGCCCGGATGGCACGATGGTGGCTTCGATCAACGATGACGCCGCCCCGGCCAATGCCGGCCCGGCAGCGGCACCGGCGGAGCGCCCGGCAGCGGTCGCAAGTTCGCCGGTCCAGGCCGAGAACGATGATGATGCGATCGGCGCACTGGTGGATTCTGTCCCGTCCGATGCGACGCCGGCAGCACCCGAGGCCGCAGCACCGGCAGCACCCGTGGCCACAGCACCCGCCGCACCGCGGGCCGCAGCCGCAGCCGCGCCGAAGCCTGTCCAGACCAGGAAGGTCACGCCGGAAACGACTGCGGCGGTAGCGCCGACCAACGTGCCGCTCGGTGATCGTCCGGCCGAACAGCCGCTCGACATCGTCGATCGGGTACCGCCGAAAGCCGCCGCCGCGGGCCAGCAGGTCGCATCGGTAGCGCCGGCCGCCGGAAGCTACGTGATCCAGATTGCTTCGCAGCCGACGGTCGAGGGTGCGCAGAAGTCCTACGCGTCGCTGTCGCAGAAGTTCGCAGGCGTGATCGGCGGACGCGGCGTCGATATCCGCCAGGCGGAAATCGCAGGAAAGGGCACCTATTACCGGGTCCGCATTCCTGCCGGCTCCAAGTCCGACGCGATCAACCTCTGCTCGAAATACAAGTCTGCGGGCGGCAACTGCTTCGTCACCCGGTAGACCGGCACAAATCTTGACGGGAGCCCCGCATCGCGCGGGGCTTTCGTCGTTTCAGGCGCCCGCCTGGCTGCCGCGGGCGCCATGGCGAAATCGCTTCAACAATTGGCTTCAGCCCGATAGAATCGGATCATGAGCGAATCAAAAGCATGGATTGCCGGCACGTCCGGAACAAAACTCACCCCGGACGAGATCGCGTTCTTTGCGGACGAGCGACCCTGGGGCTTCATCCTTTTCGCGCGCAATGTCAGCGAGCGGGCGCAGATCGAGGACCTTTGCGGGCATCTGCGCCATGTGGTGCGCCGGGACGATGCGCCGATCCTGATCGACCAGGAGGGAGGCCGCGTCCAGCGGCTGCGTCCTCCACTGGCTCCCGACTATCCCGCCGGCGCGGCGCTTGGCGCGCTCTACCGTTCGGACGAGGAGCTTGGCCTGCGCGCTGCCTGGCTGCTGTCGCGCCTGCATGCCTTCGACCTGTTGAAGCTCGGCATCGATGTCGATTGCCTGCCCGTGCTCGACGTGCCGGTGGAAGGCGCCAATGACGTGATCGGCGCGCGCGCCTATGCCAAGGAGCCCGCCATCGTCGCCGCCATGGGCGCTGCGGCGGCGGAGGGGCTGCTTGCGGGCGGCATGCTGCCGATCATGAAGCACATTCCGGGCCATGGCAGGGCCTTTGCCGACACGCATCACGAGCTTCCGACGGTGACGACGCCGTTCGACGATCTGGCCGAGCATGATTTCGCCCCGTTCAAGGCGCTGGCGCATCTGCCGATGGCGATGAGCGCCCATGTCATCTTTTCCGCCATCGATCCGCAGCTTCCGGCGACCACGTCGGGCAAGGTGGTCGAGGAGGTCATTCGCGGCCATATCGGTTTCGAGGGGCTTTTGATGAGCGATGATGTCTCGATGAACGCACTTTCTGGGGATTATGTCGATCGCAGCAAGGCAATCTATGCTGCGGGGCTGGACATGGTGCTTCATTGCCATGGCATCATGGACCAGATGCGGGCGGTAGCCTCCGTTGCTCCGGACCTGCAGGGCAGGACGCAGGAGCGGGCAAGGCAGGCGCTGGCCTGTCGCCGGAAGCCGGATGCTTGCATCGAAGAGGAATTGCGCGAAGAGTTCGGGCAGATGTTTGAGGCCGTGGCATAGAGCGAGAGAATTTGACAGCGGAACAGACAGGGACGACGGCAAACAAAACGGCGCGGATGGACGCGCCGATGGATGCGCTATGGGACAACGCCACCGATCGCGGTCTCAGCGAGCCGACCTTCGTCATCGACGTCAACGGCTTCGAAGGCCCGCTGGACCTGCTCCTGCACCTGGCGCGCAACCAGAAGGTCGATCTCGCCCGCATTTCCGTGGTCGCGCTGGTCGATCAATATCTGCAGTTCATCCGCCAGGCGCAGGCGCTGCGTCTCGAGCTTGCGGCCGATTATCTCGTCATGGCCGCCTGGCTTACCTACCTCAAGTCCAAGCTGCTCATCCCCAAGGCTCCCGGCGATGCCGGCGAAAGCGGCGAGGAACTGGCGGCGACGCTGCAATTCAGGCTCAAGCGCCTGGAGGCCATGCGCGATGCCGCCATGAAGCTGATCAACCGCAACCGGCTCGGGCGCGACGTTTTCGCCCGCGGCATGCCGGAAGCGGTCATCGTCGAGCAGACCAATAGCTATTCCGCCACGCTTTATGAATTGCTGACCGCCTATGCGTCGCAACGCCAGAAGCGCGCCGTATCGCAGGTGCAGATCGCGCGCCGCAGCGTGTGGTCGCTCAAGGATGCGCGGACCATTCTCATGCGCCTTGTCGGCGAATTGAAGGACTGGACGGCGCTCGACCAGTATCTGATCCAGTTCATCGTTTCGCCGGCCGAGCGCAGGACGGCCATTGCCAGTTCCTTCGCCGCCAGCCTCGAAATGGTGCGCGAGGGGCATCTGGAGATAAGGCAGACCGGCGCTTTCGAGCCACTTTACCTGCGCAACCCTCCGGAAGCGCGCGTCAAGGATGCGGTGAATGGCTGAGATGGACGAAAACAGCGTCGACGAGCAGGACCAGGAGGACTGGAACTCCCGCGTGCCCGTTTCCGAAGCCCTGCGCATGGCGGAGGCAGTCCTTTTCGCCTCGGCCGAACCCGTTTCCGAGAAGGCACTGAAGGAACGGCTGCCAAGTGGCGCCGATATTCCGGCCATTCTCGGCGAATTGCAGGAAATCTACTCCAAGCGCGGCATCAATCTGCGCCAGATCGGCGGTTCCTGGGCGTTTCGCACGGCTGCCGATCTCGCCTTCCTGATGAACCGCGAGGCAGTGCAGTTGAAGAAGCTTTCGCGCGCTGCCTTGGAAGTCCTTGCGGTCATCGCCTATCACCAGCCGGTCACGCGCGCCGAGCTCGAGGAAATCCGCGGTGTCGAGACTTCCAAGGGCACGCTCGACGTGCTGATGGAAACGGGCTGGATCAAGTTTCGCGGCCGGCGCCGCACGCCCGGGCGGCCGATCACCTATGGGACGACCATCGCGTTCCTGGACCATTTCGGCCTGCAGGAGGTGCGCGATCTGCCCGGAATCGACGAATTGCGCGGTGCGGGCCTGCTTTCGGCGCGCATGCCGACCAATTTCGCCATACCGGTTCCGGCCAATGACCCCGACGAACTGACCGAGGACGAGGACCCGCTGACGGATATCGACCTTGCCGAACTCGGCCTGCTGACGCCTCTCGATGACGGCGATTAGCGGCGCGATCTTCCCGGCAATCAGTTCGCCACATTTTCCGGCGAATATATTTTGACGCGCGCTTTTCGATTGCCACTTGCGCTGAGAACGCGTGAATGTGAAACAACAAGTGCGACTTGTGTTTGAAACGCACGAGCAAAAAGCTTAAATCAGCTCAATCGATTGGGTGAATGCGAGGAAAAAATGGGTAGTTTTTCAATTTGGCACTGGCTTATCGTGCTGGCCGTGGTGCTTCTGTTGTTTGGCCGTGGCAAGATCCCGGAATTGATGGGCGACGTTGCCAAGGGCATCAAGAATTTCAAGAACGGCATGAGCGAGGATGACACCAAGGCTGCCGACAACGCCAAGACCATCGACAATGAACCGAACCAGCCGGTGAATTCGGTCAAGGAAAAGACAACAAAGTCCTGAGCTTTTTGTCATGACCTGCATTCCGCGCGCGGCGCCCGAGCCGCGCGGCGGCTGGAGCTAATAGATGTTTGAAATCGGTTGGTCGGAAATTCTTGTAATCGCCATCGTCCTGATCGTGGTGGTTGGCCCCAAGGATCTGCCGAAGATGCTGCGGGCCTTTGGCAAGGCCACGTCCAGATTTCGCGCCACTGCCGGTGAGTTCCGCCGTCAGTTCGACGAGGCCTTGAAAGAGGCCGAGCTCGACGATGTGCGTGAAATCATCAATGACGCCAAGAGCCTCGATCCCCGCAACGACATCCGCAAGGTGTTCGATCCGGTAAGGACGATCGGCGAGGAAATCCGCTCCAGCCTCAACGATCCGGCGCCGGGGGCGAAGGACAATGTCGCCATTCCGGACCCGGGCGCTCCCGGCGCGGAGCCGAGCCAGCCTCAAGTCGCCCAGCCGGCAACGGCGGCCGGACAGGCAGCAGAGCCGGTAGCGGCCGCCGGGCAGGTACCAGAGCCGGCAACGGCGACCGGACAGGTAGCAGAGCCGGCCGCACCGGCGAAGAAGCCGGCGGCAAGGGCAACCGCCAGGGCTGCTGCAAAGACAGCCGCAAAACCCGCGCCAGCGGCAAAGGCCACGGCAAAGCCGAAAGACAAGCCGGCAGGTGCCGCTTCCACCCGGACGGCGAAGCGGCCCGCCGGGACAGGCAGTGCGAGGAAGAAACCGTGAGCCATTCCGACGACGAAATCGACAAGAGCTCGGCGCCCCTGATCGAGCACCTTATCGAACTGCGCCGCCGCCTCATCTGGGCGCTGCTGGCGTTCTTCGTGGCGTTCCTCGGTTGCTTCCACTTCGGCAAGCAATTGTTCAACCTCCTGGTCATTCCCTATCAATGGGCCGTGGGCTGGGCCGGTTTCGATCCGGCCAAGGCACAGCTCATCTATACGGCGCCGCAGGAATTCTTCTTCACGCAAGTGAAGATCGCCATGTTCGGCGGGCTGGTCATCGCATTCCCGGTGATCGCCTCGCAGGTCTACAAATTCGTGGCGCCCGGTCTCTATCGCAACGAGCGCATGGCATTCCTGCCATTCCTGATCGCATCGCCGATCCTGTTCCTGATGGGCGGCGCGCTGGTCTATTTCTTCTTCACGCCGATGGTGATGTGGTTCTTCCTGGCCATGCAGCAGCAGGGCGTGGCGGGCGAAGTGCAGATTTCGCTGCTGCCGAAAGTATCGGAATATCTCAGCCTGATCATGACACTGATCTTCGCCTTCGGCCTGGTGTTCCAGCTGCCGGTGGTGGCGACGCTGCTGGCGAGGGTCGGGCTGGTCGGCTATGAGGGCATGAAGTCCAAGCGCAAATATGCGATCGTCATCGCCTTCGTCGTCGCCGCCGTGATCACGCCGCCGGACCCGGTGAGCCAGATCGGCCTTGCGCTTCCAACGATCCTTCTCTACGAGATTTCCATCTGGATGGCGCGCCTGGTCGAGAGGAAGCGTGAGGCGACCAAAACGCAAGCCTCGCCGAGCGAACTCTCGTCCTGAAGCTCCCTTCAGTCCGCAGGGCCTCCGCGCCCATGAGTTCCAACAATTCGACTAAACGGCTTTATTCCCATGCTCGATATCAAATGGATACGTGAGAACCCGCAAGCGCTCGATGCGGCCCTGGCAAAACGCGGTGTCGCGCCGGTCTCGTCCCATTTGATCGATCTCGACGAGAAGCGCCGGCAGCACATTGCCAGGCTGCAGGAGGCGCAGGAGCGCCGCAACGCCGCCTCGAAGGAGATCGGCAAGGCCATGGCCGCCAAGGACCAGGCGACGGCCGACAGGCTGAAGGCGGAAGTGGCGGAGATCAAGCAGTTCCTGACCGGGGCCGAGGAAGAGGAGCGCCAGCTCGACCGGGCGCTGGGCGAAGCGCTTTCCGTTCTGCCGAACGTGCCGCTCGCCGACGTGCCGGTCGGCAATGACGAGAGCGGCAATGTCGAGGCGCGAAGGGTCGGCGACCTGAAGAACTTCGCCTTCGAGCCGAAGGAACATTTCGATATCGGCGAAAAGCTCGGCTATATGGATTTCGAGCGGGCGGCGAGACTGTCGGGCAGCCGCTTCACGGTGCTGAAGAGCCAGCTAGCGCGGCTGGAGCGCGCGCTCGGCCAGTTCATGCTCGACCTGCATACGAACGAACATGGCTATGTGGAGGTCAGCCCGCCGCTCCTGGTCAATGACGAAGTGCTCTACGGCACCGGCCAATTGCCGAAATTCGCCGAGGACCTGTTCAAGACCACCGATGGCCGCTACCTCATTCCGACCGCCGAGGTGCCGCTGACCAATCTCGTCCGCGAAGAGATACTCGACATCCGGGACCTGCCGCTGCGCATGACCGCGCTGACGGCGTGTTTCCGCTCGGAGGCGGGCTCGGCCGGCCGCGATACGCGCGGCATGCTGCGCCAGCACCAGTTCATGAAGGTCGAGCTTGTGTCGATAACCGATGCGGATTCCTCGCTCGCCGAGCATGAAAGAATGACCGCCTGCGCCGAAGAAGTGCTCAAGCGCCTCGATCTTTCCTTCCGCACGATGGTGCTCTGCACGGGCGATATGGGCTTCGGCGCGCAGAAGACCTATGACATCGAGGTCTGGCTGCCGGGACAGCGGGCCTACCGCGAAATTTCGAGCTGCTCCGTCTGCGGCGATTTCCAGGCGCGGCGCATGAATGCGCGCTACCGCCCCGAGGGCGAGAAGGCGACGCGCTTCGTGCACACGCTCAACGGCTCCGGCACGGCGGTCGGCCGGGCGATGATCGCGGTGATGGAAAATTACCAGAACGAGGATGGCAGCATCACCGTGCCGGCTGCGCTCGTGCCTTACATGGGCGGGTTGACGCGGATAGAACGGGCAGTTTGATCGAAGGGGAAGGGCATGCGCATACTTTTGACCAACGATGACGGGATTCATGCGGAGGGTCTGGGCGTGCTGGAGCGGGTTGCCCGCCAGCTTTCCGACGATGTCTGGGTCATCGCGCCGGAGACCGACCAGAGCGGCCTTGCGCACTCGCTGACGCTTTCCAATCCGCTTCGCCTGCGAAAGATCGACGAGCGCCATTTCGCCGTCAGCGGAACGCCGACCGATTGCGTCATCATGGGCGTCAAGCAGGTCATGCCCGAGCCGCCCGATCTCATCCTCTCCGGCGTGAATTCCGGTTCGAACACGGCAGACGACGTCACCTATTCGGGGACGGTCGCGGCCGCCATCGAAGGCACGCTGCTCGGCATAAAGTCGATCGCGCTCTCGCAGGAATACAATCTCGATGGCGGCACGCGCGTCCTGCCATGGGAGGTGGTGGAGGCCCGGGCGCCGGAGCTTCTGAAGAAGGTCCTTGGCGTCGAGCTCGACCGGGGCGTGCTGATCAACATAAATTTCCCGAGCTGCCCGATCGCGGACATTGCCGGCACCAGGATCACCGTGCAGGGGAAACTTTCGCACGGCCTTGCCATCGAGCAGCGGCATGACGGGCGCGGGCTGCCCTATTACTGGCTGAGGTATGGCCGCGGCAAGGATGAGCCGGCGGAGAACAGCGACGTCGCCGCGATCCGCAAGAACTATATTTCGGTCACGCCGCTGCAGCTGGACCTCACCGCCCATGACATGCGCGCAGTGCTGGAGGAATCCTTCGCATGAAGCCAAGTCTGTCGGAACGGGAAGGATTCGCGGCTTTCGTTTTGCGCATGCGTTCCATCGGCCTGACGGACCAGCGGCTGATCGGGGCGTTCGAGACCACGCCGCGCATGAGCTTCGTCAATGGCAGCCTCGGCAATGTGGCCTATGGCAAGGGCAGCCTGCCGATCGATTGCGGCGAGTTCATCGAGGGGATCGATCTCCAGGCGCGGCTGATCAAGGCGCTGGAGCTCGAACCGACGCACCGCGTATTGGAGATCGGCACCGGCTCCGGTTTCACCGCCGCCGTTATGTCGCGGCTGGCGGGCAGGGTGCTTTCGCTCGAGCGCTACCGCACGCTGGTGGAGGCGGCCCAGCAGCGCATCCAGGCGCTGAAGATCGAGAATTGCATCCTGAAGCAGGCCGATGGCCGGCAGGGATCGAGCCATGACGGCCCGTTCGACAGGATCATCGTCTGGGCTGCCTTCGAAACCCTGCCGAAGCCGTTCGTCGATCTTCTGTCGTCGAACGGCGTGCTGATCGCTCCGATCGGGCCGACGGATGGCACGCAGACGATTTCGCGCCTGCTCAAGGTCGGCAGCCGCTTCGAGCAGCAGGAATTGATGCCCGTGCGCTTCCTGCCGCTGGCCGAGGGAATGGCCGCCGCGCTTTGAATTGCGGCCGGTTTCGGTCATTCCCCTAAGAAGATTGGTGAATCTTTTGCAAATTTTTCCCGGTTTTAACGGTCGGGTAACATTAACGCGATCTAATGCGTCCAATATTCTTTGTGTGAGTACGGGCGGGATTTGCGATGCGTTTGAGTAGATTGGACAAAGCGTCACGGCGGTTGGCACTGAATGCCGCCATCCTTACGGTAGCTGGTCTGGCTGCTGGGTGCAGCTCCGGCGTTGCTCGGTTCTCGAGTGCGGATTTCGGCTCGGGCTATAGCGACAACCAGCGCTCGATGATGCAGGCGCAGAACACGGCGGGGCCAAGGCCCTATACGCCGCCGGTCGATTCGACCTATACGGCCTCGGTGCCGCAATCGGGCGGCGTCCAGCGCGGCAGCCTGCCGCCGGTCGGCGCAAGTTCTTCCGCGCTGCCGCCGGCATCGGCGCAGCCTTCGCGGCCGGCATTGGCGCCGGTGGCGAGTTCCGCTCCCGTTCGCCAGCAGCAGGTTGCTGCCGCTCCGATGCAGGCGGCGCCGATGGGTTCGGCTGCCGGCACCCTGCGTACGCCCGATGGCGGCGAAGCGCGGATGCCGGCAAGGGCAGCGGCCCAGGCGCCGAAGGCGGCGGCCGTGGCAGGCAGTTCCTATACGGTGCAGAGCGGCGATACGCTCCATGCGATTTCGCGCAAGACCGGCGCCAATATCGATGCGATCAAGGCGGCCAACAACATGCAGGACGGCACCGTCCGCATCGGCCAGTCGCTGACCATCCCGCCGTCGAACTCTTCGCTGGCCCAGAATGTCGCGACGAACATGAAGCCGAAGACCGCGGCCCCGGCCGCTCCGGCCGCTGCGCCGGTGAAAGTTGCCGCCGCGCCCGCAGTCGAGCAGGCGAAGCCGGCCGTCGCAACGACGGCGCAGCCGGCAGCAGCCGCAGCGCCGGCCGTGGCAGGTTCCAGCGAGGCGGCGAAGCCCTATACGCCGCCGGCCAAGGCCGCCGAAGGCACGCAGGAAGTCGCCTCCGCACCCCAGGCTGCAGCAGGTGCCAGTGCCAAGATGCGCTGGCCCGTCCGCGGCCGGGTCGTCGCCAATTACGGCAAGGGCAGCGACGGTATCGATATTTCCGTGCCGGAGGGTACGCCGATCAAGGCGGCCGAAGGCGGCGTGGTCATCTATTCCGGCGATGGCCTGAAGGAATTCGGCAATACGGTGCTGGTGCGCCATGATGACGGCCTCGTCACCGTCTATGGCAATGCGAGCAAGCTCAATGTCCAGCGCGGCCAGAAGGTCAAGCGCGGCGACGAACTCGGCCGCTCGGGCATGACCGGCAATGCGACGACGCCGAAGCTGCATTTCGAGGTCCGCAAGAACTCGACGCCCGTCGATCCATCGAAATACCTGGAGCTGTAAATCTTCCAGCCACGGCACATTCGAAAGCTCGCATCCGCAAGATGCGGGCTTTTTCGCTAGAGCCGAACCACTAGAGCTTGCGGCCGAGGCGTCCCGCCAGATCCTGCGTGAACTGCCAGGCGACGCGGCCCGACCTTGAGCCGCGCGTCGTCGCCCATTCCAGCGCCTGGGCATGGAGCTGCTGCTGGTCGAGTTCGAGGCCGAAATGCGCGGCATAGCCGTCGATCATCGACAGATAATCGTCCTGGCTGCATTTGTGGAAGCCGAGCCAGAGGCCGAAGCGATCCGAAAGCGATACTTTCTCCTCCACCGCCTCGGACGGGTTGATCGCCGTCGAACGCTCGTTCTCGATCATGTCGCGCGGCAGCAGGTGGCGGCGGTTGGACGTGGCGTAGAAGATGACATTGTCCGGCCGGCCTTCGACGCCGCCTTCCAGCGCCGCTTTCAGCGATTTGTAGGACGTGTCGTCATGGTCGAAGGAGAGGTCGTCGCAGAAGAGGATGAAACGGTGCGACGTATCCTTGATCGCGGCCATCAGCGCCGGCAGGCTGTCGATGTCCTCGCGGTGGATCTCGACGAGCTTGACCGGCAGCGCGCCGTTCTTCCTGTCTACATTCACCGAAGCATGCACGGCCTTGACCAGCGACGACTTGCCCATGCCGCGCGCGCCCCATAGCAGGACGTTATTGGCCTGGAAGCCGTCGGCAAAACGCTTGGTATTGTCGAAAAGTATGTCGCGGACCGTATCCACGCCGCGAATGAGCGAAATGTCGACGCGATTGACCTTGGCCACCGGATCGAATGCAAGCCGGGCGGGGTTCCAGACGAAACAATCGCCGGCGTCGAGATCGATGGGGCGAGGGGCGGGCGGCGCCCAGCGCTCCAGAATGGCAATCAGTCGATCCAGTTTTTCGCTCAGTACTTGTTCGGACATTCTTGGCAGCCTCTGAATTGAATTGCCCGACGTGACTATCATGTCGATCCAAAATCGAAAAGCAGTGGGGCAAGTTTTGCGCTGTTGCTTTTAGCCGCTCAAACATTGTATTGCGCAGGCATGATCATTCACAAACGATACTATCTGGAGGTTCCATGTTCGTAACTCCCGCATATGCGCAGGCAACAGGGGCCGGTGGCGCACCCGAGATGCTGATGAGCATCCTGCCCTTCATCCTGATCTTCGTGATCATGTATTTCCTGATCATCCGGCCGCAGCGCGTCCAGGCCAAGAAGAGGGAAGAGCAGCTGAAGAACATCCGCCGCGGCGACACCATCATCACCGGCGGCGGCTTCATCGCCAAGGTCACCAAGGTGCATGAAGAGACCGGCGAACTCGAAGTCGAAATCGGCGAGGGCATCAAGGCGCGCGTGTTGCGCGGAATGGTTGCCGACGTTCGCGTAAAAGGCGAACCTGTTGCCGACGCCAAGAAATAAGGCATAGTTGCGGGGCGGCCATGAGCCGCCCTTCTGATTCTTTGGGGTTCGCGACGCATGCTCTATTTCAGCCGCTGGAAAACCATACTCATCTGGTCCGTGGTTCTCGCCGGTATCATAATATCGCTCCCCAATCTGTTTTCGCAGAACCTGCTCGCGAGCCTGCCCGACTGGCTGCATGCAAGGCAGGTGCCGCTCGGGCTCGATCTCCAGGGCGGCTCGCGCCTGCGCCTGCAGGTCGACAAGGAACATCTCCCGGATACCGAGGCCACGGTTGCGGTCATCAATCGGCGCTTGGGCGAACTCGGTTATGCGAGCCCGCTGGTCGAGAGCGATCGCGGCGGGCGCGTGCTCGTCGAGGTGCCGGGCCTTTATGATTCCCAGCTTCTGAAGGATATTCTGAGCGTTGCCGGCAGGCTGAGCTTCCGGGCGGTGGATGATTCCATGCCCGTGCAGGACGCCATCGACACCGCGCCGCCGGAAGATTCGCAGATCGCCTATTCGCTTGACGATCCGCCCGTCGCCTATCTCGTCAAGAAGACGCCGCTGGTGTCGAACGAGAATTTCGTCGATGCGCAGGCCGGCATCGACACGGCGACGCAGCAGCCGGTGATCACGTTCCGCCTCGACAGTCTCGGCGCCGACAAGTTCTCGAAGTTCACGCAAGGCAGCGTCGGCAAGTCCTTCGCCATCGTGCTGGACGACCAGGTGCTTTCGGCGCCGGTCATCCGCGAGCCGATTCCCGGCAATACCGGCCAGATCGCCGGCAATTTCGATATTTCCGGCGCAAGCAATCTGGCGCTGGTCATGCGCGCCGGCGCCATGCCTGCCGCGGTGACGGTGCTGGAGGAACGGACGGTCGGCACCGATCTCGGCGCCGCCTCGGTTTACTCCGGCAAGATCGCAGCGCTGATCGGCGCAGTGCTGGTCATCGCCTTCATGGTCGTCTCCTACGGCCTGCTCGGCGTCATCGCCAGCATCGCGCTGGTGGTCAACGTCATTCTCATCCTTGCGGTGCTGACATTGTTCGGCGCGCCGCTGACGCTGGCCGGCGTCGCCGGCATCGTCCTGACGATCGGCATGGCGGTCGATTCCAACGTCCTGTTCTATGAGCGCATCCGCGAGGATCGCCGGGCCGGTTTCTCGGTCATCCAGGCGATCGATTCCGGCTTTGCAAGGGCGCTGGCGACGATCGTCGACGCCAATGTCACCACGCTCATCGCGGCGCTCGTGCTGTTCACGCTCGGCAGCGGGCCGGTGCACGGCTTCGCGCTGACGGTCACGATCGGCATCGTGACGACGCTGTTCACGACGTTCACGCTCACCCGGCTGCTCGTCTCGGTCTGGGTGCAGCGCTCGAAGCCGAAGGAAGTGCCGGCGGGCTGGGTGAAGCTCGTTCCCAACGACACCCGCATCGGCTTCATGAAGATACGCGGCCTCACGCTCGGATTCTCGGCCCTGTCGAGCATCGCCGCGGTGGCGCTGCTTGTCACTGTCGGCATGAATTTCGGCATCGACTTCAAGGGTGGCACCATGGTCGAGCTGCAATCGCAGGAAGGGGCGATCGACCTTGACGACGTCTATAGCCGCCTGGACGAACTGAATATCGGCGATGTGAAGATCGAGCGGTTCAAGTCGGACGACCGCGCGCTCATCACCGTCGGCAGCCAGGGCGGCGGCGAGGATGCGGAGCAGACCGTCGGCGTCAAGATCCGCAACGAGTTCCAGGACGAGTATAATCTGCCGAGGGTGGATGTGATCGGGCCTTCGGTGTCGAGTGAACTGTCGCAGGCCGGCATCCTCGCGGTGGTGCTGACGCTGGTGGTCATCTTCGCCTATGTCTGGTTCCGCTTCGAATGGCACTTCGCGCTCGGCGCCATATTGGCGACCATCCATGACGTGCTGCTGCTGATCGCGATCTTCATCATCTTCCGCATGGAGTTCAACCTGTGGAGCATTGCGGCGCTGCTGGCTATCGTCGGCTATTCGCTGAACGATACGGTGGTGATCTATGACCGGGTGCGCGAGAACATCCGCCGCTACAGCAGGAACACGCCGCTTTCGGTCATCCTCGATGCCTCGATCAACCAGACGCTGTCGCGCACGATACTGACCTCGGTGGCGACGTTCCTTGCGCTGGCGGTGCTGTATTTCTATGGCGGCGAGGACGTGCAGTCCTTTGCCCTGACGCTGGTGCTCGGCATCATCGTCGCCACCTATTCGTCGATATTCGTCGCGGGGCCGTTGCTGCTCCTGTTCGGCCTCAAGGGCAAGGATGCCGGCGCGTCGGCGCCGCTCGAAGCCGGCAATAGCGGGGCGGCGTAGTTGGCCAGGGGCATCGAAATCCGCGAGGCGCATTTTCCGGGGCGGGCGCCGATCGACGCCTATGGCAATGGCGGTTTCCGCTTTGCCGACATGTCGCACAAGGGTTCGATCCTCTGCCTGCCATCGGGTATCCATGGCTGGGAACCGCAATCGCCGCCGATCCTGACGGTGCAGGACCTCGCCATGGTGGTGGAGCAGGCTTCCGATATCGAGATATTGCTGGTCGGGACGGGCACCGAACTGCGCCGCCTGCCGGCCGATCTGCGCGATCTGCTGCGCCAGCACGGCATTTCCTCCGACCCGATGAGCACCGGCGCGGCCGTGCGCACCTATAATGTGCTCCTCGCCGAAGACCGGGCGGTCGCCGCCGCGCTCATCGCCGTCGACTGATCGTCCGGCCACTCAAAATCGCTCCAGCGGCGGGCTTGGCGTCGGCCAAACATCCTATATAAGTCCGCTGATGAATATTAACGAAACGCACTGCCTGCAACTGCTGCGGACCGCAGATCCGGACCGCTATCTTTCCGTGCTCTATGCGCCGGAGGAGAAGCGGGGCGCGCTTGCCGCGCTTTATGCCTTCAATACGGAAATAGCGCGCATCCGCGACCTGATCCGCGAGCCGCTGCCCGGCGAGGTGCGGCTGCAATGGTGGCGCGATCTCGTCAACGGCACCGAGCATGGCACGGCCTCGGCAAATCCCGTCGCCGCTGCGCTGCTCGAAGCGATAGAGCGTTTCGACCTGCCGCGCGATGCCTTCGACCGCTATTGCGAAGCCCGCATCTTCGATTTCTACGATGACCCCATGCCGAGCCGCAACGATCTCGAGGGCTATTGCGGCGAAACGGCGTCGGCGATGATCCAGCTCGCATCGCTTATCCTCGATGCGGGGCGGGCGAGCGAGTTCAGCACCGGCGCCGGCCATGCCGGCGTGGCGCAGGCGACGGCCGGGCTGCTGCGGCTGTTGCCGATCCATCGCAGCAGGGGGCAGGTCTATATTCCCGTCGATATCCTGTCGGCGGTCGGATGCAAGCCGGAAGAACTGATCGACGGCTCCAACCTGCCGGCGGCGCGGCGGGCCATCTCCGCCATGGTGGCGCTGGCCGAGGAGCATTTCAGCAAATACCAGGCGGCTGCCGGGCAAATGCCGGCCTCGCTGCGGCCGGCCTATCTGCCGGCGCGCCTGACGCCCGTCCACCTGCGGCAGATAAAGCGCATGGGCGAGCGAGTCATGTCCGAGGTGGCGGAACTATCGCCGCTCGCGCGGCACTGGACGATGCTGAAGGCATCGTTGGGGTAAGACGCACGATGCTGAAGGCCGGTTACGGCGTCAGATGTCGAGTTCTTCGACGAAGGCAGCGCGATCCTGGATGAAGCGGAAGCGGGCGTCCGGACGGGTTCCCATCAGGTCATCCACGGCAACCCGCGTCAGGTCGGCCCATTCCTCGTCGATCTGGACCCGCAGCAGCGTGCGCTTTCTGCGGTCCATCGTCGTTTCCTTCAATTGGTCGGCGCGCATCTCGCCGAGGCCCTTGAACCGGCCGATCTCGACCTTGCCCTTGCCGGTGAAGAGGGTGCGCAGCAATTCGTCCTTATGCGCATCGTCGCGCGCATAGGCGACCTTGCCGCCCTGCGCCAGGCGATAGAGCGGCGGCACGCCGAGGAACAGGTGGCCGTTGCGGATGAGGTCCGGCATTTCCTGGTAGAAGAAGGTGATCAGCAGCGAGGCGATGTGAGCGCCGTCGACGTCGGCATCGGTCATGATGATGATGCGATCGTAGCGCAGGTCCTCATCGCGATATTTGGAGCGGGTGCCGCAGCCGAGCGCGAGGACGAGATCGCCGATCTGCTGGTTGGCCGTCATCTTTTCGCGGCCAGCGCTCACCACATTGAGGATCTTGCCGCGCAATGGCAGCACGGCCTGCGTGGCGCGGTCGCGCGCCTGCTTGGCCGAGCCGCCGGCGCTGTCGCCCTCGACGATGAACAGTTCCGCCCCGAGCGAGCCGCTCTGGGTGCAATCGGCAAGCTTGCCCGGCAGGCGCAGCTTCTTGATCGCGGATTTGCGGTTGACTTCCTTTTCCTGGCGGCGCTTCAGCCGCTCGTCAGCCCGGTCCAGCACCCAGTCGAGAAGCTTGGAGGCCTCCTGCGGCGAGGCGGCCAGCCAATGATCGAAGGGATCGCGAATGGCGTTTTCGACGATGCGCTGCGCCTCGACGGTGGCGAGCTTGTCCTTGGTCTGGCCGACGAATTCCGGCTCGCGGATGAACACGGAGAGCATGGCGGCAGACGAAATCATCACGTCGTCGGTGGTGATGATCGACGCGCGCTTGTTGCCGGTCAGCTCCGCATAGGCCTTCAGGCCGCGGGTCAGGGCGATGCGCAGGCCGGCCTCGTGGGTGCCGCCTTCGCTGGTCGGGATCGTGTTGCAGTAGGAATTGATGAAACCATCGCCGCCGTGCCACGCGACGGCCCATTCCATCGAGCCATGGCCGGCGGATTTCTCGGTCTTGCCGGCGAAGATCTCGCGCGTGACCTGGAATTCCTTGCCGAGCGATGCCGCGAGATATTCCTTCAGCCCGCCCGGGAAATGGAACACCGCCTTGTCCGGCGTCGGGTCCTTCGGATCGAGCAGGGAAGGCGCGCAGTTCCAGCGGATTTCGACGCCGCCGAAGAGATAGGCCTTCGACCGCGCCATCTTGTAGAGCCGCGCCGGATCGAATTTGGCGCCCTGGCCGAATATCTCGGCATCGGGATGGAAGGTGATGCGCGTGCCGCGCCGGTTCTGCACTTCGCCGACTTCCTCCAGCGGGCCGAGGGCCCTGCCGCGCGAGAAGCGCTGCCTGTAGAGGCGCCGGTTGCGCGCCACCTCGACCTCGAGATGGTCGGACAGCGCATTGACCACGGAAACGCCGACGCCGTGCAGGCCGCCGGAGGTCTCGTAGACCTTGGAGTCGAACTTGCCGCCGGCATGCAGCGTCGTCATGATCACTTCGAGCGCCGACTTGTCCTTGAACTTCGGATGCGCATCCACCGGAATGCCGCGGCCATTGTCGGTGACCGAGAGATAGCCGTTCTCATCGAGCTCGATGTCGATGAAATTGGCATGGCCGGCCACGGCCTCGTCCATGGAATTGTCGATGACTTCGGCAAAGAGGTGATGCAGCGCGCGCTCGTCGGTGCCGCCAATATACATGCCGGGACGGCGGCGCACCGGCTCCAGCCCCTCGAGCACCTCGATATCGGCGGCGCTGTAGCTGCCGCCGCTCTCGGGCGCGGCGCGCGCCGGGGCCCTGGCCGGCTTTGGCGCGCTTTCCCGCGCGGCGGGCAGCGGCGGAGGCACGACGGCTTCAGGCGCCGCCGCATTGCGCTCGTGGGCGGTTTTCACAATCGCTGAGAAGAGGTCGTTATTGTCATCCATGGTATTCACGGCCGAAATTCATAGCTATCCGAATCATCCCCGATCTTGGCATGGATCAGCGGCGAAGGCGATGGGCGTTCGCCATATGTTCCGGAACCCATCGCCTGTCTAGACGATGAATCCCCATGTTTCAAGCGGCCTTGACCGCCTGGAGCAGTGTCTCCAGCCGCTCGATGCGCCGGATCATTTTATTCTGGCGCTCCTTCAGCGCCTCGACTTCCGCCCGCAATTCGGGCCTGGGGAGATTTTCCTCGTCCGGCGCCTGGCCGACGCCGTGGATGAGCCATGTCGGCGTCACGCCGAGAAAGCCCGCGAGCATCACCAGCCGGTTGGCGCGCGGCTCGGACCGATCCGCCTCCCAGGCCTGGATCGTCTTCAATGTCACGCCGATATGGCCGGCGACGGCGGCAACGCCAAGTCCTTTTGAATCACGAGCCCGCGAGAGCCGTCCACCCAGCGTGTCCGTGTCGGGTGTCTCGGTCATGATATTGGGCTGAGAGTTCATGAGATTCTCCGTTTTTCTGACTTTTTTGGGTGCTTGGGAGGGGGTGTTGCACCATTTACGGCCCCAAAAGTCAAATTTCGCCGGGCCGGCCGATCGAATGCCGGCAAGTTGCGATTGATTTTTCCAGTGGAGGAGATATGCCAGTTGCACTTGCCCAAGACGGCTCCCGGAAAGGTATCGGCGATGGAAAACACGACCGCACAGCAAGTGCGAGGGGTCTCGCTGATGGCGAGCGCCATGTTCTTTCTGCCGATGATGGACGCCATCGCCAAATGGCTCGCCACCGTGGACACGCTGCCGCCCGCCACCGTCACGCTGTCGCGCTTCGTCGTTCAATCGGCGCTGACGGCCGTGATCATCATTGCCCTGACCGGCCGGCAGAGCCTGCGCCCCGTGAAGTTCTGGGGCAACATGTTGCGCGGCGTGCTGATGGGGCTCGGCAGCCTCTCATTCTGGGCCGCCGTCAAATACATGCCGCTTGCCGATGCCATTGCCGTGTTCTTCGTCGAGCCATTGATGCTGACCGTGCTTTCGGCGCTCATCCTCAAGGAGAAGGTCGGCTGGCGCCGTTGCCTCGCGGTCTTCGTCGGCTTCGTCGGAACGCTCATCGTCATCCAGCCGAGCTGGGCGCTCTTCGGCTGGGTTTCGCTGCTGCCGCTGGCGACGGCCGCGCTCTTCGCCTTCTATCTCATCCTCAACCGCCGCTACGGCACCGCCGACACGCCGCTGATCATGCAGCTCTATTCCGGTCTCGGCGGCGCCGCCACGGTGATCGTCGCGCTGGCTGTCGGCGCCATTGCCGGTATCGACGACATGACGCTCGGCGTACCCGGCGGCAGTCTCTCCTGGGTGCTGATGTTCATGATCGGCGTCATCGCCACCGGCGGCCATCTGCTCGTCACCCAGGCTTCGCGCCTTGCGCCCGCATCGCTGCTGGCGCCGTTCCAATATCTCGAAATCGTCATGGCCGTTCTCATCGGCCTCGTGGTCTTCGGGGAGTTTCCGTCGATCTCGAAATGGTTCGGCATCGCCGTCATCGTCGGTTCGGGCATCTATCTCATATGGCGCGAAGGCAAGGTGCGCGAGGCATCCACAGCCAAGGACAGGCTTGCCGCTTGAGCTGACGCCAGGTTGGCAATAATAATCGGACCCGGAGGACCAGCATTGTTCAAGAAAATCCTGATTGCCAATCGCGGCGAAATCGCCTGCCGGGTCATCAAGTCCGCCCGCAGGATGGGCATAGCCACGGTCGCCGTCTATTCCGATGCGGATCGCGATGCGGTGCACGTCGAAATGGCCGACGAAGCCGTTCATATCGGCCCGGCGGCGGCATCCGAAAGCTATCTCGTCGCCGAGCGGATCATCGCCGCCTGCAAGGAGACCGGCGCCGAGGCGGTGCATCCGGGCTATGGCTTCCTGTCCGAACGCGCTTCCTTCTGCGAGGCGCTGGAGAATGAGGGCATCGTCTTCATCGGACCGAAGCCCAGGGCCATCATTGCGATGGGCGACAAGATCGAGTCGAAGAAATTCGCCAACGAGGCCCGGGTGAACACGGTGCCCGGCGTCCTCGACGTCATCAAGGATGCGGCGGAGGCCGAAAGGATCGCCGCCGGGATCGGCTATCCGGTGATGATCAAGGCATCGGCCGGCGGCGGCGGCAAGGGCATGCGCATCGCATGGAACGCGGCGGAAGCGCGCGACGGCTTCGACCGGGCGACATCGGAGGCGCGCAACTCCTTCGGCGACGAGCGCGTATTCATCGAGAAGTTCATCGTCGATCCGCGCCACATAGAAATCCAGGTGCTGGCCGATGCGCATGGCAATTGCATCTATCTCGGCGAGCGCGAATGTTCGGTGCAGCGGCGCAACCAGAAGGTCGTGGAGGAGGCGCCGTCGCCATTCCTCGATGCCGCGACGCGCAAGGCAATGGGCGAGCAGGCGGTGGCGCTGGCCAGGGCGGTGGAATACCAGAGCGCCGGCACGGTGGAATTCATCGTCGACAAGGACCGCAATTTCTACTTCCTCGAAATGAACACGCGGCTGCAGGTCGAGCATCCGGTGACGGAGCTGATCACCGGCGTCGATCTGGTCGAGCAGATGATCCGCATCGCCGCGGGCGAGAAGCTGGAGCTGCGCCAGGACGATGTGAAGCTGAATGGCTGGGCCGTCGAAAGCCGCCTCTATGCGGAAGATCCCTATCGCAATTTCCTTCCCTCCATCGGCCGGCTGACCCGCTACCGGCCGCCGGTCGAAGGCCCGTCCGGCAATGCCGTCATCCGCAACGATACGGGCGTGACCGAGGGGGCGGAGATCTCGATGTTCTACGACCCGATGGTGGCGAAGCTCTGCACCTGGGCGCCGACGCGGCTCGAAGCCATCGATGCCATGGCCGATGCGCTCGACAGTTTCGTCGTCGACGGGATCGAACACAACATCCCCTTCCTGGCGGCGCTGATGCAGCATCCACGCTGGCGGGAAGGGCGGCTGTCGACCGCTTTCATCGCCGAGGAGTTCCCGGAAGGCTTCAAGCCGGTGGCGCCCGCTGCGGACGAGCTGCGCCTGCTCGCCGCCATTGCGCTTGCCGGCGAGCTGGTGCGCAAGGAGCGCCTCGACCGGCTTGGCGACCGGCTGCGGCCGCATTCGGGCAATACCGGCGGCGAGTGGGAGGTGCGTATCGGCGACGATTATATCCCGGTCACCGTCGGCAACGGCAAGGCGCGGCCTCCCGTCGATCTGGAGGCCATAGTGGCCGATGGCACGGGAATGCGCATCCGCAGCGACTGGAAGCCCGGCGATGCGGTCTGGTCCGGGACCATTGGCGACAGGCGCATCAAGGCGCAGCTGCGGCCCGTTGCAAACGGCATGCGCATCGACTGGAAGGGCATGTCGGTGGTGGCCCATCCGATGCAGAAACACGTGGCGGCGCTGGAACGGCTGATGCCGGTGAAGATCCCGCCGGACACGTCGAAGCTGCTGCTCTGCCCGATGCCGGGCCTGATCGTTTCGATCAATGTCGCGGAGGGGCAGGAGGTCAAGGCGGGCGAGACGCTGGCGGTGGTCGAGGCGATGAAGATGGAGAATGTGCTCCGCGCCGACCGGGATCTGGTGGTCTCCGCCATCAATGCGCGCCAGGGTGACAGCCTCGCGGTCGATGCGGTGATCATGGAATTCGCGTGATTGGCAGGCTCCACTTGCCTCCCGCTCACCTCCTCGTGCTGAGCTCCATAAGAGACTGCATGACTGTTATTGCGCGCTTCGTGGTTCGTGGTTCGGCAGGCGCACCAGGCTCAGCATGAGGGAGGTTGGCTCAGCGTGAGGGAGGTGGGTGTTTGGCAGGGTGGCCGTTCTATGAGGTTTCAACACCTGCCAACATCTCAGAACCGCCACCCTGCAAATCTCTACTCTCCCTCATCCTGAGCTTGTCGAAGGGCGCAGCAACGTTTGTGCAGTCTCTTTTTTTGAGCGCTGCAAAAGCATCGTGCGTGCTTCGACAAGCTCAGCATGAGGGAGGTGGGGGCTCAGCGTGAGGGAGGCGGGGTGCAATCCCTTGTGCAGATGCTGGATACGGAAAACCCTCACCACGCCCGCTGATCGCGTCTGGTCATTGAAAATGGGGGGAGACGGGCGGTCTTCAGCGCGTCACTATGGTATCAGGGTCGAGGTCCGAAGACCGCCCGCGACGTCTTTGCCTGCTGTTGCTGCGCTTGTCAGACGCAACAACCCGGAAAACGAAGCGCTACCTCCGTTTCCTTCTGCAGTTTGCCGGTCGATCGGGGTTGTCACTTCCGACTATCCGGCAACGCCATCCTTCCCCAGCAATCGAAACAGCACCGGAAGCTGCTCCCCCACTGGAAAGGACCTGAACAGAATAACCCGGTTTCAAACAGGGGGGATAAGTCTGTGCAATTTATTTTGGTTGCCGGAAGAAAAAAGAGCAAAATCAGTGGCTTGCAGGGTGAAATATTTTTTGCGGCCGAAAATCCATCCCACAAAGAGGGTCGTGCGTTGCATAAATAGAGCGCGTGCTTCGACAGGCTCAGCATGAGGGAGGTTGATTTGATTGCAGAAAAGCAGGGAACCCAGGTTTGAAACCTCGCAGAACTATCCCCCTGCCAAACTCTACTCTCCCTCATCCTGAGCCTGTCGAAGGGCGCAACAACGTTTGTGCAATCTCTTTTTTGGTTGCATCAACATAGTGGGCCCTTCGACAGGCTCAGGATGAGGGGACGGGTCGGGTGGCAGGGTTGTAGTTCTGCGAGCTAGTCCGTGCTCGCCTTCTGCTCCAGCGCCCCGAAGACGGGTTCGAATGTCTGCAGCAGCGCCTGGTCGAGATCGTGCATCTCCACCGGCAGGCCGAGGTCGACAAGGCTGGTCACGCCGTGGCCGCGCACGCCGCAGGGCACGATCCCGTCGAAATGGGCGAGGTCCGGTTCGACATTGATCGATATGCCGTGGAAGCTGACCCATTTGCGCAGCCGGATGCCGATGGCGGCGATCTTGTCCTCGGCCGGCGTGCCATCGGCCAGGGGCGGGCGCTCGGGACGCGTCACCCAGACGCCGACGCGATCCTCGCGCCGCTCGCCGCGAATGTTGAAGGTCGCCAGCGTGGCGATGATCCACTGCTCCAGGCCGGTGACGAAGGCGCGGATGTCCTCCTTGCGCCGCTTCAGGTCGAGCATGACATAGACGACGCGCTGGCCGGGACCGTGATAGGTATATTCGCCGCCGCGGCCGGTGGCGTAGACCGGAAAGCGGTCGGCGGCGAGAAGATCGGCGGATTTCGCGCTCGTCCCGGCCGTATAGAGCGGCGGATGCTCGACCAGCCAGATGAGCTCCGCCGCGCTGCCTTCGCGGATCTGCGCCACGCGCTGCTCCATGAAGGCGAGCGCCTCGTCATAATCCGTCAGGCCGTCGGCAATGCGCCATTCGACGGGCGGCGAGTCCTCGGTGGGCAGGAAGGACGGCGTGAGGGAATCGCGGCTAAGTCTCATGATCTGAAGTTCTGGTCCGTGCCTGTCTCGGCTCTGCGCGAGCTCATGATGGGTCTGACGCATATGGACTTTTCCGCGGGAAAATTCCAGTGGGCTCTTGGGCCCGGTTCTGGCGGGCAGGGGATTTTGACAGGCATGTGAAAAACAATCGCGATAGGGCTTGTGTCCCTCATACCTATTTGCTACATGCGCCGTGCCGACACGGTTCGGCTTCTACCACAGTGCGGTCGTGGCGGAATTGGTAGACGCGCAGCGTTGAGGTCGCTGTGTCGCAAGACGTGGAAGTTCGAGTCTTCTCGACCGCACCAATTTGGTTTCTATAACTAATTGAAATCATTGCATAATATGGCGGCGTACGGCCGCCATATTGCATTTTACTCCGTTTATGTGCCACATTCCGCGCCACTTAATGCGCCGCATTCGGCGTCGGCTGCTTTCCGGAAACTTCCGTTCTTTCTAACCATTGGGTTCTCCCGTTTTTATTGCCCCTGCTGATGCGATAGGGGGGGCGCGGTCCAGTTGATTCGAACTGTGTTTGGCAATACGCACTAATTAGTAAAGCGTGTATAGATCGTGTGATACAAGTTTCAGCTTTTGCCGGTTTTGCCGCACATTATTGAATGCGAAAATTTGAAGGGATTGGCGATTTAAAAGGGCAATCCATCGGCCTGTCACGCCGGATGCTTAACCACTCGCCATATGCTATTCAATGACTCCGGAAGAGCGAGGAAGAGCATGTCTGCTGAATCGGAGCTATCAAAAATCCTCATGGAAATGAGCGAAATCTATGTCAAACGACAAAATGAAACTCTTTCTATTGGCTTCTATGTGCCAACAATCAAGAGGCTCGCAATGGAGGCCCAAGCGATAATCACGCGACATTTCGGGGCAGCAAACACCTTTTCCATTAATCTCATATCTGCTACCACCCTTAGCGAAAATGGCCTCCTGGGCCGATCCGTAGAGAGCGTTTTTAGTGAAGCGATTCAGGTTATCGCGGGCGCGCTAAATACTATACGACGAGAACCATTCATCGGACCAAATGCAACTGCCCGAACCAAACCGTTGTACATCGATGAAAGCCGTATAGCCGAGCTCGGATCGTTAGATTGCCCTAGTCTTGATTTTTCCCGACTTATTCAGATGTGTCGAGAGCTAAACATGGCTTATGATGCCAACAGTTTTATTTCTGTGATTTTCCTAGTTCGTGCCATCATCGATCATGTCGCACCGCTCTTTGGTGCGCCAAACCTGAAGGAAGCGGCCAACAAACTGTCATTGTCAAAGAAGCGATCTGTAATTCACCTCGATACCTCTTTGCGAAATATGGCTGACAGCTACCTGCATCTACATATCCGCCGAAATGAAATCCTGCCGACGGCTTCGGAAGTTAATTTTAGCCAAGATTTATCCGTCTTGTTGGGAGAGGTAGTAAGCATGGCAAGATCACTGCCGCCAAATTATCAGGTCGCGAAATTGACAAAACGGAATGCTAGCGGCGAGATCGTACCTTAACGTCACAGGGTTCCTTTTAACCGCGCACTTTGGGCCACATAATGCGCCACAAGAATGGTGCGTTAAACGGAAACACGTAATGTTATCAATGGTGCGGTAATAAGGATGGTGCGTCTCGACCGCACCATTTTCTCTCTCAGTTCGTATAAGCGGCTGAATTTTCAGCAGGATGCCTCGGCTTCGCGAACGAGTTCTTCGTCACTGCCATTGCTTTTGGGCTATTGCTTTTGGAACTGCGGCCAGATGTGCGCCAGAGCAGCGCGCGGATCGAAATATTCGGCGTCGATCGGCAAGTCCCGGATCTCCGTGCGGATCGGGCTCCTGCGGCCGATCATCGACTTCTCAGCCTCGTTGACACTGTCCTCCAATGCTTTGGCTATGAGTTCCGATGTCGGCAGTTCTATGCTTGAGATGAACGGAGACCGGCGCGACAGGTCCTTCCCCGTATATTTGTTCGTGATCGTCCGCAGCCCGGCATAGGCCATCTCCAGCGGCGGGTAGCTCGGATGCGGAGAGATCATCAAGGACAGGCCGACGGACGCCCGGCTCAAAAGCGACGCATATTCTTCCAACGACATTTTGCCCATGACGGCGTAATTGGGCAGCGAAGAGGCCAGGGCCGAGTCGAATGCTTCGCCGATGCAGCAGACCTTCCATTCGGCGGCCTGCATGGGGTTTCTGCGTGCCCAAAGGGTCAAACCGTCGATCCCGGATTCGAAGCAATTGCGAACCGCAGACGGGCGGGAGTAGAACAGGATGATTTTTTCGCGCAGCGCGTGGCTCAGCGCCGCGTCGACCTTGGCGTTTACCTGATAAGGAATGACCATTCGCACCGGATGGGAATATTTGCTCTCGAAATGTCCGAGCAATTCCTCGGAATTGATCAGGGCGATGGTATCCTCGCCGCGAAGATAGGTGGACTCGGCAAGAGCGTAGCGCGTGGACCAGCCATAGAAATCCGGCTCGAAGTCCTGCATCAGGTACACGACCTTCGGCGCGCTGCCAAAGAGAACCTTCTGCGTGTCGTGGAGGCGAAACGCGTTCAATGCGGTCCACCATGCGGTGGCAACGAATACATCTGTTGGCCGCATGTCCAGGCGATTTTCAGTGCGATCGGTTGCATCGAGCAAAACGCGTTGCGCCGGCTGTTCTGCTCCAAGTTTCTGCACGCTGTAGTCTTTCAGACCGTCAGTGACCGCCGATACCGGTGCGTCGGTTACGACTATCCGGAGGTCCAGGCCGGCACCATGGGCCTGGGCGATCTGATCGAATATCTTCAACGCGGTGGCGATGCCGCCGAACACGTCCTTGGGATTGACGGTCGGCAGAAGCAGATTCAATCGCGGCCTGTGGTCAAACTGCGGCGCCGCAAGCAGCCGATAGGATTCCGGGATCCGTGACGAGGTGATATCCGACGCGCTATGTTCCGAGCCCAGCAATGGGATGAAGCGCCTGCCTGCGTGAGCCACCGGCCGCTCCGCCTGCTTTGTGGTCACGCGCGCCCAGCTGAACCTTGCATGCTCCGCGAACAGGAGCAGGGATCGCTCCAGCGCGTGAGCGAGGGTACCATCGATCTGGCCTTCTTCTTTGGGGAAATCGTCGAATGTGAGGTTCAGTTCGCGAATATGCCTGATGGCCTCCGATCTTCCCCAGAACATCGATCCGGACGGAAATTCGAGGATCGTATTCGCATCTAGCGTGATTCCGGCCCTGGCTGTGATCTCCTTGGCAATGGGGAAATCATAGCCCCAGTTTATCTGCTCTTTGATCTCGTCGTGATGTTCCGCATAGACGATGCCGATATTGCCGGTCGACAGGATGCGAAGATTGGTCTCGGCAATTTCCTTGCTGCCGATCAGATTGGTAAACAGGTATTTGCGCCAGATGTTGCCCAGCCCGTCCGTATGCAATGATTTTTTCGAATGGAGGTGGAGAAAACATTCGTAACGGTCGTAGACTTCGCTGAATCCGAGATATTTAGGAGCGATATCGCGACCGCGGTTAGGCGTGACACGAACTTCCGTTTCAAGCGCGTGGATATCGAGTCCGGCGATGGCCGACAATATCGCCGCCTTCTTTTCCTCGGTGTCGGTCGTGATGAACAGTCCGAACGGTATTGGAATGTTCTTGATGTAGCTGACCATCTCGGAGGTCAGTTCAGGATAGAAGATATGAGCGATGACGGCCACTTTGCCGAATGCGATATCGCCACCGTAATCGGCAGTCGGTATCGCTATGGCGGGATTGACATCGTCGGGTATGGTCCGGGCCGCGACGGCGCCAATGGCGTTCAGCCGCCCCGGCTTTACTTCACCTTCCAGCAGATAATAGGGGATCTCCCTTGGGTCGATCTTGTGGGCGATGAACCTCAAACTATGGGCCGCGAACGACCGCGGTCCCCGGCGTCGAAGTATTTTATAGGCGCGCGATGCGTAATGTAACATGACAAAAGAACCTATCTATCGTGCTCATGGCTTGTAGACAGGCATGCACCGGGCAGTCAACCAAAGAGCCATGGACGCGCAGTGCGGGTCAGTCCCGGTACCGTGAGCTTTGTACCGATTGGCCTGCAATCGGGGCGTTTGCGATCAGCGCCGGTATTGCCATCGCCGGGCTTTCCGCTTACACGAATTGTCAATTGAACAGGTACTGTACCGAAACTGCGCGCGTGGGCATCATGCGCAGGCAGATTGATGGGCAACACTAAGGAACCGGCTGTTGAATCGCGATAAGTCCGACACGGAAAAGACAGCAAAGACGTTTGACGAATATGGTTTGAGCTACGCCGAGAGCGTAACGAAAGCAGTCGAGTTTACAGGGCTTTCGCTCGATTTTGTTACAAGGGTGAAGGGGGACTATATCGTTGATCTCGCTCGACATCATGCCGGCGACGCATCAAAGCTTTCCGCACTGGACGTTGGATGCGGAATTGGAAACTTTCACCCGTTATTGGTGCCCGCTTTCCGCAGTGTTTCGGGTGTAGACATATCCGGCGTCTCCATCGACGTAGCGCGCGCGAACAACCCGGACGTCGACTACAAGGTGTATGATGGGCAGGTGTTGCCATACGATACCGATTCATTCGACGTTGCGTTTACGGTATGTGTGATGCACCACGTGCCGCCGTCGCTTTGGCCGAACTTCGTTCGCGAAATGCAACGGGTGTTGAAGCCTGGCGGGCAAGCGCTGGTATTCGAACATAATCCCTTGAATCCTCTGACCATGCGGATCGTGAACTCGTGCCCGTTTGATGAGGACGCGGTGCTGTTGCGCCAGGGGCAAACCAAGAAGCTGTTTGAGCAGGCCTCGTTCAAGGATGTCTACAGTAGAACCATTTTGACTGTACCACCCAAGGGAGGCGTTCTGAGGGGCCTGGATCGGGCTCTGGGTGTTCTGCCGCTCGGTGCTCAGTATTATGTTTCGGCGACCAAATAATGCGTGCGATACTGGCGCTCCTCTCTCGCTTCGGCACAGTCGGAATTGCCGCTACCCTGTTGTACCTGATCGTATCTAACATCTTGATATTCCTTGGCGCAGAGCCAATCGCGGCATCCGTCTTCGCCTATATTGCCGGCATGGTCGTTTCCTTTTTCGGGCAAAGCCTCTTCACCTTTCGGGTTCAGGGGCTGAAGCTCCACCATGGTCTGCGATTTTTCGTACTGTCAGCCGTCGGGTTGTTGATGAGCTATGGCACGGTCTACGCGGCAATGGCCAATGAAATTCCACCGATGGTGGGCACTGTCGCAACCGCGCTGCTCGTTCCGGTCATCAGTTTCCTTGCAATGAGGTTTTGGGTCTTTCCGGACGGATCATCCGGTCCGACGGCCTAGATAATCGGCAGCAGCGTCAAGTCTCCACGAACGCTTTGTCGGGCTCAGGAAGCGGCGATGTCTGCTCCCCAGAAGACGAGCCATCGAAAGGCAGGTTCTCATTCGTCGGGGTGAGCGGCTCCATTATCTCGGCGTATTGATGCAGGCAACTCCGGTATAACTCCAGATCCAAGGCATTTGCCTCATAGAACCTCTCGATGAAGGTGTCGGAAATGTCTTCCCGCCCGAATTTCTTGTCACCGGGAGAGAGCTCGAGTTCGTTAACCTTGACGCTGTCGACATGTGGCTTATCGGTGAATGTCGTACGGATGACGTCCATGTAATGATCCAGGAATGGCAAAGGGCAGAGGCCGAAATAGAGCCTGTTCACCGCCGAGATCAAGGCAGCTCGATCATTCTGGACGCCACACAACCAATATGACTGTTCATTGGGTTCCAGTGTGGCCTGTCCTACGAACTGTTGAAGGCTCGCGTACTCTTCGCGGAATTCTCGGTGTTGGGGATGAATAACCGAGCGGCCGTAATTGTAGTTCGAGATCACTCGATCCAGTGGCTCGCGAACAACTGAAACGAGCATCAGCCGTTTGGTAACCAGGTCGATCTCGGAGGATACCTGATCCAACCTGATGTGTCCGGTGTTGAAAGGCCGGATCAGGCCAGATTGACATAGATCACGCCAGTCTTGACCCGCATTGTCCCAACTAAGATGGGAATGTAGCGGAAACAACTCTTTCATCACTGTAAGAAATGATGTGCCGGCGGTCTTGGGTATGTGAATGTGAAGAAGTCTAAACAATTGACTAAACTCTAGCGGACGCTCTCGCATTGTCCGCACGCGGTCCATGGCTTCAAATAGCACTCAATTTCCTTTCTGCTATAGCTCGATTTTCGCTCTACCGGCGATTTTGTTTCAGAGCAACATTGGCGTTGCGCCGCTTTCAGAAAGACGGTAAAGCCGGACCCGTCAAGACAAAAGGTGCTGTCTGTGGTTACCATCTACCTAAATTATTTCAACGCTGCCCAAATCATCGAGAACTCCGTTCTCAAGCCGATACAGGTTGGGAGGGCAATATCCTCTGTTGAGCTTCCGATGCTGGGTGACGATGAAGGGGATAACATCTCCCAAAAGAACCCGAGCTATTGCGAGTTGACCGGTATCTATTGGGCGTGGAAAAACGATCGTCGATCCGACTATATCGGTTTCTTCCACTACAGGCGTTTCCTGGACTTTGACGTCGGTCGGAAGCGATCAATGACCCCTCACGGAATAATCGAGAAGACGTTTTCTGATGGCTTTATCGAGAAATTTGCGCTGACTGAGCACCAAATCGAAGATATCGTCAAAGACTATGATGCGGTCGTTCCCGAACCCCTTGATGTGAGGTCGGTCGGATCAAAATCTGTTTGGCACCAATATGTTTCAGATCCCTTTCAGCACGTTGGTGACTTGAAGTTAGCCAGAAAGGCAGTCGAGGAACTCCATCCCGGCGATGTAAAATATTTTGACCGGGCGATGGCGGGGTACAACCTCTATCCCGGCAATATGTTCGTGTTCAAGCGGTCACTCTTCGAAGAATATTGCGAGTGGCTCTTTCCGCTACTCAAGAGCATTGAGCTGTCTGTCAACACGACCAGTTACAACGCTGCAGAGAAACGCGTGATCGGCTATCTCGCGGAGAGACTCCTTACAGCGTTTATTGTCAAGAAGCAGATGGAAGATGACGCGTTCAAGATGCGGACTTTGCGTCGGGTGTTTGTAGAGAACACCACTCCTACGCCTGTCGCGCCTCCGCCGCCGAAGACCGAGCTTCCGGTCGTTTCAGTAGCAGCCTCAACTGACGCAGCCTATCTGCCTCACATGGCAGCACTCGTCACGTCGGTGCTTTCCAACGCTTCACGCGAGCGCTTTATCGAATTCCTCGTTCTGGCAGGCGGTTTGGGCGAGGCCGACAAGAAAATGTTGCAAGGCCTGGAATCGCTGCACCCCCATTGTTCGATAACTTTTTTGGACATGTCCGGAGCGTTTCTGGAACTTCCTCTGCAATCATACTTTACGCGGTCCACATATTTCAGGCTGGCTATTCCAGAATTGTTCAAAAACCATGACAAGATCGTGTTCTTGGACACCGACATGGTTGCAAATGCCGATGTAACCGAACTGTTCGATCTCGATTTAGGCGACAATTATGTTGCTGCCGTTCGGGACCTCATTATGAGCAGTTTCGTATCAATGGGAGTTCACCCATTGGCGGAAACGGGCAGCAAGTCAGCCAAGCACTATCTGTCAGAGAACCTTGGCATGGGCGAAAAATCTGGTGACTATTTCCAGGCCGGCACCCTTGTGCTCAACCTCAAGGCTATCCGCGACGCTGGTGTCACCGATAAAATGCTTAAAGATCTCGCGGAACGCCGGTTTTGGTTCCTGGACCAGGATGTTCTGAACAAGCATCTATTTGGTCGCGTGATGTTCATCTCCCCATCCTGGAACACTGTTATCATAGACCAGCGGCACCTGTCGTATCTCAGCAAAGTCGAGAACGATGCGTACAAGAAATCTCACGACGATCCGAAAATTGTGCACTTCGCGGGTGTAGGCAAGCCCTGGATAGATTCACAGAATCCACTGAGCCATTATTATTGGAACTACCTGCGTCGGACGCCCTGGTATGAGAAGGTGCTGTTTGGGGTCCTGGATCACAAGGTGCGTCAAATTGAAGGTCAAGCGCTAGCGAACAAGAGGCGTAGCTTCCGTTGGAGAATTGCAAGCCGGGTTTGGCGATCGCTGCCCAATAGGGTAAGATTGCCGCTGTTTGCATATGCCGACCGCTTATCCGGCAGGTTATAGACATGAAACGAATACTGGTGGTTGGCGCAGGTTTTAGTGGCGCCGTAATTGCAAGACAGTTAGCCGAACAGAACTACGCGGTCGACGTTATAGAGTCGCGCGCGCATGTCGCGGGGAATTGTTATACGGAAACAGATCGGCGAACAGGAATTACAGTTCACCGCCATGGGCCACATATTTTTCACACAGATGATCAACATGTGTGGGAGTACGTCCAGAAGTTCGGTTCTTTTCAGCCCTATACCTGCCAGGTA
Organism: Phyllobacterium sp. 0TCS1.6A; assembly: GCF_026420825.1. Lineage (NCBI taxonomy): Bacteria > Pseudomonadati > Pseudomonadota > Alphaproteobacteria > Hyphomicrobiales > Phyllobacteriaceae > Phyllobacterium > Phyllobacterium sp. 0TCS1.6A. The sequence continues at coordinate 676,952 of NZ_JAPMAB010000001.1, forward strand.
AAAGCCACGACTGGCAACAGGGTCTACAGCCTGCCCATCAATCTACTGACCATAAACCAGTTTTTTGGACAGACATTCTCTCCTGCAGAGGCGGAGCGGTTCATCAAGTCAAAATCCGAGAACATTCCGGAAGTTGTTTCCTTTGAGGACCAGGCACTGAATTTCCTGGGGCGGGAACTGTATGAAGCCTTCTTCAAGGGCTATCCGATCAAGCAGTGGGGCATTCACCCCCGGGAACTGCCGGCATCAGTGTTGAAGCGACTTCCTGTGAGATTCGACTACAACGACAACTACTTCAATCACCGTTACCAGGGAATTCCTGAAACGGGATACACGGAGATAGTCGCGTCGATTTTACGCCATGCGAATATTTCAGTGACACTCGATCGCGCCTTCAGCCCAGGGGATAGAACGGAATACGATCACGTCTTCTATTCTGGAACGTTGGACAGTTGGTTTGGACATAAGCTCGGTCGTCTCGGCTATCGAACGCTTTCGTTTGAAGCGAGCCACCACAGCGGAGATTTTCAGGGGTGCGCAGTTATGAGTTACCCCGAAGAACAGGTGCCCTTTACCAGAATTACGGAACACAAACATTTTGCGCCATGGCAAAAGTTCGACGAAACCGTTGTGTTTCACGAGTACAGCAGCTTGAGCAAGCCAGGGGATACCCCATACTACCCGATACGACTTGTTAACGATAAAGCAATGTTGTCGGAGTACGTTGAACTGGCCAAGCGCGAAGATAACGTCACTTTTGTAGGTCGGTTGGGGACCTACAGATACCTCGACATGGACGTTACGATACGAGAGGCATTGGAATGCGCGGATCGGTTCTTGGAACTAAACAGATCGGATCGTCCAGTTCCTGCCTTCTTCCACCCGCCTCTGTGAGAATCTGGATTCATGTCTGAAAGATGCCTTCTGATCGGTGGTGCTGGATTTATTGGGAGAGCGTTAGCCGATGCTCTGGTCAGAGACGGAAAAAATGTCAGAATCTTCACGCGAAATGTTTCTCCGGATCTTCGCAGGAGCTTCAGTGGTTGGTCGACTGGCAAAGTAGAGTTGTTACAAGGTGACTTTCTAGTCACCGACGACCTGCGGCGGGCACTCGACGGGTGCGACTCGATAGTTCACCTGGTCACGACTACGCTGCCGGCAACCTCCAATGCAGACAAGGTATTGGACATAGAGACGAACTTGCTTGCTACGGTTCGCCTGTTGGAAGTGGCGAGATCGTACGGACCCAAAAGAATTGTGTTTCTTTCATCAGGTGGGACGGTCTACGGCAATCCGTTATATATTCCAATAGATGAGGTTCATCCGACGAACCCGCTATCGTCTTATGGAATAGGCAAACTTGCCATCGAGAAATATCTCAATCTCTATAGTCATCTTTACGGCTTCGATGCCGTTTCTCTCAGGCTATCCAATCCATATGGACCGGGACAGCGAGGCGATCGCCAACAAGGCGCCGTAGCCGTATTTCTGGAGCGGGCCTTGACGGGCAAGTCGATCGACATTTGGGGAGATGGAAAGGTAGTCCGTGACTATGTTTATATCGACGATGCGGTAAATGCCATTTGTACTGCTTTGCAATACAAAGGCACCCAGAATGTCTTTAACATAGGCTCGGGTGAAGGGCACGATCTGAACGAGATCATCAACGTTCTTGGAAGACTGTTGAATAGAAAATTGGCCGTATCCTACCATGACCCCCGGGCCGTGGACGTTAAAGCGAGCATACTCGATATCTCGTTAGCGCAAAAACATCTCGGCTGGACACCCAGGTTCACATTTGACGAAGGAATTGCCAGGTTCCTGCAATCGCGGGCGAAACAACTGGACTATCTTCTACCGGTGCGGCTCGCATTGGATGCCGAGCACACTGATGAATGATCGCTACCCGGCTGCTGCATTGTCTGAACGGACAGGCCTCCGCCGGCAGGATCACGAAGTCCTATAGCAGAAGCATCATCGGCGTTTTTTTTCGGTTATAAACATTCCATCGCAGGCAGCGTCGCCGGCATTGTCGATCACAAGTTCGTACCTCGCACCATGAAACACGGACGTGTCGAACTCGACCGAACTGTCATCGGTGGCTACACGGATTTGATGGCTGCTTTTGCCGTCGGAAAAAGAAACGAGGACACCGTTTGAGCCGGGGCAGGCGCCAGCGAGCTTGAAGGTCAGTACGCCTTGATAATTCCACGAAATGACGGTCGGAGATCGCGCTCCAGGGTGGGCAAAGATGATATTCGAGCGGGGTGAGTGTTCAAACTTGCCCCATACATCGCCCAGCCGCAGCTCCGAGCCCAGCAAGGCTGTCGTGATGCTCCCTTGATATTTCTCTGCCCATTCCGGGTATGAAGCGAAAAATTCTTTGAGCAACAGATCGACATCATCTTGCGAGAATGGCCTGGTTTTCTCATAGATATAAGCCTCAACACCTTCCAGGACATATGTCTGGGGGAGGCGCCTGTAGGCTTTGCCGATGCCGGTTCCATCCATGATCATTGAGGCGGGCAGGGTGATGACCAACTGTCCCGTGTCCCGATGAGTCTGGATCGGATTGGTGAGGACGACATATTTTGCCAGCAATGCGGGCGCCGAAATACCATCGATCCGATCGATTTGGGAAACCTGGGCAGCGAACGGAGCGAGCCTCTCCTTTGAGAGTGTCATGAGCATTGAATCATTCAATCGCTCGCTTGAGGCAAATATGGCATATCGAGACGAGCTGCTTTTTGTCAGGCGCAACAATTCGTTCGTCAGGGCTTGGTAAGCGTCGATATTTGCGACTTTGACCGGTGGCGCGGCAAAGGGAAGGATGTTCTTCAGGACAGATATGCCTGCCGCAGATGCAGCGAACGAGACCACGAAGACTGCGGCAATTGCCGTCCCCGCCAGCGCTGCCACAACCGACGCATATTTCCGATCAAACTGTGACCGTATGAATGCTATGCCGAACACGGCGAGATAGGTGAACCAAAACGCCACGGGCAGATAATGATGATCGGCGAATACCTGGACCGAGGTGAAGAGCCCATAGGTCAATAACAGATTCAGCCATCCGAGTATGATGAACGGTACCGCCCGTGGATTCTGCAATGCACAGCCTAAAGAGAGCAGCGACAGGCCGATTGAAAGGATGCCGAAACGCTCAAGCAGCATGCTCAGATGACGCAAGGCGGACACCTGATAGGCGCTGTTGGCCACCGTGTAATCAGTCGAGAGCGCCGTCATCATCGCATCGCGCTGAAACAGATACATCAAGAGCAGAGCGGCGGATCCTGCAATGAAGTAATTGACGACCGTGACCGCCAGAGCCTTGGTCCACGCAACCCGGGCCCGAAACACAGACAGGTAAAAGCTCAAAATTGGAGCCGTAAAGCACAGCGCAAGAACTGAATAGGCATACCAGCGCCGGAAGAGGAAGGGCAGCCATATGAGGATGCCCATGAGCAACGCTCGCTTCAAGTCAAGTCGCGTCCCCGTGTCGGGCTTGGCAGAATAGTATATCAACGCGCAAATGGGGATCAGGCCAATAACATCGGGGCCGCCGCGAACGATCGGGTCCCATATCGGCACATTCAAAACGATTGTGGCAAAGAGCAGCCAGGCGGGCAGTGTGGGCGTTGCGCTTTCACGACCAATTCGGTTCATGAGGTGAGCAAACAAGATGCTCAACGGCAAAAGGTAGGCCAAGCTGATCGCACTAATGTAAATCGTTCTGCCGCCGCCGGCCAGCAGATAGAGAGGGGCGATCGGTGCTACCGATGACGCATTGTACTCCGCTGTCATGACGCTGTGGGAGAGATAGGCGATGAACGGCCGGAAGCCCTTTTCGAGCAGGCCGCCGAGTGTATTAAACTCGACCCAATAACCTCGGGCATCCCAGGAGTAGACGTTGTGTTCGAGGCTGACGTAGAGCGCGCAAAAGATCGGGGCTGTCAGAGCGGCACACAGGATGGCCGAGGCGTATTGTTTGGAAATCATCTGGGTCAGAGGCTTCATACGGGAGTCCTTGCAATTCGTTGCGCCGCAAATACCCCAGGCCCCATCGCCAGCAGAGGCAAGAACCCCATCTTCGTCATCGCAAAGATAGCGATCAATGAAATCAATGTGGTTATTATCGCCACTATCAGGAAAAACTGGCCGAATTGTGCATCGATGTTCGCTATCTTGCGGATGATTAATTGCCACTGCATTTGACAGCTGATATCGAGCGGCTCAATAGAAAAGTTGTGGTGTTGCTATGATTTCGATTTCCGTGGTGATTCCTGTTTACTCTGGCGAGGCCTATCTGGAGCGTCTCGTTGACGCGGTTGCCGAGATCAGAGCCAAATGGATCGCGGATGACGCACCGTTCAAACTGCTCGAGCTGGTGTTCGTGGATGACGGAGCCAGGGACAATTCTCCATCCATCATTGATGCTCTCGGTTCCGGTCGGGAATGGGTCAAGCCCCATCATTTTTCCCGAAACTTTGGTCAACATCCCGCGACAATCGCGGGAATACTGAAAACCGAAGGTGATTGGGTCGTGACGATGGATGAAGACATGCAGCATCCTCCGGGCAGGATCGAGCAGATGCTGGCCAAAGCCGCCCTGACGCAAAGTGACGTTGTCTATGCCAATGTGTCGGAGGCAGTCCATGAAAGCGCTTCACGCGACCTCACGTCCCGCCTTTACAAGAAAACAATTCGATACTTGAGCGGCAATCAGAACGTGCATTTGTTCAACAGTTTCCGCCTGATCCGTGGCTCTGTCGCGAGAGCAGCGTCAGCGGCTTGCGGCCATAGCACCTACTTTGACATGGCCTTGTCATGGTACACGCAGCGCATCACGGCGGTGAATATGCCTCTTAAAGACGACCGCTACATCCAGACGGGCAAAAGCGGCTATAAGTTGAAAACGCTGCTCAGCCACGCCCGCAAGATGCTGATTACCGGGCAGATCAAAGCGCTGAGACTGGGAAGCCTGTTTGGAATTGGCGTCCTTGGCGTCAGCATTGTTGGAGCGGCTGCGGTTCTGGCCGAGAAGCTGTTCTATCCGGAGCGGGTGGCTGCGAGCGGATGGGCCTCGTTGGCCCTGCTGATCTTGTTTTTCAGTGGTGCCATCATTTTCCTCGTTGGCATCGCCCTGGAATACATTTCCGTCCTGGTTCTGCACGCCCACGGCAAGCCATTGTATTTCATAGTAGATCGCCGGGGTGACAAGGTATTGGCTGAATATTTCTCTTCCAGCGCGGCGCGAGAAGATCAGCCCACGTGAAGGTGATCGTCTCGATCGTCTTCGCGGTTATTGGCTCACACGGTGGCAGTTTTCATGAAACGGACAGCCGTGGCGCTGCGTCGGATGGCATTGTCGACTGCGACGGGAGCCCTGCCTCATTCTAGAGGCAAACCACCGTGTGTGGATCCGCTACGTTCAGATATCCTGATTCTGGCCATTTGGGAGCGGTTGCGCATTTTTCGACATCGGCATTTAACCAGCTGCGCGCGGCTGCCGGGAACCATGCTCAAGAGAGCGCCAATGACACCTCGTATCCGGCCTAGATCTGGCCCTGGCCGCCATCCACGAACAACTCGCTGCCGGTGACATAGCTGCTTTCGCTCGATGCGAGGAACAGGGCTGCAGCGGCGACCTCGGCGGGATCGCCGATACGGCCCAGCGGCGTAACCTGCCGCGCATAGTGTTGGAACGCCTCGAATTCTTCTTCGGTCTTGGATAATCCCCGCGCGCCCGGCGTTGCGATTGGACCACAAGCAAGGACGTTGACCCGGATCTGCCGCGGCGATAGTTCGATGATCCAGTTGCGCGCGAAGCTCCGGATGGCCGCCTTGCTGGCTGAGTACACGCTGAAAGCCGGCGCGCCCTTATGCGCTACGGTCGAGCCGGTCAGTATGACCGACGCGCCGTCGCTGAGTAGGGGGAGCGCTTTCTGCACCGTGAACAGCGTGCCCTTGACGTTGATCGCGAAGGTGCTGTCGAAATGCTCCTCGGTCATGCCGTCAAGAGCCCCACGCTCACCTCCACCCGCATTGGCGAAGAGCACATCGATCCGGCCAGCCTCTTCCCGAACGATGCGATAAAGCCGGTCGAGATCTGCGAGATTGGATATGTCTCCCTGCACGCCGCGCGCGTCGCCGCCGATCTCGGCAACGGCCGCGTCCAGTTCGGCCTGCCTCCGTCCCGTCAGAAACACCCGTGCGCCTTCGCGTGCAAACTGTTTGGCGGCAGCCAGACCGATTCCGCTGTTGGCGCCTGTCACCACCGCGACTTTACCGGCGAGTTTATCCATCTTCGTCTCCTGTGATTATCCAGGCGCCTATATGGGACAAGACTTTCAAAAAGGGTAGAACGCACTAATTTGTAAGTATCAATTTTCCTCCACGGGGTGCTTTGAGGTAGCGCGCGTAGCTCCGCGACTGGAAAACACGATCGTTCTCTGCTAGTCGTCCTATCTCTACATACCTTTTAGTAAGTGTTCGAAAGGACGTAAGCAAATGCCGGCTGCACCCTACGCATGTGGAATTGACGGCGTCGTAGACCTGATCGGGGGGAAGTGGAAAATAGTGATACTCCACCGTTTGACTTCGACCGATGGTCGTTTGCGCTTCAGCGAACTGCGGAAGCAGGTCGGCAAGGTCAGCGAAAAGATGCTCAGCCAGCAGATCAAGGAGATGGTGGCGGACGGCCTGGTGAGGAGAATTGATTACAAGGTGGTTCCGCCTCACGTTGCCTATGAGTTGACCGCCTTTGGCAAAGACCTTTGCTCTGCGCTTTATCCGATTTGCGACTGGGGCGAGCGCAACCTTGGCGAACTCACGGCAATCTCCCGCGCGCGGCAGGACCGGCAAGCATGATCGATGATCGAGCAAGATGGGTCAGCTGGCTTCGACGATATCGGAAGCCTGTTCGATCTCGCTCCATGAGCAGATGAAGGCGCCGCATCGGGCGCAATGAACCGGGGATTCCTGGCTCTCCTCAATTGGAATGAGATCATAGCGGAAACTGCACTCCGGGCACTCAAGCGGAGTCTGCAGTGGGTACAACTCGATTGACATTCGGGGACATTGAAACTGTACCCGTGATCCGAGCGTGACATAAATCTCTCAGGTCGGCCCTCTCAGCCATGACCGCTTCGCATTCCCACGTCGATCGTGAGGCGGTCAGACCGGCATGTTGGCTGGCAGGCCATGCGCCTGAGCGCATGGCCTGAAGCCCTTATGCTACCACTTCACGCGCAGGCCGATATTGCCCTCGATGACCTCGCGGTTGCCGCCATCCACGTCGAAAGTGTAATCGGCGACGGCATAGGCGCTCAACGTCTCGTTGAAATTGTGCACAATGCCCGCGCCGAGTTCGACCGCCGTGGTTTCGCCCCTCGTGGTGATCGCATCGCCGCCAAAGCGCACGCTGTCTTCCGTCTCGAACACGTGCCAGAGATTTGCCTTCAGATAGGGCTCCAGCACGCCGCCGGATACTTCGTAGCGTCCCTGCAGTCGCGCGCCGATCCGGCCCGTCCAGCCATCGTCCGTATCGAAACCGATGGTGGAGAACGCGTCTTCCGTATCATCGAGCGAGATGTGCTGGTAGATGATCTGCGCCTGTGGCTCCAGCGTCCAGTTCTGGCCGAGGGCGAAGGGATAGCCCGTCTCCAGCGACAAGGTAACGCCGCTGCCGTCGAGATCGATGCCGATCGCCCGGTCCGAACGGGCCGTGCCGTCGAACCAGCTTCCCATCGCAACGGCATCGACATACCAGTTCTGCGGGCCGATATGGGTCCAGTAGGCACCGACGCTATGCGTGTCGGACTCGATCTTGCCGGTCTTCAGATTGTTCCATCCGAGCGCCTGGCCGCGAATATCGGCGTCGAGCGAGGCATAGGCGTAAAACAGCCCCAGCGTATCCTTGTGTCCGCCGTCGCTCTCGCGGCGCAGGATGTCCAGTCCGAGCTGGGCGCCCCAGATCGTGCCGTCAATATTGGGCGATACCGTGCCGCCCCAGCTCTGTTCGACGCTTTCGCCGAAGACGCGCGCCCATGCGGCGGATGCGAGCTCGCCTGGCCTCAGCACGTCCTGTGCGCCGCGCCGTTCATGGAAGGTGCTCAATGTCGCCAGCTGCGTTTCACGCAAGGCGGGGATCGCCGCCGAATAGGTCGGCACCTCCACGCGGTAGAGCGGAACGATGTCGCCTTCCACAGGCGTCGCTCCCTCCGTCGGCGGGACGACGCCCGGTCCCGGGACCGGCGCCGGCGTGGTCGGTATGGCTGGCGTAGCCGGTGGCGGCGTCGCTGCCTCGGCCTCTGCGGGATCGGGTGGCGCGACAGGTGGCGTATCCGTGGGCAGCGCCGGCACGTTCTCGTCGGGTGACGGCGGCGGCGGTGCGGGGGATGGCGGCGGTGCGGACGGCTCGGGCTCTTCCGGCTCGACTCCCGTGCCCGGGTCGGTCGGTGCCGGTGCGGGTGTCGTCGAGCCATTGATGAGCGTGGAGCGCAGGTACCAGTTCTCGGCGCTGCCGCCGCTGACACCGCCCTTGAACAGGTAATATTCGTATGCGCCGGCTGCCACGGCATTGCTGAGGGCAAAGGTGCCAGACCCGGTGTTTGCTCCGTTCAGCGCCTGGACGAGCATGATGCCGTCGGCCGTCGTCGCGGCGCCCGCCCCACCATCGTTCTGGACGCTGATGCCCGTCGTTCCGCCGGCGCTGCCGCCATCGATGACCAGCCTGTCGGAGGCCGAGCTGTCGTCGCCGAGGACCGTGTCGAGGAACAGCAGGCCGCCATTACCGGTATAATTGCCGGCTATGCGGAAGGTGTCGCCCGTGCCGGTGCCATTGGTCAGGTCGATGCGTCCTGCATTGGTGACATTGGCGAGTTGTCCGGCCACGGCCGACACGACCGCGGAATTGGTGCCGCCACCGAAAAGCGTGCTGGTGGAATCGACGCTGAGGCCGCCCGTGCCAGTGCCGGCATCGCCAAGCGTCAGCGTGCCGTCGAAGGTCAATTCCGTGTCGTTGGTAGCGGCGATCGATTCCCAGTTCTGGAACCGGGCGACGCCGGAAGTGGATACATTCGAGAGCGTGAGGCTGTCGGTGCCTTCTCCGCCAGTAAATTGCGGGCTGGCGCCGAGATTGGCCGCCGTCAGATTGGAGAATATCGCAGTGTCGTTGTCGGGCCCAAGATCGACGGAGCCATAAACGATGCCGCCACTGTCCCAGCGGAACGTATCGCTGCCGAAGCTCATCAGCACATTGCCGCCGACGCTGCCGCCCGTGATCGTGACGCTGTCGGTGCCGCCGCTGACGCTGATATTGCCGCCAATGACGCCATCCGAAAGGATGATCGTGTCATTGCCGAAGCCGGTAACGAGATTGCGGTCGATCGTGCCGCCGGACATGTCGAAAATATTGTCGTCGAGCTTCATGTTGACGCGGCCGATGCGCCCACCGGTCATCTTGGCGCGATCGCCATCGTCGAAGGCGTCGATGATGTGCCCGCCGGACATGAAGAAGTCGTCGAGAGCGTCGCCCTGGTTGAGCGAGCCGATCGTCCCGCCGACCATCTGGAAATTATCGATGCCGCCGCCTTGCTGCAGATTGCCGGTCAGCGTGCCGCCATTGATTTGGGCGAGATCATTTCCATCTCCCTGATCGACCGCGCCGGTAACCGTGCCGTTGTTCAGGATGAAGGTGTCATCGTCGTCGCCGAGATTTATGGCGCCCGTGAGGTTGGCATTGACAACCACGGTCTGCTTGCCGGTCTGCCCGGTGATGGTGGCTGGTCCGCCCGCTGGACCTGTGAGCGTGCCGTCGAGCTGCAGCGTCGTCGCATTGCCCATCACCACTGCGGCGGTATTGAGCACGCCGCTGCTCGCCATGACGAGCGTCCCCTCATTGAGCCGGGTGTTCCCCGCGATATTCGTATTGCCGCTCAGCGTCAGCGTGCCCGCGCCGGTCTTTTCGATCGCGCCGCCACCGGCGATCGTCCCGGCATAGGTGCCATTGTCGGGCTGGGCGAAGCGCACGAGCCCGTCATTTGTGACTGTCGGCGGCAGGCTTTGAGCGCGCGCCTCAAGCGTTCCGGCGGGCTGGACCAGAATCTGGCCCGTATAATTCGTGTTGTCGCCAGTGAGCACCAGCGTGCCCTCCCGGACGTCGGAAACCGTGACGCCAGTGATCGTGCCGCTGAGCGTCCACGTGCCGGGGTCGTTCTTGATAAGCGATTCGAAACCGACGAAATTGCCGGGCAGGGTCGCTTGCCCGCCGCCACTCAGGTATATCTGGTCATTGCCCGCGCCGCCGCTGAAATTACCGGTCACGCTCGATCCGGTATACAGGCGCAGAATGTCATTGCCCCCGGCGAGACTGATGCTGCCTCTGATCGCGCCCCTGTTGGTGAAATCGAGAGCACCGCTGCCGGAGCCGCCAATCACGGTGTTCGTGGTGCCATTGCCAGCCTCGATGATGCCGGTTTCGTTGTTGACGACGGTATTCAGGCCGCTGGTGTTCTGCGACCAGATGGCCACGGAATTGTTGGCGTCGATAAGACCATTATTGGTAACGGTGTTGCCGGTACCCTGAAAATTGATCGCCTCTGCGCTGCCCTGTGTTCCAAGCGCCAGCACCTGGCCGCCTTGATCGACAGTCAGATTTCCATTGTTGCGAAACTCGACGGTATTGCCACCGGTACCGAAGTTGCCGCCAGTCGTGGTCGCTTGGGCGCTGACCACGGCCGTATTTGCAACCGTGACATTGGCACCGTCACGCAAGCTGATCGCATTGGCGTTGCCAACCGCGATCTGACTGCCGGCACCGACGTTGACTGTCCGATTGTCAGCGGCAGCGACATTGCCTTCGCCGACGGTGGTCGTCCAGGGGTTCTGACCTGCCGTGTCGCACGTCGTCACCCCGCCCAATGTGGTGCAAGCGGCGAACGAGGGGTCGACAAGCCCAAGTGGCGTGAGCACGATTGCCGTAGTGGCAAGCAACCGGGCCGTTCTCGTTCTTGATATATTCAGCACTGCAATGTCCCCGTATCGCTATGTTACGCTCAAGGAACTCGCGACAGCACCGCAGCCGCCCGTGTGGGACGTGAAGCCATGTGTCGATCGTCGCCCCGGACTTGCGTATTGAAAAGTAAACGCAAATCACCCGCAATAAGCCACAACCTACAGTTTCACGGCAACCAAGATTGCCCAATTTTTGACGCAATGTCGGAACTTTAGGCAGCTAGAGTGACCTCAATGCAACATAGGGCGTTGTTCTGCTCACAGATAGCAAGAACTGTGCGCTTGCAGCGCAAGAGCACTGTCGGGCGGGCCATCGATCGGCCGGGCAACCTGAATTTTTGCCGGCACGACATTCAATGTTCAATCCAATGTTTTAGATATTGAACGTGCACGCCGTGAACCGGGCGGAGACCTGAAACAGATTCCGGTCAGGGACTGCCGGTAACATTGGATCGGATGAAGGAGTGCTTGTGGTGAAGGTAAAGGCGAATAAAGCGGCATTCGAGATGCCCGACGCAGAACCGGTCCACGAATGGTCTGGCCTCCGGGACAGAGATACTCCATCAGTATGGATCGCAACGCCGGACCGGAATTTCGGCTGCGCCGGACGGTCTCGGATCATCAATGAAATATTCGACGATGGTCCTCATACGCAAGTCGTGTGGCAGCCGGACATCTATCATGAGGCAGCCAAGGTCTTCAACTTGCGCAAACATGCACGGGTCATTGACCTTGGCTGTGGCAATGCGATGAAGCTCAAATCATGTTTTGAGAACATTGCCGCAGAGGTAGTTGCCGTTGATTTCAAAGCGTCACTTGGCTCAGCAAAAGCCAATTTTCCTGAAGCGACGCTCGTGGATTGCGATCTGACGGATTGGGACGAAACGAGACGTACGGCAGCAAACCTTTCAGGAAGCCAGCCGGCTACTATAATTTGCAGCGATGTTATCGAACATTTGCCGGATCCTCGTCCACTTCTGGCATTGGCGCGATCGCTTCTGGCCGGAAACCCGGAAAGCAGGATATTCTTCTCAACGCCGGACAGGCACAGGCTCGCCTATGAGGTTCGAGATGACTACCCGTCGAACCGCTCGCATGTTCGCGAATGGACACTGGCCGAACTGTGCGATCTTTTGGCGGCGTGTGGCTTCGAGAATATACGTGCTGGCCATATCAGGCCCAACAAATTCGATTCAAGCCTGTCGACCAGCTTCGTCGAATGCGGTTTCAATCGCGGGAAATATGGCGAGTTCCTGTCTCGGATCGGCATTCCAGCGGGCCTGGCCACGAAAACGCTGCTTGTCACGACGGAATTTCCAGGCTTGAACAAGGCGGGCGGCATAGGGACGGTTGTCGTCAACCAGCACAAATTGAATCCGCATTCCGCAGTCTTGCTCGCGGATACTCACATTAACGAGTCAAACGGCTCGGTGCTCACCCTGAACGCGTTGCTTGCCCAGGAGAGCCTGGAGTCGAGACCGATAGAGGACAACGTCCTCAAGTTCGTCGAACAGTTGCTCTTCTTTTTGCCGGACCTCGAAACCGTCGAGTACCAGGACTATGGTGGAATAGGCTTCCGTGTGGCGCAAGCGAAGCACAGCGGCATGTTTCCAGGCTCACTCAAGACTGTGGTCCATTGCCACGGCAATCTTTTCTACGTCGAGAATGCCAGCGAACACTGGTTCGACATTGATCTGCAACCAATAGCGGAAAAAGAAAAAGTGGCGATCGAGCGATCGGACGAAGTCGTCTTTCCGACGAATTTTCTTCGCACGCTTTATGAATACAACGGGATGGCAATGCGAGATGAAGCGATCTCCATTGTGCCTTATCCCTATGATGGCGCGTTGGTTGGTGCTGTCGAATATGAGACGATCGACACAATCGTGTTCGTGGGCAAGCGCACTCGCATGAAGGGCTTCGACCTGTTCTGCGATGCGTTCACACCCGAAGTCTGCCAGTCGCTTCGGAAGAGGGGGGTGACTCGAATTGTGCTAATCGGGCCGCGGATCGATCCTGAGGATCCATTCGATAGATCCGAGATCGGCGCTCATTTCGATGTGGAGGAATATGCCGATTTCGGCCATGAGCAGTTGCTGGCGTTCATTCGAGGCAATAGATCGCACTGCCTCTTCGTACAACCTTGCCGTGCCGACAACTTTCCTCTGGCCGTCTACGACGTTGTGTCTTCGGGAGGCACATTGATAGCGGCATCGGCAGGCGGGATACCGGAGATATTCCAGGCGAAAGAGTGGGATAAATGCTTATTCAACACAACGCCAACCGCTCTGTCGTCAAGAATGCTGGAAGCCCTGGATTGGTCCGCCAACGACCGCGCACGGCTCAATGCGAGCCTCATCGGCAATCTGCGATCCAACAATGAGGTCGCAAGATCCTTCATTCGAAAGGATCATGGGTCGAAAGAGAAAAGCAAGGATCTATCGGTAACTGTACTCATCCCGTTCTACAATACGTTTCTCGGCTATGTTGAAGAGCTGTTCTGGGCGTTGAACGAACAATCCCACACGCCGAATGAGGTCATTATAGTCGATGACGCATCGGAGAGTAGCAACGTCGAAGCCCTCAAGGAACTCGCTGGCAACGCACTTCGCGTTCCATTTCGGATCGTCAGCCATCAAACCAATCTGGGCTTGGCCGGCGCCCGAAATACCGGCTTGGCCGAGTGCAAGACTGACGTCCTGATCAATATCGATTCGGACGACATTCCGCTTACAAACTGGGTGAAAAACATCGTACGAGCGTTTGCTCGCGATGATAAAACGGTCGTAGCGGTCCCATATTTGCAGGCCTTCGAAGACGGCGATACCTTCAATTCATGGGGAGAGGGCGCTGGCATATATGTCTACCGTCCGATCGGGGAAGGCTATGTCATTTCGCAGACCGACAATCACCTCGGTCATGCCAATGGCGGCGTTAGGGTGGACTCGGCGAAGCAGTTGGGTGGATGGGATCAAAGCAGCAAGGCAAAGTGGGAAGATTGGACATTTTACCTCAGGGTAATCGCCAGCGGCGGGCGCATCGCAGTTATTCCGCGTGTCGATTGCCTGTACCGAGTGCGACCAAATTCGATGGTCAGAACCTATGGCGATTGGCCCGGGTACAAACGGGTCGCCGCCGCAAGCGATGTGCTTCCACGGTTTGAATCCATTCAATTGCAGCGCCAGCTCTGGCTGCAGGCGGAGAAGGCCAGGCGGCTGTCTGCCATGGAGCATGAACGGGCATTGCTGCTACACGACAAGGCCCTGCTGGAGCATGATCGGGCTCTGGTGGTACAGGACAGGGATCAAATTGCGCTTCAATTGCAGGCCCTGCGCTCCAGAAAGGTGGTCCGGCTCGTCGACGCTGCGTCTCGGCGCATGTCGCGGTATCCTCGTCTCCATCACGCGACCGCGCGCCTGATCAGTTTTGCATGGCGATTCGGAGGCCGGCTCCGCGCCTGGAGGAAATAATCGACTGCTGCGAAGCGTGTATTTTCGCCCCGGGTTCAGGCGCGCTTCCGGCGGGCAGGGCGCGCGGTGCCGTTCAGCGCCACCGCGGCGCGGATGAGATCGATCAGCGCATCGTGGTTGATCGGCTCGCCCTCGCGAATATCGATCGCCCGCCGCGTATTGCCCTCAAGGCTCGAATTGAACAGGCCGGCGGGGTCGGGCAGCGAAGCACCCCTGGCGAAGGTCATCTTGACGACGCTCTTATAGGTCTCGCCCGTGCAGATGATGCCCGAATGCGACCATACGGGCACGCCGCGCCACTTCACTTCCTCGATGATGCCGGGATCGGCCTTTTGCATGAGCTGCCGGATCAGGGCGAGGGTCTCGCCGCGCCAATCGCCGAGTTCCCGGATCCTGGCGTCGATCAGTTGCGAGGCGGATGCTCCCCCGGCGCCATCATCGGCCGTGCTGGTTGTCATGATCTGATCGCCTCCCTCGAGCTGATGCAACGTCGCGCTCATCGGCAATCGCCGCTGAATCGCTGCCGGCATCATAGCCCCATATCATAGCCCCATGCGGCGTCAAATCCATATGCTTCGCCGGCAGGCAGGGCGCAGAATGGCCCATGCACCGAGAATGGCGGCTCTGGTCTGGATAGGGGATCGGAAGGTGCAACGCGTCCGGTTCGCGCGAGGCAGATGGCTCGCAGCGTGGTATTCCAGCCTTGCCCGGATGCGCCGCCAGCCTTGCCCGGATGGGCCTGCCAGCATTGGCCCGGATCGGCCGCGAACTATCGCGACGAGCGCTTGCCGGCCTTCTTGCTGGCCTTCGGAGCCTTGGCTTCGGCCAGGTCCGTCTTTATTTCCTGTTCCAGCCGAAGCAGGCGAAGCCGCTCGGTATTGGCTTCCCGCCGCCGCACTTCCTCGGCGATAATCTCATTGGCGATTTTCGTCGTCTGGGCGTAGCGTTCTTCGGAACTGGTGTTCTTTCTCTGCGCTATGACAGGGGCATTTAGCTTTTTCACGATAATTGTCCCTTAATTGAAAAAGGCCGGGTTCGACCCCGACCTTCGCATCAGCTGCTTTTTCTGCCAGTACATCCGTGGTCAGGCCGAGCCGCTGTAAGCGGATCAAGCCGCCTGTAGATTGTCGGCAGAATTCCGGCCGGACTTCTTGTCCTGCACGATGTCGAACGTGATCTGCTGACCATCCGTAAGAGTGCGCAGGCCAGCGCGCTCAACAGCGGAAACATGGACGAAAACGTCAGCTCCACCATTTTCGAGCTGGATGAAGCCGAAGCCCTTGGTTGTATTGTACCACTTTACGATACCACGATTCATAGCAATTACCTTTCAAATCGCATGGATAATCATACGGCAATGAGAATTTCCCAAATGCCATCAAGTCGATTTTGGAAGGAAAGATTATTACAACTGCCAGTAGGAGCGGCAAAAATAGTTCAATGACAAGATCGATATTTTCTTTTTATAGAAGGAATGTGCCAAGAACAAGGCTTATTATTTCTTTCGGACCGATGGCCGCGCGCCGCGGCCTGCACGCTGAGGGTGCATCCGGTGGCGGCGTGGCGTCAGAACACGTCGCGGGAAAGAAACTCGCGGCGGCGCGATTGGGCTAATCTTGCGGCAAAAAGGGAACTTGCACATTGCCGACAGCCACCGATCCATTGCTGCAGCCATTCCAGCTCAAGCACTTGACCCTGAAAAACAGGATCATGTCCACCAGCCATGAGCCGGCCTATTCCGAGGACGGCATGCCGAAGGAGCGCTACCGGCTCTACCACCGCGAAAAGGCGAAGGGCGGCATCGCCCTCACCATGACTGCGGGCTCGGCGGTTGTGTCGCGGGAATCGCCGCCGGCCTTCGGCAATCTCCATGCCTATCGCGACGAGATCGTGCCATGGCTGCGCGAACTGGCCGATGATTGCCATGAACAGGGCGCCGCGGTCATGATCCAGCTCACCCATCTCGGACGCCGGACGAGCTGGAACAAGGCGGATTGGCTGCCGGTCGTCTCTGCGTCGCCCATTCGCGAGCCGGCGCATCGCGCCTTTCCGAAGGAAGCGGAGGATTGGGATATCGAGCGCATCATCGCCGATTATGCCGCCGCCGCGCAGCGCATGCAGGCGGCCGGCCTCGACGGCATCGAGTTCGAAGCCTATGGGCATCTGATGGACGGCTTCTGGTCGCCAGCCACCAACCGGCGCGAGGACGAATATGGCGGTTCGCTCGACAATCGCCTGCGCTTCACCTGGATGGTGATCGACAGCGTCAGGAAGGCCGTCGGGCCGGATTTCATCGTCGGCATCCGCATGGTGGCCGATGAGGACTGGGAGCTTGGCCTCAGCCGGGAGGAGGGCGTCGAGATCGCCCGGCGCCTCGCCGCCTCGGGCAAGTTCGACTTCCTCAACGTCATTCGCGGCCATATCGATACGGATGCGGCGCTGAACGAGGTCATCCCGATCCAGGGCATGCGGTCCTCGCCGCATCTCGATTTTGCCGGTGAAGTACGCCAGCTGATGAAGTTTCCGGTGTTTCACGCCGCGCGCATCGCCGATGTCGCCACCGCCCGCCATGCGGTCGCGGAGGGCAAGCTGGATATGGTCGGCATGACCCGCGCCCATATCGCCGATCCGCATATCGTGCGCAAGATCATGGCCGGCGAGGAGCATCGCATAAGGCCCTGCGTCGGCGCTACCTATTGCCTGGACCGCATCTACGAGGGCGGCGAGGCGCTGTGCATCCACAATGCGGCGACTGGGCGCGAACTGACCATGCCGCATGTCATCGCCAAAGCCTTGCGTCCGCGCAATGTGGTGGTCGTCGGCGCCGGGCCGGCGGGGCTGGAAGCCGCACGCGTCGCGGCGGAGGCCGGGCATGGCGTCAGCGTGCTCGAGGCGGCGGATCAGGCCGGCGGGCAGGTACAGCTTGCGGCGAAGAACCCGCGCCGCAAGGAGATGATCGGCATCGTCGATTGGCGGCTCGACGAATTGGCGCGGCTGGGCGTCGGCATCCGTTACAATGTCTGGGCCGAGGCGAATGACGTACTCGAAATGTCGCCGGACATCGTGGTGGTCGCGACGGGCGGCATGCCGCAAAATCCGCGCCTCGAGGCCGGCGATGCCCTGGTCACGTCGAGTTGGGACATCATGGCGGGAGCGGTGAAGCCGGGCGAAACAGTCCTGCTCTACGATGATAATGGCGGGCATCAGGGCATGGGCGCCGCGGAAATGATCGCCGAGGGCGGCTCGAAGCTGGAGCTTGTCAGCCCGGAGCGGTTCTTCGCTCCCGAAATGGGCGGAATGAACCACGTTCCCTATATGCGGGCGTTTCATCGCAGGAATGTGCGGATCACCATCAATACGCGGCTCGTCGCCGTCAGCCGGAGCGGAAATCAGTTATTGGCGGTGCTGGGCTCGGATTACGCCCCGGATCACCGGGAAGAACGGCTGGTCGATCAGGTGGTGGTCGAGCATGGCACCTTGCCCATCGACGAGCTCTATGCCGAGTTGAAGCCGCTATCGAGCAATCGCGGCGCCATCGATTACGGCGCGCTTGTCAATGGCGGGGATATATTTCCCGTGCGCGGCGAAGGTGGCTTCCAGCTGCTGCGCATCGGCGATGCGGTGCATTCGCGCAATATCCACGCGGCGATCTATGATGGGCTGCGCTACGCCATGCGGTTCTGAGAGCGGCCCCAAAGGCCGCTCTCGTTCCATGTGCAATGCTTATTGAACCTCGGCCTTCACCTTTTCGGCGACATCGGCGCTGACCCATTTCGTCCAGATATCCTCGTGGTTCTTGAGGAAATATTTGGCTCCGTCTTCGCCGGTGGCCTGATTTTCGGTCATCCAGGCAAGCAGCTGGTTGACGGTCTTGTTGTCCCAGGAGCGCGCCTTGAGATAGTCCATGACAGGACCGGCTTCGTCGGCGAATTTCTTGGTGACGACGGTGTTGACCTCGGCGATTTCCCAGTCGTTCTTCTTCGGATCGGGGCAATCGGCGACGGTGTTGCAGCGCTTCCACTCCGCCGCATCGAACTGCGCGCCATGATCGAGCTTGACCATCGCGTATTTGCCGAGCAGCGCCGTCGGCTCCCAGTAATAGCCGAGCCAGCCTTCCTTGCGCTCATAGGCCTTGGCCAGCGAGCCATCGAGACCGGCAGCCGAGCCGGTGTCGACCAGCGTGAATCCCTGCTTCTGCGCGTCATAGGCCTTGAAGAATTGCGTAGTCGCGACAGTGCCGCCCCAGCCGGGAGGTCCGTTGAAGACAGCGCCCTTGGACGAATCCTCCGGCGCCGGGAACAGTTCCGGATGTTTCAGCGCGTCGTCGATGGTCTTGATGTCGGGATGGGCATCGGCGAGGTATTTCGGTATCCACCAACCCTGGATGCCGCCATCCGACAAGGATTTGGACGCGTAGACGAGCTTGCCGTCGGCAACCGCCTTGTCCATGATGTCGCGCATGAAATCCACCCAGCCCTCAGGGGCGATGTCGGGCTGTCCTTTTTCGGTCATGGAGGTGAGGGTGGGGATCGTGTCTCCCTGAATGACTTCGGCACTGCAGCCATAGCCGGCATTGAGGATGATCTTGTCCAGATTGGCGAGAACGTCGGCCGATTGCCAGTTCATGCTGGCGATGGTGACATCGCCGCATTCCGCCGCCTGTGCGCCTCCAGCGGCTCCGAGCAGTGCAACTGCCATGACACCGCTCAATAATACTGCCTTCATGAATTTACCCCTTGTTCTTATGTCGAATCGGATCGGAGAATCATGGCCGTCTTCGCTCTCCGGACACTATGGCCAGCGGCCGGTCCTCTTGGCGAACGATCATCGAAGATGTGGACCATGGGGAAAAGGATAGAGTGGCGGGCCAGTGGCGAAAAGCCCGAATGCGGCAAGTCATGTGCTGTGTGCGACATCGGCCGACATCGCCTTGCCGGCGGTTGCCATGGATCAGACGCGGCCCCGTAATCCTTTCCCGCAATCCGCGCTTGTAATCCGTTTGGCCATCAGCAGAATGTTCTTTTCGCATACTGGCCAGGAGGAGGTTCCATGCTCGACAGGCGCAAGTTCTACATCAATGGCGAATGGGTCGATCCGCTGCAGCCGAACGATCTCGAAGTCATCAATCCGGCGACGGAGGAGCCCATTGCGGTCATCTCCATGGGAACGGCCGGCGATGTCGACAGGGCGGTCGCCGCGGCAAGGCAGGCCTTCCGTTCCTATAGCCGGACCTCGGTGGAAGAGAGGCTGGCGCTGCTCGAAAAACTGCTGGCGGTCTACAAGCGCCGCTATGACGAGGTGGCGCGCACCCTGACCCGGGAACTCGGCGCCCCGATCAGCATGAGCACCGAACAGCAGGCCGATGTCGGCGTCGGGCACCTATCGGGCTTCATCGACGGGCTGAAGACGCTGCACATGCGCGAGGAACTGGCCAATGGCGATATCGTCGTGCGCGAGCCGATCGGCGTCTGCGGGCTGATCACGCCGTGGAACTGGCCGATCAACCAGATCGCGCTGAAAGTCGTGCCGGCGCTGGCCACCGGCTCGACATGCGTGTTGAAACCCAGCGAATTCACGCCGCTGAATGCGTTGCTCTACGCGGAAATGATCGACGAGGCGGGCTTTCCGGCCGGAACGTTCAATCTTGTCAATGGCGACGGCCCGACCGTCGGCGCAGCGCTGTCGAAACACCGGGATGTCGACATGATGTCCTTCACCGGTTCGACGCGGGCCGGCATTACCGTCAGCAAGGATGCGGCCGACACGGTCAAGCGGGTGACGCTGGAACTCGGCGGCAAGTCGCCCAACATCGTCTTCGACGACGCGGATCTCGGCGAGCGCAT
Source organism: Phyllobacterium sp. 0TCS1.6A (assembly GCF_026420825.1). Lineage (NCBI taxonomy): Bacteria > Pseudomonadati > Pseudomonadota > Alphaproteobacteria > Hyphomicrobiales > Phyllobacteriaceae > Phyllobacterium > Phyllobacterium sp. 0TCS1.6A. The sequence goes on from NZ_JAPMAB010000001.1 coordinate 697,281, forward strand.
CCCTGCCAGCGTCGCCGAATGCTTCAACAATAGCGGCCAGTCCTGCGATGCGCCGACCCGCATGCTCGTGCAGAGGGGCGTCTATGACAAGGTGGTGGAGCTTGCCCGTGCGGCCGGCGCCAAGGCCCGCGTCGGCAATCCGGAGGAGGAGGGCGATCATATCGGGCCTCTCGTCAGCGACGTGCAGTTCGGCCGCGTGCAGAGCCTCATCAAGGCGGGCATCGACGAAGGCGCCCGCGTGCTCGTCGGCGGAGCCGGCAAGCCGGAAGGTTTCGAGACCGGCTATTTCGTCAAGCCGACAATATTCGCTGACGTCACCAACGACATGCGCATCGCGCGCGAGGAGGTTTTCGGGCCGGTGCTGGCACTGATTCCCTTCGATAGCGAGGAGGAGGCCGTCGAGATTGCCAATGATACGCCCTATGGCCTTGCGGCCTATGTGCAGACCGGCGATCCGGAGCGGGCCGAACGGGTGGCGTCGCGGCTGAAGGCCGGCATGGTGCATATCAATGGTGGCCCGCATCGCTATGGCAGCCCGTTCGGCGGCTACAAGCAATCCGGCAATGGCCGCGAAGGCGGCGTATTCGGGCTCGAGGATTTCCTCGAGATCAAGACGATCCACAGACCGTGATCACGGCATTGCGCTTTGGTCGGCTGCCTGTCAGCCGACCAGTCTTTCCTCGATCTCGATGAGGCAGGGCTTGCCCGCAGCTCTTGCCTTCGACAGCGCTTCCGGCAACTCGTCGATGGAGGCGAGGCGGGTTGCCTCGATGCCATAGGCCTGCGCTATCAGCAGGTAGTCCGGCGGCGACGGACGCACGCCGACGGGCTCGATGTCCACCTCCACCATGGCCCGCTCGATCTCCTGATAGCCATTATTGTTCCAGACGATGAAGATGACGGGCACATCCTCGTCGATTGCGGCGCCGAGTTCGCCCAGCACGAACTGGAAACCGCCATCACCGACAAGGCAGATGGTCGCGGCTTCGGGCCTGCCGAGCGCCGCGCCGATGGCAGCGGGCGGGCCGAAACCGAGGGCGCCGAAGCCGGTTGCGGCATTGAACCAGCCGCCGACCCTGTCATGGTCGAAATACATGTTGCCGGAATAGACGGTCTGGGTGGAGTCGCCGACGATGAGCGAACCGGGCAAGGTATCGCGCAGCATGTTGAGAAAGCCGACATGCGCCCGGGTGCGGGGGCTGAGTTCCGCCCAGGCCGCCTCGCGCACCTTCGCGGCGCGCTTTTCGCCCGCAACGGCATTGCGGCGATCGGGAATTGCGGCAAGGAGCGCCGAGACCGCCTGTTGCGCCGAGGCCTCGATCGGCAGGAATGCCGGCCAGCGGTCCAGTTGCGCCGCATCGATGTCGATCCTGACGAAGCGCTTCATCGCCGGAAAGCCGCCATCGCCATACATGTCGTAATCGGTCGGGCCCATCTCGGTGCCGATGCCGATGACGAGATCGCTTTCGGCGATCAGGTTGCGCACCGCCTTCAGGCTGGCGCTGGCCGGCACGATCAGCGGATGTCCATACATGATGCCGCGCGCATTGGTGGTGGAAACGACCGGAGCGCCGAGCCTTTCGGCAAGCTGCGCGATTTCGGCCGCCGCCCCCTTCGCGCCGCCGCCGATCAGGATGAGCGGTTGTTCGGCCGTTGCGCAGAGGCGGGTGAGCTCGGCCATGGTTTCCGCCGACATCTGCGGCAGCGGCGCGTCGAAATCGAGCCGCCGGGCGCCATCGAGCGGCAGCGCCATGACGTCGAGCGGGATTTCGATATGCACAGGCCCGGGCCGCCTGGAGGCGAAGAGGGCGAAGGCGCGCGCAAGCACGATGGGCAGTTCGCCCGGCGTCTCGATACGGTGCGAAAACATCGCGACGGTCTGCAGCATGGCGCGCTGGTTGGGCAATTCATGCAGGAAACCCATGCCCTTGCCGAGGGAATCGCGCTGGTTGACGCCCGAAATGACCAGCATCGGCACGGAATCGGCGCGCGCCTGGCCCATGGCGGTGATCGTATTGGTTATTCCCGGTCCCGTGATGACGAAGGCGACGCCGGGCTTGCCGGTGGCGCGCGCATAACCATCCGCCATGAAGCCGGCGCCCTGTTCATGGCGCGGGGTGATGTGGCGTATGCTGGAGCGCGCGAGGCCGCGATAGAGTTCGATCGTGTGGACGCCCGGAATGCCGAACACCGTATCGACATGATAGGCCTCAAGGAGTTGTACGAGCGCTTCGCCGACCGTCGTCATGCCGATTTCCGTTGCTGGAGGCGGGAGGCGAGGCGGACGATGCCGGCGCAGGCGGTATCGATCTGGTCGTCGGCAACGCTGAGGCTCAGTCTCAGATAGCCGGACAGGTTGGCGCCGAACGATTCGCCGGGCATGACGGCGACGTGTTCCTCCTCGAGGAGGCGCATGGCGAAATCCTGCCCGCTGAGGCCGCTCGCACGTATGTCGGCGAGGATGAACATGCCGGCCTGCGGCACTTTCGAGACGATGCCGGCAACGCCGTCGAGACGTTCGGAGATGCGCTCGGCGCGGCGCAGGAAATTGGTCCGCATCGTTGCCGCCGCCGCCGCTGGCTGGCCCAGCGCATAGGCGGTCATGTCGGCTATGAAGGGCTGCACGCCGAAGAGCAGCGATTCCGACAGCGGCAGCAGCCGCCGGGTGAACTCCTTCGGCCCGACGCACCAGCCGCTGCGAAAGCCCGGCGCCGCGTGCGATTTGGAGATCGAAGCCACCGCAATCGCCCGGTCGGCCAGTTCCGCGCGGTCGACAGGCGAAGCGAACTTCCCGTCGAAGATGAGAAGTTCGTAGACCTCGTCCGACACGATCCAGAGATTGTGGCGCCGGCAGACCTCGCCGATCTCGCCGATCTCCCTGTCGCTGAGGACGGCGCCGGTCGGATTGTGCGGCGTATTCAGGAGCAGCACCTTCGAGCGTGGCGTGATGACCTTTTCGAGGTCCGCGGCCTGCATGCGGAAGCCGTTTTCCACATGCAGCGGAACCGATACGCGCGTTGCGCCCGTTGCCCTGATGACGCCGTCATAGGTGGCGTAGAGCGGATCGCCGGTGATGATCTCGTCGCCCGCCTCGGCAAGGCCGAGCATGACGAGCGACAGCGCCGTCTGCGTGCCGGGGAAGCACATGATGTTGTCGGCATCGATCTGGCGGCCGGTCCGCAGCGTATATTTGCGGGCAAGCTCCGCCAGCACGGCCGGTTCGCCGCGCCCGTTCGAATAGCCGGTGCGGCCGGCGCGCATGGCCTTGTCGGCAATGTCGATCATGTCGGCCGGGGTCGGGATATCGGGCTCGCCAATGGTGAGCTCGACGATATCGATGCCCTCGCGCTTCATTTCGCGGGCGCGCATGTGCACCGCCCATTTGTCGGAGCCCAGTCCTGCAAGGCGATCGGTGACGGATGCAAAGCGCATCATTGGGCGCCTCCTTCGGTTAGTGAGATTCCAAGTATAGCCTCGATAGCGCCGATGCCGGTCGCGGCCAACTCCCCATCGCTGAAAATATCGCCGGCAAGGCAGCCTTCGAGCCAGAGGCCGTCGATGACGGCATTGATGGCGATGGCGTGCCTGCGGGTGATGGCGGGCGCTGCGGGCTTGCCCTCGGCCAGCAAGGCGGCGCGGATCAGCGCTTCCAGCTCGTCGCGAAAGCCGAGATAGCCGTCCCGGTGGGCGGCGGCCATGGCGGCGTCCGCATGAACGAGGCCGATGAAGCCGGCCCAGAGCGACAGATTGTGCGGGTCCATGATCGGCGCGCCGAGATTGGCGGTGACGAAGGCCGCAAGGCGGGAGCGGGGATTGTCATCGGCATTGAGCAGGGCAGCGCCGGCCTGGACGGTCATCCTGCCCATGACCGCCCGGTAGGCGGCGCCGATCAGATCGTCCTTGGCGGGGAAATAATAGCGGATGAGGCCGGGGGTTACATCGGCCCTCAGTGCAATTTCGCGCACGGTCGCCCCGGCGAGCCCGCGCTCCGCCACACATTGCAGCGTCGCGGCGATGAGATCCTCGCGGCGCTTGTCCTCGCCCTCGCGGCGGAAGCTCTTGCGTGTGGCGGGCTGCGGCTTCATTGGCGCCAGACGGGCCGCGTCAGGCAGGTCGGGCCGCCCTCGCAGGCGATGCACAGCGCGTCGGCCTCGAAAGTGGTCACCGTGCAGCCGGCAGCTTCCATCACCGCCCTCGTGCCATCGAAGCCGGCGACGGCGATCACCTCGAAGGGCGCGGTCGGCAGGACATTGAGGTTGAGGCCGTTGCTGGCGGCGAATTCCTGTTCCGGCGCCGCGATCAGGCGAATGCCGCGCTGCTTCAACAATTGGTAGAAGGCGGCGGGCAGCAGCGGCATGTGCACGAGCGCCAGATCTTCGGCGAGGGGCGAGATGATCGACATCAGGTGCAGGCAGGCCTCTTCGCCATGCCAGAGCGGCAGGTCGAAGCCGAGAACGCTGATGCCGAAAGGCCTCAGGATCGCGGCCAGCTGTTCGATGCCGGCCTGGTTGGTGCGCACGCCGCGGCCGACGGCAAGCGTCGTCGCATCGACCCAGACGCAATCGCCGCCTTCGACGGTGCCCGGGGCCTCGATCCTGCCAAGCAAAGGCACGCCCATCTGCTGGTAGGTGTCGCCATGAAGGTCCGGCTCCTCCATGCGCAGGCGCTTGCCCATGCGCAGAAGCACCGCGCCATGGTCGGTCACAAGCGAAGGGTCGTGCGTGAAGATCGAATCCGAAAGTCCGTCATTGCCGTCCCTGATCCAGGTGATATCGGCGCCCGAGCGCGCAACGAGATCGGCGAAGACGCGATGCTGCTCCGAGGCGCGGATGGGGTCGAACTGCTCGCCATAGTGCCAGACATGGGGTTCCGCACCGGCCATGACCCTGTCGGGCATGCGCATGATGACGCGTTTGAGGGGCAGGGCCATGGATTGGGAACCGAATGCGGTCATCTGATGCTCTCGAAAAATTGTCGCGGACGATATTTATACGCTTGCATAATTAGAGCGCAAGTGGTGTGATGCGTTAAATTCAGGCAAGCAAGACCTGTGCTGACAAAAGAGGCGGATCAATATCGTTATGATGATTTCTGCAGTCCCAGCCCGGATGGGATCGTCCGAATGAGCCAGATGGGATCATCCGAATGACGATGAGCACCGCCAGCCCGCTCACCCATCCTTCGGCCCCGCAAGGCGAGGCGCTCCATGTCTCGAACCTGCACAAGCGCTTCGGCGCACTGGAAGTACTCAAGGGCGTCTCGCTGACGGCGAAGGATGGCGATGTCGTCGCGCTCATCGGCGGCAGCGGTTCGGGAAAATCGACCTTCCTGCGCTGCGTCAACTTCCTCGAAAACCCGACCAGCGGCGTCATTCGCATCAATGGCGAGGAGGTCGAGATGGTCAGCGACGGCGCGGGCGGGCAGGTGCCGGCCAACCGGCGCCAGATCGAGCGCATCAGAAGCCGTCTCGGCATGGTGTTCCAGAATTTCAACCTTTGGCAGCACATGACCTTGATCCAGAACGTGGTCGAGGTGCCGATCCACGTTCTCGGCATGAAGCGCGACGAGGCGGTGGCGATCGGCGAGCAATTGCTGGAACGCGTCGGCCTGTCGGCGAAGCGCGACGTCTATCCCGCCTTTCTGTCGGGCGGGCAGCAGCAACGCGCCGCCATTGCGCGGGCGCTGGCCATTCAGCCGCGCGTGATGCTGTTCGACGAGCCGACATCGGCGCTCGATCCGGAACTGGTGGGCGAGGTGCTCAAGGTCATCGCCGACCTGGCCGCTGAAGGCCGCACGATGCTGCTGGTGACGCATGAGATGAAGTTCGCCCGCGAGGTCGCGAGCCATGTCATCTATCTGCATAATGGGATCGTGGAGGAGGAAGGGCCGCCGGACGAATTGTTCGGATCGCCAAAATCCGAGCGTTTGAAACAGTTTATACGCACTGTCTCATGAATGAAATTAACAATGAACGGGAAAACCGGGGAACAACAAGCATGGAGACCAGAATGAAGATGCTCGTAAAATCAGCCATCGCCGCCTGTGTCGTGGCCGCCACGATGGGTATGGCCAAGGCCGAGACCGTGAAAGTCGGCATTGCCGCGGAACCCTATCCGCCCTTCGCCTCGCCGGATGCTTCCGGCAAGTGGCAGGGCTGGGAAGTCGAGATCGCCATGGCGCTGTGCGAGGAGGCCAAGCTCGACTGCGAGATCACGCCGGTGTCGTGGGATGGCATCATTCCGGCGCTGACCACGAAGAAGATCGACATCATCACCGCCTCGATGTCGATCACCGCCGAGCGCGAGAAAACCATCGATTTTTCGGACAAGTACTATAATACGCCGACGGTCATTCTTGGCTCGAAGGACGTGAAGATGGAACCGACGCCGGAGGGGCTGAAGGACAAGATCATCGGCGTCCAGGTCTCGACCGTGCACCAGGCCTATGTGAAGAAGCATTTCGGCGATACCGCGGCCGAGATCAAGGAATACCAGACGCAGGACGAAGCCAATCAGGACCTCGCGGCCGGACGCATCGACGCGACGCAGGCCGATGCGCTTGCGCTGGAGACTTTCGCCGCCACGGATACCGGCAAGGCCTGCTGCGAGATCAAGGGCAAGGTCGCCGACGATCTCGAAGTGCTGGGGCCGGGTGTCGGCGTCGGCATACGCAAGGGCGATACGGCGATGAAGGAAAAGATGAACGCCGCGATCAAGGGCATCCGCGCCAACGGCAAATATGACGAAATCTCGAAGAAGTACTTCGACTTCGATATTTTCGGCGGTTGAGCCTCGCTGGCCGGGGCCTGACGGTCCCGGCTTTCCCGTCCCGACAAGCGTTCAAGTGAGGCTGGATTGACCGACGCATCCCTCGTGCCGCAGGCTGTGCTCGACCTTCTGGCACTGCTGTCGCCCAGCCCGCCCGGCTGGGGCGGCAATCTCCTGCGCGGGCTGCTGCATTCGCTGCAGATCGCCTTCGGCGCCTTCGCCATGGGACTGATGATCGGCACGCTCGGCGCCTATGCCAAGCTCTATGGCGGGCCGATCGCCAGGGATCTCGCGGCGATCTATACCACCGTGGTGCGCGCGGTTCCCGAACTCGTGCTGATCCTTCTTCTCTATTATGCCGGTACCGATCTCATCAACCGCGTGCTCGAATCCGCCGGCTATGCCCGGGTCGACATCAATGGGCTGGTGGCGGGGATCGTCGTGCTCGGCTTCGTGCAGGGCGCCTATGCGACGGAAGTGCTGCGCGGCGCGATCAAGGCCATACCGCAAGGCGAGATCGAAGCGGCGCGCGCCTATGGCATGGGGCCGATGCTGATGATGCGGCGCATTACGCTGCCGGCGATGCTGCCCTATGCGTTGCCGGGATTGGCCAATCTCTGGCTCATTTCCACCAAGGACACAGCCTTGCTGGCCGTGGTGGGCTTCAGCGAACTGACGCTGGAGACGCGGCAGGCGGCCGGGGCCACCAAGGCCTATTTCCTGTTCTTCATGGCGGCGGGCGCGCTCTATCTCCTTGTCACGCTGTTTTCCAACGCCATCATCGGCCGGATCGAGAAATGGGCGCGCCGCGGCCTGCCATCGGCGAAAGGGGCGCGCTGATGAGCAATACCGCACCCAAGCTTGAAACGCCGCTCGAAATGCCGCTGGATACCTTTTCCATCCACAAGGAGGGCGGGCCGCCATTCCGGCTGAGGGACATGCCGCCGCACCGGATCGTGCTGGTGCTGATCGGCCTGGCGCTGGTGGCTTCGGCAGCCATCTTCATGCGCTGGGACTGGCTGCCCTCCTATGGCGGGCTGATCCTGCAGGGCTTGTGGCGGACGATCTGGATCCTCGTCGTGACGGTGGTGCTGGGCTTTCTTCTGGCGGTGCCGCTCGGCCTTGCGCAGGCGGCCGGTCCCGCGATCTTCGCCATACCGGCCAGATGGTTCTGCACCGTCATTCGCGGCACGCCGCTGCTCTTGCAACTATGGCTGCTCTATTACGGCCTCGGCTCGCTTTTTCCACAATATCCCTGGATCAGGGGTTCCGAGCTCTGGCCCTATCTGCGCCAGGCCTGGCCCTATGCGGTGCTTGCGCTGACGCTGTCCTATGCCGGCTATGAGGGCGAGGTCATGCGCGGAGCCTTTGCCGGCGTGCCGAAGGGTCAGCTCGAGGCGGCACGCGCCTTCGGCATGCGGCGCTTCACTATCCTCAGGCGCATCTGGCTGCCGCAGGCGATCCACCGGGCGTTGCCGACGCTGGCGGGCGAGGCGGTCCTGCAGTTGAAATCGACGCCGCTTGTCGCAACCATCACGGTGGTCGATCTTTATTCGGTCGCCTCGCGCGTGCGGCAGGATACGTTCATCACCTATGAGCCGCTCCTGCTGCTGGCCGCCGGTTACCTGATCATCACCGGCATCATCGTTTTTCTGTTCCGCAAGCTGGAACGGCTGATCCCCTCGCGTCTCGGTTGAGGAAGAATGGGAAGGTGGCGCAAATAACGGCTCGAATGTCGCAAGTGTTTTATGCAGCGGTTGAGCAAGTGCGCATAGTGGCATAGGTAAACCTCGTAAAGACGGGAATCAGGGCTCGACCGCCGGCGGCTGCAGGCGGTTCGTCCATTTCCATCGGGGCGAGGCAACAAGGGCGGGTAATGCGGACGGTAGACAGGTTTCCACGCAATATCATCGAACATGCCGACATGGGCATCGCAATGCCGGATGGCTGCCGGCTCTCGGCGCGGGTCTGGATGCCGGACGACGCTTCCGAACAGCCGGTGCCGGCGATCCTGGAATTTCTTCCCTACCGCAAGCGCGACGGCACCACTGCGCGGGACAATCTCACCCATCCCTATTTCGCCGGCCATGGCTATGCCTGCCTGCGCGTCGACATGCGCGGCAATGGCGATTCCGAAGGACTGATGGAGGATGAATATTCCGAACAGGAGCTAGGCGACGCCTGCGATGTCATCGCCTGGATCGCCAGCCAGCCCTGGTGCAGCGGCACCGTCGGCATGATGGGAATTTCCTGGGGCGGGTTCAATTCGCTGCAGGTCGCGGCCCTGCAGCCGCCGGCGCTCAAGGCGATCATCACGCTCTGTTCCACCGACGACCGCTATGCCGACGATATCCATTACAAGGGCGGGCTGCTGCTCAACGAGAATCTCGGCTGGGGCGCGACGATGCTGGCCTATTCCTCGCGCGCGCCGGACCCTGCCTTGCGCGGCGAGAAATGGCGCGACATGTGGCGCGAGCGGCTGGAGAACGAACCGTTCCTGCCGGCGGTCTGGCTGCGGCACCAGACGCGCGACGCCTATTGGAAGCGCGGTTCCGTCTGCGAGGATTTCGCTTCGATCAAGGCGGCGACCCTGGCCATCGGCGGCTGGGGCGATGCCTACAAGAACGCCGTGGCGCGGCTGATGCAGGGCATCGGCGCGCCGGTGAAGGGCATCATCGGCCCCTGGGTGCACAAATATCCGCATTTCGCCGTGCCGGCGCCGCGCATCGGCTTCCTGCAGGAGGCACTGCGCTGGTGGGATCGCTGGCTGAAGGATATCGACACCGGCGTCGAGGACGATCCGGCCTATCGCGGCTACCTCATGGACAGCGTCCGGCCGAAGAGCTGGTACACGGAGCGCCCGGGGCGCTGGATCGCCGAGCCGCAATGGCCGTCCGCCACGATCGGCAGCCGCAGCTACCATCTCGGTTCCGGCATGGTGCTGGCCGACGAAGCCGGTGCGGCTTTCGCCCATCTCGTCTCCTCGCCGCAGGATTGCGGCATGATGGGCGGCGAATATTGCGCCATATGGCTGGGGCCGGAACTGCCGGGCGACCAGCGCCGCGACGATGCGCTGTCGCTATGCTACGACCGGACGCTGGACGAGACGATCGACATTGTCGGCGCGCCGGAAATCAGCTTGACGCTGGCGAGCGACAGGCCGGTGGCGATGGTCGCCGTGCGGCTCTGCGACGTGCATCCGGACGGCGCCTCGACGCGGATCACCTATGGCGTCTTCAATCTTTGCCATCGCGGCGGCCACGACGCGCCGCAGCCGCTGGAACCGGGGCAGGAATACCGCATCAGCTTCAAGCTCGACGACATCGCCTATCGCATCCCGGCCGGGCACAGGCTGAGGGTGGCCGTTTCCTCGTCCTACTGGCCGATGGTCTGGCCCTCGCCGGAGCAGGCAAGCCTGACATTGAGCGCCGGCCGGATCGACATTCCCGCGCGCAAGCTGGCCGAGGGCGATGAATGGACCTTCGCCGAACCGGAAGCGGCCGCGCCATGGCAGCTCGACATCCTGCGGGAAGCCGCCAACAGGCGCCATATCGAGCATGACCAGGTCAGCGGCAGGATCGCGCTCGTCATCGAGGATGATTTCGGCGAGGCCCGCGACCGCGACCACGGGCTGATCCATGGCGGCACCGCCCGCGAGCGCTGGGAGATCGATCCGGGCGATCCGCTGTCGGCGCGCGGCGAGACGCACTGGACGGAAATATCCGGACGGGACGACTGGCGGATAAGGACGGAGACCTTCACGACGATGCGCTCGGACGCCGGGCATTTTTATCTCACGGGCCGCATCGAGGCCTATGAGAACGACGAACTCGCGTTCGAGCGGGACTTTGACGAAACGATCGAACGCCATTTCATTTGAGGCATTGCACCGCGACTGGAATGACAAGTTGAAATTTGCGACGATAGAGTTGAATATTTCACATAACCGGCTGGCGCCATGCGCCTCCATAAAAAGAAGGGGAAAGTAGAATGTCCAGAGAACTCGATTATCTCAGCCGCCGGGTAGCCCAGGGAAAACTGTCGCGCCGCGACTTCCTCGGCCGGGCCGCGGCCCTTGGCGTCACCAGCGTTTTCGCCAATTCCCTGCTCGGCAGCGCCGCGCTGGCCGAAGGGCCCGTCAAGGGCGGCACGCTCAAGGCCGGCATGCAGGGCGGCGCCTCGACGGACAGTCTCGACCCCGCCACCTGGCAGAGCCAGGTTCCCTACAAGTTCGGCCGCCAATGGGGCGAACAGCTGGTGGAAATCCAGCCCGACGGCACGCTCCAGGCCAAGCTCGCCGAGGAATGGGGCTCCTCGGACGACGCCAAGGTCTGGACCTTCAAGATCCGCAAGGATGTCGAGTTCCACGATGGCAAGACGATGACGCCAGACGATGTGGTCGCGACCATGGAGCGGCATTCGGACGCCAATTCGAAATCCGGCGCTCTCGGCGTCATGGGCGGCATCTCCAATGTCAAGCGCGATGGCGACACGGTCGTCTTCACGCTCAAGGAGCCCAATGCCGACCTGCCGTTCCTGCTGGATGATTATCACCTGATGATCCAGCCCAATGGCGGCAAGGACAAGCCGACCGCCGGCATCGGCACCGGACCCTACAAGGTGGTGACGGAAGAGCCGGGCGTACGGCATATCGGCGCGAAATTCGCCAATTACTGGAACGGCGACAAGCGCGGCCATGCCGAGCAGATCGAGATCATCGTCATCAACGACGCCACGGCGCGCACATCCGCGCTGCAGTCGGGCCAGGTCCACATGATCAACCGCGTCGAGCCGAAGATCGTCGATCTCGTCAAGCGCGTGCCGGGCGTCACCATCCAGAACGTCGCCGGCAAGGGGCATTACGTGTTCATCGCCCATTGCAACACTGCGCCATTCGACAATAACGACCTGCGGCTGGCGCTGAAATATGCGATGAACCGCGAGGACATGGTGGAGAAGATCCTGCGCGGCTATGGCTCGGTCGGCAATGATTTCCCCATCAACAAGGCCTATCCGCTGTTCTCGGACGATATCGAGCAGCGCGCCTATGATCCCGACAAGGCTGCCTTCCATTTCAAGAAGTCCGGCCATGACGGTCCTGTCCTCCTGCGCACGTCGGATGTCGCCTTTCCGGGCGCAGTCGATGCGGCCCAGCTCTACCAGCAGAGCGCCGCGAAGGCCGGGATCACCATCGAGGTCAAGCGCGAGCCGGGCGACGGCTACTGGTCGGAGGTGTGGAACAAGCAGCCATTCTCCGAATCCTACTGGGGCGGACGCCCGACGCAGGACCAGATGTATTCGACCGCCTATCTGTCGACCGCGGACTGGAACGATACGCGCTTCTTCAACGAGAAGTTCGACAAGATGCTGATTACGGCGCGCGGCGAGCTGGACGAGACCAAGCGCAAGCAGATCTATCGCGACATGGGGACGATCGTGCGCGACGAGGGCGGCGTGATCGTGCCGATGTTCAACGATTTCATCGATGCGACCAGCGCCAAGGTCGGCGGCTGGGTGCCTGACGGCAATCAGGAGATGAGCGGGGGTTATGCGCTGTCGCGCTGCTGGCTGAACGCCTGACCGGGCCGTTCGGATGAGCCTCCCGGTACTCAAACTGGTTGCCCAGCGCATAGCGATGGGCATCCTGCTGCTCCTGGCGGTCTCGGTGCTGATCTTCGTCGGCACCCAGATCCTGCCCGGTGACGTTGCGCAATCCATATTGGGCCAGTCCGCCACGCCGCAGGCGCTCGAAAACCTGCGGCGGGACATGGGGCTGAACGATCCGGCCTATATCCGTTATTTCCGCTGGCTCGGCGGCGTGCTCACCGGCGATCTCGGCACCGCCTTGTCGAGCGGGCAGGACATAGCGTCGTCGTTGAAGGGCAGGCTGTGGAATACGCTGTTCCTGGCCTTCTGGGCCGCGATCGTCTCCATTCCGCTGGCGATCGGCCTCGGCCTGCTCGCGGTGCGCTATCGCAACGGTTTCGTCGACAGGCTCATTTCCGGCCTCGGGCTGGCATCGACCTCGCTGCCCGAATTCTTCACCGGCTACCTGTTGATCTATTTCGTCGCCGTGCGCCTGCAATGGTTCCCGAGCGTCTCCACCGTTTTCGACGGCATGACGCTCGGTGAGCGGCTCAGCGCCATCGCATTGCCGGTGACGGTGCTGACGCTGGTGGTGCTCGCCCACATGATGCGCATGACCCGCGCCGCCATCCTGAACGTGATGCAATCGGCCTATGTGGAGACGGCGGAGCTCAAGGGCCTGACGCCGTTGCAGATCATCACCCGGCACGCCTTTCCGAATGCCGTCGCGCCGATCGTCAATGTCGTCATGCTCAACCTTGCCTTCCTCGTCGTCGGCGTCGTCGTGGTCGAGGTCATCTTCGTCTATCCGGGCATGGGGCAATATCTGGTCGACCATGTGGCCAAGCGGGACGTGCCGGTGGTCCAGGCCTGCGGGCTGGTCTTCGCCGCCGTCTATGTGACGCTCAACATCGTCGCCGACATCGTGGCGATCGTCTCCAATCCTCGCCTCAGGCACCCGAAATGAGGCCGGCCATGTCAAGCATCAGGAACATTCCCGTCAGCGCCTGGATCGGCCTCGTTCTCACCGCGCTCTTCGTCTTCGCCGCCGTGTTCGCGCCATGGGTCGCGCCTTATCCCGTAGGCGAAACCGTCGGCGACGTCTGGGAGCCCATGTCGGCGAAATATCTGCTCGGCACCGACAATCTCGGGCGCGATCTCCTGTCGCGCCTGATCTATGGCGCGCGCATCACCATCTTCATCGCCGCGCTCGCCACCGCCCTGTCGTTCATACTGGGTTCGGTCCTCGGCTTCGCGGCGGCGGTCATCGGCGGCTGGTTCGATCAGCTCATGTCGCGTTTCGTCGATCTGATCATGGCGATACCGACGCTGATCTTCGCGCTGGTGGTGCTTTCGGTGCTGCCGACCAATGTGGTCACGCTCATCCTGGTGATGGGTCTTCTCGACGCGACGCGTGTCTACCGCCTTGCCCGCGCCGTGGCGGTGGACATCAATGTCATGGATTTCGTCGAGGCGGCCAAGCTTCGCGGCGAGGGCAAGATGTGGGTCATCTTCCGCGAGATTTTGCCCAATGCGCTGACGCCGCTGGTGGCGGAACTCGGCCTGCGCTTCATCTTCGCGGTGCTCTTCCTCTCCGCGCTCTCCTTCCTCGGGCTCGGCGTGCAGCCGCCGGACGCGGATTGGGGCGGCATGGTCAAGGAAAACAAGGAGGGCATCGTCTTCGGCATTCCCGCGGCGCTCATTCCGGCGGCGGCGATCGCCGTCCTGGCGATATCGGTCAATCTCGTCGCCGACTGGATATTGAACCGCACTACAAGTCTCAAGGGAGGGCGCGGCTGATGGCGAGGCTTGCGGCAAAGGACAAGAGCGCGCGGCTGCTCGACATACGCGGCCTGCGCATCGAGGCGACGAGCTATCCGCCGGGAGAGCCGCCGCGCGACATCGTCATCGTCGATGGCGTATCGCTGGCGCTGGAGCGCGGCAAGGTGCTCGGGCTGATCGGCGAATCCGGCGCCGGCAAATCCACCGTCGGCCTTTCCAGCATGAGCTATGGCCGCGGCGGCGTGCGCATCACCGGCGGCGAAGTGGTGCTCAATGGCCGCGACATCACCAAGGGCGGGGCGCGGCTGCTGCGCCAGGTGCGGGGGCGGGAGGTGTGCTACGTGGCGCAATCGGCCGCCGCCGCGTTCAATCCGGCGCGCAAGCTGATGGACCAGGTGACGGAAGCGGCGCGCCAGCACAGGATATGCTCCAGGGCCGAGGCGGAAAAGCGCGCCGTCGGCCTGTTCCGCAAGCTCGGCCTGCCCAATCCCGATACGTTCGGCGACCGTTTTCCGCATCAGGTCTCCGGCGGACAGCTGCAGCGGGCGATGACCGCCATGGCGCTGTGCTCGGAGCCCGATCTCATCGTCTTCGACGAGCCGACGACGGCGCTGGACGTGACGACGCAGATCGACGTTCTGGCCTCGATCAAGGATGCGATCCGCGACACCAATGTGGCGGCGCTCTACATCACCCATGATCTTGCCGTCGTTGCCCAGGTGGCGGACGACATCATGGTGCTGCGCCATGGCAAGATGGTGGAATATGGCGAAACCCGGCAGATCATCAAGGAGCCGCGCGAGGACTATACGCGCCAGCTCGTCTCGGTCCATCACATCCCGCACCGGCAGAAGCCCGCTTCCGGCGCGCCTATCCTCGCGGCGAGGGGCATCACCGCGGCCTATGGCGGCGGGCAGGTCAAGGTGTTGAAGAACGTCTCGCTCGACATCCATCTCGGGCAGACGGTGGCGGTGGTCGGCGAATCCGGTTCCGGCAAGTCGACGCTGGCGCGGGTGATCACCGGGCTGCTGCCGCCGATGGAAGGCAGCATCGAGTTCGACGGGCGGCAGCTTTCGCCGCGGCTCGCCAGCCGCAAGCGCGACGATCTGCGTGAATTGCAGATGATCTACCAGATGGCGGATACGGCGATGAACCCGCGCCAGACGGTCGGCACGATCATCGGCCGGCCGCTGGAATTCTATTTCAACATGCGCGGCAGCGAGCGCGACAGGCGCGTCGCCGAGCTTCTGGACAAGATCGAGATGGGCAAGGGCTTCGCCGATCGCTATCCGGCGGAACTGTCGGGCGGGCAGAAGCAGCGCGTCTGCATCGCCCGTGCGCTCGCGGCCAAGCCCAAGCTGATCATCTGCGACGAGGTGACGAGCGCGCTCGATCCGCTGGTGGCCGACGGCATCCTGAAGCTGCTGCTCGCCCTGCAGCAGGAGGAGAACGTCGCCTATCTGTTCATCACGCACGATCTCGCCACGGTGAAATCGATCTCGGATTCCATCGCGGTCATGTATCGCGGCGAGGTGGTGCGCTACGGGCCACGCGACGAGGTGCTGAAGCCGCCCTTCGACGCCTATACGGAACTGCTGCTGTCCTCCGTGCCGGAAATGGAGCTCGGCTGGCTGGAAAACGCGATGAAGACCCGCAAGATGGCCAGCGCCGGCAATTGAGGGCTGGTCGGTTTCAAAGCGAGCCGGGCCAGCGGTTTTGCCCGAGGAGGTGGATTGCCGTGAGGATGCGGCGGAAGCTGCGGCGGGCGCGATCGACCGAATGGCGGGCGCGCAGATAGCCGTGGACGAGGCCCGGCTCGTTGTTCCACAGCGCCATGCCGCCGGCCTGCACGATCCTGTCGCGATAATGGCGGCCATCATCGCTGAGCGGGTCGCATTCGGCCGAGATGACGACAGTCGGCGGCAGCGCGGAAAAATCCGTGTCGGCGAGCGGGGCGAAGCGCGGATCGGCCGACCAGTCGCGGCCGCCGCCACGCAGATCGGCATAGTAGATCGTATCGCGCGTCGTCAGCATCGGCGCATTGCCGTGTTCGACGTAGGAACCCTGTTCCATATTGCCGCCAAGCCCGGGATAGACCAGCACCTGGCCGGCGGGCTGGCGCGGGCCGCCACGGACATGATGCGCGACGCCAGCGGCCAGATTGCCGCCGGCGCTGTCGCCGCAGAGGACGATCGGCAGCTCGGTCATGCCGGCAAGATGATGAAATGCGGCCAGTGCATCGTCGAACGATGCCGGGTGCAGGTGCTCGGGCGCCAGCCGGTAATCGACGGAAACCACGTCGAAGCCCGTGGCGTCGCAGATTTCGGCGCAGACATCGTCATGGCTGTCGAGCCCGCCGACGACGAAGCCGCCGCCATGGAAATAGAGGCAGAACGCTTCCGCTTCGCCGCCGCCCTTGCGGTAGTGACGGATGCCGACGGGTCCGGCTGCCGTATCGAACGTGTCGTCGCGGCTGGTGACGGAGGCGGGGTAGCCGGCGAAGAAGGCGCGGCACATTTCGTCATAGACCCTGCGCTGCTGCGCGACGCTGAAATCCACGGCATCCGGCGGATAGAAACTGTTGGTGCGCTCGATGAACGCCCAGGTCTCCGCGTCGATCAGCAGCGAATAATCGGCCGTCATCGCCCCTTCCACACCGGGTCGCGCTTTTCCGCGAAAGCCTTGAAGCCCTCCTGGCCGTCCTCGGAGGCATAAAGGATATCGACGGTGCGGAACTTGCGCTTGGTGATCATGTTCATCGCCTGCTGGAAGCCCATGCTCTCCGCCTCCCGCGCCACTTCCTTGATGGCGGCGAATACCAGGGGCGGGCCGCTTTCGAGCAGCCGCGCAATCTCCCAGACCCGTTCCATCAGCCTGTCCTTCGGCAGGACCTCGTTGACGAGACCCCAGCGATGCGCCTCGGCCACATCCATCCAGCGGCCGGTCAGGAGCAGGTCCATGGCGATGTGATAGGGGATGCGCTTCGGCAACTTCACCGTCGCCGCATCGGCAAGCGTCCCGGCACGGATCTCCGGCAGGGCGAAGCTCGAATGGTCGGAAGCATAGATGAGGTCGCAGGAGAGGGCGAGTTCGAAACCGCCGCCCACCGCCATGCCGTTGACCGCGGCGATCACCGGCTTGTTGAGGTCGCGCAGTTCCTGCAGGCCGCCAAAGCCGCCGACGCCGTAATCGCCGTCGACCGCGTCGCCGGCCGCCGCCGCCTTGAGGTCCCATCCGGCGCAGAAGAACTTGTCGCCCTCGGTCCGGACGATCGCCACCCGCAGTTCCGGATCGTCGCGGAAGGCCTGGAAGGTCTCGCCCATCAGCCGGCTGGTCGCAAGATCGATGGCGTTTGCCTTCGGCCGGTCAAGCGTCACCTCGAGAATGCCGCCCTCGCGGCGTGTCCTGATCACACTCATCAAAGTTCTCCCCTGGCCGAAATCAGTGCATCCGCGATGCCGACGCCCTTGCCGCCGGCGCGGACGAGCAGCGGGTTGATGTCGAGTTCGGCAATGCTGTCCTTGTTGGCGACGGCGAAATCGGCAATGCCGGCAATCGCCTCGATGGCGGCGGCGACATCCCCCCTGGCGCGGCCGCGATAGCCGTCCAGCAAGGGAAACATCCGCAATTTGCGCAGCGCCGCCTCGATCTCCCCGCGCGTTGCGGGCAAGAGCAGCGTCTGCGTGTCCTGCAGCAATTCGACCAGCACGCCGCCGCTGCCGATCGTCAGGGCAGGCCCGAATTGCGGATCGTCGGTGATGCCGACGATCAGCTCGGCGACGACGCCCGTCACCATCTGTTCCACATAAAGGCCGCTGCCGAGCCGCGCCAATGCGCCTGCCGCCGCGCGGACCTCGTGCGCATTGCCAAGGTTCAGCCGCACGGCATCATGCTCCGACTTATGCGCGATCCCCAGCGCCTTCACCGTGACCGGATAGCCGATGGCATTGGCCGCAAGCACGGCCTCGTCTTCACCGGCGCAGCGCCGCCCGTCCGGAACCGGCAGGCCCCGGCTCCTGAGGATGGCCTTGGCCTGCGCCTCGTCCAGCACATGCGGCTCTGTCGTTGCTTTGGCGGCGGGCCCGGCGACCGGGGCAGCCGGCGGCTCGCTCCACGCCGCGCCGATGAAGGCGGCAGCTTCGGCTGCATCCATGGCTTCGGTGATGCCGCAGAGCGGCGCGATGCCGGCCCGCATCAGGCCCTCCATATATTCCTCGGGGAGATTTTCCGGCAGCGAGGCGATGATGGCGCCGTGGGCGGCATTGGTCTTCAGCGCGTTCTCGAAGCCGCGGACGGTCGACCACCAGTCGACGTCGGAGCAGCGATCCTTTCTCGGGAAGTCCAGGACGAGGCAGCTCAAGGCGAATCCTCCCGCGACCATGGCTGTGAAGGTTTCGGTCAGCGCCGGCTCATTGTTCCAGATGAACGTATGATAGTCGAGCGGGTTCGCCACCGCCACCAGCGGGCCGAGGGTCGATTTGACGCTTTCCCGGTGGCGTGGATCGAGCGGCGGGAAATGCACGCTGCGGCCCTCGGCTGCATCGGCCATGACGGAAGCCTCGCCGCCGGAACAGCTCATCGAACAGAGCGTATTGCCGGAAAGCGGGCCATGCACATGCAGCAGCTTCAGCGTCTCCAGGAACGAGGCGATGGAATTGACCCGCGCGATGCCGAGCCGCCTCAGGAAGGCGTCGGAGGCGGCGTCAGAGCCGGCAAGCGAGGCCGTATGGGAGATAGTGGCGGCGCGCGCCTGCGCCGACCTGCCGACCTTCATCGCCACGATGGGCTTGTTGAGGGTCCGGGCCCGGGCGGCGAGCGCCTCGAACTTGGCCGCCGACTGGAACGCCTCGATATGCAGCCCGAGGGCGGTGACGCGCTCGTCCTCGATCAGAGCCATGGCCATGTCGGGCAGGCCCGTCTGCGCCTGGTTGCCGGCCGTCATCACATGGGCGATGGGCAGGCCGCGCCGCTGCATGGTCATGTTGATCGCGATGTTGGACGATTGGGTGATGATCGCCACGCCGCGCTCGTCCGCGCCGAGCCGGCGGCCGCCATGCTGGTCGGGCCAGAGCAGGGCGCCATCGCAATAATTGATCAGGCCATAGCAATTCGGCCCGATGATCGGCATGTCGCCGGCGATCGCCACCAGTTCCTCCTGCAGCCGCGCGCCGTCGGCATCGTCCGCTCCGGCCTCGAGGAAGCCGGAAGCGTAGCAGACCGCGACGCCGGTGCCGATCTCGCGCAGCTGGCGCACGATGTCGAGCGTCAGGTAGCGGTTGACGCCGATGAAGGCCGCATCCGGCCCGGCGGGAAGATCGGCCACCGAGCGATAGGCCTTGAGGCCGAGGATCGTCTCATGCTTCGGATGCACCGGCCATATTTCGCCGGCAAAGCCCATCTGCTGGGATTGCCGGACGACTTCCGCCGCCTGGACGCCGCCGAACACGGCGATGGAGCGAGGCTTGAGCAGGCGATCGAGACTATTGGCCATCACGCACCATGGGGGCCATCACGCACCATGCGGGCGTAGCAGGGCGCGCGAAATGATGTGGCGCTGGATTTCCGAGGTGCCTTCCCAGATGCGCTCGACGCGCGCATCGCGCCAGATGCGCTCCAGCGGCAGATCGTCCATCAGGCCCATGCCGCCATGGATCTGGATCGCCTCGTCGGCGACGAAAGCCAGCATTTCCGTGGCCTTCAGCTTGGCCATGGCCATGTCCTGGTCCGTCACGGTGCCCTGGTCGAACTTCCAGCCCGCCTCGAAGGTCAGAAGGTCGGCGGCCTTCAGCTCGGTCGCCATGTCGGCCAGCTTGAACGATACGCCCTGGAACTTGCCGATCTGCTGGCCGAACTGCCGGCGCTGCGCCGCATATTCGATCGCATGGGCTAGGGCGCGCTCGGCCCGGCCGAGACAGGTCGCCGCCACCTGCAGGCGGGTTGCGCCGAGCCATGTATTGGCGACATCGAAGCCCTTGTGCACCTCGCCGAGTATGGCATCGGCAGGCAGGCGGCAATCGTCGAATTCGATGATCGCATTGGTGTAGCCGCGATGGGAGACATTGCGGTAGCCTTCGCGGATGGTCATGCCCGGATGGCCCTTGTCGACGAAGAAGGCGGTGATCTTCTTCTTCTTCTTGCCGCGCGCCGTCTCTTCCTCGCCCGAGGCAACGAAAAGGATGACGAAATCCGCCTCGAGCGCATGGCTGATGAAGTGCTTGGTGCCGTTGACGACCCAGTCGCCGCCCTTTTCGACGGCGGAGGCCGTCATGCCGCGCAGGTCGGAGCCGGCGCCGGGTTCGGTCATGGCGAGGCAGTCCGACTTTTCGCCGCGAATGCAGGGGTAGAGATATTTCTCCTTCTGCGCCTCGGTCCCGGCCAGGAGGATGTTGGACGGACGTCCGACGCAGGTCCAGTGCAGCGCGTAGTTGGCGCGGCCGAGTTCCTTCTCGTAGAGCAGCCAGGTCACCGTATCGAGCCCGGCGCCGCCGACCGATTCCGGCATGTTGGCGGCGTACAGCCCGGCTTCGATCGCCTTCTGCTTCAGTTCCTGCGCCAGTTCCTTGCGCAGGATGCCGGTGCGCTCCACCTCCGCTTCATGCGGGTAAAGCTCGTTCTCGACAAAGGCGCGCGTCGTCTCGACGATCAGCCTCTGTTCTTCGGAAAGACCGAAATCCATGGCTCAACCCTTCTTTCGGCGCGGCTTGGCGGCTTTCGCCTTTTCGGCCGATTTCGACAGTGGCGGCTTCCGGGCGAGCTTCGACAGCCGTTTGGTATAATCCTTGTAGAGCGCGCCGGCGCCCCAGCCCTTGCCCTTGTTCTGGCGCGCGAGCGCATCCATGATCGCCACGAGATTGTCGTCGCGGATGCGTTCGAGCTCGCGGATCGAAAGCCCATGCGCCTGCTCGTCGGACTGGTCGGCGATCTTGTCGACGAGCGTCTCGTCGAGGTCCGGCACGTCCATCAGCTTGGTCCATGGCCAGGAGAGGCAGGGGCCGAACTGGGCGATGAAGTGGCGCATGCCCGCTTCGCCGCCCGCCACGCGGTAGACCTGGAACATGCCCATCTGCGCCCAGCGAATGCCGAACGAATAGCGGATGATGTCGTCGAGTTCCTCCACGGTGCAGATATCGTCCTTGATCAGCCACAGCGATTCACGCCAGACCGCTTCGAGCAGGCGGTCGCCGACAAAGGCTTCGATCTCCTTGCGAATGACGACCGGCTTCATGCCGATCGACGCGTAGATCGCCTCGGCCTTCGCGACCGCTTGCGGCGAGGTCTGCTTGCCGCCGACGATCTCGACGAGGGGCAGGAGGTAGACGGGATTATAGGGATGGCCGACGACCAGCCGCTCGGGACGGCTCATCGCGGTCTGCATTTCGGAGGGCAGGATGCCCGACGTCGACGAGCCGATGATGGCATCGGGCGCGGCATGCCTGTCGATCTCGGCCAGAACCCTGTGCTTGAGGTCGAGGCGTTCCGGAACGCTTTCCTGTATGAAATCAGCGCCTTCCACCGCTTCCTGCACGGTTTTGGCGAAGGTCAGCCGCCCTTCCTTCGGCAGTCCGTCCGGCAGCATGGTCTTATAGGCGCGGCGGGCATTCTTCATGACCTCGCTGACCTTGCGTTCCGCCTCCGGGTCCGGGTCGAAGATCGATACGTCGATGCCGTTGAGCAGCAGGCGCGCGACCCAGCCGGCGCCGATGACCCCGCCGCCGACCGCAGCAGCCTTGCGAATGATCGTCATGATGCTACCAGCCCTTCGTGAGTTTCAGGCGCTCGCGCACTTCCTGCGGGCCGAGGATCTTGGCGCCGATGCCCTCGGCGATCTTCACCGCGCGTTCCACCAGCGGTCCGTTGGTCGCCAGCACGCCCTTGTCGAGCCACAGATTGTCCTCCAGCCCGACGCGGATATTGCCGCCGGCAAGCATCGCCATCGCCGCATAGGCCATCTGGTTGCGGCCGATGGAGAAGGCGGAGAAGGTCCAGTTCGACGGCAGGTTGTTGACCAGCGCCATCAATGTGCCGATATCGTCCGGCGCGCCCCAGGGTATGCCCATGCAGAGCTGGACCATCACCGGATCGTCGAGCAGGCCCTGGTCGTAAAGCCATTTCGCCAGCAGCAGGTGGCCGGTATCGAAAATCTCCACTTCCGGGCGCACGCCGAGCGCCTTGATCTGCGCTGCCATCGCCTTCAGCATGGCCGGCGTATTGGTCATCACATAGTCGCCTTCGCCGAAATTCATCGTGCCGCAGTCGAGCGTGCAGATTTCCGGGCGCAGCTTCGCCACATGTTCGAGCCGTTCGGTGGCGCCGGCCATGTCGGTGCCGTCGGCGGAAGGCGGCATTGGCTGCTCGACGCTGCCGAGCGTCAGGTCGCCGCCCATGCCCGCCGTCAGGTTGAGAATCATGTCGACGCCGGATGCCTTGATATGCTCCACCACTTCCGTATAGAGCGCGACGTCGCGCGAGCCCTTGCCGGTCTTCGGGTCGCGCACATGGATATGGGCGATGGCGGCGCCGGCATTGGCGGCGGCAATGCACTCGTCGGCGATCTGGCGCGGCGTCACCGGCACCTTGTCGGAACGGCCTGTCGTGTCGCCGGCGCCGGTCACTGCGCAAGTGATGAAAACTTCGCGGTTGGGGGTAAGTCCCATTCTTCTGCTCCCATTATTCATTGCCTTCATCATGGCGCGATTGCCAAAGTCTGCTTTGCGATATACGAATCAAAATTGATGAAAACCGAATTGTCCGCGATCTTTCGGCCAGACGCCGCGCCGCTCGCCGTCACGGTGCTGGTCTTCAGCGGGGCCTCGCTGATGTGCGTCGCCTCGACCATCGATCCGATGCGCGCGGCCAACCGGGTTTCGGGATCGACTCTGTTTACCTGGCGCATCGTCACGCTCGACGGCACGCCGGCGATCACCACCTGCGGCCTGCCGATTGCCGCATCCGGTTGTTTCGATGCTTCAGAAAAGGCGGATATGTTATTGATAATAGGTGGTTTTGGCACTTCCGACATCGCCCGAACCACCTTTACCGCCAATCTGCGCCGCGCCGCGCATCATTACCGCCTGATCGGCGGCATCGAGGCGGGATCGTGGCTGCTCGGCCGCGCCGGCCTCCTGTCCGGGCGACAGGCGACGACCCATTGGGAGGACATGGAGGAGTTCACGCTGGAATTCCCGGAGGCGGACATACGGCCCGACCGCTATGTCATAGACGGTCCGGTCTTCACCAGCGGCGGTGCTTCGCCGACATTCGACCTGATGCTGCATCTCATCCGCTCGCGCTACGGCATGTCGGTGGCGCTCGATGTGGCCAGCGTCTTCATCTATGACGAGGCGCATGCCTCCAGCGATGCGCAGCCGCTGGTCTCCCTCGGGCGACTGCACGGCGTGCATCCCAAGCTGGCATCGGCGATCCGGCTGATGGAAGGCCATATCGAAGCGCCATTGACGATCGACGCCATCGCCCGGCGCTGCGGGCTTGGTACAAGGGCGCTGGAGAAGATCTTCATCAAGGCGGTGGGCGAGGGTCCCGGGCGCTATTATCTTCGCCTGCGGCTGAAAGTGGCGCGGCGGCTGGTGATGGATACGCGCGCGCCGCTTGCCGATATCGCCACGCGCACCGGCTTTTCGTCGGCGGCGGCATTCACGCGCACATTCAGGAATTTCGAGGGCAGGCCGCCGAGCGCCTTCCGCCCGACACAATAGCCAGCCGTCACGGCCTGTCGCTTTTGGGGAAGCGCAAGGCCGCGGCGGCACGTTTCATGAAGCGACAACAGCCAGCAACGGAGCCCGACATGCCAGAGGCGCAGCCCTACCGCTCTCATCCGATCAGCATCGAGAAGGATTGGATCGACTATAATGGCCATCTCAACATGGCCTATTACAACGTCATTTTCGACCGCGGCGGCGATGAATTCCTGGCCGAGCTCGGCTTCGGTCCGGATTATGCGGCGGAACGCCGGCTGACGATCTACACGGCCGAGGTGCATGTCTGCTACGTGCAGGAAATCCACCTCGACCACATCGTTACGGTGACGAGCCAGCTGATCGACTTCGACGGCAAGCGGCTGCATGTCTATCATGAGATCGTGCACCGGGATGGCTGGGTGGCTGCGACGGCGGAGGTGCTGTCGCTGCATGTCGACATGAACGGGCCGAGGGTGGTGCCGTTCCCGGACGATATCGTGCCGGGTCTCGATCGCTACAGGCAGGAGCACGCGCTGCTGCCGCGCCCCGAGCGGGTGGGCCGCTCGATCGGCATCAGGAGGAAATGAGGGGAAGCTTTCGCGCGCTATCAACACCTGTTGAATACGGAAAATCATCACCACGCCCGCGAAATCGCGTCTGGTCATTGAAAATGGGGGGAGACGGGCGGTCTTCAGCGCGTCGTAGTGGTATCAGGGTCGAGGTCCGAAGACCGCCCGCGACGTCTTTGCCTGCTGTTGCTGCGTTTGTCAGACGCAACAACCCGGAAAACGAAGCGCCACCTCCGTTTCCTTCTGCAGTTTGCCGGTCGATCGGGGTTGTCACTTCCGATCTTTCGGCAACGCCACCCTTTCCCAGCTTGTCGAAACAGCACCGGAAGCTGCTCCCCCACTGGAAAGGACCGAATCAGAATACTCCGGTTCCAAACAGGGGGGATAAGTTTTTTTGCGTGCCGGAAGGAAGAATGAGCGAAATCAGCAGCTTGCAGGGCGAAATATTTTTTGAGGCCGAAAATCTATCCCCCTGCCATCAGCGGCTGTGGGATGCGAATTGTTCGGTCAGCCACGTCTCGAATTTCCGGATGCGGGCCTCGCCGACGCGTTCCTTGCGGCAGATCAGGTACCAGGCGCCGGGCTGCGAAACACTGATATCGAAGGGCGCCACCAGCCGCCCGGCTGCAAGGTCGTCCCGGACGAGGAAATCGGGCGCCACCACCAGTCCCTGGCCGTCCAGCGCCGATTGCAGCGCCGTCAGATATGTATCGAACTTGAGGGTGACGGCCTGCGCATTGTCGGCCAGTCCCGCCGCCTCGAGCCAGATGCTCCAATCCTCCGGCGAGGTGAAAAGCGCAAGCCGCGGCACCCGCGACAGCGTCCTTGCATCGGCGGGGTCGATTCGTGCCGCCACCGCCGGGCTGCAGACGGGAAACATCTGCGCCTTGGTCAGCAGGCGGTAATGCAGGTTCATGCGCTCGGGCCGCGTCGTATGGATGATGCCGATATCGCAATTGTCTATGTTCAATTCCCAGTCGAGCTGGCTCGTGCCGATCCTGATCGCCAAGCCCGGATTGACCTTGCGGAAGCCGGCTAGCCGCGGGATGAGCCAGCGCACGGCGAAGGTGGCGTAGGTTTCAAGCGCCAGGTCGTCGGCGGTGCCGATGCGGCTGACAAGCGCCGTGCCGCGCGCGATCTTCTCGAAGGCGTCGCGCATATAGGGATAATACAGCGTGCCGGCATCGGTGAGGCTGACGCCGCGCGGCTGCCGCTCGAACAGTTTTATCCCGAGCACCGATTCCAGCTCGGCGATGCGGTGGCTGATGGCCGATTGCGTCACGCCGAGTTCGTCCCCCGCCAGCCGGAAGCTCAGCAACCGCGCCGAGGCCTCGAAGGCGCGCAACGAGCCGAGGGGCGGAATTCTGGGCTTGGACATCATGTCGGCGGAACCTTCGAAAGGGGATGTGAGAATAACTCATGGCTGGATGAGCAACCATCGCTTGAATGCAAGCCAATGCGGAATCATTCTAATCTGCGAAGCGCAATGCAGACAACAAGCGTGCGGGAACAATCTTTGGAGGCTAGGATGGGTGCTGAGCAGGCCCTTGCGGACGTCGCGCCGTCTCTGGACAGGATAGACCGGCTGATCGCCGAACATCGCCCGGGCCATGGCCTGGTGCGCGCCTTCTACCTCGATCCCGACATCTATGCGCGCGACATGGAGCGCGTGTTCCGCCGCCATTGGCACTGTATCGGCCATGCCAGCATCATCCCCGATCCGGGCGATTTCGAACGTTTCAAGATCGATGCGGAAGCCATTATCGTTGCGCGCGCCGAGGACGGTTCGATCCACGCTTTCCTCAATGTCTGCCGTCATCGCGGGGCGGAAGTGTGCACGAAAGACAAGGGCAATGCTCGCTTCTTCGTCTGCCCCTATCACGCATGGACCTATGCCAATGATGGCAGCCTGCGGGCGGCTCGGCTGATGCCGAAGGATTTCGACCGCTCGGCGCACGGCTTGAGGAAATTGCATGTGAGGGTGGCCGAAGGGCTGATCTTCATCTGCTTCGCCGATGAGCCGCTGGATTTCTCGCTGGTCGAGCAATCGCTGCGCACCACCTGCGGCCAATATGGCTGGGCCGAGGCCAAGGTGGCGCATCGCGAGACCTATGCGGTCGATGCGAACTGGAAGCTCGCCGTCGAGAACTACGTCGAATGCTATCATTGCGGCCCGGCCCATCCGGAATATTCGCAGACGCATGCCCTGGAACAGCCGGCGGAAAAGATCGTCGAGCTCAATGCCCGCATGGAGCAGCGCACCTGCTCGCTCGGCATCGACATCGCCACCGGCGATCACTGGCAGAATTCCGGCGAGCGGCGCGAGGCGATCCATACGTTCCGCTATGCGCTCTATGATGGCGTTTCGAGCGGAAGCGAGGATGGCTCGCCGGTCGCGCCGCTGATGGGGCGCTTTACCGAATTCGACGGCGGCGTGACCTCGATTCATCTCGGCGGCACGAGCTTCCTCGTCTGCTATCCGGACCATGGCATGATCTACCGCTTCATTCCGAAAACGGTCGACAGCTGCGAGATGGAGCTGATCTGGCTCGTGCGCGGCGATGCGGAGGCAGGCAGGGACTATGATCTCGACAAGCTCACCTGGCTGTGGAAGGTGACGACCGCCGAGGACAAGGCCATCATCGAACACACGGCGCGCGGCGTGCGCTCGCATTATTTCGTTCCGGGGCCGGTCGCGCCGATGGAATATAACGAACTCAGATACATCCAGTGGTATCTGGACGAGATCGCGCGGGCATGAACAGCATCGGAACAGGCATGAAATCCGGGGAGACACTGAATGGCTGATTTTCCAACGTCGGCGCGCGTCGTCATCATCGGTGGCGGCGCGGTGGGCGTTTCGTCGCTTTA
This sequence comes from Phyllobacterium sp. 0TCS1.6A, assembly GCF_026420825.1. Taxonomy (NCBI): domain Bacteria; kingdom Pseudomonadati; phylum Pseudomonadota; class Alphaproteobacteria; order Hyphomicrobiales; family Phyllobacteriaceae; genus Phyllobacterium; species Phyllobacterium sp. 0TCS1.6A. The sequence goes on from NZ_JAPMAB010000001.1 coordinate 724,551, forward strand.
CCATCTGGCCAAGGCGGGATGGACGGATTGCGTGCTGCTTGAGAAGAACGAGCTGACATCCGGCTCCACCTGGCATGCCGCCGGCAATGTGCCGACATTTTCCGCGTCCTGGTCGGTCATGAACATGCAGCGCTATTCCGCCGGGCTTTATCGCGGCCTTGCGGACGAAGTCGGCTATCCGATGAACTACCATGTGACCGGCTCGCTGCGCCTTGCCCACGGCAAGGAGAGGATGCGCGAGTTCCAGCGCGTCAGGAGCATGGGCCGCTACCAGGGCATGGATATCGACGTGCTGGGGGTGAGCGAGATCGGCGGCCGCTATCCCTTCATCGCCACGCATGAGCTGGAGGGCGCGCTCTACGATCCGAACGACGGCGATATCGATCCCGCCCAGCTGACGCAGGCGCTGGCCAAGGGCGCGCGCGATCTCGGCGCGAAGATCATCCGCTTCTGCCCGGTGGATGGCGCGCGGCGCGAGGCGGGCGAATGGGTGCTGTCCACCCCGCAGGGCGAGATCCGCTGCGAATATGTGGTGAACGCCGCCGGCTACCGCGCCCAGGAAATCGGCCGGCTCTTCGGTCGCGAGGTGCCGATGATGGTGATGAGCCATCAATATCTGCTGTTCGAGGAAATTCCGGAGATCGCCGCCTGGAGCCGGGAGCAGGGGCGCAAGCTGCCGCTGCTGCGCGACGTCGATTCGTCCTATTATCTGCGCCAGGAGAAGAACGGCATGAATCTCGGGCCCTATGAGCGCAATTGCCGCGCCCATTGGGCGACGCCGGACGATCCGATGCCGGACGATTTCTCGTTCCAGCTGTTTCCCGACGATCTGGAGCGGCTCGACTGGTATCTCAACGATGCGATTGCGCGGGTGCCGATCCTCGGCACCGCCGGCCTGTCGAAGATCATCAACGGGCCGATACCCTATGCGCCGGACGGCAATCCGCTGATCGGGCCGATGCCGGGCGTTCCGAACGCCTTCGAGGCCTGCGTCTTCACCTTCGGCATCGCCCAGGCCGGCGGCGCGGGCAAGGTGCTGGCCGAATGGGTGACGGAAGGGGCGACGGAATGGGACATGTGGTCATGCGATCCGCGCCGCTTCACCGGTTTCACCGATCATGATTATTGCGTGGCCAAGGGGCTGGAAGTCTACGGCCATGAATATGCCATTCATTTCCCGCGCCACAGCTGGCCCGCCGGGCGCAATCGCAAATTGTCGCCGGTCCATGACCGCATCGCGGCGCTCGGGGCGCAGTTTGGCGCCTATAATGGCTGGGAGCGCGCCAATTGGTATGCGCAGCCCGGCGACGATACGTCGGAGGCGTCAACCCAGACCTATGCGCGCAACGGACCATGGCAGCAGCGCATAAGGGAGGAATGCCACGCGGTGCGCGACGCCGTCGGCATCCTCGACCTGCCGGGCTTCTCGCGCTTCAGGGTCGGCGGCGAGGGCGCGCGCGAATGGCTGTCGCGGCTCGTCACCGGCGTCGTGCCGAAGCCGGGGCGGATCGGCCTTGGCTATTTTGCCGACGAGAAGGGCCGCGTCGTCACGGAAATGTCGATCATGGCCATCGAGGAGAACCTGTTCTTCCTCATCACCGCGGCCGTCGCCGAGTGGCATGACCGGGACTGGCTGCTCGGCCACCTGCCGGCCGGCAGCGCCATCAGCATCGACAGTGTCACCGACAAATTCTCCTGCCAGATCGTCACCGGGCCGAAATCGCGGGCGCTCTTCGCCGACATCTGCGCGGCCGACCTTGCCGCGCCATGGCTGTCGCACCAGACGACGCAGATCGCCGGGCGCCATTGCCAGCTCGTGCGCGTTTCCTTTGCCGGCGAGCTCGGCTGGGAGATCCACAGCAAGATCGAGGATACCGCCGCCATTTTCGATGCGGTCTGGGCGGCTGGAAAGACATTCGGCCTCAAGCCGTTCGGGATGTTCGCGCTCGATTCGCTGCGGCTGGAAAAGGGCTACCGGGCCTGGAAGGGCGATCTTTCCACCGACTATACGCCGCTGCAGAGCGGGCTGGAGCGGTTCGTCAAATGGGAGAAGCCGGATTTCATCGGCAAGGCGGCGCTGGAGAACGAGCGCCAGCAGGGCAGCAGCAAGCGCTTCGTGACGCTGACCGTCGAGGCGGATGATTGCGATGCGCCCTATATGTCGACGCTCTGGCACGATGGCGCCATCGTCGGCGAGACGACATCCGGCGGCTGGGGCCACCGCGTCGACAAATCCATCGCGCTCGGCATGCTGAAGCCGGAACTGGCGCAGCCCGGGACCATCGTCGAAGTCGATATATTCGGCGTGCGCTACAAGGCGACCGTGCATCCGGACCAGCCGCTTTGGGACCCCAGGAACGAAAGAATCCGCGCATGAGCTCACTTCCGGCCAAGGCCCGCGCCGTCGTCATCGGCGGCGGCGTATCGGGCTGTTCCGTCGCCTATCATCTCGCCAGGCTCGGCTGGACCGATATCGTCCTGCTCGAGCGCAAGCAGCTGACATCCGGCACGACATGGCACGCGGCGGGGCTGATCGGTCAGCTGCGCGCATCGCAGAACATGACGCGGCTCGCCAAATATTCGGCCGATCTCTATGTGCGGCTGGAGGAGGAGACGGGCGTTGCCACGGGCATGCGCCAGGTCGGTTCGATCACGGTGGCGCTGACGGAGGAACGCAAGCACGAGATCTACCGCCAGGCATCGTTGGCGCGGGCCTTCGACGTGGATGTGCGCGAGATTTCACCGAGCGAAGTCAAGGAGATGTATCCGCATCTTAATATTGAGGATGTGGTTGGCGCGGTGCATCTGCCGCTCGACGGCCAGTGCGACCCGGCCAATATAGCCATGGCGCTGGCAAAGGGGGCGAGGCAGCGCGGCGCCCGCATCGTCGAAGGCGTCAAGGTAACGGAGGTGCACAAGGCCAATGGCCGAGTGACCGGCGTTTCCTGGCTGAAGTATGGCGAGCAGGGCAGGATCGACGCCGATATCGTCATCAATTGCGCCGGCATGTGGGCGCGCGACCTTGCGGCCATGTCCGGCGTGACGGTCCCGCTGCATGCCTGCGAACATTTCTACCTGGTGACGGAGGCGATAGAGGGGCTGGGGCGCCTTCCGGTGCTGCGCGTGCCGGACGAGTGCGCCTATTACAAGGAGGATGCCGGCAAGATGATGCTGGGCGCCTTCGAGCCGGTCGCCAAGCCATGGGGCATGGACGGCATTTCGGACGATTTCTGCTTCGACCAGCTGCCGGAGGATTTCGAGCATTTCGAACCCATACTCGAAATGGGCGTCAACCGCATGCCGATGCTCGGCACGGCCGGCATCCACACTTTCTTCAACGGTCCGGAGAGTTTCACGCCGGATGATCGCTATTATCTCGGCGAAGCGCCGGAACTCGGCGGCTATTGGGTCGCGGCGGGGTATAATTCCATCGGCATCGTCTCTTCCGGCGGTGCCGGCATGGCGCTGGCGCAGTGGATCAATGATGGCGAGGCGCCGTTCGACCTGTGGGAGGTCGACATAAGGCGCGCGCAGCCGTTCCAGAAGAACAGGCGCTACCTGAAGGAGCGCGTATCGGAGACGCTGGGCCTGCTCTATGCCGATCATTTTCCCTACAGGCAGATGGCGACATCGCGCAATGTGCGCCGTTCGCCGCTGCATGAGCACCTGAAGCAGCGCGGCGCCGTCTTCGGCGAGGTGGCTGGATGGGAGCGGGCGAACTGGTTCGCCGACGAAGGGCAGGAGCCGGCATACCGATATTCCTGGCAGCGGCAGAACTGGTTTCCCAACCAGCGCCAGGAACATGTTGCGGTGCGCAACGCGGCCGGTCTTTTCGACATGACCTCCTTCGGCAAGATCCGCATCGAGGGGCGGGACGCGATGGCGTTTCTGCAGCGTCTCTGCGCCAACGACATCGATGTCGAGCCGGGCCGCATCGTCTATACGCAGATGCTGAACAATCGCGGCGGCATCGAGAGCGACCTGACCATAACCCGGCTGGGCGAAACCGTGTTCTTCGCCGTGGTGCCGGGCGCGACGCTGCAGCGCGATCTTGCCTGGCTGCGCAAGCACCTGCGCGACGAATTCGTCGTCGTCACCGATGTGACCGCAGCGGAGGCGGTGCTTTGCCTGATGGGCCCGAATGCGCGCGATATCATGCGCAAGGTCAGTCCCGACGATTTCTCCAATGCCGGCCATCCCTTCGGGACCGCGCGCGAGATCGAGATCGGCATGGGAATCGCCCGCGCCCACCGGGTGACCTATGTCGGCGAACTTGGCTGGGAGATCTACGTTTCCAGCGACCAGGCGGCACATGTCTTCGAAACCATCGAGGAGGCGGGGCGCGAGGAGGGCCTGCGCCTCTGCGGGCTGCATACGCTGGATTCCTGCCGCATCGAAAAGGCTTTCCGCCATTTCGGCCATGACATCACCGACGAGGACCATGTGCTGGAGGCCGGGCTTGGCTTCGCGGTGAAGACCGGCAAGGGCGAGTTCATCGGCCGCGACGCCGTGCTGCGCAAGCGCGAGGCTGGTCTCGATCGCCGGCTGGTCCAGTTCAGGCTGGCCGAGGCGGAACCGCTGCTTTTCCACAACGAGGCGATCGTCCGCGACGGCCGGATCGTCGGCACGATCACGTCCGGCAATTACGGCCATCATCTCGGCGGCGCCATCGGCCTCGGCTATGTGCCGGCGAAGGGCGAGACGGCCGACGAGCTGCTTGCGTCCGCCTATGAGATCGAGATCGCCGGCAGCCGCGTACGGGCCGAGGCCTCGCTGCGGCCGATGTACGATCCGAAGGCGGAGCGGGTGCGCCTGTAGCGCACTCGCCAAAGGAAAATCGCGCCGTTGCGACGACGCGAAAAGCCGCGCCGCCGGCCGGGAAATGCCGGCGCAAAGCCCTAATTTTTTATGAATTCAAAGGTCGTTAACCAAGCGTATTCAGGAGACGTTCATCTTTTTTTGTTAAGTTTTAACCAATTGATCGTAACGGCTCCGGCCGGCGCCCAATGTACCAAGGTGAATGAAATGACTGTAATCTTCCAGCTGCGCGATACGCTTCGTATCGTCCGTGAATTCGTAGTGCCGTCCTACCGTCCCGAACGCCACTATATGCGGGGCCCGGGACCGGCTTGTGCCCAACGCAACCATGGCGGTCACGTTCAGGCATAATGAATTGTCCGCGAATCGAGCGGCGCTTCATCGCGCGCCCGCAAGCCGTAATCGCGCATGACGGCCGCAACCCGAAGCCGGTAGTCGGCAAATATGCCGGCGCGGCCCTCGGCCTGGGCGGCCCGGTGCGCCTCCGTGCTGCGCCAGGCCGCGACTGAGGCCTCGTCCCGCCAGAAAGAGAGCGACAGATAACGCCCTTCATTGGCCAGGCTTCGAAACCTTTCCACCGAAATGAAACCATCCATCTTTTCCAGAATCGGCCGCAGTTCGGCGGCCGTCTCGAAATAGATCGGGCCTTGCCCCTCGGCGGGTTCGACTTCGAATATCACGGCGATCATCGCTTCGCCTCCCGGCCCTGGCCTTCGACCCGGCGCAGGAAGATGCGGTCTTCCCGGCGGATGAAGCGGCGCTCCCGCGAAAACTCATAATTGGCGCGGCCGAGCGGATCGGCCAGCAGGCGCTGGCGATATCGCTCATAGGCGGCAAGATCGTCGATATCGTAAAGGCCATAGGCCGTGGTCGCCGAGCCCTCATGCGGGGCGAAATAGCCGATCAGGTCGGCGCCGCACCGCGGGATGGCCTCGTTCCAGTTCTGTGCATATTGCTCGAACGCCTCCTTCTGACAGGGGTCGATCTCATAGCGGATGAAGCAGGTAATCATCGGGTCACTCCGTTTGTGGAACGACCTCACTCCTAGACCGCCGGCAGGGCCGGATGCTTCGGCCATGGCCGAAGCGTCAATCCCCGCGGCAGACCTTGATGCTGACCGGATCGTCGGAGACGGCCGCGATCTCGCGGCAGTCGCCGGCGGCGCAGAATTCCCAGCCGGCGGAGGTGGTGCCGGACGAGGCGAGGACGAGCTTCTTCTGCGGCGGCACGTCGGGCTTGAATATCCACCAGCCATCCTTCAGCTCGGAGCCGGGCGGCGGTTCCATGCCGGCGCCCGAACCCTTGACGCGCGCCTCGACGATCTGCAGCGCTTCCTCGCCGACGGTCCAGCTCTCCTGCCAACGGGTCTTTTCCACCGAATGGGTCCAGGAAAGCGTGAAGGCAGTCGCCGCAATGGTGATTGTTTTGCCGGCGGCAAGAAGGCAAAGGCTCATCAGGCGATACTCCGTTCGCTCGGCAGGGACGGCACATCATGAACCGCTGCCGGACGGATATTCGTCCAGCTTGCGCAAGGTTTCAACCCCATGGCCGAAGCGGAGGCCGTCAGGCGGGGTGCAGCGTGTCGCGGGTGGAGCGCGCGCGCCAGAGATGCTGGCCGATCAACAGCGCCGCGAGCGCGAAGCCGGCCTCGTCGGTGAGCGGCAGCGCCAGCACCAGCAGCCCGGCGGCTGCGGCAGCGACGATCCGCTCCCAGATGGCGAGATGGGTCTTGAGGAAGCCGACGACCGCCGCGCCGAACAGGACGATGCCGAGGCAGGCCTTGATCAGGATATAGACGACCTCCACCGGATAGCCGAACGTCGCCGCCATCGGCCCGGCATCCTGCAGCATGAGCGCCGGCGTATAGACGGCCATGAACGGCATCACGAAGCCGGCGATGGCGAGCTTGGACGCCTGGATGGCGATCTTCATGCCCGAAGTCTTGGCCATGGGCGCGGCGGCGAAGGCGGCGAGGGCCACCGGCGGCGTCAGGTCGGCCATGATGCCAAAATAGAACACGAACATGTGGCTGACGAGCAGCGGCACGCCGAGTTCCAGCAGCGCCGGGCCGGCCAGAGAGGAGGTGATGATGTAATTGGGGATCGTCGGGATGCCCATGCCGAGAACGAGGCAGGTCAGCATGGTCAGGACCAGCGAAAGGAACAGATTGTCCTTGCCGATGCTGATGATCGCGCCGATGAAGGTGGAGGCGATGCCTGTCAGCGTCAGCGTGCCGATGACGATGCCGACGATGGCGCAGGCTATGCCGACGGGCAGGGCGTTCTTCGCGCCCTCGGCCAGCGAATCGCGGCAGATCACCAGGGTCTCGCGCCCGCCCTTGAAGAACAGGCAGGCGAGAATCAGCCCGCCGAGCACCAGCACGAGAATATTGACGCCATATTTGAGGAAGGCCGCGGCCCCGAGGCCGAGCGCGATCCAGAACACGATGCGGAACGCCATCGGCCCGATCAGCGCCGCGAGCGGCGTGCCGAGGATGAGGACGATCGTCAGCGCCAGGCCCATCGTGCCGGCGAAGATCGGCGTATAGCCCGCAAAGAGCAGGTAGACGAGCGCGGCGAGTGGCAGGACCAGCGGCCAGTGTTCGCGCACCGCCGCCCACGGGTTGGGCAGGCTCGCCTTATCCATGCCCTTCAGGCCGCTTTTGCCGGATTCGAGATAGACCATCCAGAAACAGGCGCCGAAATAGAGAAAGGCGGGAATGAGCGCGGCCTTGACCACTTCGGCATAGGGCACGTTCAGCGTTTCGGCCATGATGAAGGCCACGGCGCCCATGACCGGCGGCATGATCTGGCCGCCCATGGACGAGGTGGCTTCGACGCCGCCGGCAAAGGCCGAGCGGAAGCCGAAGCGCTTCATCAGCGGAATGGTGAACTGGCCGCTGGCGACGACATTGGCGACGCCGGAGCCGGAAATCGTTCCCATCAGCGCCGACGAGAGCACGCAGACCTGCGCCGGGCCGCCGCGAACGCCGCCGACGAGGCCAAGGGCGAAATCGTTGAACAGGGCGATCATGCCCGCCCGCTCGAGAAAGGCGGCGAAGACGACGAAGATGAAGATATAGGCGGCCGAGACATAGACCGGCGTGCCGTAGATACCTTCTGTGCCGAAGGCGAAATGGTCGATGATCTGCTCGACCGTATAGCCGCGATGCACGAAGGGATCAGGCAGATATTGCCCGGTGAGGGAATAGAGCAGGAAGAGCCCCGCGATGATGGCGAGCGGCAGGCCCATCAGCCGCCGCGCCGCTTCGAACACCAGAACGATGAGAATGGCGCCGACAGTCAGGTCGACCGGATTGAGAAAGCCGGAGCGCTGGATCAGCGGAAAATAGAATATCCAGTTATAGAGGCCGGTGCCGAAGCCGATAATGCCGAGGAGCCACAGCACCGCCTTGCCCCAGCTGGTCTGCGCCCGCAGGTTTCCGAGCAGCACGAAGCCGAGCAGCAGCAGGAAGCCGACATGCATGGCGCGCTGCACCTGGCTCGGCAGATTGCCGTAGGCGGCAAGATAGAGCTGGAACAGCGAGAAGCAGATCGCGATGCCATAGGCGATCCTTCCCGAAAGCCCGGTGCCGAAACCTTCGGGCAGGCCCTCGATGATTTCCTCTTCGTGCTGTGCCTGCTGCTCTGCCTTCTGTACCATCTTGCTCCCCCGCACCGGTATTGACGAATGGCTGCCGCCGCTTGCCGGATGGAAAGCGGCGGAAATCCCGAATATTCTGCTTATTTCAGGATGCCTTTTTCCTTGTAGTAGCGTTCGGCACCCGGATGCAGCGGTATCGGCAGGCCGGCGGTGGCGTTCTCGAGCTTGATCGCCTTCGCCGCCGCATGGGACGAGGCGAGCTTTTCGACGTTTTCGAACAGCAGCTTGGTCATCTGGTAGGCGGTCTCCTCGGAAACGCCGTCATGCGAGACGAGGATATTGCCGACGGCGGCGGTCGGCACGTCTTCCGTCTGGCCGTCATAGGTGCCGGCCGGGATGACTACCGAAAGATAGGGCGCGCCGATCTTGGCAACGGTTTCGGCCGGCACTGCGACCACGTTGATCGGCAGCGAGGTGGCGAGATCGCGGATCGAGGCGACGCCGAGGCCCGCCGATTGCAATGTCGCGTCCAATTGCCGGTTCTTGATCAGCTCGACCGATTCGGCGAAGGGAAGATATTCGATCTTGCCCAGATCCTTGTAGGTCATGCCCAACGCGTCGAAGATCGAGCGGGCATTGAGTTCGGTGCCGGACGCCGGGGCGCCGACGGAGAGCGATTTGCCCTTGAGGTCGGCAATGGTCTTGACGCCCGAATCCTTGCTCGCGACGATCTGGATGTAGTTCGGATAGATGGCGGCGATGGCGCGGAGCTTGTCGAGCTTGGCGGGGAAACCGGCTTCCTGGTTGCCTTCCCAGCCGAGCTTGACCGAATCCGCCAGCGCGAAGCCGATCTCGCCCTTGCCCTGCTGCAGCAGGTTGAGGTTCTCGACGGATGCCTTGGTCGCCTGCACCTGCGTGCGGGCGCCCTCGATGCCCTGGCCGTAGATTTCCGACAGGGCGACGCCGAGCGGATAATAGACGCCGGAGGTCCCGCCGGTGAGGACATTGATGAATTCCGCCGCATTCGCGGTCAATGTGGACATTCCCATCGACAGCACGACCGCGCCTGCGGCAAGCAATCTGGACTTGATCTGCAACATGAGGCCTCCCAACCTTATATGCGGCGCCGGCCATTCCGGCCCCCGCTTTGGACGGGCATTGTTAGTGGCAGATGAAAATTTGCCAACCTTTTATTTGCCTCACCGCACAGATTGCCCCAGCATCCGGTGCTGTGGATAGTTCGGCGGACTTCGAAGCATTTCGAACCGGGCCGTTGCATGATCCAGCGACAATCGAAGGAACCGACCCCATGGCCAACACTGCGCGCTTCGCCGAAATCGCCGCCCTTGCCGGAGATCCCGGCCGGGCCAGCATGCTCTACGGCCTGATGGACGGCCGCGCCCTGACCGCATCCGAACTGGCGCAACTGGCCGGGATAACCGCGCAGACCGCCAGCAGCCATCTGACCCGGATGACCGATGCCGGGCTTCTCACCGTCGAGAAGCAGGGCCGGCACCGCTATCACCGGCTCGCTTCGGCCGCCGTCGCGCAGATGATCGAGAGCATCATGCAGCTGGCGGCGCCGCCGGCCCCGGCGAGGAGCGTCAGGACCGGGCCGCGCGATGCGGCGCTGCGGGCAGGGCGCACCTGCTACGATCACCTGGCCGGGCATCTTGGCGTTTCCATCGCCGATTCGCTGGCGCGCGACGGGCATCTGGAGTTCAACGGCGATGCGGCCGAGATCACCGCGAGCGGGCTTGCCCTGCTGCGCAATGCCGGGCTCGACGCCGATGCGATGGCGAAACGCGGCCGCATCCTCTGCCGGCCGTGCCTCGACTGGAGCGAGCGCCGCCCGCACCTCGCCGGCGCGCTGGGCGCCGCGCTTTGCAGCCATTGTTTCGACCGGGGATGGGTCCGGCGGATCGAAGGCACGCGCGCGGTTTCGGTCACGCCAAACGGACGGCGCCAGCTGCGCGAGACATTCGGCGTGACACTGGATGCGGTGGAGATGTGAGTGCGGGGGAGCGTTAAAGACTGGAGAGCGCCTGCTCGGCGACTGCCTCCAGCATTTCGCGGCTGAAACCGGCCTTGGCCTGCACTGCGATGCCGTGGGAAACGGCCAGGATGAACGCGGCAAGAGCCTCCGGCCTCGCCGTTTCCGGCAGGTCTCCCTCGGCCCTGGCGCGTTCGAAACGCTCGCGCAATTGCACCTCGCCGACCGCGCGGGCGTCGATCAGCGCCTGCCGGATAGGCTCCGCCTCGTCCGATCCCGCCAGCGCGCCGTTGATGCCGAGGCAGCCGCGATGCGCGGGGTAGCGCGTATTGAGATCTACCGCATTATAAAGGACATGCGCCGCCACTGAGCGGGCCGTGGGCATCTGCAGCGCTGCCGGGATGAAATCGAGGTAGCGCTCGTAATAACGGTCCAGCGCCTTGCGAAACAGCGCTTCCTTGTTGCCGAAGGCCGAATAGAGCGCAGGCCGTTCCACGCCGGTCGCTTCCGTGAGATCGGCATAGGAGGCGCCCTCATAGCCCTTGCGCCAGAAGACGCACAGCGCAGCCTCCAGTGCTTTTTCCACGTCGAATTCGCGATGCCGGCCCATCAGCCCAATCCAGCCTTTTTCATAACGACCGTTAATAAACCACTTGACAGCACTTGTCCATATTTCATACCAGTCGTTACAATAACGGTCGTTATGAAACCCATCAGCTGTTCCGGAGACGCTGATCCAACAAGGAAATCCATCATGTCGAATCTATTGAAGGGCAAGGTTGCACTGGTCACCGGCGGTTCGCGCGGGCTTGGCGCAGCCATTGCCGAAGCGCTTGCCGATGAGGGTGCGGACGTTGCGATCAGCTACGTCGCGTCGGCGGAAAAGGCCGAGGCCGTGGTTGAAAGGCTGAAGGCGAAAGGTGTGCGGGCCCTGGCGGTCCGCAGCGACCAGGCCGATACGGCCGCCGCGAGGCCGCTGGTCGAAAAGGTGGTTGCGCATTTCGGCAAGCTCGACATCCTCGTCAACAATGCCGCGATCGCGGTGCAGGGCAGGACGGTCGACGATCCGGAGCTCGATACGGTCAATCTCGATCACCAATGGCAGGTCAACGTCATGGGCGCCGTGGCGACGACGCGCGCGGCGGCGGCGGTATTGCCGGATGGCGGCCGCATCATCTTCATCGGCTCGCTCCTCGGCAGCCGCATTCCGTTCGCCGGCGTTGCCGATTATGCCGGCACCAAGTCGGCGATCGCCGGCTATGCCAAGGGCGTCGCGCGCGATCTTGGCGGGCGCAACATCACCGTCAACATAGTGCAGCCCGGCATCATGCCGACGGACATGGCCGCCGAGGTGCGCGACAAGCTCCCGGACGCCATCATGGACCTGCATCCGATCCGCCGGATCGCCACGCTCGAGGAAGTATCCGCCCTCGTCACATTCCTCGCCGGGCCGAACGGCGGCTATATCACCGGCGGAGTGATCGACGTGGCCGGCGGCCTGCAGGTCTGAGCGCTTCTGGCGATTCGTGGAGGGGGTGGGGCACCACTCCCTCCATCTCGGGGTTCAGTGGAGCGAAGTGGCCCTCACACGTGCTTGGTGAGGCCGCCATCGACGCGGATGTTCTGGCCGGTGATATAGCCGGCATCGTCCGAAAGCAGGAAAGCGGCGGTCCTGGCGATCTCCTGCGTCGAGCCGAGGCGTTTCATCGGCACTGCGTTTTCCGTGCCGGGCTTGTGGTCGAGGCTGTCGACGAAACCCGGCAGGAGCGCGTTCATGCGGATATTGTCGGCGCCGTAGCGATCGGCGTAGAGCTTGGTATAGGCGCCGATCGCCGCGCGGTAGACGCAGGATACCGGAAAGACGAGGCTCGGCTCGAAGGCGGCAAAAGTGGTGATGTTCACCCAGGCGCCCTTGCCCTGCCTCAGCATGTAGGGCGTGACCAGCCGCGCCATGCGCACGACGCTCGTCACCATCAGATCATTGCCGAGCGCCCAGTTTTCGTCGGTGATATCGACGAGATCGCCTTTTGGCGGATGGCCCGTATGGTTGACGACCGCATCGATGCGGCCATAGGCCTCGGCCGTCTTCGCCACCAGTGCCTCGAGGTCGGCTGCCTCGCCGGCCGAACCCTTGATGCCGACGCCGCCAAGCTCGCCGGCAAGCTCCACGGCGCTGCCCGATGGCGACATCAGGCCGAGCCGATAGCCGCGCGCATGCAATTCCCGCGCTATGGCTGCGCCCATGCCGCGTCCGCCGCCCGTGATGATCGCTACCGGTGCCTGATTTTCGTCGTTCATGTCACTGCTCTCCATTGATGTCGGATGGCCATGATGTTTCAGACTGGCTCGCTGCCGCAAACGAATTCGATTTGTGCAACGGTCAATCAAATTGAATGCTTGTCGAATGCCATCCATTTTTTGCCCGAATCCGTTGTATAACTCGGCCACCATCGAACGGGGACTGATTCCATGTTGAAAAGATTTGCCATTGGCTGCCTGGCGGCGACGTTTCTCGCGGGCTGCACGACCACCGATCCCTATACGGGCCAGCAGAAGATGTCGAACACGGCCGGCGGTGCGTTGATCGGCGCCGGCGTTGGCGCTCTCGGCGGTCTCGCGGTCGGCGGTGGCGGAAAATCCGGCAGGAACGCCGCGCTGATCGGCGCGGGCATCGGTGCGCTCAGCGGCGGCGCGATCGGCAATTACATGGATCGGCAGGAAGCCGAACTGCGCGCCCAGCTGCAGGGAACCGGCGTATCGGTGACGCGCGAGGGCGACCGCATCATCCTGAACATGCCGTCCAACATCACGTTCAACACCGATGAGGACCGGGTGAAGCCGGAATTCTACGGCACGCTCGGCTCCGTTGCAGCCGTGCTGCGCAAGTTCGACCGCACCATCGTGGACGTCGCCGGCCATACGGATTCGACCGGCAGCATGCAGCACAACCAGCTGCTTTCCGAGCGCCGCGCGCTCTCCGTTTCCAATTACCTGACGCAGCAGGGCATCGACAATCGCCGCTTCGACGTTCGCGGCTACGGCCCGACCGAGCCCGTGGCCACCAACGCGACGGAAGCGGGCAAGGCCCAGAACCGCCGCGTGGAAATCCAGATCTCGCCGCTCACCTAGTATAGCGGAACGAATTTGACATCAGCCACCATGGCTGATGTCAGGGTATAGCGGAACGAATTTGACATCAGCCGCCATGGCTGATGTCAGGTTTTTCGAGCGCTAGCCGGCGAGGGACAGCGCTATCTTCGCGCCGAGGCGGGCATTGTTCTCGACGAGCGCAATGTTCGCCACCAGGCTTTCGCCCTTGGTGATGTCCAGCATCGCAGCCAGCAGATAGGGCGTGACCGCCTTGCCGGAAATCCCGTCCCGTTCGGCGCGGGCCAGCGCCTCGCGGATGTGACCGGCCATGATTTCCGCCGGAATCTCGCTCGCCTCGGGAATCGGATTGGCGATCAGCATGCCGCCGACAATGCCGATGGCTTCGCGCGCCTGCTGGAACGCGGCTATCTCCGCCGCATCGTCAAGGCGCAGGGGTGCCTTCAGCGGTGACTGGCGCGACCAGAAGGCAGGGAAGGTGTCAGACCCGTAGACCACGACGGGAACGCCTTTTGTTTCAAGCACTTCCAGCGTTTTCTCAACATCCAGGATTGCCTTGGCGCCGGCCGAGACCACGATGACCGGCGTCCGCCCCAGCTCCTCGAGATCGGCCGAGATGTCGAAGCTCGTCTCGGCGCCCTTGTGGACGCCGCCAATGCCGCCGGTGGCGAATACCTTGATGCCGGCGAGCTGCGCCGCCAGCATGGTGGCGGCCACGGTGGTGCCGCCCGTCCGCTTCTGCGACAGGGCGAAGGCGAGATCGGCGCGGGAAAGCTTCATCGCGCCCTTGACCTGCGCCAGGGCCTCGCGCTCGGCGTCGGTCAGGCCGATCTTGATGCGACCGTCGATGATGGCGATGGTTGCGGGCACGGCGCCTTCCTCGCGGATGATCGCCTCCACATTGGCGGCCATGCGGCTGTTTTCCGGGTAGGGCATGCCATGGGTGATGATCGTGCTTTCGAGGGCAACGACGGCGCGGCCGGCGGCGAGGGCGGATTTCACCTCCTCGGCAATGTCTATGAATGGATTGAGAGCGTTCATCATGTCTTTCCTTATGCAAGAGGTTCCGCCGGCGGCACTGCGGCGATCGCGGCGGCGAATTGTGACGGGGAGAAGCCTGGGCTGGCGGAGTGGGTCTGCACCGTCAGCATCGATGCGGCGAGGCCCTCCCGGCAGGCGGCGGAAAACGCCGCGCCGCGCAGCAGTGCCGCGATCGTCGCCCCCGCAAGGGCGTCGCCGGCGCCGGTGACATCGGCAATCGCGTCGACTTCCGGCGGCTGGATCGTAAAGGCGCCCTCGGCCGAATAGCCAAGTGCCGCCGCGCCGCCATCGGAAACGAAGGCGCATCGGAGGCCCTTGCCGGCGAGGCTGCGGTGAAGCTCGGCAGGCGGCGCATCGCCGGGCAGGCCGGTCAATGCCAGCGCCTCGCGCCGGTTCATGAACAGGCAGGAGAGGTGCGGGAATACCGGCAGCATGCGCTGGATCTTGGCCGGCGATATGGCAAGCGCATAGAGCGCCTTGCCGGCGCAGAGGCCGGCGAGATATTGCAGCGCCTCGGAGGGAAGGTTGGCGTCGCAGAATACCGCCTGCGCCTGTCCGATCGCATCGCGCACCTTGCGGCGCCGCAATTGCCGGGGCAGCGCCAATTCATAGAGCGCCATATCGGCAATGGCGGCGACGACATCGCCGCGCTCGTCCAGTATGGCGGTATAGCTCGGCGTCGCGCGGTCGATGAACACTGCGGAACTGTCGATGATCCCGGCTGCGTCGATCGCCGCGGCCACCATCGCACCGGCGGGATCGCCGCCACGAATCGACAGGAGTTCCGCCGCCACGCCGCGCTGGACCGTGAGCCGCAGCGCATTGAACACGCCGCCGCCGGCCTCTTCGCGCATCGTTCCGGGATTCGACGCGCCTGGAATGAAGGGCACGCTGCTTTGCCCGCGGCGATCGAGATGGGCGCCGCCAACTGCAAACAGCAGCGGTTTGGGAGATTTTGCCATGGTCGGTTGATGGTCCGGTGAAAAATGGTGCGCTGCGCAGTTCCTCTACCGTGCCGCGACGCGGCGCGCAATCGAGGGCGATTCGGAAACCCGTTCGCAATTCCCTGCGAGCGAGCCGGTTGCACGCCGCGGCATTTGATCGTAGGCGGTGCAGGCGAAAACCGGAACATTAATAGAACAAAATTCAGTTATCATTTTATATCAATGGTTTGGTGCTCTTGTCATTTGAGAACAAAACAGATACAAATAAGTTCACAGATCGGAACATCCGGACTTCATCGAACTCACAGGGGTGGTGTAACATGGCTCAAAATTCTTTGCGGTTGGTTGAGGGTAATTCGGTGGATAAAACGAAAGCGCTGGATGCGGCTTTGTCGCAGATTGAACGGTCCTTTGGTAAGGGCTCGATCATGCGGCTTGGACGCAATGAGCAGGTGGTCGAGATCGAGACGGTGCCGACGGGTTCGCTGTCGCTCGATATTGCTCTCGGCGTCGGTGGATTGCCCAAGGGGCGCATTGTCGAGATCTACGGGCCTGAAAGCTCGGGCAAGACGACGCTCGCGCTGCATACGATTGCCGAGGCACAGAAGAAGGGCGGCATCTGCGCCTTCGTCGATGCCGAGCATGCGCTTGATCCGGTCTATGCCCGCAAGCTTGGCGTCGATCTCGAAAACCTCTTGATTTCGCAGCCGGACACGGGCGAGCAGGCGCTTGAGATCACCGACACGCTGGTTCGTTCCGGCGCCATCGATGTCCTGGTGGTGGATTCGGTCGCCGCCCTGACGCCGCGCGCCGAAATCGAGGGCGAGATGGGCGATTCGCTGCCCGGCCTCCAGGCACGCCTGATGAGCCAGGCTCTGCGCAAGCTGACGGCCTCGATCTCGCGTTCGAACTGCATGGTCATCTTCATCAATCAGATCCGCATGAAGATCGGCGTCATGTTCGGCTCGCCCGAAACGACGACAGGCGGCAATGCGCTGAAGTTCTACGCCTCGGTACGCCTCGACATTCGGCGCATCGGCTCGCTGAAGGAGCGCGACGAGGTCGTCGGCAACCAGACCCGCGTCAAGGTCGTGAAAAACAAGCTTGCGCCGCCCTTCAAGCAGGTCGAGTTCGACATCATGTATGGCGAGGGCGTCTCCAAGACGGGTGAACTCGTCGATCTTGGCGTCAAGGCCGGCATCGTCGAGAAGTCCGGCTCCTGGTTCTCCTATAATTCGCAGCGTCTCGGCCAGGGCCGTGACAATGCCAAGCTGTTCCTCAAGGAAAATCCCGAGATCGCCAATGAGATCGAACTGGCGCTGCGCCAGAATGCCGGCCTCATCGCCGAGCAGATGCTCGACAAGGGACCCGGCGATGTGGAGGATGACGGCCCGGATGTTGCCGAGGCCTGATCGGTCGTAGTGGATTCACTGAAAGGCCCGCTGTACCGCAGCGGGCCTTTTTTGTGGTGTTTTGCTATATCCCTGCAATCCCCGATTTCCCTCATGCTGAGCCAACCTGCCTCATGCTGGGCTTGGTGAGCCTGCCGAACCACGAAGCACGCACTATTATGATGCAGCCCTATTTCGAGGGCTGCATTCGACATGATGCGCGGTGCGGCAGGCTCTCAGGCTTGAAGGTTTTAACCCGCTGCTCGGGATTTTCTGGACAGGTCGTGGACCTGTCGCTACAAGCGGATCGTTATTTCTCCCGCCGTTTCGGGTCGGGAGCATGGTTTCACGTCGAAGAAGAGTCAGAAGGCAGCGGGCATGAGTGGCGTCAATGAGATACGGTCGATATTTCTGAATTATTTCAAGAAGAACGGCCATGAAATCGTGGCGTCGAGCCCGCTTGTCCCGCGCAATGACCCGACCTTGATGTTCACCAATTCCGGCATGGTGCAGTTCAAGAATGTCTTCACCGGCATGGAGCAGCGGCCCTATAGCCGCGCCACCACGTCACAGAAATGCGTCCGCGCCGGCGGCAAGCACAATGACCTCGACAATGTCGGCTATACGGCGCGGCATCACACTTTCTTCGAGATGCTCGGAAATTTCTCGTTCGGCGATTATTTCAAGGAAGAGGCCATTCATCTCGCATGGAACCTCATCACCAGGGAATATGGGCTGGCGAGCGAGAAGCTGCTCGTCACCGTCTACCACACCGATCATGCCGCGGCCGATCTGTGGAAGAAGATCGCCGGCCTGCCGGACGAGCGCATCATCAGGATCGCCACCAGCGACAATTTCTGGGCGATGGGCGATACCGGTCCGTGCGGCCCCTGTTCGGAGATATTCTACGATCATGGCGAGGATATCTGGGGTGGTCCGCCCGGCAGCGCCGATGAGGATGGCGACCGTTTCATCGAGATCTGGAACCTGGTCTTCATGCAGTTCGAGCAGGTGACGAAGGAGCAGCGCATCGACCTGCCGCGTCCGTCGATCGATACCGGCATGGGCCTCGAGCGGGTGGCCGCGGTGCTGCAGGGCGTGCACGACAATTACGATATCGATCTGTTCCGCAGCCTGATCCGGGCGTCGGAGGACGAGACGGGCGTCAAGGCGGAAGGCAAGTTCCGCGCCAGCCATCGCGTCATCGCCGATCATCTGCGTTCGGCAAGCTTCCTGATCGCCGATGGCGTGCTGCCGTCCAACGAAGGGCGCGGCTATGTGCTGCGCCGTATCATGCGTCGCGCCATGCGCCATGCCCAGCTTCTGGGCGCGCGCGACCCGTTGATGTGGCGGCTGCTGCCGACGCTGGTGCGCGAGATGGGGCAGGCCTATCCGGAACTCATCCGCGCCGAAGCGCTGATCTCGGAGACGCTGAAGCTCGAGGAGACGCGGTTCCGCAAGACGCTGGAACGCGGCCTCGGCCTGCTTGGCGAGGCGACGGACAATCTGGGCGAGGGCGACCGCTTGGATGGCGAAACCGCGTTCAAGCTCTATGACACCTATGGTTTTCCGCTCGATCTGACGCAGGATGCCCTGCGCCAGCGCGGCATCGGCGTCGATACCGAAGCGTTCGATGCGGCCATGCAGCGACAGAAGGCGGAGGCGCGCGCCAATTGGGCCGGTTCCGGCGAAACAGCGACGGAAACCGTGTGGTTCTCGGTTCGCGACAAGGCGGGAGCGACCGAATTCCTCGGTTACGAGACGGAGAAGGCCGAGGGCATCATTCAGGCCATCGTCCAGAACGGCTCGATCGTGGAAAGCGCAAACGAGGGCGAACCGGTCTCGATCGTGGTCAACCAGACGCCGTTCTATGGCGAATCGGGCGGCCAGCAGGGCGATACCGGCGTGATTTCGGGCGAGGGCTTCAGCATTCGCATATCGGACACGCAGAAGAAGAATGATGGCGTGTTCGTGCATATCGGCACCGTAGAGAAGGGCAGCGTCAGGAATGGCGCGACTGTCGAACTCGCGGTCGATCATCAGCGCCGCACCCGCATCCGCTCCAACCATTCGGCCACCCATCTCCTGCATGAGGCGCTGCGCGAGACGCTCGGCACGCATGTGGCGCAGAAGGGTTCGCTTGTCGCGCCCGATCGCCTGCGGTTCGATTTCTCGCATCCGAAGCCGATCACCGACGGGGAACTCGCGGCCATCGAAGACCTGGCCAATGAGATCGTGTTGCAGAATGCGCCGGTGACGACGCGCCTGATGGCGGTGGACGACGCCATTGCCGAGGGAGCCATGGCGCTCTTCGGCGAAAAGTACGGCGACGAGGTGCGCGTGGTTTCGATGGGAACGGCGCTGCACGGCGAAAAGGCCGGCAAGATCTATTCGACCGAGCTCTGCGGCGGCACCCATGTGCGCGCCACCGGCGATATCGGGCTTATCCGGGTGGTCTCGGAAGGTGCGGTCGCGTCCGGCGTGCGGCGCCTCGAAGCGCTGACCGGCGAGGCGGCCCGCCGCTATCTCGAAGAGCAGGATGATCGCCTCAAATCGATCGCGGGCGCATTGAAATCGACTCCGGCCGAGGCGTTGAACCGCGTCAATGCCCTGATCGAGGAGCGGCGCAAGCTGGAGCGGGAATTGACCGAGGCCCGCCGGCAATTGGCGCTTGGCGGCTCCGGTGGCGGAAGCGCCGCCGAAGAGGTCAATGGCGTCGGCTTCATCGGCAAGGTGGTTACCGGCGTCAGTCCACGCGACCTGAAGCCGCTCGCGGACGAAGCCAAGTCATCGGTCGGCTCCGGCGTGGTGGTCTTCATCGGTGTCTCGGAAGATGGCAAGGCCAGCGCGGTGGTCGGCGTCACCGATGATCTCGTCGGCAAATACAGCGCCGTCGATCTCGTGCGCGTCGCTTCTGCCACGCTTGGCGGCGCCGGCGGCGGCGGTCGTCCCGATATGGCACAGGCCGGCGGACCGGATGGCAGCAAGGCGGAAGAGGCGGTTGCCGCCGTTCGCTCGGCGCTCGCTGCCTGATCTGAACGCGCGGCGGCACGCGGCGGCCGGCACCCTGCCGCTGCCGAAATCCCGGCCAGACAGGACGATCCGGGACGGGCGATCAGGCCGCTTCGGAACGCAGTTGCCGGCCGATCAGTTCTCCGAGACGCGCCATGCCGGTGTCGATGGCCTCGGCATCGGGCAATGAAAAGTTCAGCCTTATGGTGTTGCGCCCGCTGCCATCCGCATGGAACGCCGCGCCCGGCACGAAAGCGACGCGTATCTCCTCGATCGATTGTGCCAGCAGGGCCGCCCCGTCCAGTGCTTCCGGCAAGGTCAGCCAGACGAACATGCCGCCTTCGGGCCGGGTCCAGCTCACGCCGGCGGGCATATATCTCTCAAGCGCCGCCAGCAGCAGGTCCCGGCGGTTTCGATAGGCGGTGCAGGCCTTCTCGACCTGTTCGTCGAAATGTTTCTCGGCCACCCGGTGAATGACCATCTGGTTGATCGTCGGGCTATGAAGATCGGCCGCCTGCTTGATCAGGACCAGCTTGCCGATGATCGGCTTTGCCGCGCACACCCAGCCGACGCGCATTCCCGGCGTCAGCGTCTTGGAGAAACTGCCGGAATAGATCACGCGGCTGTTTTCGATGCCGCCATGCTTCTCGATGTCGAGCGCCAGCATCGGGGCGATCCTCTCGCCGTCGAAGCGCAAGGCCTGATAGGCGGCGTCCTCGATCAGCGGAATGTCCAGTTCGTGAGCCAGATCGATCAGCCGCAGACGCTCCTCCCTGCCAAGCGTTTCGCCGGTCGGATTGCAGAAATCGGCGGTGAGATAGGCAAGCTTGACCTCGCCGCCGAGCGACGTGGCGTGCTGGCGATAGATGTCCGGCGTCATGTTCCCATGCGGGTTGAGCCGGTCGTAATGCGGCTCATAGGCATTGAATGCCTGCAGCGCGCCGAGATAGGTCGGCCAGGTGGTGAGGATCGTATCGCCCGGTGAAATGAACAGCTTGCCGAGATAGTCGAGTGCCTGCTGCGAACCCGTTGTGATGACGATATTGTCGATGCTGCAGGCGACGCCGAGCGAGGCCATGTGCGCCGCCAGCCATTCGCGCAGCGGGCGATAGCCCTCGCTCACGGAATATTGCAGCGCGGCACCGGCATTTTCGTCGAGCAGGGTGCTGTAGGCTTCCTTGATGGCGTCCTTCGGGAAGAGGGCCGGGTCCGGAATGCCGCCGGCAAACGAGATGATGTCCGGCTGATCGAGCAGCTTGAGCAACTCGCGAACCTCGGATGCCTTCATTTTGTTGACGCGCGTGGAATATCTGTCATTGCGCATTCGCAATCCTCCCGATGAATGACAGCACTCGACCGTAAAGCCGAGAATAAGTCAATATTGCTGACTTATTTTATGACGGGAGTTTGATGCGATGCGCGTCGCGGCGACGCGGCAGGGCTGCAGATGCCCGGGCAGTATGGAAAGGGATGGTCGAGCATCGGGCCCGACCATCCTTCATTTCGCTGATCAGGCTGCCATGGCCTTGGAAAGGTTGGCGTTGATCTTGTCGAGGAAGCCAGTGGTCGAGAGCCAGGGCTGGTCCGGACCGATGAGGAGTGCCAGATCCTTGGTCATGAAGCCTGCCTCGACCGTATCGACGCAGACCTTTTCCAGCGTCTGGGCGAACCGTGCGAGTTCCGCATTGTCGTCGAGCTTGGCGCGATGGGCGAGGCCGCGGGTCCAGGCGAAGATGGAAGCGATGGAGTTGGTGGAGGTCTCTTCGCCCTTCTGGTGCTGGCGGTAATGGCGGGTCACGGTGCCGTGGGCAGCTTCCGCCTCGACAGTCTGGCCATCCGGCGTCATCAGCACCGAGGTCATCAGGCCGAGCGAGCCGAAGCCCTGCGCCACGATGTCGGACTGCACGTCGCCGTCGTAGTTCTTGCAGGCCCAGACATAGCCGCCGGACCATTTCAGGGCGGAGGCGACCATGTCGTCGATCAGGCGGTGCTCGTAGTGAATCTTCTTGGCGGCGAACTTGTCCTTGAACTCCGCGTCGAAGATCTCCTGGAAGATATCCTTGAAGCGGCCGTCATAGGCCTTGAGGATCGTGTTCTTGGTCGACAGATAGCAGGGAACGCCGCGATTATAGGCGTAGTTGAACGATGCGCGGGCGAAATCGCGGATCGAATCGTCCAGATTGTACATCGCCATCGCGACGCCGGCGCCGGGTGCGTCGAAGACGTCATGTTCGATGGTCTGGCCGTCTTCGCCCACGAACTTGATGGTGAGCTTGCCCTTGCCGGGGAACCTGAAATCCGTCGCGCGGTACTGGTCGCCGAAGGCATGGCGGCCGACGATGATCGGCTGCGTCCAGCCCGGAACCAGGCGGGGAACGTTCTTGGCGATGATCGGCTCGCGGAAGATGACGCCGCCGAGGATGTTGCGGATGGTGCCGTTCGGCGACTTCCACATCTTCTTCAGCTTGAATTCCTCGACGCGCTGCTCATCCGGCGTGATCGTGGCGCATTTGACGCCGACGCCATATTGCTTGATGGCATTGGCGGCATCGATGGTCACCTGGTCGTCGGTTGCATCCCGGTGTTCGATGCCAAGATCGAAATATTTCAGGTCGATATCGAGGTAAGGATGGATCAGCTTTTCCTTGATATATTGCCAGATGATGCGGGTCATCTCATCGCCGTCGAGTTCGACGACAGGATTTGCAACCTTGATCTTTGCCATGGATAGTCAGCCTCTGTTTTGCTGGGGAGTGGTATGTCAGCATCGGTTTTTAATGAGGGTTCGCGCCCCTATAGCACTGCCTTCGCCGAACGCAAAGGCGCAGTCTGCGCCTTTCGCGCAAAGAGCAAGATTGCCCGCCGAAAAAACGCGGGTTATGAGGGCGCCGATCAATGCAGGAAATGAAAATGGCCGGAACAGACAGACATCGCACGCTCATAGCCGAAGGCCCGGCCATCATTCTGGTCGAGCCGCAGCTGCCGGAAAACATCGGCATGGTGGCGCGGGCGATGGCGAATTTCGGATTGGCGGAGCTGCGGCTCGTCAAGCCGCGCGAGGCCTTCCCGAACGAGAAGGCGCGCGCCGCGGCCAGCCGCGCCGACCACATCATCGATGCGGCGCAGGTCTTCGACGATCTGGCGACGGCGGTGGCAGACCTCAATTTCGTCTACGCGACCACTGCGCGCGAGCGCGATGCCTACAAGCAGGTGCGTGGGCCGGTGGAAGCGGGCGAGGCGCTGCGCAAGCGCTTCGACAGCGGGCAGAAGACCGGAATTCTCTTTGGCCGCGAACGCTTCGGACTTAATAATGACGAGATCAGCCTCGCAGATGAGCTCGTCACCTTTCCGGTCAATCCGGCATTCTCGTCGCTGAACATCGCGCAGGCTGTACTGCTTATGTCGTATGAATGGATGAAGTCCGGACTGGAGAAAGCCACGGACACCGCATTTCGCGGGCCGGAGCTCGAGCCGGCGCCGAAGGAGCAACTGCAGGGCTTCTTCAACCATCTCGAAGAGGCGTTGCAGGCTCGGGGCTATTTCCGGCCCATGGCGCGCAAGGAAATCATGGTCAACAATCTGCGTGGCGTCCTGACCCGCGCCGGCTTTTCGGAATCCGAACTGAAGCTCCTGCGCGGCGTGCTCGTCTCGCTCGATCATTTCAGCCCGAAGACGCCGCGGGGCGCTGGAGCACCGGAAGGACGCAAGCGCCAGCCACGCATCGAGACGGCGGAGCACGAGGATGAATAGGACAATCGATGCCGGAGGGAGCGGAGCTGCTGCCTCGCTCGAGCGCGATGATCTTCCCGGCCAGCGCATGGAGCGCCCGATCATTGCATTCGACAGCGGCGTGGGCGGCCTGACCGTGCTGCGGGAGGCGCGGGTGCTGATGCCCGACCGCCGGTTCGTCTATATCGCCGACGATGCGGGGTTTCCCTATGGCGACTGGGAGGAAGAGGGGTTGCGCCAGCGCATCCTCGCGCTGTTCGAGGGTTTCATCGAAACCTATGATCCGGAGCTGGTCATCATCCCCTGCAATACGGCCTCGACGCTGGTGCTGGACGATCTGCGCAAGGCCTTTCCGGCCGTGCCTTTCGTCGGCACCGTACCCGCCATCAAGCCGGCGGCGGAGCGCACTTCGTCGGGCTTGATAAGCGTGCTGGCGACGCCCGGTACGGTGAAACGCGCCTATACGCGCGATCTGATTCAATCCTTTGCCGCAAGGTGCCATGTGCGGCTGGTCGGCAGCCAGAACCTCGCGCGGATGGCGGAATTGCACATGCGCGGCGAACTCGTCGACGACGAGGCGGTGCGGGCGGAAATCGCTCCCTGCTTCTACAGCAATGACGGACGGCGCACCGATATCGTCGTGCTCGCCTGCACCCATTATCCGTTTCTGGTCAATGTCTTCCGACGCCTCGCGCCCTGGCCGGTCGATTGGCTCGATCCGGCAGAGGCGATAGCGCGGCGTGCGCTGTCGCTGCTGAAGCCGAGGGAAGGCGGCGGCGAGCCGGAACATGACGACGATATCGCCGTTTTCACCTCCGGCAAGCCGGATTTCGCGGTTCGCCGCCTATTGCACGGGTTCGGCCTTAACAACGTCTGATTTCAGCGCCTTGCGGATTTCCGGCGCGACCCTCGTGCCGTAGAGTTCGATGGCCTTCAGCGTCTCCTTGTGCGGCAGGCTGCCAAGATCGATCTGCAGCATGAAGCGGTCATGGCGGAAATAGCTGTGCTGGAGCAGGATCTTGTCGATCACTTCTTGCGGCGAGCCGACCAGCAGCGCACCGCGCGGTGAGCGGCCGGCTTCATAGTGCTGGCGATCGCTGGGCGGCCAGCCACGCTCGCGGCCTATCTTGTTCATCACGACCTCATATGAGGGCCAATACTGGTCGGCGGCGCCCTTCGACGTCTCGCCGACATAGCCATGCGAATTGATGCTGACCTTCAGTGTCTCGGCGGCATGTCCCGCCTTGGCTCCAGCCTCGCGGTAGAGTTCGACCAGCGGCGAGAAACGGTGCGGTTCGCCGCCGATGATGGCAATGGCGAGCGGGAGGCCGAGCGTACCCGCGCGGATGACCGATGCCGGCGTGCCGCCAACGGCGATCCAGACGGGCAGGGGATTTTGCAGCGGCCGGGGATAGACGCCGAGATTGTCGATCGGCGCCCGCAGGCGGCCGCGCCAGCTCACATGCTCGCTTTCGCGCAGCTTGAGCAGAAGATCGAGCTTTTCGGCGAAAAGCTCGTCATAATCATTGAGATCATGGCCGAAAAGCGGGAAGGATTCGATGAACGAACCGCGTCCGGCCATGATCTCGGCCCGGCCGGAGGAAATCAGGTCCAGCGTCGCATATTCCTGGAACACGCGCACCGGATCGTCCGAGCTCAGCACCGTGACGGCGCTGGTGAGGCGGATATTCTTCGTGCGGGCGGCCCCGGCCGCAAGGGCGACCGCAGGCGTGGAGATCACGAAATCCGGCCGATGATGCTCGCCGATGCCGAAGACGTCGAGACCGACCTGGTCGGCCAGTTCCATTTCCTCGATGAGGTTCTGCATGCGCTGGTGCGCGTCGATCGCCACGCCGCTGGTGGGATCGGGAGCCATTCCCGCAAATGTATAGATGCCGAGTTCCATGCTGGCGTTCTTCCTGCCTGACTGCTTTGCCCTAAGGTAGGGGCAGTTGCGCAAAGAATGAAGAACGCACGCATTGGTGGCTGAGGCACCCGGAAGTTACTGCCCCGGCGGCGGTCAGTTCATGCGGGTCAGCACCGCCTCGAACTGTTCCAGCGCCCAGTCCACCTGATCCCGCTCGATGATCAGCGGCGGCGCGATGCGGATCGTATCGCGATGCGTATCCTTGGCGAGGATGCCGCGCTCCTTCAGGGCGTAGCAGAACTGGTTGGCGCCGCCGGCCTCCTGATGCAGCTCGATCGCCAGCATGAGACCGCGGCCGCGCACTTCGCGCACGACATTGCTGCGGATGGTCTTCAGCTGCTCGAGGAAATAGGCGCCCTCGCGGCGGGAATTCTCGATCATGCCTTCCTCGGTGAGCACCCGCAGGGCGGCGCGGGCAATGGCGCAGGCCAGCGGATTGCCGCCAAAGGTGCTGCCATGCTGGCCGGGTTTCAGAACACCGAGCACGTCGCTGTTCGAAAGTACCGCCGAGACCGGATAGAAGCCGCCGGAAAGCGCCTTGCCGATCAGCGTGACATCGGCCTCGATGCCCTCATGTTCTTCGGCGAGCAGGGCCCCCGTCCGGCCAAGGCCGGTCTGGATCTCGTCGAGGATAAGGGTGACATTGTGCCGGGTGCACAATTCGCGCACCTTCTGGAAATAGCCCGCCGGCGGAATGATCACGCCGGCTTCGCCCTGGATCGGCTCGACGAGGAAAGCCACCGTATTCGGGGTTATCGCGGCTTCGAAGGCAGCGAGATCGCCGAAGGGAACCACGCGGAAGCCGGGCGCGAAGGGGCCGAAATTCTCCCGGGCCGAAGGATCGGTGCTGAAGCCGACGATGCCCATGGTGCGGCCGTGGAAATTGTCGGAACAGACAATGATCTCGGCAGCGTTTTCGGCAATGCCCTTCACTTCATAGCCCCATTTGCGCACGGCCTTTATCGCCGTTTCCACTGCTTCCGCGCCGCTGTTCATGGGCAATATCTTGTGGGAGCCGGTCAGGCTGGCGACTTCCTCGTAGAACAGCGCCAGCTGGTCGTTGCGGAAGGCACGGGAGGTCAGCGTCAGCTTTCCGGCCTGTTCCACCATCGCTTTCAGGATCTTCGGATGGCAATGGCCCTGATTGACCGCCGAATAGGCGGAAAGGCAGTCGAGATATCGCTTCCCATCCATATCCCAGACATGGACGCCTTCGCCCCGTTCGAGAACGACGTCGAGCGGCTTGTAATTGTGCGCGCCGAGGCGGGCTTCCGTGGAAATGAGATGGGCGGCGGTGTGTAGCAAGATGTCCTCCAGTCCTAGTTGGTCAATGCGCCTGCCGCTCGGCCGGGCAGTGTCGGGCGGTCGAATATGGAGCGTCCGAACATGCTGGCGACGAGATCGACGAGCAGCAGGGCGCTCTTTCCGCGTTCGTCGAGAAACGGGTTCAGTTCGACCACATCGAGCGAGCAGACGAGGCCGGAATCATGCAGCATCTCCATTGCCAGATGCGCCTCGCGATAGGTCGCGCCGCCCGGAACGGTGGTGCCTACGCCCGGCGCGAGCGAGGGATCGACAAAATCCACGTCGAGGCTGACGTGAAGCACGCCATTGGCGCGTTCAACCCGCTCGATGATCTTGCGCAGGAGCGTCGGCAGGCCGACCTCGTCGATCCGCCGCATGTCGATCACGTCTATGCCGCGATCCCGCAGCAGCACGCGCTCGCTGGCATCGATCGAACGGATGCCGAAGAGGTGCAGATTGCCCGGCTTTATCAAGCCGTGCGGCGTGTCGCCATGGACGAATTCCAGGCCGGGCTCGCCGCAAAGCAGCGCGGCGGACATGCCGTGCATGTTGCCGGACGGCGAGGTGAGCGGCGTATTGAAATCCGAATGGGCATCAAGCCATAGAACGAACAATTCGCGCCCCGCTTCAGCGCAGTGGCGGGCGACGCCGCTGATCGAACCCATGGAAAGGCTGTGGTCGCCGCCGAGTATGATCGGAAGCGCTCCCGCCTGCATGGCGGCATGGGTTTCAACCGCCAGAAGCCGCGACCAGGCCGAAATCCGCTCCCTGTAATGGGCAAGACCTTCGATCGGCGGCAGTTGCGGCAATTGTTGCGGCAGGCGCAGGTCGCCGCGATCGTCGACCGGATGGCCAAGTTCCTTCAATGTGTGGATGAGACCGGCGGTACGAAGGGCGGCGGGGCCCATCAACGCGCCGGGCCGGCCGGCGCCCTCGTCGATCGGCGCCCCGATGATGGTGAGGAGCTGTTTGTGGTGCTCTTCGAAAGTCCCGCGTGAATCCCGTGAATCCATTGAATGCCGCTTTCCCCGTCAATGCCGATGCTGCCGGGATTGTGGCATGTTGGGCTGCTGACAAAAAGGCGGCATCCTGATAGAAATGACAGGCATACTACGCAATTTGCTCAATCATTTTAGCCAAAGTGACAGATCATGGACGACACGGACCGTAGAATACTGGCTCTGATGCGGGACGATTGCCGCGTGCCGTTGTCGTCGATGGCGACGATTCTCGGCATATCGCGTGCCACGGTTCGCAGCCGTATCGACAGGATGGTGGATGACGGCACGATTCAGGGCTTCACCGTCAATCTGCGGGCTGGAGCCGGCCTCTACGGCGTCCGGGCGATAGCGATGGTCGAAGTTGCGGGACAGGCGGCCGAAAAGGTCGTGCGCCGCCTCCAGGGTTTCCCGGAGATCAAGGCGCTGCACACCACCAATGGCCGCTGGGACATCGTCGCGGAGATCGAGGTGGAGACGCTCGAGGCATTCGACAAGACCCTGCGCGACATCCGGCATATTGACGGAATCACCTCAACGGAGACAAGTATTCTCCTGTCGACACGCAAAAGCGGCTAGAATTGCGGCCGGCGCGGTATTCGAGGAGAACCCGGCTTGCGCATTCATGAAATTCCCTGGCTCGAACCCGTCGATGCTGCGGCCCGGTTGCGCAAGCTCGGCGGGCTGAGCTTTCTCGACAGTGCGATGAAGCATCCGTCGCTCGGCCGCTATTCCTATGTCTGCGCCGATCCTTTCGGCAGGTTCGAAGTGCGGGACCGGCGCTCGTTCTGGAACGGCGAAGAACTGAGCGAGCCGCCGCTGCAGGCCTTGATGGGTTTCGTCGATCGCTACGGGCTGGAGGATGTGCCGGGCGTGCCACCGTTCCAGGGTGGGGCCATCGGTTATTTCGCCTATGAATTCGGCCGTCTTCTGGAAGAATTGCCGCAGCCGCTTGCGCCCGACGAAGGCTCCATTGCCGATGCCGCCTGGCATTTCCACGATGTCGTCATCGCTTTCGACCACCAGGAAGGCAAGGCGTGGCTGCTGTCGTCGGGCCTGCCGGCGGAAAGCGGGCAGCGCAGCGGGCGGGCGGAGGAGCGGGCGCGGCAATTCCTGGATTGCCTGGCGCAGCCCGGGGCGCCGGAGACCGCCATTCCGCCGATTGCCAAGGCGGCGTGGCGATCGAATTTCGAGCGCCGGGACTATATGGATGCCGTTGGCAGGGTCGTCGAATACATCCTTGCAGGCGACATCTTCCAGGCCAACATCGCGCAACGGTTCGTGGCGGACCTGCCCGATTTCTATGACAGCTGGGCGTTCTACCGGAAATTGCGCCAGGGCAATCCGGCTACATTTGCGGCCTTTCTCGACCATGGCGACAGCGTGATCGCCTCGAGTTCGCCCGAACGGTTCCTCAAGGTGCGGGGGCGGGCGGTGGAAACGCGGCCGATCAAGGGCACGGCGCCGCGCTCCGACGATCCCGTGGAAGACGCCGCCTCGGCGGAACTGTTGCTCAATTCCGAGAAGGATCGCGCCGAGAACCTGATGATCGTCGATCTGATGCGAAACGATCTGTCGCGGGTGTGCCGGCCTCATTCGGTGCTGACGCCCACCCTTTGCGGGCTGGAATCCTATGCCGTCCATCATCTCGTTTCGGTCGTGACGGGCGAACTTGCCAGCGGCAAGGGCCTGGGCGATCTCATCGCCGCGTCATTTCCGGGAGGCTCGATCACCGGCGCGCCGAAGGTCCGGGCAATGGAGATCATCACCGAGATCGAGAAGGTTGCGCGCGGCATCTATTGCGGATCGATCGGCTATATCGGTTTCAACGGCAGTTTCGACAGCAATATCGCCATCCGCACCGTATCCTTCAAAGCGGGCAGGGCTGTATTGCAGGCGGGCGGCGGCATTACGGCTTTGTCCGATCCCGCGGCCGAATATCAGGAGACGCTGGACAAGGCCGCGCGCATCTTCGCCGTGTTCGCGCAAGGGGCCGGCTCATGATCCTTATCGTCGACAATTACGACTCCTTCGTTTTCACCGTAGCCCGGTACTTTGCCGAACTCGGCAAGGAAACCCGCGTCATCCGCAATGACAGGCTGACGGTGGCGGAGGTCGCGGCCATGGCGCCCGAAGCCATCATCCTGTCGCCGGGGCCGTGCGGGCCGTTCGAGGCGGGGCAGTCCATGCCGATCATCCGATCCCTGAGCGGCGAAGTACCGATCCTTGGAATATGTCTTGGCCACCAATGTATCGGCGAGGTCTTCGGCGGCCGCGTGGTCCGCGCCAAGGAGCCGGTACATGGGCGCTCGTCGCCGATCCATCATGATGGCGAAGGCCTGTTCAGGGGGCTGCCGAGCCCGCTGAAGGCCGGCAGGTATCACTCGCTGATCGTCGAGGCACCGGAGGCGGAGGGGCTGCTGCGCATAACGGCGCGCTCCGAGGCAGGCGAGGTGATGGCGGTGTCGCATGCAACGCACCCGACCCATGGCGTGCAGTTCCATCCGGAATCCGTGCTCACCGAATATGGCCATGCCATGCTCGGCAATTTCCTGCGTCTGGCGCAGGCGTTCAATTCCGCGCGATCAGGTCGATAACGCCGCAATTTTCGCTTGTTTGTTCGATATTCCTGTTGGCCGCACAAGCCGTGATCCGCTACACAGGATCAAGTGCCCGTTCATTTCCCTGCAACCCGGCATCTCATTCCATTCGAAATTCCCATCCAGGAGGCCAATATGCTGCGCAAGACCGATTTCTACATCGATGGCAAGTGGATAGCGCCCGCTGTCGCCAAGGAACTCGAAGTCATCAATCCGGCGGACGAACAGGCGTTCGCGGTGATCTCGCTCGGCTCGGCGGAGGATGTGGACAAGGCGGTGACCGCGGCACGGCGCGCCTTCTCGACCTGGAGCCTCACGACGCGCGAGGAGCGCCTTGCCTGGCTCGAGCGTCTGCTGAAGGCCTATGAAACGCGCATGTCGGACATGGCCAAGGCCATCTCGCAGGAGATGGGCGCGCCGATCAAGATGGCTCTCGAGGAGCAGGCGGCCTCCGGCATGTCGCACATGAAGGCGTTTCAGCGCGCCCTCAAGGACTTCAAGTTCGAGCGGCCGCTGGATGAGCGCAACACGACAACGCGGATTGCCTATGAACCCATTGGCGTGTGCGGCCTCATCACGCCGTGGAACTGGCCGATGAACCAGGTGGTGCTCAAGGTCGTTCCGGCCATTGCGGCCGGGTGCACGGTCATCCTGAAGCCTTCCGAGGTCGCGCCGATCTCGTCGGTCGTGTTTGCCGAGATCATCGATGCCTCCGGCCTGCCGGCGGGCGTTTTCAACCTGGTCAATGGCGACGGCCCGACGGTGGGCGAGGCCATGTCGCGGCATCCCGGCATCGACATGATGTCATTCACCGGTTCGACGCGTGCCGGTATCGCCGTGACCAAGGCGGCGGCCGAAACGGTCAAGCGGGTTTCGCTGGAACTCGGCGGCAAGTCGCCCAACATCGTCTTTGCCGACAGCGACGTGGACGAAGCCGTGAGGCGCGGCGTCGCTCATGTGTTCAACAATACGGGCCAGTCCTGCAATGCGCCGACGCGGATGCTCGTCGAGCGCTCGGTCTATGAGCGGGCGACCGAAGTGGCCGCCGCGACCGCCAATGCCACCAGCGTCGGCGATCCGGCGCAGGATGGCGATCACATGGGGCCGCTGGTGTCGGAGATACAGTTCAACAAGGTGCAGGGCCTGATCGAGAAGGGCATCAAGGAAGGCGCGCGGCTGATCGCCGGCGGCATGGGGCGGCCCGAGGGCTTCAATCGGGGCTATTATGTGCGGCCGACCATATTCGCCGATGTGACCAACGACATGACGATCGCACGGGAGGAGATATTCGGCCCGGTCCTCGCCATCATCCCGTTCGATACGGAGGAGGAAGCCGTCGAGATCGCCAATGACACGCCCTATGGCCTCGCCGCCTATGTCCAGTCCGGCGATCCGCAGCGCATCCGCCGTGTTTCGCGGCAGTTGCGGGCGGGCATGGTGCGCATCAATGGCGCTTCCCATGCGGCGGATGCTCCCTTCGGCGGCTACAAGCAGTCTGGCATCGGCCGCGAGGGCGGGCATTGGGGCCTTGAGGATTTCCTCGAGGTCAAGGCGATAAGCGGCTGGCAGGACACTGCGGCCTGAGGCAGAACCGATCTGCCTTCGATAGTCGCAGAAGTCGGGGCGCGCACGCGGAATTTCGTTTGTTTCTTCGCAGTCCGTATTGTACGCCTCGCCTGACAGCATGCCAGCAAGACGGGTGCGGACAGCATGGACGAGACGGAACACCTATCGCAAACCCCGCCCCAGGATGAGGAAGCCGACATCTATGGCGATGACGGCGCCGTCCGGTCGTCCTATCTGGCGCGGGTTGGCGCGGCGATCGCCGATCGCGACGTGCTGTTCCTGCGCTCCCATGTCGCCAAGCTCCACCAGTCGGAGCTGGGCGATGTGCTCGAGGCGCTGCAATCGGACCAGCGCCGCGCGCTGATCGAACTTCTCGGCGACGAGTTCGATTTTGCCGCACTGACCGAGGTGGACGAGGCCGTGCGCCTCGAAATCGTCGATGCCATGCCGAACCGCCAGATTGCCGAGGCGGTCCAGGACCTGGATTCGGACGATGCGGTCTATATTCTGGAGGACCTCGACCAGGAGGATCGCGACGAGATCCTGGCGCAGCTTCCCTTTACCGAACGTGTTCGCCTGCGCCGCTCCCTCGGCTATCCGGAAGAGACGGCCGGCCGGCGCATGCAGACGGAGTTCGTTGCCGTGCCTCCATTCTGGACGGTCGGCCAGACCATCGACTACATGCGCGAGAATGCCGACCTGCCGGATTCCTTCTCGCAGATATTCGTCATCGATCCCATGTTCCGCCTGCTCGGCGCGATAGATCTCGACCGCATCCTGCGCACGCGGCGCGAGATCAAGATCGAAGACATCATGCACGAGACACGCCATGCCATTCCGGCCACCATGGACCAGGAAGAGGCGGCGCAGATATTCGAACAATATGATCTGCTTTCCGCCGCCGTGGTGGATGAGAACGAGCGCCTCGTCGGCGTCCTGACGATCGAGAACATCGTCGACGTCATCCAGGAAGAGGCCGAGGAGGACATCTTGCGGCTCGGCGGCGTCGGCGACGAGGAATTGTCGGACTCCGTGCTTTCGACCTCGCGTTCGCGCACGCCCTGGCTGGTGATCAATCTCTTCACCGCCTTCATCTCGGCTTCCGTGATCGGCCTTTTCGACGGGACGATCCAGCAGATGGTGGCGCTGGCGGTACTGATGCCGATCGTCGCTTCCATGGGAGGCAATGCCGCCACGCAGACCATGACCGTCACCGTGCGCGCCCTCGCGACCCGCGACATGGATATCTACAATGCCGGCCGCATCATTCGGCGCGAAGCGCTCGTCGGCATCATCAATGGCGCGATCTTCGCCATCCTGATCGGTGCCGTCGCATCGTTCTGGTTCGGCAATGTCAATCTCGGCGGCATCATTGCCACCGCCATGATCATCAACATGCTGGCCGCCGCCATGGGCGGCATTCTCATTCCGCTGTTGCTGCACCGCTTCGGCGCCGATCCCGCCATCGCCTCCGCGGTATTCGTCACCACCGTGACCGATGTGGTCGGATTCTTCTCCTTCCTCGGCCTTGCCACCTGGTGGTTCGGTTTCGGCTTCGGCTGACCGCGCCGTCGTGCACGGAAGTTCACAGTTCAAAACAATCGTACAATTGACTTTTACGTAAATTCGTGGACAAACGTCAGACCGGTCTAAAAAGGAATGAATCTTTGTCGGCGATCCGCGAATACTACTCCATTACCGAATTGACGCGCGAGTTCGGCGTCTCGACCAGAACCTTGCGGTTCTATGAGGACGAGGGGCTGATCCATCCGGTGCGGCGCGGGCGCACGCGGCTGTTCAGGCCATCGGACCGGCATCTGCTGAAACAGATCCTGCGCGGCAAGCGGCTGGGCTTCTCGATCTCCGAAATCCAGGAGATCATCCAGATGTACAAGGCACCGCCCGGGGAGGTCGGCCAGATCCACCTCATGATGAAGCGCGTGGAAGAGAAGCGCGCGGAACTGAGGCAGAAGCGGCGCGACATCGAGGAGACGCTGGCCGAGCTCGACCAGGTCGAAGAAGGCTGCATCGAGCGGCTGGCGGAACTCGGCGTCAATACCTAGGCAGTTGACCTAGGGCTGGCTGCTGCCCTGCGTGCAGATCTGCGCGATTTCGGCCATTTGAGGATCGCTCTGGTCGCGTTTCCCGGCAAAAAGCTCATCGAATATTCCGGCGGTTTCGGTCTCGCCGATCACGCAATCGCAGAAGCGCTGGCAGAACGCTGTCTCATTGTCGGCGGCGCAGCTTTGCACGCAGGCCTGCGAAAAGACCTCATGCGGCGTGGCGACAGCCGGCGGATATATCTGCGAGAGCAGGAATACGCAGCTGATGAGGACCGGCTGGTGTATCAGGTAAAAGGCCAGGCTGTGCCGGCCGATGAATTGCAGCGGACGCTCGGCCGCTTGCGGCAGGATCGGCCCGGCAAGCGCAGCCATGATGCCGTATTGCCGCATCTGGCGCGCCGTGGCGATGCCGGCGAGAACGGCGCCGAACCATGGGAAGATCGGCACGTAATCATTGGATCGGACAGCTGTCTGCGAAAGGCCGAGCGGCCAGTACCAGGCTGCATCGAAGACCGGCGAGGCGAGATAGAGCGGCGCGGCGATGGTCGCGGCGGCGCACAGGACGATGACGATCACCGGCAGGCGGATGAAGGCCAGCCCGAGGATGCTGGCAATCGCTATCTGATGGAGGATGCCGAAGAAGACGAAGCTTTCCGGCGTGAAGAAATAGGTGGCTGCCGTGATGGCGAGCGCGGCGGCAATGATCTGCGCCAGGCGAATGCCATATGAACGCCAGCGAATGCCGTTGCCATGGGCAAGCACGAGGCTGAAACCCACCAGGAACAGGAAGCTCGAAGCGATGCAGCGCGCGAAGAGCTTCCAGCCGCCATGGCCCGTGGTGCCCGGCTCCATATAGCCGAAGAATTCCAGATCCCAGCCGGTGTGGTAGATGGCCATGGCAATGAGCGCCAGACCACGCAGCAGGTCGAGCCTTGTCAGGCGTATGCGCGAGGGGGGCGGGGGCAAATCTGCTTGCGTCATGAAGGAACCTGTATCAGTCGAAGGGCGCAAGCACGGCAAACTGCTTTTGAGGGACTCGTTCTGCCGGTCGATCTTGGACAAGGCGCGCCGGTTTTGCAAGGCCGGTGCCGACGGCTCGCAAGCCCCGCCACGAATTGCTGCGAAAGCCCGCCATGGGCAATAAATAGACATAGGATGTCGTGCAATTGACTGCTATGGAGCGCGCAAGCGTCCAGTATTTCCCGGCCGCCCGACTCCAATGTTCAAAGTCTTCCCGTGATCAACCAGGTTCGCCATCCTATCTGGATCGATGCTGCCAAGCGCCCGACGGCGCGGGTATTCGCTATCCTGTTCGGCATCGAATCGATGGCCCGGGCGATCATCACCAGCGTGGTGCCGATCCAGACCTATGATTTGATGCAGAGCGAGCGCGGCGTCAGCATCCTCTATACCTGCATGTCGCTGCTCGGCCTGATTTCCACATTGTCGATCCCGATGCTCATCGTGCGCATTCCGCGGCGCTGGGTCTATACATCCGGCGCGGCGGCGCTGATCCTCGGCTGCTGCGCCTTTGCGCTCGATACGCTGCCGGGGCAGGCGCTGGGCCTGTTCCTGCGCACCTTCGGCGCCGGGACGCTGTCGATTACGCTCAGCCTCTACATCATGGACCACATAAAGAAGGGCGAACTGGTGCGGGCGGAATCGGTACGCATGGCAACGGCGACGCTGGCCTGGACCGGCGGCCCGTTCGTCGGCGTGTTTCTCTATACGAAAGTCGGGATGATCGCGCCCTTCCTCGCCTCCATCTGTTTCTCGCTGCTCCTGCTCGGGCTGTTCTGGTACTTCCGGCTCAGCGACAATCCGGCCCTGCAGAAGGGACCGAGCCGGCCCGCAAATCCGATCGCCAACATAAGGCGCTTCGTGGTGCAGCCCCGGTTGCGGCTTGCCTGGCTCATCGCCTTCGCGCGTTCCTGCTACTGGAGCACGTTTTTCGTCTATGGTCCCATCCTCATGGTAGCGACCGGGCAGGGCTCGCTGGCCGGCGGGCTTTTGGTCTCGCTCGGCAATCTGTTCCTGCTCGCCTCCATCCTGTGGGGCAAGATCGGCATGATCCAGGGACTGACGCGCACGATTTCCGGCGTTTTCGTGCTCATCGCCGCAGCACTCATCGGCGCCGGCATCGCCGGGGCGGGTTTCCCCATGGTCGCGGCGCTCATGCTGCTCGTCGGAGCGTTCTTCTGCGTCGCGCTCGATACGCTGGCCTCCACCACCTTCATCCGCGCGGTCCATCCGCATGAGCGGGCGCAGATGACGGCCGTCTACCGGACATATCTCGACTTCTCGGAGATTGTTCCGGCTTTCGTCTATTCGATCATCCTGAGCTTCTTCAATATCGGGGCGATCTTCATCGCTCTCGCGGGGTTGATGGTTTTCACCGCCGTTTTCGTCTGGCGCTACCTGCCGCGCCGCCTATAGGCCGGCGGGATTTCGCATCAGGACTTCGCGCGCCTTCGAGAAGAATTGCCGCCGCAGCAGCACGATTGCGACGAGGGTGGTCGTCAGCATGAACAGCAGCGGGTGGAGGAACCATCCAAGATAGCCGATGGAAAAGAATATGCCGCGCAGGCCCGCGTTGAAATGCGTGCCCGCCTGCACGTTGATGCCGGTGGCGCGGTTGATGCTGGCGATGACTGCCGGATCGTCCGGCCCCTTGTCGCGCGCCATCGGGACGGTGCCGATCAGGATCGAGCAGTAATTGAACAGGCGGTAGGACCAGGCGAATTTGAAGAAGGCATAGGCGAAGAGGACGAGCAGGCCGAGGATCTTGGTTTCGAAGAGCTGCTGCGTCGTCTCGCCGAGGAAGGGAAGGTCGTGAAAAAGGGTCAGGACACGGCCGGACGAGTTCAACAGGCCGAAGCAGCCGCCAATGGCGAAAATGCAGGTGGAGGCGAAGAATGCCGTGCCCTGCTGCAACCCGATCATGATGCTGGTGTCGATCATGCGCAGTTCGCGCGATGCCATGGTGGTCATCCACTGGCCGCGCGCATGGTTCATCTCCGACGTCAGCGACCGGCGATTGGCAAAGCCTCGCGCCGTCGTGCGGGAATAGAGCCCCCAGACGAAGAAGAAATAGATCATGGCCAGGATGTCCATCCAGTAGGTCATGATTGGGGCAGATGCCATATCACCACTCGCAATGCGGAATTGTCGATGTCATCTATTCGGAGAGTCCGCCGCCGTGTCAACAATGCGCGGCTGCATGCGCTGTGCCCTTGGTTTTTGGCATCCGGCACTCTATGTCGTATTAACGCAAGGCAAAGTCGCCGCTGCTCCGCGATGAAACATGTCCGGCGGCCATGATGTCCGAGAAATTGGGCGAGGTAGTGAATGTTTTTGTCGGTTTTTGACCTCTATAAGATCGGCATAGGCCCATCGAGCTCCCATACGATGGGGCCGATGACTGCGGCAGGCCTGTTCCTGGACGAGCTGAAAAGCGGCCAGTGGCCGCGCCCGACCGGCGTCAAGGTCGCCCGGCTGCGCGCCCGGCTGCATGGTTCGCTCGCTTTCACCGGTGTCGGGCACGCCACGGACCGGGCGGTCATCCTCGGTCTTTGCGGCCTGCTGCCGGCGACGATCGATCCCAACAGGATGGATGCGCTGCTCGAAGAGGTGCGGCGAACGAAGAAACTCACGCCCGACGGCCATCCGCAGTATGATTTCGATCCGTCGACCGATCTCGTCATGGACAAGCGCACGCCCCTGCCGGGCCATGCGAACGGCATGGCTTTCGAGGCCTATGATGGCGACGACCGGCTGCTGCTGCGCCGGGTGTTCTATTCCATCGGCGGCGGCTTCGTCGTGACGGAGGAAGAACTCGAGGCCGCCAGGACGCGCACGGCGCCAAAAGCCGAGCAACCGGTGCCGTTTCCCTTCAGGAATGCGCAGCAGATGCTGAACATGGCGCGCGAAAGCGGCTTGTCCATCGCCGAAATGAAGCGCCGCAACGAAGAAATGTTCATGAGCCGCGGCGAACTCGATGCCGGGCTGGACCGGATCTGGGGCGCGATGCGCTCCTGCATCGACCGCGGGCTGGAGCAGGAGGGCATCATGCCGGGCGGCCTGAACGTTAAGCGCCGCGCAAGATATCTGCATGATCGCCTGCAGGAGGAATGGCGGCAGAACCGCATCAATCCGCTCCTCGCCAATGACTGGCTTTCGGTCTACGCCATGGCGGTCAACGAGGAGAATGCTGCGGGCGGACGCGTCGTCACCGCCCCGACCAACGGCGCTGCCGGCGTCGTCCCGGCCGTACTGCGCTATTACCTGCATTTCCACGAGGATGCCGACGTGCATGGTATCCGCGACTTTCTGCTTACCTCCGCGGCCATTGGCGGCGTGATCAAGACGAATGCCTCCATCTCCGGCGCCGAAGTCGGCTGCCAGGGGGAGGTCGGGTCCGCCTCGGCCATGGCGGCGGCCGGCCTCGCCGCCGTGCTTGGCGGGACGCCGGAGCAAATCGAGAATGCCGCGGAGATCGCGCTCGAACATCATCTCGGCATGACATGCGACCCGGTCGCCGGGCTGGTGCAGGTGCCCTGCATCGAGCGCAACGCGCTTGGTGCGGTGAAGGCAGTGACCGCCGCTTCCCTGGCCGTGAAAGGCGACGGCACGCATTTCGTGCCGCTCGATGCCTGTATCGAGACGATGCGCCAGACCGGCGTCGACATGAGCGAGCGCTACAAGGAAACCAGTCTCGGCGGGCTGGCGGTCAACGTCGTCGAATGCTGAGCCTGTGGAGAACCTCGGCCGGTCGTTGACGACGGCCCGCGAAATGCGAATGCTTAATCATGGCTCTCAATCTGGTAAAACTGTGCGTTGGCTGCAATGCCATCGAGGAACTGGCGGCATGGATCGATTTCCGGCTCGATGAACGTCGCCGGGCGGGTCTTTCCGCCGAGCAGTTCCATACGACACGGATGGTGCCCAAGCGCGTCGACGAACTCCTGGACGGCGGCTCGCTCTACTGGGTGATAAAGGGCAATATCCAGTGCCGGCAGATGCTGACCGATATTCGCACGTTCACGGATGATGAGGGCATATCCCGCTGCCATCTGGTGCTCGACCCGCGCATCATCGCCACCGAGTGGCAGCCGCGCCGGGCGTTTCAGGGCTGGCGCTATCTCTCCGCCGACGATGCACCGGTCGATGAGGGCAAGGGCGGCTCCGGCCGGGCCAAACTGCCGCCCGAATTGCGCAATGAACTGGCCGCGCTCGGCCTGCTCTAGGCTCTCATTGTCAGGATAATTTCAGGCGGACGGCCACGACGCCGTTGCGGGGGTCCGAATTCAGGCGCAGCCGCACGGCGGGCTGGGCCACGCGCCGCGAGCGGGCCGCCTGGCACAACAGGACGTTGACTAGGTCCATGGTCTTGAACGGAGCATCGCTCCGCCGCAGATCGGCAATGCGCTGCGCCGCCTGCTGCAGGGCGCCAAGGCCCGGAAACGACCTTGCGGACCTCGTTGCATGAGCGTCGAAACTGTCTGTAATGATCGACATCGCTAAACCCCTTACGCTTTACCTACCGGGTCATTCGTAAAATCAACCGCCCGACTGCGGCGCGATTGCAAAGCAATTGTATTTCTGGCGTTTCAGTGCCGCACAGGCATTGCTTGCCGCCTTGGCGGAAGAGATGCCGGCGAAACGGGCGCGGTGATAGGTGGTGGCGCCCTTCTGGAACTGTTCCGTATAGGGCGAGAGGCCTGCCAGCGGGCCGCCGACCTGCGTCGCAGCCTTGGAAAGCAGCGCCTTTGCTTCGTCCGGGCTGCCGACGGAGGCAATCTGCACCATCCAGCCGCCGGGCGTCGCCGATGCCGTGGTGACCGGATCGACTTCGGATACGTCGCCTTCGCCGACTTCTTCGCGCGGCGTCGGCACTGCGAGAATGCGCGCTGCTGGCGATGCAGGCTGGGCTGGTTCGGCATAGGCGGTGATTACCTCCGGCACCGATGTTGCAGCCACTGTCTCGCGGCGAACCGGCACTGGCGCATCGCCATCCTCGGGCAGTTCAAGCGCGGCAACGCTCAGGCGGCTGTTCTTGCGCGAGGCGAGCAGATTGCCGCCGTCGCGTGCCGATGCCTTGGGCAGGTAGGCTGCGATGAGCTTGGCCATCTGCGCGTCGCGCGAACCGCCGCTCGTGCCGCCCATGACGACCGCGACCAGCTTCTTGCCGCCGGTATTGACCGAGGAGACGAGGTTGAAGCCGGACATGCGCGTATAGCCGGTCTTGATGCCGTCCACGCCCTCGATCTTGCCGAGCAGGCGATTGTGCCCGACGATCCGGCGGCCGCGATAGCTGAAGCTGCGCGTCGAGAAATAGCTGTAATATTGCGGGAAATGTTCGCGGAGCGCGATGCCGAGAACGGCGAGATCGCGCGCGGTCGAATATTGCTTCACGTCCGGAAGGCCGTTGGCGTTGCGGAACTGCGTGTGGTTCATTCCGAGCTGGCGGGCCTTGTTGGTCATCATGACGGCAAAGCGCTGCTCGCTGCCGCCGAGATATTCGCCGATGGCGGTGGCCGCATCATTGGCGGACTTGGTGATCAATGAAAGGATGGCCGCCTCGGCGCTGATCGTCTGGCCGGGCTTGATGCCGACTTTTGTCGGCGGCTGCGAAGCCGCATAGGCGGAGACAGGGATGGGCGTCGATTTCGAGACCTTGCCCGCCGCCATCGCCTCGAAAAGCATATAGAGGGTCATCATCTTCGTCAGCGAAGCCGGATAACGCTTGGCATCTGCATTGGACGAATAGAGCGTCTTGCCCGTATTGGCGTCCACCACGACCGCGGCTGCCTTGCTGTTGGCGGCGGCGCCGGATGTCTGGACTGAAGCCAACCCCGAGGCCAAAGCCAACGCGAACACCAGGCGGGCCACTCTTCTGCTGAACGGGGATTTTTGGCGGGCCGGATAAAGCAATTTCAACACCTGCTCGATATGCGGTCGGGATTCATCGACCATCAAATGCAACGAAAACGGAGTTTTGACTTTAGCGGCATCAGCGTTACCAAACTGTTTATGGTAACCGGATCGTTCATCTTTTTCCGCGAAGTTCGGTTAATTTTTAACAGCGGCGAGAGTGCGGCGGTTTGACAATTTGTGCAGTGCACACTACCTTTTTCCGCAAGAACACTTGCAAGAGGTATGGAAATGACCGCTCCGTTTGACGCATTGAACCAGAAGGGCCGGGACGTCCTCGATACGGCGATGACCAGTCTCGGCGCGGTGTCGCAGGGGCTCCAGACCATTGCCAGCGAAGCCGCCGACTATTCGCGGAAATCCGTCGAGGAAGGCTCCGCCCTGATGCAGAAGCTGGCTTCGATCAAATCGCCGGAGCAGGCGCTGGAGACCCAGCACGATTTTGCCCGCCGCGCCTACGAATCCTTTGTCGGGCAGGCCACCCGTTTCAGCGAACTCTATGCCGAACTGGCCAGGGAAGCCTACCGGCCCTACGAGGTTGCAGTTGCACGCGTGCCGAAATAGCTTTCGCCTTAAGGGCGGAAGGGCGCGAGGGGCCGGCTTGCACCAGCAAGCGGGCCCTTTTTTACATTGCAGGTATCAATTTGCCGCCGGGACGCCAACTTGATCTTGCAAGCTTGAAGATAGGGCTTAAAATTTGGTTGTTGCGACCTACATAGATTGCATGGAGTGACACAAAGGCACAATTCATATGCGGGCATGGAAGAGATGACTACGTTTTCACCCAGAATGCAGGATGAGGACAAGAGCGGGGGTAACGGACCGGGCAGGGGCACTGCCGTTATCACGCGAACCAAACCCAAGCTCAAGAAGCCCAGCCTTTATCGAGTGTTGATCCTGAATGACGATTACACACCCATGGAATTCGTCATTCATGTGCTGGAACGCTTCTTCCAGAAGAACAAGGAGGATGCCACGCGGATTATGCTTCATGTGCATAATCACGGGGTCGGGGAGTGCGGTGTCTTTACCTATGAGGTTGCGGAGTCCAAGATGACGCAAGTCATGGACTATTCGCGGCAAAACCAACATCCGCTGCAATGCGTGATGGAGAAAAAGTGAGGTTTCATGCCATCTTTCTCACCCAGTCTTGAGCGGGCCCTTCACCAGGCATTGACGATCGCCAATGAGCATCACCACGAATATGCAACGCTGGAACACCTCCTGCTTGCATTGATCGATGATCAGGATGCGAGCAGCGTCATGCGTGCCTGCAATGTCGATCTCGTGCAACTGACCCGCACGGTGACCGACTATGTCGATCATGAGCTCGACAATCTGGTGACGGGCTATGACGAGGACTCCAAGCCTACCGCCGCGTTTCAGCGCGTTATCCAGCGCGCCGTCATTCACGTCCAGTCCTCCAACCGCGAGGAAGTGACGGGCGCCAATGTTCTCGTGGCGATCTTTGCCGAACGGGAGAGCCATGCCGCGTTCTTCCTGCAGGAACAGCAGATGACGCGCTATGATGCGGTCAACTACATTTCGCACGGGATTTCCAAGCGTCCCGGCATGTCGGAGCCGCGCACGCCGCTCGGCGCTGCCGAAAACGGCAATGACGACAGCCATTCCGCGGATAGCGAAGAGGCCACGAAAAAGAAGCAGGACGCGCTGTCGGCCTATTGCATCAATCTGAACGACCGCGCGCGCAATGGCCGGATCGATCCGCTGATCGGCCGCGACCAGGAAATCAGCCGTACGATTCAGATCCTTTGCCGCCGTTCCAAGAACAACCCGCTCTATGTGGGGGATCCGGGCGTCGGCAAGACCGCGATCGCCGAGGGATTGGCAAAGCGCATCGTCGAGCGCAAGGTGCCTGCCGTGTTGCAGGATGCGACCGTGTTTTCGCTCGACATGGGCACGCTTCTGGCCGGAACCCGCTATCGCGGCGATTTCGAAGAGCGCCTGAAACAGGTCATCAAGGAGCTCGAGGAATATCCGGGCGCGATCCTGTTCATCGACGAGATCCACACCATCATCGGCGCGGGCGCAACGTCCGGCGGCGCGATGGATGCCTCGAACCTCTTGAAGCCGGCGCTTTCATCAGGTGCAATTCGTTGCATTGGATCAACGACTTACAAGGAGTTCCGCCAGTTCTTCGAGAAGGACAGGGCGCTTGTTCGCCGCTTCCAGAAAATCGATGTCAACGAGCCTTCGATCCCGGATACGATCGAGATCATGAAGGGGCTGCGGCCTTATTTCGAGGACTTCCACAAGGTGAAATACACGGTGGAAGCGATCAAATCGGCCGTCGAGCTTTCGGCGCGCTACATCAATGACCGGAAGCTGCCCGACAAGGCTATCGACGTGATCGACGAGACCGGCGCAAGCCAGATGCTGCTGCCGGAGTCCAAGCGCAAGAAGTCGATCGGCGTGAAGGAGATCGAAGCGACCATCGCCACCATGGCGCGGATTCCGCCGAAGACGGTTTCCAAGGATGACGAGGCGGTGCTTTCCAATCTCGAGGCCGAGCTGAAGCGCGTGGTCTATGGACAGGATCTCGCCATCGAGGCGCTGTCGTCCTCGATCAAGCTTGCCCGTGCCGGCCTGCGCGAGCCCGAAAAGCCGATCGGTTCCTACCTGTTCTCCGGCCCCACGGGCGTCGGCAAGACGGAGGTTGCCAAGCAGCTTGCGGCCTCGCTCGGGGTCGAACTGCTGCGGTTCGACATGTCGGAATATATGGAGCGTCACACCGTTTCGCGGTTGCTCGGCGCGCCTCCCGGCTATGTCGGCTTCGACCAGGGCGGACTTCTGACCGATGGCGTCGACCAGCATCCGCATTGCGTGCTGCTGCTGGACGAGATCGAAAAGGCCCATCCGGACCTGTTCAACATCCTGTTGCAGGTCATGGATCATGGCAAGCTGACCGACCATAACGGCAAGCAGATCGATTTCCGCAACGTCATCCTGATCATGACGACCAATGCGGGCGCGTCCGACATGGCCCGCTCCGCCATAGGTTTTGGTTCGTCGCGGCGCGAAGGCGATGACATGGAGGCGATCAACCGCCTGTTCACGCCGGAGTTCCGCAACCGTCTCGACGCGATCATTCCGTTCGGCCCGCTGCCGGTTCCTGTCATCCACCAGGTGGTGCAGAAGTTCGTCATCCAGCTCGAAGCGCAACTGGCGGATCGCGGCGTCACCTTCGACCTGCAGCCCGAGGCGATCGCATGGCTGGCCGAGAAGGGCTATGATGACCGGATGGGTGCGCGGCCGCTGGCCCGCGTCATCCAGGAACACATCAAGAAACCGCTTGCGGACGAGGTCCTGTTCGGCAAGCTGCGCAAGGGCGGCACGGTACGGGTTTCCGTCGCCGAGAAGGCGGATGGGGCTCGCGGTCTCGTCCTCGACTATGTCGCCGACGAGGTGGTGGTGAAGCCGAAGAAGGAAATCCCCGCCGACAAGAAGCCATTGGCGCGCAAGAAGCCGGTGGCGAAAAAGCCGGTGCTGGAAAAGGCTTCGGCCGGCGGTGATGGAGGCGAGAGCATCTCTGCTCCCGCACCCAAGGCCTCGGTTCCAAAGGTGCCACGCAAGAAATGATGAAAAGGCCGCCTCCGGGCGGCCTTTTTCTTGAAGGG
Source organism: Phyllobacterium sp. 0TCS1.6A (assembly GCF_026420825.1). NCBI lineage: Bacteria > Pseudomonadati > Pseudomonadota > Alphaproteobacteria > Hyphomicrobiales > Phyllobacteriaceae > Phyllobacterium > Phyllobacterium sp. 0TCS1.6A. The sequence continues at coordinate 769,220 of NZ_JAPMAB010000001.1, forward strand.
CGGTCGTCTTGGGTCTATCGATTGTGCATGGCTGATTCCGGACCATCCCTTCCAGTCGAGTCGCGAACAAAGCTCTCCTGGTTTCTTTCAGGCGCCGCACTTACCGGCAGTATCCCCGCTCTCATTCTGATGACGGCCCATGTCGGCTTTGCGGGGTTTGCCAGCGAGAACGGCCTGCCCATGATCCAGGCCGCTTTCATGGTGGCGGCGATCTGGGCCCTGCCGGCCAATATCGTTCTCATCGGCGCGATCGCGGGCGATTATTCCATTGTCGCGGCGGCGATCGCGGTCGGCCTGTCCTCGATACGGCTCATGCCCATGGTGGCCGCGTTCGTGCCGGAGATTCGCGGCCCGAATACACGCAGGATTTCCCTGCTGCTCCTGTCGCATTTCATCGCGATCACCGCCTGGGTGATAGGAATGGAACGCTTGAAGAACGTGCCGGCAGAGATGCGCGTGGTGTTCTTCGCCGGTATCGGCATCACGCTCACCACGGCCAATACGCTTGTGGTGGCGCTGGTCTACCTGCTTTCGGCGAGCTTCCCGCCGCTCGTCTTCGCCTGCCTGTTCTTTCTTACGCCCATGTATTTCCTCGCCTCGCTCTGGGGCTCGGCGCGCGACCGTTCCATCCATGTGGCGATGGTGTCGGGCCTCATCCTGTTTCCGGCAATCCATGCGGTTGCGCCGGCCTACGACCTGCTTTTGACCGGGGCGATCGGCGGGCTCGTGACCATGGCTTATGTGCGCTGGTCCAAGGGAAGGGCGGCGACGTGACCTGGCATAGTCTTACCACCTGGTGGTGGCCCTATCTCTTCATTCTTCTGGCGGGGTGGCTGCCGACCGATATATGGCGCTTTCTCGGCGTGCTCATCGGCGGCCGCGTCAGCGAAGATTCGGAGGCGCTGGTGGCGGTGCGTGCCGTGGCGACGGCGCTGGTGGCCGGCGTGATCGCACAGCTCGTCCTCTATCCAAGTGGCGCCCTGGCGGAATCGGCTCTGTCATTGCGGCTGGCGGCCGCAGCCGCCGGCTTCTGCGGATATCTCTATCTCGGGCGGCGCGTCATTGTCGGCGTCCTCATCGGCGAGGCCATTCTGGTGGCCGGGCTGCTGCTTTAAGGTCGCTTGCCCCCAGTCAGCCGGCCGCGCCAAGTGCGTCGCGGATCTTCTGCGCATTGTCGGCAAGGATCGCCGGATCTTCCATCTTGTCCGAATGGCGCTTGAGCTCGACATTCTCGAAGCGCGGGATGACGTGGAAATGGAGATGGAATACGGTCTGGCCGGCCGGCGCTTCGTTGAACTGCATTATCACCACGCCATCGGCATCGAAGGCCTTGACCACCGCTCTGGCGAGCTTCTGCGTCGTCGCCATGATGGCGGCAAGATCGCCGGGATTTGCATCGAGAAGATTGCGGCTCGGGGCCTTGGGCAGCACGAGGCAATGGCCCTTGCCCTGGGGCATGACGTCCATGATGGCGACCGTCTTGTCATCCTCATAAAGCTTGTGGGACGAAATCTCGCCTTTCAGTATCTTCGCGAAGATATTGCTGTCGTCATAGGGCTTTGTCATGCGATTTCCTCATTTCGGTCGAGGCAGGAATTTGCCGTCCGGCGCCAGGCCAGTCAACAGCCGTCACGCTCATTGTTCCTGTTTTCTGAAGGGCGAATGCTCGTTCAGCAACTCGCTCATATGGGCGACGTCGGCACGTTCATGCTCGAGATAGTCGCTCACGGCGCGCCGCAAGCCTTCATGTTCGATGTAGTGCACCGAATGGGTCGTTACGGGCAGGTAGCCGCGCGCGAGCTTGTGTTCGCCCTGTGCTCCGGCCTCGACCACGCGCAGCCTGCGCTCGAGGGCGAAATCGATCGCCTGGTGGTAGCAGACCTCGAAATGCAGGAAGCGATGATCTTCGATGCACCCCCAGTTCCTGCCGAAGAGCCGGTCGGAACCGATGAAGTTGATGGCTCCGGCTATGTAGCGGCCGTTGCGGCGGGCCATGACGAGGAGGATGTCGTCCGGCATCCGCTCGCCGATAAGCGCGTAGAACCGCCGGTTCAGGTAGGGGCGGCCCCATTTCCGGCTGCCCGTATCCATGTAGAAGGCATAGAAATCGTCCCAGACCTTCTCCGTCAGGTCGGCGCCGGTGAGGCGATCGACCTCGATGTCGTCGGCAAGCGCTTCGCGCCGTTCGCGCCTGAGCGCCTTGCGTTTGCGCGACGCCAGTCCTTCGAGGAACTCCTCGTAGTCGGCATAGCCCTCGTTGAAGAAATGAAACTGCTGGTCGGTCCGGTGCAGGAAGCCCTGGTCGGTGAAGGCGGGCAGGTCGGCATCATTGACGAATGTGACGTGGGCCGACGAGACGCCAAGGCGCCGCGTCAATTGCTGAAGCCCGTTCACCAGCGCATAGCGCACTGCCGGCGCATCGACGCTCCCGTCGACTAGCAGGCGCGGACCGGTCGCGGGGGTGAAAGGGATGCTCGCCTGCAATTTCGGATAATAGCGGCCGCCGGCGCGCTCGAACGCATCGGCCCAGCCATGGTCGAATACATATTCGCCCTGGCTGTGGCTCTTCAGGTAGCACGGCATCGCGCCCAGCAAACTGCCGTCGGGCGATTCGAGGCGCAGGAACTGCGGCAACCAGCCGGCCTTTGCCGCCACGCAGCCCGAATCCTCGAGAGAGGAGAGGAAGGCGTGCGACAGGAAAGGATTGTAATCGGCCGCTTGCCGGGAGGTTCCGGTGAGCTTCGACCATTCATCCCTCGTGAACGCGCCGACGCCTTCGCAGACCCGCAAAGTAAATTCGCTACGATCATTATGGGGCATGTGCATCAACTTCCCGGCTGGGTCCGCGATTGGATCATCTGTCTCCAGTTAGGCCATTCCGCCGGCGATACAAGAGGCTGGGCCTCAGCCGCGCGGATCGAACCCCTCGAAGGTGATCTGATCGACCACGGCATCGCTCTTTTTCCTGTCTTCGGCGTTTCTGACCGTCCAGGAAATGACCGGCAGGCCGAGCTTCTTCCTGACAGTATCGACAAAGCGATTTTCCAGATGATGCACATTATAGGAGACGAAGTCGATATTGTGCGCGAGCATGGAAAAATGGGCTTCCATATCCGCATCCTTTACGCCTTCCGCCGTCAATCCGGCGGCAATTCCGGGCGCATCGCCAGCAAAGCGCCGTATCAGGTGATGATCGAAGGACATGATCGCCGCCTCGCCGGCATAGGCGGAAAGCGCATCCGCCACAGCGCGCACGAGGCCATCGTCGCGGCCCTCGATGCCCTTCAGTTCGATGACGACGGGGACGCGTCCGGCGACGAGACCGAGCATTTCCGGCAGCGTCGGTATGTGATCGTCCGTGCCGCCGATCTTGGTCTCCCGCGCTGTCTCGGCCGATAGATGGTCTATGTCGCCATCCTGGCCGGTAAGGCGCTTCAGGCTGCCGTCGTGGAAGACCAGCACGCTGCCGTCGCTGCCGAGATGAACGTCGCACTCGATGGCGAAGCCGGCGCTCGCCGCAGCCTCGAAGGCTGACAGCGTGTTCTCCCACCGCGTCCTGTTCAGGTCGTGCAGGCCGCGATGGGCTATCGGTCGTTCTGTCAGCCAGGCTGCGGATGGCATCTCAGCGGACCTCTATGATGGCTTCGATTTCGACCGGGGCATTGAGCGGCAGCGCGGCCGTGCCGACGGCGGAGCGGGCATGGCGCCCGGCATCGCCGAGCACCTCGACCAGGAAATCCGAAGCGCCGTTGGTGACGAGGTGCTGCTGGGTGAAATCGGGCCTCGAGGCGACGAACGAGGTCAGCTTGACGATACGCACGATGCGTTCGAGATCGCCGAGGGCAGCCTTGGCCTGTGCCAGGATGTTGATCGCGCAGGCCCGGGCGCATTCCTGGCCCTGTTCCACCGTCACTTCGCCGCCGAGCAGGCCGGTGTGCGCCAGCTTGCCGTCCAGGAGCGGCAATTGGCCCGAAGTGACAAGCAGCGATCCGCTCTGGACGAAAGGCACGTAATTGGCGGCCGGCGCGGCGGCGACCGGCAGGGTGACGCCCATCTGCTGCAGGCGTGTCTCGATATTGTTGCTCATGCTGAAGGTCCTTCTTTCGGAATCGCAAGGGATTGTGAACGAAGTTGCGATTTTTGCCTCGCTTCCGCCAAGAGTTTTTTTAATATGACCGCTCGAATATGGAGAATCTTGCCGATGCGTCTAATATCAGTGGTTGTTTTGGGGTTTGGCGTCATCGGTTTGACGGGCGGGGCAGAGGCGGCGAGCACCGCCATGTTGATGCCGCATCGGGCGATCTACGATCTGAAGCTCGACAATGCGCTGGACAGCAGCGGCATCACCGCCCTGACCGGCCGCATGGTCTATGAATTCAACGGCTCCGATTGCGAGGGCTATACGACCAATTTCCGCTTCGTCACCCGCGTCGACATGGAAGAGCAGCCGCAAAGGGTGACCGACCAGCAGACGACGACCTTCGAGACGGCCAATGGCGAGAAGTTCCGTTTCGTCAACAAGACCTTCGTCGACCAGAACCTGACCAAGGAAGTGCGCGGCGACGCGGCGCTGCTGAAGGACAAGACCGAGGTGAAGCTGACCAAGCCGACGGAGAGCAAGGAAGATCTCGACCTTTCGCAGTTTCCGACGCGCCATATGCAGCAATTGATCGAAAAGGCCATGGCCGGGGAAGTTCTCTACCAGACCAAGCTTTTCGACGGTTCGGAGGATGCCAACAAGATCATGGCGACCACTGTCGTCATCGGCAAATCCGGCGTCGCCAAGGATGATGACGAACTGAAGAATATGGGGCCCCTGGCCAAGGAAGCCACCTGGCCCGTGTCGATCGCCTATTTCGACGACAAGGAAAGGGGCGAGGGCCTGCCGAGCTATCGCATCAATTTCAAGATGTATGGCAATGGCGTCACGCGCGACCTGAAAATGGACTATGGCGATTTCTCCATGACGGGAAAACTCGTCAATCTGCAGCTGTTCGACATGCCTAAGTGCAAGAAATAGGCCCGCTTTCGATGAAAGGGCTGGCTTTATGCCGCTGCAGGCTTGCCTTTGTCCGGATAATCCATTAACAGGCGCAGCATTCCACACACGGGATTTGGGTTGGTATCGGGAGAAATCCGATACGGCCTCCGGTGGCGGGTTCGCCCGCCTCTTTCCTGTGGAGGTTAAACCGGAAAAGGAAAATAAAGATGGCATTGCCTGATTTCAGCATGCGTCAGCTCCTCGAGGCTGGCGTTCACTTCGGACACCAGACACATCGCTGGAACCCGAAAATGGCTCCATACATCTATGGTGACCGCAACAATATCCACATTCTCGACCTGGCCCAGACCGTTCCTCTGCTGCATGTAGCATTGAAGAAGGTATCGGACACGGTTGCCCGCGGCGGCCGCGTTCTCTTCGTCGGCACCAAGCGCCAGGCTTCGGACATCATTGCCGATGCGGCCACGCGTTCGGCCCAGTATTACGTCAATGCCCGCTGGCTCGGCGGCATGATGACCAACTGGAAGACGATCTCGAACTCGATCCAGCGTCTGCGCAAGCTCGACGAGCTTCTTGCCGGCGATGCACAGGGCTTCACCAAGAAGGAGCGCCTGAACCTCGACCGCGAGCGCGAGAAGCTCAACCGCGCCCTTGGTGGTATCAAGAACATGGGTTCCACGCCGGACCTGATCTTCATCATCGACACCAACAAGGAAGCAATCGCGATCCAGGAAGCCAAGCGTCTCGGCATTCCGGTCGTCGCCGTGATCGATTCGAACTGCGATCCGGACGAGATCGATTTCCCGATCCCCGGCAATGACGATGCTTCGCGTGCGATTTCGCTCTATTGCGATCTGATTGCCAAGGCTGCGCTTGACGGTATCCTGCGCCAGCAGGGCTCGCTCGGCGTTGACGTCGGCGCCCAGGAAGAAGCGCCTGTCGAACCGGCACTCGAAGAAGCGCCGGCTGCCGAAGCACAGGAGGGTGAAGCCTCCGCATGAGGCTTCATACACCCGTCGTGAACGGGTGATCTAAGGATTCCATTGGCGCGCAATGCGCCGCAAAGTTGGCATGCTGGTCCGCCAGTATGCCTTCGCTTTGAGAAGAGGCGACACAATGAGCATTTCTGCATCACAGGTAAAAGAACTCCGCGACCTTACCGGCGCGGGCATGATGGACTGCAAGGCGGCCCTTGCTGAAACCAATGGCGACATGGAAGCCGCCGTCGACTGGCTGCGCGCCAAGGGCATTGCCAAGGCCGACAAGAAGGCCGGCCGCACCGCAGCTGAAGGCCTCGTCGGCGTTGCATCCAGCGGCACGAAGGCCGTTGTCGTGGAAGTCAATTCCGAGACCGATTTCGTTGCCCGCAACGATGCCTTCCAGGACATCGTGCGCAATGTTGCAACGATCGCTCTCGGTACGGACGGCTCCACTGCCGCCGTATCCGCAGCCGTCGATCCCGCCAGCGGCAAGTCCGTCGTGGACACGATCAAGGACGCCGTCGGCACGATTGGCGAAAACCTCGCCTTCCGCCGCTCGACCGCGCTCACGGTCAGCGAAGGTGTCGTTGCGACCTATATCCACAATGGCGTTGCCGATGGCCTCGGCAAGCTTGGTGTTCTGGTGGCGATCGAGACTGCCGGCAATGCCGATGCGGCCAATGCGTTCGGCCGCCAGGTCGCCATGCATGTTGCAGCGACCAACCCGCTTGCCCTGACGGCGGCGGAAGTCGATGCGGCTGCCGTCGAGCGTGAAAAGGCGATCTTCGCCGATCAGGCCCGTCAGTCCGGCAAGCCTGAAAACATCATCGAAAAGATGGTGGATGGCCGCATGCGCAAGTTCTTCGAGGAAGTCGTTCTTCTGTCGCAGGCTTTCGTCATCAACCCCGACCTCAGTGTCGAGGCTGCGCTCAAGGATGCCGAGAAGGCAATCGGCGCTCCGGCCAAGATCACCGGCTTCGTCCGCTTCGCCCTCGGCGAAGGCATCGAGAAGGAAGAGTCGGATTTTGCCGCCGAAGTGGCTGCCGCTGTGAAGAAATAAGCCTATCGGGCTGAAATCGAAGGGCATCGCGTGACAACGCGATGCCCTTCGTGTATCCGGAATTCAAGTCAAGTTGAGGGAGGCCCCATGGCTGCTGGTACGGCTCTGTACAAACGCGTTCTTCTGAAAGCCTCCGGTGAAGCACTGATGGGCGATCAGGGCTTCGGCATCGACGTTGCGGTGGCAGACCGTATCGCGGCGGATATCGCCGAGGCGAGGGCGCTTGGAGTCGAGGTCGGCGTTGTCATTGGCGGCGGCAACATCTTCCGCGGCGTGGCAGTCGCGTCCAAGGGCGGCGACCGCGTTACCGGCGACCATATGGGCATGCTTGCCACCGTCATCAATTCGCTGGCGCTTCGCACCTCGCTGGTCAAGATCGGTATCGATACGGTGGTGCTTTCGGCGGTCGCGATGCCGGAACTTTGCGAGACCTTCTCGCAGCGACAGGCCACGGCCTATATGGATATGGGCAAGGTGGTGATCTTCGCAGGCGGTACCGGCAATCCATTCTTCACCACGGACTCCGCCGCCGCCTTGCGCGCAGCCGAGATCGGCGCCGATGCCCTGTTCAAGGGCACGCAGGTCGACGGGATCTACACGGCCGATCCGAAAAAATACCCCGATGCCGTAAGGTTCGACCGGCTCACCCACAAGGATGTGCTGGATCGCGGGCTCACCGTCATGGACACGACGGCTGTCGCCCTTGCGCGCGAGAACAATATCCCAATAATCGTCTATTCAATCCACGAAAAGGGCGGCTTCGCCGAAGTGCTGCAGGGAGCAGGGCGCGCGACAATCGTTTCGGACCTTTGATCCGGTTCCGCCGACTGTTTCTGCCGAGAATATAGGAGCATTGAGTATGAGTGATGCACTCGATTTTAACGATTTGAAACGCCGTATGGATGGCGCGGTGCAGGCGCTGAAACATGATCTCGGCGGGCTCAGGACGGGGCGCGCTTCGGTAAGCCTGCTGGAACCCATCACGGTCGAGGCTTATGGATCGCAGATGCCGCTCAACCAGGTCGCCAATATTACCGTGCCCGAATCCCGCATGCTCGCGGTCTCCGTCTGGGACAAGTCGATGGTCGGCAAGGTGGAACGCGCCATCCGTGAATCCGGCCTTGGCCTCAATCCCATCACCGATGGCAACAATCTGCGCATCCCGCTGCCGGAGCTCAACGAGCAGCGCCGCAAGGAACTCGTGAAGATCGCGCATCAATATGTGGAGCAGGCCAAGGTGGCCGCCCGCCACGTGCGCCGCGACGGCATGGACGAGTTGAAGAAGCTCGAAAAGGACGGCGCGATCAGCCAGGACGACAACCGGATCCAGTCGGAACGGGTGCAGAAGTTGACGGACGAGACCATTGCCGAGATGGACAAGGTGGTCGCCGTTAAAGAAGCCGAAATTATGCAAGTCTAACTTCAGCCTACCTATCGAGGAGAATCGCCCCATGTCCAAACCGCGCCACATCGCCATCATCATGGATGGAAATGGCCGTTGGGCAAAGGCGAGGGGCCTGCCGAGGGCGGCGGGCCACAAGGCGGGCGTCGAGTCCCTGCGCGAGATCATCCGCGCGGCGGGCAAGATGGAAATTCCGTTCCTGACGCTGTTTGCCTTTTCGTCGGAGAACTGGTCGCGTCCGCGCTCGGAAGTCTCCGACCTGATGGGTTTGCTCAAATTGTTCATCCGCCGCGATCTGGCGGAGCTCCACCGCGAGAATGTACGCGTCAGGATCATCGGCGAGCGGGACAATCTCGCCAAGGATATCGGCTCGCTGCTGGACGAGGCGGAAGCGCTGACGGCCGGGAATGCCGGCCTTACGCTTGTCATCGCCTTCAATTATGGCTCGCGCAACGAAATCGTCCGCGCGGTTCAGCGTCTGGTCGACGATGCGGGCAACGGGCTGATCAGCCGCGCCGATATCACCCCGGAGGCCATTTCGGCGCGTCTCGATACCTCGGACATGCCGGACCCCGACATGATCATCCGCACGAGCGGCGAGATGCGGCTGTCGAATTTCCTGCTCTGGCAGGCGGCCTATTCCGAATTCGTCTTTCTTCCGTGCTACTGGCCGGATTTTCGGCCGTCGCACCTGGCGGAGGCCATCGATACATTCCAGCTGCGGGAGCGCCGGTTTGGCGGCGTGACGGCCCAGGACATAGCCCTGTGACCCTTTGGGGAGAAGGCATGTCGAACCTGCAGAAGCGCATTCTCAGCGCAATTGTCCTGATCATCATCGCCATTGTGGCGACCTGGCTCGGCGGCTTCTTTTTCGGCCTTCTGGCCTGCGCCATCGGCCTCGGCGCGCATTATGAATGGCAGGGCATATCCCGCGGGCGCTCGTCGCCGCTGACGCGCGGCCTTGCCTGGACATTTCTCCTCGCAACGTTTCTCGTCCTGTTGTTCACCCAGAACGTCGTGGTGATGCTTGCGCTCATATTCGCCGGCGCGCTGCTCACCGCCTTTGCCGGCGGACGATCGGAGGGCTTCTGGCCTGCGGCAGGCCTGGTCTATGCGGGCTTCCCGACCGTAGCGCTCGCCATGCTTCGCGGCGACAGCGGCGATGGGTTCGCGGCGATCCTGTTCCTGTTCGCCGTCGTCTGGGCGACCGATATCTTCGCCTATTTCAATGGCCGCGCCCTTGGCGGGCCCAAGCTCGCGCCGCGTTTCTCGCCGAACAAGACCTGGAGCGGCGCCATTGGCGGTGCGGCGGCGGGCGTTGCGGCGGGCGTGCTGTGCGCCTCCTTCATCACGCCGGCCGGCGGCCTGCCCATACCGCTGGTTGCGCTCGTCCTGTCGATCTTCGCGCAATTGGGCGATCTCGGCGAATCGTGGATGAAGCGGAAATTCGGCGTAAAGGATTCCGGCGCACTCATTCCCGGTCACGGTGGCGTGATGGACCGCGTGGATGGGCTTGTCGCTGCTGCTGCATTGCTATACGTGATCGGTGCAATTCTGGTCTCGCCGGAAACGCCTTACGATATTCTTTTTTGACGGCCTCGATCCCATGGCACCGGGATAGTGCCGGGAGGATGATTTGACGGAACTGCTTCATACTCTGTTCGGTAGCCAGAGCCTCCTGGTCGGAACGATAGTCCCATTCCTGATCGTGCTGACAGTCGTCGTGTTCGTGCATGAAATGGGGCATTATCTCGTCGGCCGCTGGTGCGGCATAGGCGTCAAGGCGTTTTCCATCGGCTTTGGGCCCGAGTTGATCGGCTTCAATGACCGCAGCGGCACGCGCTGGAAGCTGTCCGCCATTCCACTCGGCGGCTATGTCAAATTCGCCGGCGATGACGACGTTACCAGTTCCACCAGCAAGGATATCGGCGCGATGAGCGAGGCGGAGCGCAAGGTGGCCTTCCATACCCAGCCGGTATGGAAACGCGCCGCGACCGTCTTTGCCGGTCCCGCATTCAACATTTTGCTCACCGTGCTCATCTTCTCCGTGTTCTTTTCGCTCTATGGCAAGCGCGTGTCGGACCCGACCGTCGGCGAAGTGCGCCCGGGCGGACCGGCGGCAATGGCCGGTTTCCAGCCGGGCGACCGTTTCGTCAGTGTCGATGGCGCGCGGATCGAAACCTTTGCCGATGTGCAGCGGATCGTATCCGGCCGCGCCGGCGATCCCCTCGACTTCGTCGTGAACCGCAATGGCCAGGATGTGCGCCTGACGGCGACGCCGCAATTGACGGACCAGCAGGATGCGCTCGGCAATACCGTCAAGGTCGCCATTATCGGCGTTGCCACCAATGAAGCGGTCGGGAATTTCCGGCGCATCGAATACGGCCCTGTCGAATCGGTGGGGCAGGCGGTGCGCGAAAGCGGGTTCATCATCGCGCGCACTGGCCAGTTCTTCAGCCGGTTTTTTGCCGGGCGGGAAGATAAATGCCAGCTCGGCGGTCCGGTGAAGATCGCCACCATGGCCGGGCAGGCCGCCAGCCAGGGCATCGACTGGCTTATCCAGCTCACGGCGATGCTGTCGATCGGCATCGGCCTGCTGAACCTGTTTCCCCTGCCGCCTCTCGACGGAGGCCACCTCGTATTCTATGCTGCCGAGGCCGTGATCGGCCGTCCCGTAAAGCCCGTGGTGCAGGAAGTTTTCTTCCGGGCGGGCTTTTTCCTGGTGCTGGGATTCATGGGATTCGTGCTGTTCAACGACCTTTTCGCATGCTGACGTAGAATTTAATCATTAATGAAAATAAGGGCATTTCGGGGAATTTGGACAGGATCTGTTTACTATATGTGCCGATTGGCGTGGCACGGATGCCACTGTTTTGTGTGAAGTAAATAGATTTTAACCGTAAGCCTTGCGTGTATGTAAAAACCGGCTATGACGGTGTACGAGTAATGCTTAGTCCGGGATCTCGCCCGGGTACAACGAGAAACGAAGGTTCAGAAGGCCTATGGCGGCAAGTTCAAAATTCGTTGGTGCAGCGTCGGCGCTCGCCATTTCAGCGGCTCTGGTGAGTTCAGGCACAATCGTAACGACTGTCGCAGGCGTCACCGCCGCGCATGCAGCAACCGTCAGCCGCATCGAAGTGCGCGGCAATACGCGTGTGGATGCCCAGACCGTGCGGGACAATGTCGGCATCACGCCGGGCAAGCCCTTCTCCAATGCCGATATCGATGCCGCGACCAAGCGCCTGTTCGGTACGGGCCTGTTCAGCGATGTGCGCATCAGCCAGGCCGGCGGAGCGCTTATCGTCCAGGTTTCCGAGAACCAGGTCGTCAACCAGGTCATTTTCCAGGGCAACAAGAAGATCAAGGACCCGCAGCTTCAGAACGCCGTCCAGCTGAAGCCGCGCGCCGCCTTCGATCAGACGACGCTCGAAGCCGACACCGAAGCAGTCCGCGCCGCCTATCGCAATGTCGGCCGCAGCGATGCCACGGTCAATTCCCGCATCATGGATCTCGGCGAGGGCCGGGTTAACGTCGTCTTCGAGATCAATGAAGGCGACCGTACCAAGATTTCGAACATCACCTTTGTCGGCAACCAGGCCTTTGGCAGCCGTCGCCTGCGCGACGTGATCTCGACGAAGAAATCCAATCCGCTGTCCTGGCTGACGCGCAATGACGTATATAGCGAAGACCGCCTTCGTGCCGACGAGGAATCGCTGCGTCGCTTCTACTACAATCGCGGCTATGCGGATTTCCGCGTTGTATCTTCCACGGCCGAGCTCGATCCCGCGACGAATGAGTATACGATCACCATCACGGTCGAAGAGGGTGATAAATATGCCTTCGGCGGCGTGAATATCGAAAGCTCGGTAGAGGGCGTCGATACGGCCCAGCTTCAAGGTCTGGTCGAGACCCGCGAGGGCGACACCTACAGCGCCAAGGAGATCGAGGATTCGATCCTCAAGGTTTCCGAGAAGGTTGCCGGCCAGGGTTATGCCTTCGCCAAGGTCGAACCGCGGGGCGATCGCAATTTCGAGAATCGCACGATTTCGGTTACCTATGCCATCGATCAGGGCCCGCGCGCCTATGTGGAGCGCATCGAGATTCGCGGCAATGAAAAGACCCGCGACTTCGTCATCCGCCGTGAGTTCGACGTCAGCGAAGGCGATGCCTTCAATCAGGTTCTGATCCAGCGCGCCAAGCGCCGTCTCGAGCGTCTTGAATTCTTCCAGACCGTCAATATCTCGACCGCTCCCGGCTCGCAGCCGGATCAGGTGGTCCTGGTCGTTGACGTCGTCGAGAAGGCAACGGGCGAGTTCTCCATCGGTGGCGGTTATACGACCGGTGGCGAGAATCCCGGCCCGACGGTTGAAGCCTCGATTACCGAGCGCAACTTCCTTGGCCGTGGCCAGTTTGTTCGCATCGGTGCCGGTGGCGGCCTCGACAACAACCGTACCTATTCGCTGTCGTTCACCGAACCTTACTTCCTCGGCCAGCGTATTTCCGCCGGCTTCGACATCTACAAGCGCCAGTCCGGCGTTCGCGACAAGTACGAGACCGATGTAACCGGCGCAACCATCCGCTTCGGCCTGCCGATCACGGAAGAGTTGACGGCTGGTCTGGCCTACAACATCACGCGCGAAGAATATGAGATCGACGAGGATGCGCTGAACGATGACGGCACGCCCGATCTCGACGAAATTTCACGTGCCTTCGCCGATGCGGCCGAAGACAGCCCGTGGGTCAAATCGTCGGTAAGCTGGTCGCTCACCTATAATTCCATCGATGATGTGAAGAACCCGCGCGACGGTATCTATGCCAAGTTCTACCAGGAATATGCTGGTATCGGCGGCGATGCCAACTTCCTGAAGACGACCTTCACCGGCAGCTACTACAAGACGCTGATGGATGAGCTCGACGTGGTGGGCCTCGTTCGCATTGGCGGCGGTCACATTCAGGGCTTCGGCGACGATCTGCGCGTGTTCGATACGTTCAAGAACACCACGGATATGATCCGCGGCTTCAAGTATAATGGTATCGGTCCGCGCGATGCGAGCGTGCGTGACGACAAGGGCAGTTTCCTCGGTGGTAACACCTATTTCAATGCCACGGTCGAAACCCAGTTCCCGATGCCGGTCATTCCAGAGAGCATCGGCATTCGCGGTGCGCTCTTTGCCGACGCTGCCACGCTGTTCGGCAGCGATCTTGACGACGCCAAGAACAATGGCGACGACACCACCAAGATGGAATGGCGTGCTTCCGTCGGCGCCAGCATCATGTGGGCATCGCCTTTCGGACCACTTCGCTTCGACTATGCGGTGCCAGTCAAGAAGGTTGACGGCGATCAGGAGCAGAACTTCAATTTCGGCATGTCGAGCAAGTTCTGATAGATTGCTGACCTCCCGGGGTTCTCCCCGGGAGAGAAAGTTCGTCGATGGCCGATCCGATCTTTTATGATCCATTGCTGAATGTAACTGTTGGTCAGATCGCCGATCTGACCAATGGCGTTCTTGTGGACAGTTCCCTTGCCGAAAGGCCCGTTACGCGCCTGGCCTCGCTGTCACAATCGGGGCCGGATGCGGTCGTTTTCGTCGAAAGCAAGAAGCATGCGCAGGAACTCGGCAAGCTGAATGCCGCCTGTGTGCTGTGCACCGAGGAAATCCGGCCGCTGATCCCCAAGAAGGTCGCGATCATCGTGACGCGTCATCCGCAGCAGGATTTCGCCGCTATCGGCCGGGCGCTTTATCCCAACGCCGTCAAGGCGCATTTGTGGACGGGCCAGACCGGCGTCTCGACCCATGCGATCATTCATGAATCGGCCGAAATCGAAGATGACGTCACGATAGAAGCCGGGGTCGTCATCGGCTCCAATGTATCGATCGGCGCTGGCACGGTGATTGCGGCAAACGTGGTCATCGGCAATGGCTGCAAGATCGGCCGGGATTGCTACATCGGGCCGGGTAGCTCGATACAATATGCGTTTCTCGGCAACAGGGTGCTGCTTCATCCTGGGGTGAGGATCGGGCAGGACGGTTTCGGCTATGTTGCCGGACGGACGGGCCTTGCGAAGATGCCGCAGCTCGGCCGTGCAGTCGTGCAGGACGATGTGGAGATTGGCGCCAATACGACGATCGATCGCGGCGCGCTGGCCGATACGGTGATTGGCGAAGGCACCAAGATCGACAATCTCGTGCAGATTGCCCACAATGTGACGATCGGCCGGCATTGTGTCATTGCCGCGCAGTGCGGAATATCCGGCAGCGTCGTGCTTGGCGACTTGACGCGGCTTGGCGGCAGCGTGGGCATCAAGGATCATGTGAATATCGGTACGGGCGTGGAGATTGCCGCGGCCAGCGGTGTTATGAGCGACATTCCAGATGGCGAGCGTTGGGCCGGAGCCCCAGCGCAGCCACTCAAGCAGTGGTTCCGTGAAATCGCCAGCGTGCGCGCGATGACCCGGACCAAGAAGGAGAATAATTCAGATGAGTGAAAAAGAAAACGCAGATAGCCTCGGTGTAGCTGACATCCAGAAGCTGCTGGCGAATCTGCCTCATCGTTATCCGTTTCTCCTGATCGATCGCATCGTCGATATCGATGGCGATACTTCCGCCACCGGTATCAAGAATGTGAGCATCAACGAGCCGCATTTCGCCGGGCATTTTCCTGAACTGCCGATCATGCCGGGTGTGCTGATCATCGAGGCCATGGCGCAGACGGCCGGTGCGATCGTGCTTTTCCACAATGGCAGCGGCAAGCCCGGCAAGGTCTTCTTCATGACGATCGACAATGCCAAGTTTCGCAAGCCCGTCGTGCCGGGTGACCAGCTGAAGCTGCGCGTGACGAAGATGAAGCAGCGCGGCAGCATCCATAAATATGCCTGCGTCGCCGAAGTGGATGGCGTCAAGGTCGCCGAAGCGGAAGTCGCGGCGATGGTCGGGTTCCCCGAAGAAGACGAGACGTCTTCCTGATGTCGGAAATCACTATTCATCCCTCCGCCATCATCGAAAAGGGGGCGGAGATTGGCGCTGGCGTCAGTATCGGCCCGTTCTGCCACGTCGGTGCGGATGCGGTCATTGGCGAAGGCTCGCGCCTCTTGAGCCATGTCGTCGTCATGGGGGCTACCAGCCTCGGCAGGAATGCGGTGGTCTATCCGAATGCCGTCCTTGGCGGCGAGCCGCAGAACACCAAGCACAAGGGTGGCCGCACGACGCTTGTCATCGGCGACAATTGCGTCATTCGCGAAGGCGTAACCATGCACCGCGGCACCGATGGCAGCCGTGGAGTGACGAGCGTCGGCGACAATTGCATGTTTCTCGCCTATTCCCATGTGGCGCATGATTGCATCATCGGCGATCATGTCACCTTCTCGAACAATGTCATGATCGGCGGCCATGTCACCGTCGGCAACAATGTGATCATCGGCGGCGGTGCCGGCATTCACCAGTTCGTCCGCATCGGCCACCATGCCTTCATCGGCGGTCTGGCGGCGCTGGCGAGCGATCTTGTGCCCTATGGCATGGCGATCGGCAATCACGCCTATCTCGGCGGGCTGAACATCATCGGCATGAAGCGCTCGGGAATGGCGCGCCCCGAAATCCACAATCTGCGCCACGCCGTGCGCATGTTGTTTGACCGCAGCAAGGCCATCAAGAGCCGGGCCGAGGATGTTCGTGCGGCGTTCCCTGGTTCCGCGGCCGTTGCCGATCTGATCGATTTCATTACCACTGACACCAAGCGCGCCTATTGTACGCCGCCGCTCGATTCGGGAATCGAGATCAGTGACAGCGAAGAGCGATAAAGCCCGGCCGACGCCAGCACCGCCCGTCATCACGGGCCGAACCGCGATCATTGCCGGAAATGGCTCGCTGCCGCTGGCGGTGGCTGACGGTTTGCGCCAGCGTGGCCAGAGCCCGTTCCTCATTGCCATCAAGGGCGAGGCCGATCCGGAGCTTCTGGCCCGGAAAGACGCTGAAATCTCCATTGTCGAACTCGGCGGCCTCATCCGGATATTGAAGGCGCATGATATCGCCAATGTGGTGCTGGCAGGTGGCGTGCGTCATCGCCCGGAATTCAGCGCTGCCCTGAAGCCCGGCAACGGCAATCTCTCGGCGCTTTTCCGGTTCTTGCGTGCATTTCGGCTCGGCGATGACGGGTTGCTGCGTGCTGTCATCGCGACCATCGAGTCCTACGGGTTCCGCGTTGTCGGCGCGCATGAGATCGTTCCGGACATTCTGGCCCCCGCTGCCGGCGTTCTGACGCGCAAGAAGCCGGACCGCGAAGGCGGGGCGAATATCGCGGCGGCAAAAGTCGCGGCGCGGGCGATAGGGGCACTTGATATCGGCCAGGGCGCGGTGGCGATCGGCGGGCGCGTCGTTGCGCTCGAAGGCGTCGAGGGCACGGATGCGATGCTGCAGCGCGTGGCGGACCTGCGTTCGGCCCGGCGCATCAACCGGCAGGGCGGAGCGTTGGTGAAATGCGCCAAGCCGCAGCAGGAAGTGCGGGCCGATCTGCCCGCCATCGGTGTCAGCACGGTCGAGAACGCCGCGAAGGCTGGATTGTCGGGCATTGCGGTGGAGGCGGGCAGGACGCTCATTCTCGGCTATAAGGAGACGCTTGCCGCGGCGAACGCGGCGGGGCTCTTCATTGAAACCTTCGACCAGGAGGCTGGATGATGAAGGCGGCACGTCCGTTGCGCATCGCCATTGTCGCGGGCGAGGAGTCGGGTGACCAGCTCGGCGCCGACCTTGTACGGGCGCTTCGCACGCAGCATGGCGGTGCCGTCGAACTGATGGGCGTCGGCGGCGATCATCTGCGCGAGCTTGGCCTCGACAGCCTGTTCGACCAGCAGGACATAGCACTGGTGGGACTGACCGCCGTCGTCAAGAAACTGCCGCAGCTGATCAGGCGTATCGGCCTCGTGGCAAACGCTATCGTTTCTTGGAAACCTGATTGCCTCATCATCATCGACAGTCCGGATTTCACCCACCGCGTCGCCCGCAAGGTGCGTGCCGCGAGCCCATCCATACCGATCGTCAATTACATCAGCCCCTCCGTCTGGGCGTGGCGGCCGGAGCGTGCCAAGGCGATGCGCGAATATATCGACCATGTTCTGGTCATCCTGCCTTTCGAGGTCGATGCTCTCAAGGAACTGGGCGGTCCGCCGGCGATCTATGTCGGGCACCGCCTCGTCTCCTACGCTCCATTGATGGAAGCGGCTGCCCATAATCGCGACCGGGAAGCCGGCATCGATAATCAGGACGCGCGGAACATCGTCGTCCTCCCGGGCTCGCGGCGTTCGGAAATCACCACGCTGGCGGGACCGTTCGGCGAGGCGGTGGACCTGCTGGCCGAACGCGGCAACAATATCCGCGTCACCATACCCACGCTGCCAAAGGTGGAGCGTTTGGTACGGGAGTTGACGACCGGCTGGAAGGTCCGCCCGGAAATCGTCGTTGGCGAGACGGCGCGCCTCAAGGCGTTCAGCGCGGCGGACGCGGCACTTGCCGCCTCGGGCACGGTTTCGCTCGAACTGGCGCTTGCACGCGTGCCGACCGTGCTGTCCTACAAGCCGGATTGGCTGGCGCGGACCTTCATCGCGCCGCGCATCAAGATCTGGAGCGCTGCGCTGCCCAATATCATCGCCGACGCACCCGTGGTCCCCGAATATTTCAACCAGTTCGTCCGTGCCGGCGTGCTGGCGCGCCAGATCGAGCAACTTATCAAGCCAGGGCTTCGGCGCAGGGCTCAATTGGAAAGTTTTGATGAGATCGCCCGGCTCATGCGCACCGAACGGCCGTCAGGCGAGCTGGCGGCAGGGAGAGTACTGCAGCTGGTCCGGCGCTCCCCTGAAACGGATCAATAAAAAAGGCGCCTTTCGGCGCCTTTTTCCATCTGGAACGAGAACCGCTTATTTGCGGTCTTCGACATTCACATAATCGCGCTGCGTGGCGCCGGTGTAGAGCTGACGCGGACGGCCGATCTTCTGCAGCGGGTCTTCGATCATCTCCTTCCACTGGGCGATCCAGCCGACGGTGCGTGCTACCGCGAAGAGAACGGTGAACATCGTGGTGGGGAAGCCGAGGGCCTTCAATGTGATGCCCGAATAGAAATCCACGTTCGGGTAAAGCTTCTTTTCGATGAAATATTCATCAGTTAGCGCAATGCGCTCAAGCTCCATGGCAACGTCAAGCAGCGGATCGTCCTTGATGCCGAGTTCGGCGAGGACTTCCTTCGTCGTCTGCTGCATGATCTTTGCGCGCGGATCGTAGTTCTTGTAGACGCGGTGACCAAAGCCCATGAGACGGAACGGATCGTTCTTGTCCTTGGCACGGGCGATATATTCCGGAATACGATCGACGGTGCCGATTTCGCCAAGCATGTTGAGCGCGGCTTCATTGGCGCCGCCATGCGCGGGACCCCACAGGCAGGCAATGCCGGCGGCAATACATGCGAAGGGGTTGGCGCCGGAGGAACCGGCGAGGCGGACAGTCGACGTCGAAGCGTTCTGCTCGTGATCGGCATGCAGGATGAAAATACGATCCATCGCCCGCGCGAGAACGGGGTTTGGAACATAATCCTCGCACGGCACGGCAAAGCACATGTGCAGGAAGTTGGTGGCGAAGTCGAGATTGTTCTTCGGGTAAACGAAGGGCTGGCCGATGTGGTATTTATAGGCCATCGCGGCCAGGGTCGGGATCTTCGCGATCATCCGGATCGAAGCCACCATCCGCTGGTGCGGGTCGGAAATATCGGTGGAATCGTGATAGAAGGCCGACAATGCGCCGACGCAGCCGACCATGACGGCCATGGGATGCGCATCGCGACGGAAACCGCTGAAGAAGCGCGTCATCTGCTCGTGCACCATGGTGTGGCGGGTGACGCGGAAGTCGAAATCGGCCTTCTGGCTCTTGGTCGGCAGTTCGCCGTAAAGCAGCAGATAGCAGGCTTCGAGGAAGTCGCCATGCTCGGCGAGCTGTTCGATCGGGTAGCCCCGATGCAACAACATGCCTTCATCGCCGTCGATATAGGTGATCTGGGATTCGCAGGACGCCGTCGATGTGAAACCGGGGTCGTAGGTGAAGGCTCCGGTGTTCTTGTACAATGTCCCAATGTCGACCACATCCGGCCCGATCGTACCCTTTTTTATGGGTAGCGCGAATTCGTGACCATTGAGGTCGATGTTGACGCTGTTTTCAGACATTGCCCTTCCTTTCTTGCTTCCAACTTGCGCTTGTTAAGCGCAAAAGCATTCATCCTCATTCGAGGTTCCAACATGATTTTTTCTGGCATTGCACCGTAACCGAAAGGTGCGATGTTGCAATGCAAAAATGTGCTGCTCGACCCCGCTATCCGGCTTTTATTTGATCATCGATTCGGCCAAGCGACTCCTCGCGCCCAAGCACGGCGAGAACGTCGAATACACCCGGCGACGTGGAGCGGCCGGTGAGGGCGGCCCGCAATGGCTGGGCGATCTTGCCGAGCTTCAAACCCGTTGCCTCGGCATGGACGCGTATGGCGGCATCGAGGGATTCGGCGTTCCAGTCATCCACCGACTGCAGCACCGGCAGCACGCCGGAGAGCACGGCGATACCATCGGCATTGAGCAGGCCGGATGCCTTTTCATCCATCCCGAGCGGCCGCTGCACGAACAGATAGCGAGCGCTGTCGGCGAGTTCCACAAGGGTCTTCGCCCTTTCCTTGAGACCCGGCATTGCGGCGACCAGCTGCTTGCGCGTCGTCTCGTTCAGGCGGGCCAGAATGTCCGCTCCGCCTTCCATTTCCGGCAGGATGTCGATCATGGCCTGGACCAGATATTCGTCGTCCGAGCTGCGCATATAATGACCGTTGATCGCCTCCAGCTTCTGGAAATCGAAGCGCGAGGCGCTGCGGTTGATGTCGGAGATCTCGAACCAGTCGATCATCTCCTGGTCGGACATGATCTCGTCATCGCCATGGCTCCAGCCGAGCCGCACCAGGTAATTGCGCAGCGCCGCCGGCAGATAGCCCATGGCCCGATAGGCCTCGACCCCGAGCGCGCCGTGGCGCTTCGAAAGTTTCGCGCCATCGGCCCCATGGATCATCGGAACGTGGCCCATGACGGGGATCGTCCATTCCATCGCATTGTAGATCACGGTCTGCCGTGCCGCATTGGTCAGGTGATCGTCGCCGCGAATGATATGCGTCACCCCCATGTCGTGATCGTCAACGACCACCGCGTGCATATAGGTGGGGCTCCCGTCGGAGCGCAGGATGATGAAATCATCGAGGTCCTTGTTCGGGAAACGCACTTCGCCCTGCACCTGGTCCTGGACGATGGTCTCGCCATCCTGGGGCGACTTGATACGGATCACCGGTTTGACGCCGGCAGGGGCCTCGCTCGGGTCGCGATCGCGCCAACGCCCGTCATAGCGGGGCGGACGACCTTCCGCGCGTGCCTTTTCGCGCATCTCTTCCAGTTCCTGCTGCGAAGCGTAGCAATAATAGGCCTTGCCGCGGGCGACCAGTTCTTCCGCCACCTCGCGATGACGCGGCGCCCGCTCGAACTGCGATATGGCTTCGCCGTCCCAATCGAGGCCGAACCATTTCAGCCCGTCGAGGATCGCCGTGACTGCGGCCTCGGACGACCGTTCCCGATCGGTATCTTCAATGCGCAGGAGCATTTTACCGCCCGTATGCTTGGCATAGAGCCAGTTGAAGAGAGCCGTGCGAGCGCCGCCAATATGAAGAAAGCCCGTGGGAGAGGGGGCGAAACGGGTGACAACAGAAGATGACATAGGGTCTCCAGATACGCCCGGCTATTAGCCGAACGTCCAATCGATTTGATTTGGCGTTGATGTACCATAGCAGCGCCGTGGTGCAAGTGTATTGGCAGAATTGGCGCTAAATGGACAAGCTGGCAGACCTCATCCGTAGCCGGCACGAATCAGGGCTGGCGCCGCCGTCATCTGGAAACCTGCCAGTTCCGGATACCGAACGCAGGGCGGCGAGGCCTGCCATTGCGCGCGGCATGGCCGCCGGCCTCGCCCTGGCGGCTGAACGCGGCCGCCACGCTGCATCAGTCGCCTTGCGCCACGAGGCAGCGCGCGGCACGACATTCCTGCTGCTTCCGGTTTTCGCGGGCACGGGTTCGGTGCTCTATTTCACGGCAGCGGCAGAACCGCGATTGAGTTCGGCGATCTTCGGACTGGTGCTGCTCGGCGCGCTGAGATGGATGGCTGCCGATCGGCCGCTGCTCAGGCTTGCCGTGACATTCGCCCTTGCGCTCGTTGCCGGCATGGCGTTCGCCAAGATGGAAACCATACTCGCCAATACGCCGATGCTTGGATCCGACGTGACGACGGAGGTGACCGGCCGCGTATTGACTATGGCGAGGAACGCCAAGGGCGGCGTGAGGATCGTGCTCGACGTGATCGATACCGCCAAGCCAAAATTGCGTTTTCCGCCATCCCGTATCGCCGTCTCGGCCAGAAAGCTTCCGGCCGGTCTCGGTGTTGGCGATGGCCTTGGGGCGCGCATCCATCTGCGCTCGCCTTCGGGGCCATCCCGCCCCGACAATTACGATTTCGCGTTCAACAACTATTATCGCGGTATCGGCGCCAACGGTTTCGTGCTCGGCATGGCGCATCGGCGCATCTTGCCGCCGAAACCCGGCCTCGTGGCCTGGGCTCTGAGCAGCATCGAGTCGATGCGGCAGCGGCTGACCCAGCATATCCAGCACCGCATCCCAGGCGAGGCAGGGGATATCGCCGCCTCGCTGATAACCGGCCAGCGCGACGGCATCAGCGACAAGACCAACAATGCGCTTCGCCTCAGCGGCCTGTCGCATATCCTGTCGATATCCGGCTTCCACATGGCGCTTGTCGCCGTGACCACCATGGCGACGCTGAGGGCCAGCCTGGCGCTGTTTCCGGGGGTGGCAGCCCGCTATCCGGTGAAGAAATTCGCGGCCGCCACTGCGCTCGCCGGCAGCGCCTTCTATCTGCTCCTGTCGGGCGCCGACGTCGCGGCACAGCGCAGTTTCATCATGCTCTCGATCATGCTGCTGGCGGTGCTGGTCGACCGTGCCGCGCTGTCGATGCGCAATCTCGCCCTGGCCGCCATGGTCACGATCGCGCTGGCGCCGCACGAAATCATGGGACCGAGCTTCCAGATGTCCTATTCGGCGACGGCGGCGCTGATTGCCTTCTACGGCTGGTGGGGAAGCCGCAGGGCAAAGCGCCGGGGGCGTCCGACGGGGGCGGCGGGGCGCGCACTGGAAGCGGTGGCGCAGTATGTCATTGGAATCGCGTTGACCTCGCTGGTCGCCGGGGCGGCGAGTTCGATCTTCGCCGCCTATCACTTCAACAATACGGCGCCGCTCGGGCTCATCGGCAACGCGCTGGCGCTGCCGGTGATTTCAACGCTCGTCATTCCATTCGGCGTCATCGGTCTCATGGCAATGCCATTCGATCTCGACGGGTTTTTCTTCGGCATCATGGAGCGCGGCATCGATATGGTCATCATGGTCGCCGAAATGGTCTCAGGTCACTCTCCGCCGGGCAATTTCGGTCTCGTCCCCCGCCAAAGCCTGATCCTCGCCTGCCTCGGCCTGATCATATTGCTGTTTCCGGCGACGCGTCTGCGCCTGTTCGCCTTGCCGCTCTTTGCAGCGGCCGCAGCCCTGGCAGTCTGGACGCCGCCGCCGGAAATCATGATCTCCGAGAATGCGAGCCTGGTGGCGCTGCGCGCGACCGACGGCCGCCTTGCCGTCAACAGGGCGGGCGCGGAAAGCTTTACGCTCAAGAACTGGCAACAGGCCCATGCCACATCGGCCGTGATCGTTCCGGCCAAACCAGCCGTGGCAGCGGAGGACACGCAGTTCGAGTGCAACGCAGAGCTATGCCTCGCAAGGGAGCCGCGATATGGCGCCGTGGTGGCGCATGTCCGTTCGGCCGAGGCCATGGCGGCCGCTTGCATGGAAAGCGATATCATGGTGCTGGCCTTCGCCGGCCCCTATCGCTCTTGCGAGGTGAAGAATGCGCCCATCACCGTAACGCGGCAGCAATTGGCGCTCTTTGGCGCAGCGACCATCAAGCTTCGGCCAGTGCCCGAGTTTCGGCCAATGCCCGCAATCAAACGATCGACGGAAGACCGTCGCCAATCGACCGAACCCACCCGGGGAGCGATCGCCGCAGCAGCGCCGGGTTTTTTCGCATCGATAGAGTATGCGATCGGGCGGCCCATCCGGCCATGGAACAATTATCGAATTCATTCGCGGGCGGCACGCAATATCGCGGAGCGTCCGCGCCCGCCGAAACGCCCGCCTGTACAGGCTGTGGTCAGTACCGCCGAATGAGCCCGACGAGCTTGCCCTGAACCTGAACGCGATCGGGGCCGAAAATTCGCGTCTCATAGGCAGGATTCGCCGCTTCGAGTGCAATCGACGCGCCCTTGCGACGGAAGCGCTTCAGCGTTGCCTCCTCATCATCGACGAGGGCCACGACGATCTCGCCGGGATTTGCGGTGTTGCCGCGCCGTATGACGACGGTATCGCCGTCGAAAATCCCCGCCTCGATCATCGAGTCACCCTTGACCTCAAGGGCATAATGCTCGCCATTGCCGATCATGTCGGGCGGCAGCGTCAGCATGCTCGTCTGGTTCTGGATGGCCGCGATCGGCACACCGGCCGCGATGCGTCCCATGACCGGAATGCTGACCATATTGGCCGCGATATTGCCGATGTCCGGCGCGGGTTGCGGCGCAGGGGCGGTGCGGCCAAGGCTGCCCTCGATCACGCTCGGCGAGAATTTGCGCTGGGCGTTCAGTCCCGGAGCGATCGAATCAGGAAGACGGATCACTTCGAGCGCCCGCGCCCTGTTGGCAAGGCGGCGAATGAAGCCGCGCTCCTCGAGCGCCGAGATCAGCCGATGAATCCCGGACTTCGACGCAAGGTCGAGCGCATCCTTCATTTCATCGAAGGAAGGGGGGATGCCCGTTTCCTTCAGGCGATCATGTATGAACAGCAGTAGTTCATGTTGCTTGCGCGTGAGCATTTGGCGATCCTCCACCAGGGAATCGGAAAAACAAAACCAGAACAAACACTATATGTTCCAGTTGTGTTCCACAAGGATTAATATGTGGTTGAAAAAGCCCAGGTGGCGGAAATTTATATGGAACGCCATGGCGATAGGACATTTTTCGCTACTTTTGGCGAAGCATCATGCCTTCGCAGCAGCTTCCATAGCCTGCTAACGGACGGGTGGCCCGCTCGATTGGCGCAGGATCAGTTCGACCGGCCAGACTTCCTGCATGGCTGTCACGGCGGCGCCGTCGAGCTGCAACATCAGCATCTCGGCGATCCTCGTTCCGGCAGCGCGGATCGATGAGCGGGTTGTCGTCATGGATGGCACCATGTTGCTGGCATTGAGATAGGGGAAGACGTCATCATGGGCGATGAGGGAAACCTGCTTTCCGACCTGGTAGCCCTTGGCGCGTATGGCGCGTGAAACGCCCAGCGCAGTCATCATCGATCCTGCGATAATGCCGGTCGGCTGCGGTTCACAGGAGAGGAGGCGCAGCGTTTCGGCGAAGCCGATGTCGTCGGAAAACCTGTCATGAATGATGAGACGTTCATCGATGGGCAGGCCGCGCTCCAGATGAGCCTGCCGGTATCCGAGTTCGCGATGTTCGGAGAAGGTGAAGCCCTTGAGGCCGTCGATCATGGCAATGTGGCGGTGGCCGAGATCGAGCAGATGCGAGGCCGCCTGGTAGAAAGCGCCCTGATTGTCGATGTCGAGCCAGGAATGGGGAACGTCTGCTTCCGTCCTGCCGTGCAGCACGAAGGGAAAGCCGGCCTTGGCCAGCATGGTTATCCGCTCGTCCACGAGTGCGGGGTGCGAAACGATGATGGCATCGACGCGTTTGCTCGAAATCAGGCGCTTATAGACCGAGATCTCGTCATTGTTGATCAGCGGGCTGATCAGGAAATCGATCTCATGGGCGGAGAGGCGTTCGGCCAGGCCGGCCAGGAATTCGGCGGTGTGCGGTCCGAATCTCTGGCTGGAATCGGCCGGAATGATGATGCCGATGGCGCCGACCCGGCCCATCGCCAGCCGGCGCGCATTGGCGTTGGCGGTGTATCCGTGCTGCAGGGCAGCCCTCGTCACGCGCTCGCGCGTCGCCTCGCTGACTTCCGGGTAGCCGTTCAATGCGCGGCTGACGGTGGTCTGGGACAGTCCCAGCCGTTCAGCCAATTCCTTGAGGTTCATATGATCGTTCCGACATTTCCATTGCGAAGACTGGCCCATTACGAAGACTGGCCCGTTGTGATGACTGGCCATTGCGACGACTGGCATACAACGCCAGATTGAATAAAATCCAAAGCGCTATAAAGCAATTATGTTGACAAATTCTCTGTTGCACAAGGTGGTTTTGCGGTATCTTGACATTGTGGACCTAATTTGACACTTATTTTCCAAAGCGCTTTGGGAGGGATCCGGGCGCTACTGGAGGAGGGGCGCCGCTGATGTGGCGCCATTGAACGAGGAGGAGGAATTATGAAGCTTGGATCATTTCTCGCCGGGGCGCTGGTTACGGCTCTTTTGAGTTCGGGCGCCTATGCGGCCAATCTGTCCATCGTGTCCGGCGATACGGGCAATGGGCGCGAGTTCCTGCGCAGCCAGCTCGACCGCTTCGAAAAGGAGACGGGCAACAAGGTCCAGATCGTCGCGATGCCCGCCAATAGTTCCGATCAGTTCGGCCAGTATCGGCTGTGGCTGGCGGCCGGCAATACCGATATCGACGTCTATCGCACCGACGTCATCTGGGCGCCGCAGCTGGCAGAGCAGTTTCTCGACCTGACCGACGCCTTCAAGGACGTGATCGGACAGCACTTCCCATCCGTCATCGAGAGCCAGACCGTCGATGGCAAGCTGGTGGCCATGCCGATGTATACGGATGCGCCGGCGCTCTATTACCGCAAGGACCTCCTCGAAAAGTACAAGAAGCCGGTGCCGAAGACCTGGGACGAGATGGCTGCGACCGCCAAGGAAATACAGGATGGCGAGCGGGCCGCCGGCAACAAGGGAATGTTCGGCTATGTATTCCAGGGCAATGCCTATGAGGGGCTGACCTGCAATGCGCTTGAATGGATCAAGTCTTCGGGTGGCGGTCAGATCATCGAGACCGATGGCACCATCTCGATCAACAATCCGGACGCAGCGGCAGCCGTCGACCGCGCCAAGGGCTGGATCGATACGATCAGTCCGCGTGGCGCGCTCGCCTATACCGAGGAAGAAAGTCGCGGTGTCTGGCAGACCGGCAATTCCGTGTTCATGCGCAACTGGCCCTATGCCTATGCGCTGGGCAATGGCCCGGACAGCGCAATCAAGGGCAAATTCGACGTGGTGCCCCTGCCGGCCGGCAAGGAAGGAGCGTCGTCCGCAGCCGCGCTTGGCGGCTGGAACATAGCCGTTTCCAAGTACAGCAAGTCGCCGGAAGAGGCGATCAAGCTGGTGAAGTTCCTTTCGGCGCCCGAGCAGCAGAAGGAGCGGGCCATAGCCCTCTCAAATCTTCCCACCATCAAGGCGCTCTATGACGACAAGGAAATCATCGCCGCGCAGCCATTGATCAGCAATTGGAAGCCGGTGTTCGAAACGGCCGTGCCGCGTCCGTCGGCTCCGACCAAGGTCAAATATAACGAGGTCTCGTCGATGTTCTGGAGCGCGGTCCACGACACGCTGTCGGGCAATGGCACCGCAGCCGAAAACCTCGAACTGCTCGAGGCAAAACTGGCGGAACTTCAGGGCGGTAGCTGGTAGTCGTTCCAGCAAAGGGCGTGGCGCGAATGATTTCACAACCTCCTGAAAATCATCCGCGCCGACGCCTGACGATATGTCGATCAACCGGGGACTGCGCATATGACTGCACCGACCATGCGCTCTGAATTGGCCATGCGCTCCGAACTATTGCGGCAACGCGCGCGGGCCGCACAATTATTCCTGATACCGATGATCGTCGCGCTGATCGTGGTTGCAGGCTGGCCTCTCATCCGCACCATCTATTTCTCCTTTACCGACGCCTCCCTCACCAATATGGGCGCCGCCAAATGGGTCGGCTTCAAGAACTATTTTTCGTGGATTCAGCTGAAGAGCGGGCGCACCATCTATTCCGGCCTGCTGGTCGATCCGGCCTGGTGGAATGCCGTCTGGAATACGGTGCGCTTCAGCATTCTTTCGGTGGCGCTGGAGGCATTTTTCGGGATGATCATCGCCCTCGTGCTCAACGCCGATTTCAAGGGCAGGGGCCTCGTCCGTGCCGCGATACTGATACCTTGGGCGATACCGACCATCGTTTCCGCCCGCATGTGGGGCTGGATGCTGAACGACCAGTTCGGCATTCTCAACGATCTCTTCATCCGCCTCGGCCTGATCAGCGCGCCGATTGCCTGGACCGCCAGCGCGGACACGGCGATGATCGCGGTGCTGATCGTCGATGTGTGGAAGACCACGCCATTCATGGCGCTGCTGATCCTCGCCGGCCTGCAGATGATCCCGCAGGACATATATGAAGCGGCGCGCATCGATGGCGTTCATCCGGTGAAGCAGTTCTTCCGCATCACCCTGCCGCTGGTCAGGCCGGCGCTGATGGTCGCCATCATCTTCCGCCTGCTCGATGCGATGCGGATATTCGACCTGATCTATGTCCTGACGCCGAACAGTGCGCAGACCAAGACCATGTCGGTACTCGCGCGCGAAAATCTGATCGAGTTCGACAAATTCGCCTATGGCTCGGCCCAATCGACATTGCTGTTCGTCATCATTGCCTTGATGACGATCGCTGCGATCTGGCTCGGCCGTGTGCGCCTCGATGGAGGGGAACGCTGATGCCAGCACTCGTCAAGCAAACGGCATTCTACGCTCTGGTGGCGCTCATCGTGCTGTTTTCGGTGTTCCCGTTCTACTATGCGATCATAACGAGCTTCAAAACCGGGAATTCGCTGTTCACGATCTCCTATCTGCCCACGAGCTTCTCGCTGGCCAATTATGTCTCGGTGATCGAGGCCGGCAGTTTCACCCGCAACCTGTTGAATTCGGTCATCGTTTCGAGCCTCGTCGTGATGCTGTCGCTGCTGATCGCCATAACGGCGTCCTTCGCGCTGGCGAGGGTACGGTTTCGCGGGCGCTCGCTGCTGCTCCTGACCATCCTTTCGGTTTCGATGTTCCCGCAGATCGCCGTTCTCGCCGGCCTGTTCGAAGTCATCCGGCTGCTCGGCCTCTATAATACGCTGTGGGGCCTGATCTTCTCCTATACGATCTTCACGCTGCCCTTTACCGTCTGGGTGCTCACCACCTTCATGAGAGACCTTCCGGTCGAGATCGAAGAAGCGGCGATCGTCGATGGGGCCACGCCCTGGGTGATCATCACGAAAGTGTTCCTGCCGCTGATGTGGCCCGCAATGGTGACCACGGGCCTGCTGGCATTCATTGCCGCCTGGAACGAGTTCCTGTTCGCCCTGACATTCACCTCGTCGACCGAGACGCGGACGGTGCCGGTGATCATAGCGCTTCTGACCGGAAACAGCGCCCATGAAGTGCCCTGGGGTGCGATCATGGCGGCCTCGGTCATCGTGACCGTACCGCTGGTCGTTCTCGTTCTCATTTTTCAACGCAAGATCATTTCCGGTCTTACCGCCGGCGGCGTCAAAGGCTGAGGAGTTTCAAATGACGACAATACGATTGAAAGAGCTTCGCAAGTCCTTTGGCAATTTCGATGTCATCAAGGGTGTCAATCTCGAGATAAACCCTTGCGAATTCATGGTGTTCGTTGGTCCATCCGGGTGCGGCAAGTCCACATTGCTGCGCCTGATTTCCGGGCTGGAGGACATTACCTCCGGCACGCTGTCATTCGACGACAAGGTCGTGAACAGCCTCACGCCGTCCCAGCGCGGCATCGCAATGGTGTTCCAGTCCTACGCGCTCTATCCGCATATGACCGTCTACGACAACATGGCGTTCGGGCTAAAACTCGCCAAGGGCGGCGCGGACGAGATCAGGAAGCGTGTCAACGAAGCGGCCGAAATGCTGCAGATCACCGAATATCTGGACCGCCTGCCCAAGCAGCTTTCCGGCGGCCAGCGCCAGCGCGTCGCAATCGGACGCGCCATCGTCCGCGATCCCAAGGTGTTCCTTTTCGACGAGCCGCTGTCCAATCTCGATGCGGCGCTTCGTGTCGCGACCCGTCTTGAAATCGCCAAGCTCCACGCCAAAATGCACGAGACGACCATGATCTATGTGACGCATGATCAGGTGGAGGCCATGACGTTGGCCGATCGGATCTGTGTGTTGCGGGATGGCAATGTGGAGCAGGTCGGCACGCCGCTGGAGCTGTATGAAAAGCCCCAGTCTACTTTCGTCGCCGGATTCATAGGGTCCCCAAAGATGAACTTTCTGACCGGGAAATTCGCTGAAGCCTACAAGGCCGATACGCTGGGCGTTCGCCCGGAGCACCTGCAGATCGTGGAGAAGACGGGTCGATGGCAGGGCAAGCTGCTGCTTTCGGAGAATCTCGGCTCGGAGAGCTATCTCTACATCGATATCGGAGCACAGGAGCCACTTGTCGTTCGCCAGGACGGCACCGCGCGGCACCAGCCGGGCGAAGCGCTCCATGTTTCGCCGATAAATGACAATGTTCACCGTTTCGACAAGGCGGGAAAACCCGCCTGAGACCGAAGCTAGATTGAAAACAGCCTGAGACAAGGAAACAGCCATGCCTATTCGTACGCTCGTTTGGGGCGAGAACGTTCACGAGCACATCAACAAGACCGTCGCCGACATCTATCCGGAGGGCATGCACAATCAGATCGCCAAGCTGCTGCGTTCCGACACGAACATCGAGGTCCGGACGGCAACGCTTCAGGAGCCGGAGCATGGTTTGACCGAAAAGGCCCTGGAAGAGACCGACGTGCTGGTCTGGTGGGGTCACCGGGCGCATGGCGATGTGGCCGACGAAGTCGTCGAGCGCGTGGCAAAGCGGGTCTGGGAAGGCATGGGGCTCATCGTCCTCCATTCGGGGCATTTCTCCAAGATATTCAAGCGGCTGATGGGATCGCCCTGCGCCTTGAACTGGCGCGAAGCCGGCGAGCGGGAGCGACTTTGGGTGGTCAATCCGGGTCACCCGATCGCGCGCGGCCTGCCGGCATTCTTCGAGCTCGAGAACGAGGAAATGTATGGCGAGCCGTTTTCGGTGCCGGAACCGCTAGAGACCGTATTCGTTTCATGGTTTCAGGGCGGCGAGGTTTTCCGCTCGGGTTTGACCTATCGCAAGGGCGCGGGGAATGTCTTCTACTTCCGTCCCGGCCACGAGACCTACCCGACCTATCACGACGAGACGGTGGGTCTGGTGCTGAGAAATGCGGTGAACTGGGCCTATTCTCCGGCGCGATTCCCGAACATCACCACCGCGCCGAACGTGCCCGTCGAGAAGGCGCTGGAGCCCATAGAGCTACGGGGGGAAAGCTTGCACAAACAGGGCGAGAAGGGCTTCCGCTAAGGAGCACTGAAGAATGCGATATGTTTTCGTGCAGCCGGCCGCTGGCCGCGATATCTTTGAAGGACGACGCGCATGCGCTTATTGATCCTGGGAACCGGTCACATGGCCAATACCCACGCCCGGAATTTCGTTGCGATCGAGGGCGTTACGCTCGCCGGCGCGGTCGATGTCGATCGCGCCCGGGCGGAAGCATTCCGCGACAAATATGGCTTCGAACATGCCTTCACGTCGCTGGAGGATGCGCTGGAGTGGAATGATTTCGATGCGGTCGCCAATGTCACTCCCGACAGTGCGCATCATCCGACCACCATTGCCTGCCTTCGCGCCGGCAAGCACGTGTTCTGCGAAAAGCCGCTTGCGACGAATTTCATGGATGCGATGGAAATGGCCGAGATGGCCGAGCGCAACAACCTCGTCGGCATGGTCAACCTGACCTACAGGAACGTTGCCCAGCTGCAGGCGGCTCGAATGCTGGTGACGAGCGGCCAGATCGGCAATATTCGCCATATCGAGGCGTCCTATCTGCAGAGCTGGCTCGTTTCGAAGGTCTGGGGCGATTGGCGGACGGAGAGCCAATGGCTGTGGCGCCTGTCGAAGCAGCACGGTTCCAATGGGACGCTGGGGGATGTCGGCGTCCATATTCTCGACTTTGTCGTCTATGCGACCGATACGGAGATCGACGAGGTCTTCTGCCGGCTGAAGGCCTTCGACAAGGCGGATGGCAATCGCATCGGTGAATATGTGCTGGATGCCAATGACAGTTTCACCATGTCGGTGAGCTTCACCAATGGCGCCCTCGGCGTCGTTCACTCAAGCCGCTGGGCGACGGGCCATGTCAACGAGCTGCGCCTGCGCGTCTATGGCGACAAGGGCTCGATGGAAATCCAGCATCGCCATGACGGTTCCAAGCTCTTCGTCTGCCTGGGCGAAGACATCGAAACCGCGACCTGGAAGGAAATCGAGGTGGAAGCCGTATCCACCAATTACCAGCGCTTCGTCGAGGCCGTAGGGCAGGGGCGTACGCTGGAACCGTCCTTCAGGCATGCCGCCAAGCTGCAGAAGGCGATCGACCTCGCCACGATCACCGAGATCGACCGCAGGGAGCACAAGCTCGAGGAAAACCTCATTCAACCTCGGAGCGTAGCATCATAACCCGGCATTGATCGCCCGCCTGCAAGGCGGGCGCCGCCGGCGCGCGCACGATAACGCCATTGGCATCGGCGAGGAATTTGAGCATCGACGAATCCTGCACGGCAAAGGGCGTTGCCGTCAGGGTGCCGTGTGGCCCCCGCGCGATCCGCGCGCGAACGTAATCCTGGCGCTGGTCGTTGGCCGGCATGTCGCTCGCCACGATAGCTGGCTGCAATTCGGGCTCGTATGGCAGGGCCAGCATCTTCCGCAGCAGCGGCACGAGAAAAACATGCGCGCAGATGAGGCTCGACACCGGGTTGCCCGGCAGGCCGAGCACATTCATCGGTCCAAGCCGGCCGAACATCAGCGGCTTGCCCGGCCGCAGCGCGATCTTCCAGAAATCGAGTTCCAGCCCCTTGGATGCCAGGGCTGGCTGCACGAGGTCATGATCGCCTACCGAAGCGCCGCCGAGCGTGATCAGGATATCGGCCCGCGCAGCCACGGCGCGATCGATCGCATTGCTGAGCGCATCGAGATTATCCTCGGCAATGCCGAGATCGATGGTGACCGCGCCGGCCAAGCGGGCGATTTCCGCCACGCCGAAGCTGTTCGAGGCAATGATCTGGTCCGCGCGCGGCGCCTGGCCGGGTTCGACCAACTCGTCCCCGGTCGCAAGTATCGCAACAATAGGTCGGCGCCGAACGGCCAGTTGTGCATGGTTCGCCGATGCGGCAAGCGCGAGGGCCGCCGGGTCGAGCAAGCGGCCGGCGGCAAGCAGCAGGTCGCCTTCATTGAAGTCCAGGCCGGCGCGGCGGATGTTCTTTCCGGCGAGGATCGGCTGCAATATCTCGACTTCACCGGCGCGGGCGACGGTATTCTCCTGGATGACGACGCTATCGGCGCCGATGGGTACGGGCGCGCCGGTAAATATCCGGACGGCTTCGCCAGCCGACAATTCGCCCGAAAAGCCATGCCCGGCTGCGGATTGTCCCGCCAGCTTGAGTTTGACCGGCGCATTTTCGACATCGGCGGCGCGCACGGCATAGCCATCCATGGCGGAAGCTGCGAAGGGTGGTTGCTGGCGTTGAGCATAGAGGTTGTCGGCCAGCACCCGACCACCGGCCTCGGCAAGCGCGACCAGTTCAGCCCCGGCCTCGGCGGCCGCTTCCATGATCCGCCGCAGGGCTTCGTCTACGGGAAGGAGCCCGCTCATGGCGTCCCGGAATTGCCGGTTTCGGCGTTCCAGTCGCCCGATTTGCCGCCGCTCTTGTGCAAAAGGCGAACATTCTCGATGACCATGGCCTTATCGACCGCCTTGGCCATGTCGTAGAGGGTGAGGCAGGCGATGGAGACGGCCGTCAGCGCTTCCATCTCGACGCCCGTCTTGCCGTTGAGCTTCACGGTAGCAACGACGCGGAGACCCGGGAGATTTTCATCGGCATCGATCTCGACGGCGATCTTGCTCAACAGCAGCGGATGGCAGAGGGGAATGAGGTCGTGCGTCTTCTTGGCCGCCATGATGCCGGCGATTCGCGCCGTTCCGATCACGTCGCCCTTGGCGGCATTTCCCTTGCGGATGAGATCGAGCGTCTCAGCCCGCATCCGCACGAAACCTTCGGCGATGGCGGTGCGGCTGGTTTCGGATTTGTCACCGACATCCACCATATTGGCGCTGCCCTCAGCGCCGAGATGGGTGAGCCCGGTGCCGGTCATGGCGTTTCGCCAAAAAGCAGCGCCCGGGTGGCGGCGGCGACGTCCTGCTGCCGCATGAGGCTTTCGCCGACGAGGAAGGTGCCGATATTGGATCGGGCGAGGCGCTGGCAGTCGTCATGGGTAAAAATCCCGCTCTCGCCAACGAGAAGCCTGCTTTCCGGCACCATGCGCGAAAGCCGCTCGGAAACGGCAAGATTCACCTCGAAAGTGCGCAAATTGCGGTTGTTTATGCCCAGAAGCGGCGATTCGAGCTTCAGGGCGCGCTCCATTTCCGCTTCGTCGTGAACTTCGACGAGCGCATCCATGCCGAGCGAAAATGCGGTCTGTTCGAGTTCGGCGGCAAGCGCATCATCCACGCAGGCCATGATGATCAGGATGCAATCCGCTCCCCAGGCGCGCGCCTCGTGGACCTGGTAGGGGTCGAACAGGAAATCCTTGCGCAGCGCCGGCAGGTTCGTGGCGGCGCGGGCGTCATGAAGAAATTCGGGAGCTCCCTGAAACGATGGCTGGTCGGTCAGCACCGACAGGCAGGCGGCACCGCCAAGCTCATAGGCCTTCGCCAGGCTCGGCGGATCGAAATCCGGACGGATCAGCCCCTTGGAAGGACTTGCCTTCTTGATTTCGGCGATAAGCGCGAATTGGCCGTTCTCGCGCTTGCGGCGCAAGGCGTCGAGAAAACCGCGCGGGGCGTCATTCTGCGCAATCTGCGCCTGCAGCATCTCCAGGCTTGTCGCGGCCTTCGCGGCGGCGATCTCTTCGCGCTTGTAAGCTTCGATCTTGCGCAGGATATCGGCCATGTCAGATGTCCGTCTCATTGGAAATGTGGACGAGCTTCCGCAATACGCGCCGCGCCGCGCCGCTGTCGATGGAATGGGCCGCCTTCTCGATGCCGGCTTTAAGGTCCGGTGCAGCGCCGGCGATGACAAGGCCGGCGGCGGCGTTGAACAGGGTGATGTCGCGATAGGCGCCGTGGGCGCCATCCAGTACGGAAAGCAGCGACACGGCATTCTCGTCCGCCGAGCCGCCTTTCAGGTCCTGGGGTTCGACGCGTCGAAGCCCGAATGCTTCCGGCTCGATTTCGAAGCTGCGGACTTCGCCGTTTTCGAGTGCGGCAACCTTGGTGACGCCTGCCGTGGTGATCTCGTCGAGACCGTCGCCATGCACCACCCAGACCGATTCCGATCCGAGTTTCTTGAGCACATGGGCAATGGGTTCGACCCATTCCGGCGCAAAAACGCCGACCAATTGCCGCTTTACACCGGCCGGATTGGTCAGAGGGCCGAGCAGATTGAAGATGGTCCGCGTACCAAGCTCGACGCGCGCGGGGCCGACATGCTTCATCGCAGGATGATGGACCGGAGCAAACATGAAGCCGATGCCGGCCTGATCCACGCAACGGGCGATGTGGTCGGGACCGATCTCGATGTTGATCCCGAGAGCCGCGAGCGTGTCCGCGGCGCCGGATCTGGACGAGAGCGCGCGATTGCCATGTTTCGCCACGGGAACTCCGGCGCCCGCGGCCACGAAGGCGGCACAGGTCGACACATTGTAGGAGCCGGACTGGTCGCCGCCCGTGCCGACGATATCGATCGCATCGACGCCGATATTGACCGGCAGCATCTTCGATCGCATGGCCGAAACCGCGCCGGTGATCTCGTCGATGTTCTCGCCCCGCACGCGCAATGCCATCAGCAGGCCGCCGATCTGCGCCGGCGTGGCCTCTCCCGACATCATGATGTCGAAAGCCTGCACGGCTTCATCCTGCGACAATGCTCTGCCGGACGCTGCGATCCCGATGAAACGCTTCAGCTCAGCCATGTCATATCCTAACGGGAAAGCGCCTGGTTGATGACGGTCGGGTTGACTGTCACGGGGTAAACGGTCTGCAACTGGGCGACCAGCTGGTCGAGGAGATCGTCGGCGAGGCGGTTGCCGGAGGAATCGCGTTCAGCCGTCGAAAGTGTCTCCGGACCCGTATTGGCGGGCTCGATCACCTCGGTGACCTTGAATATGAGCTTCGAACCATCCGAGGCGGATTCCGTCAGCCCGACCAGGCCCTGCGGCCCGTCGAATACGGAATCGACGCCGCCAAGGCCGAGATCGGTATCCTGGCTGCCGCGCGTGATACCGCGCTTGGTCTCCTTGGTGAACTTGAACTCGCCGGCAATTGCATCGAGCGTGGTTCCCTCGGCGACGCGCTTGCGCACTTCCTCGGCCTTCTGGTTCAGCTGCTTTTCCTGCTCTGCGATCTTCCAATTGGCGATCACGCGGTCCTTCACTTCTTCCAGCGGCCGCTCGCGGGCAGGGATGACGCTATCGACATCATACCAGAGATAGCTGTTCGAACCGAGGCTGAGCGGTTCATTGTCAAACCCGACATCGGCCTGGAATACCGCCGCCAGCTGGGCTTCGTTGAAGGGGAGATTGGCAACCGGCTTCTCATCGAGGCCCTGGCCGGTGGCATCGACGGCATCGATCGTCACCATCTTGAGGTTTGCCTTGGCCGCAGCTTCGGCCATGCTCAGGCCGTCGGCCCGTGCATTTTCGTAGGCGTCGTGCACATCCGTGATGGAATTTACGGCCTGAGCCTGCGCAAGCGACTCGCGGATGTCCGCTTCCACCTCGGCAAGCGGCTTGGTATGGCCCGGCGTCATTTCCGCAACGCGGATTATGACCGGTCCGAACGTGCCCTTCAGCACGTCGCTGACGCCGTTGGCGGGCAGGGCGAAAATGGCATCGGCGAGGCTCTCGTCAGGAAGGCCGTTCTTCGGAAAGCTGCCAAGCCGCACGTCGTCGGCGGTCTTGTTCTCCTGCTTGACGATATCGTCGAAGCTGGTGCCTGCGGCAATCTTTTCGCGCGCTGCCTTTGCTGCTTCCTCGTTGGCGAAGGTCAGCTGGTCGATCTTGCGCATTTCCGGTGTCGAAAAGCGGCCGATATCGCGATCATATTCAGCCTTGATTTCCTCGGGCGTGATGCTTGCCGGATCGGCAATGTCCTTCGGCTCCAGCTTCACATAGCTGACCTTGCGGTATTGCGGGGCGCCATAGGTTTCCTTGTGCGCTTCGAAATAGGTCTTCAGGTCGGCATCGCTCGGGTCGGCGACATTCGAAATGAAGCTCTTGGGCATCGAGACATATTCGATCGTGCGCGATTCACCCTTGTAGAGAGCCATGGCCTTCAGCAGCGTGTCCGGAGCCTTGATGCCGTCGGCGACGGCCTCGATGATCTGCTGGCGGCGGGCCACCTGTTCGCGATTGTCGAGATAGGCCTGCGGCGTCATGCCGGCATTGCGCAGCACGATATCGAACTGCTGCTGGCTGAACTGGCCATTGGCGCCGCGGAAGGCCGGATCTTCGGCCGCAAGCATGGCGAGCCTGTCCTTGGAAAGGCCAAGCGACATCTGGCGCGCCTGTTCGTCGAGTACGACGCCGGCGACGAGCTGCCCCTGAACCCGCTGGGTCAGGCCGACGGCTTCCGCCTGTTCGCGCGACAGCCGCTGGCCCACCTGTTGCGACAACATTGCGAGTTGCCGGTCATAGGCCAGCCGGTAATCTACCGCCGAGACTGTCGATTGGCCGGCTTGCATGGCCGAACTGCCGCCCATGGTGCCGAGTACCGTGCTGGATACACCCCATCCGGCAAAGCTGACAACGAGAAGGCCCATCATCACTTTTACCACCCAGGTACGGGCAACGTTGCGGAGGGAGTCGAGCATATAAAGTTACCTTATCAGACAGGAGGCGTATTGGATTTCCCTGCGGGAATAGCGCGCCGAATGCTTTGTGTCGATTGCTTTATCAAGCGAATTTGCTAGTCAAGCAATCAAATGATCGAGAAAATCGCCCCAGGCAAGTCCGTAAGGAAGTGAAAATGACCCCTGACATCCGTCCTCTCGTCGCTGGAAACTGGAAAATGAATGGTGTGGCGGATTCGCTCGATGAACTGCGCACCATCGTCAACCGGCCCAACTCGGCTATCGGCCAGAAGATCGACGCGCTGATCTGCGTGCCGTCCACGCTTCTCGCCCGCGCGGTCCAGACGGTGGACGGCGAAGCGCTCGATATTGGCGGCCAGGATTGCCATGCCAAGGATTCCGGTGCGCATACGGGAGATATTTCCGCCGAAATGCTCAAGGATGCCGGCGCTTCGCACGTCATTGTCGGCCATTCCGAGCGCCGCGTCGACCACGCCGAGACCAATGAGATCGTGAACGCCAAGGCAGTAGCGGCCTGGCGGGCCGGTCTGATCGCGATCATCTGCATCGGCGAGACCGAACAGCAGCGCAAGGCGGGCGAGACGCTCGACGTCATCACCGCGCAGCTGGCCGGATCGATTCCGGCGGGGGCGACCTCGGCCAACACGATCATCGCCTACGAACCCGTCTGGGCCATAGGGACCGGGCTGACGCCGACGCCGGGAGACGTCGCAGAGGTGCATGATGCGATTCGCGCCAGGCTCAGGGATGATTTCGGTAGCGAAGGTGCACGGATGCGCATCCTTTATGGCGGGTCTGTAAAACCGTCCAATGCACTCGAACTTCTGGCCATCTCCAATGTCGACGGCGCCCTTGTCGGCGGTGCGAGCTTGAAAGCGGCCGATTTCCTCTCCATCTGTGAGGCCTATCATTCGCTCTAGCCGCAATTCCGGGCCGGGTGGGCTTGGTTTATTGCCGCATACGGTGTAAAGAGCCGCGTCCAATACGAAGAAAGCAGACTATTTCCTATGCAAACCGTCGTTATCGTCATTCATCTGTTGATTGTACTTGCTCTTGTCGGGGTTGTTCTCGTGCAACGTTCCGAGGGCGGCGGTCTCGGCATTGGCGGCGGGTCCGGATTCATGACCGCACGCGGCGCGGCGAATGTGCTGACGCGCGCGACTGCGATCCTCGCAACCGGCTT
Organism: Phyllobacterium sp. 0TCS1.6A; assembly: GCF_026420825.1. NCBI lineage: Bacteria > Pseudomonadati > Pseudomonadota > Alphaproteobacteria > Hyphomicrobiales > Phyllobacteriaceae > Phyllobacterium > Phyllobacterium sp. 0TCS1.6A. The sequence goes on from NZ_JAPMAB010000001.1 coordinate 807,931, forward strand.
CTTCATCACATCGCTGGTTCTCGGCCTCATAGCCCGCTACGGTGAAAACCCGACGGATATTCTCAACCGTATTCCGGCAACGACCGGGACGCAGCCCGCTGGCCAGCAGCCTCCGACGAGTGGCGGCATCCTCAACCAGCTGGGCGGACCGTCTTCCAACCAGGCGCCCGCGCAGGACGGCGCACCGGCGCAGCCCGAAACGCCGGCCGCTCTGCCGCAGGCGCCGACCGGATCGGCCGCACCTGGCACCGAGACACCGGCCGCGCCCGGTACCGAGGCACCGGCAGCGCCCGAATCTCCCGCGACCACGCCGGCACAGCCGACGAGCCCGGTACCGAATTAAGCCCTGTATCGGATCATTCCGAGGTGAGCGGAAGCGCAGCAAAGTGTTGCGCTTCCGCAACTTTTTAGACGCATCATAATCGGCATCATCCACTTCACGGCGATTTGCGTTGAGAAGAGAAAATTCTTCCGTTATCGCCATATCAGTTGGCCTGGGGGCCGGGCTGGTGCTGAAGGATCGCGCCAAGCTCATTTGCGGGAAAAGAACTATGCTATCACGTCGGTCGTTACTTATTGGCCTGTCTGCCATTGCCCTTGCCGGGCCGGCATCGGCAGAGCCGCTGCTCCAGAAGATCATGAAGCCGTTCAACGGCGATGAGGCGGTTGCAGCGACTGAGCCGCAGCCAGTCCAGGTTGCCGAGGTTCGCCAGCCGGCAAAGCCGAAGAAATCCAGGTACGGCATCGATCCCAAATATGAGCCGCAGGAAGTGGCGTTCTCGGGCTACAAGCCGGGGACGATCGTCATCGATACGAAAGCCAAGTTCCTTTACTACGTAGAGAGCGCCTACAGTGCGCGTCGGTACGGCATAGCCGTGGGCAAGGAAGGTCTTGAGTTCAAGGGAACGGCCGTCGTCCAGACGAAGCGCGAGTGGCCGCGCTGGATACCGACGAAGGACATGATCAAGCGCGAGCCGGCGCATTATGCCAAGTATGAAAATGGCATGGATGGCGGCCCGGGCAATCCGCTTGGCGCCCGCGCGCTCTACCTGTCGCAGGGCAACAAGGATACCCACATCCGCATCCATGGCACGGTTCAGCCGTGGAGCATCGGCAGCTCGGCCTCCAATGGCTGCTTCCGCATGGTCAATGATCATGTGATCGATCTTTACGATCGCGTGAGTGTCGGCACGGAAGTGGTTGTTCTCTAAGTTCTATTTACCCATTCGCTGAAACGGCCAGACATCGCGTCTGGCCGTTTTGTTTGAGCTTGCAATAATCTTGGCACTGGAAAACGGCGCTTGCGCCGAATTTTTTTGTGGCCAAATCACTCACAAAGGACTAACGAGATAAGCCCATGGCCCGATATGTTTTCATCACTGGCGGCGTGGTTTCTTCCCTCGGAAAAGGCATCGCTGCTGCCGCTTTGGCGGCACTTCTCCAGGCTCGTGGATACCGTGTTCGTATCCGCAAGCTCGATCCTTATCTCAACGTCGATCCCGGTACGATGTCGCCCTATCAGCACGGCGAAGTGTTCGTAACGGATGACGGCGCGGAAACCGACCTCGATCTCGGTCACTACGAAAGATTCACCGGCAGGCCTGCCAACAAGCAGGACAACATCACCACCGGACGGATCTACCGCAATATCATCGAGAAGGAGCGTCGCGGCGACTATCTCGGAGCGACGGTGCAGGTCATTCCGCACGTCACCGACGAAATCAAGAACTTCATCGTCGAAGGCAATGAGGATTATGATTTCGTGCTGTGCGAAATCGGCGGCACGGTGGGCGATATCGAAGCCATGCCGTTCCTCGAAGCAATCCGCCAATTGGGCAATGATCTGCCGCGCGGCAGCTCGGTTTTCATCCATCTGACGCTGATGCCCTATATTCCGGCAGCGGGCGAACTGAAGACCAAGCCGACCCAGCATTCGGTCAAGGAACTTCGTTCCATCGGCATTGCGCCGGACATTCTCTTGATCCGTGCCGATCGGGAAATCCCCGAATCGGAGCGGCGCAAGCTGTCGCTGTTCTGTAACGTCCGTGCATCCGCCGTCATCCAGGCTCTCGACGTCGACACGATCTATGACGTGCCGATGGCCTACCACAAGGAAGGCCTCGATTCGGAAGTTCTCGCTGCATTCGGTATCGATCCGGCGCCGAAGCCGCGCATGGAACGCTGGGACGAGGTCAGCCAGCGGATACACAATCCGGAAGGCGAGGTGACGATCGCCGTCGTCGGTAAATATACCGGCCTCAAGGACGCCTATAAATCGTTGATCGAGGCGCTTCATCATGGCGGCATGGCCAACAAGGTGAAGGTGAACCTCGACTGGATCGAATCGGAGATATTCGAACAGGAAGATCCGGCGCCCTATCTCCAGAAGGTGCATGGCATCCTGGTGCCGGGTGGTTTCGGCGAACGTGGTTCCGAGGGCAAGATACTGGCCGCCAAGTTCGCGCGGGAGCGCAAAGTGCCGTATTTCGGCATCTGCTTCGGCATGCAGATGGCGGTGATCGAAGCTGCGCGTTCGCTCGCAGGTGTCGAGGAAGCCTCGTCCACCGAGTTCGGACCGGCGAGCGAGCCTGTCGTCGGCCTGATGACCGAATGGCTGCGCGGCAATATGCTTGAGAAGCGGGCGCAAAGCGGCGACCTGGGCGGCACGATGCGGCTCGGCGCTTATGAAGCCATGCTGAAGGCCGGCACCCGTATCGCGGATATCTACGGATCGACCGATATTTCCGAGCGGCACCGGCATCGTTATGAGGTGAACATCGAATACAAGGACAGGCTCGAGGAATGCGGCCTGGTATTCTCGGGCATGTCGCCGGATGGCGTATTGCCGGAGACGGTCGAATATCCCGACCATCCATGGTTCATCGGCGTCCAGTATCATCCGGAGCTGAAGTCACGGCCGTTCGAACCGCATCCGCTGTTCGCGTCCTTCATCAGCGCCGCGATGGCCCAGAGCAGGCTGGTTTGACGTTGGAAGCACAGGGGAGCGCCGACCAATGAGTGACATGCTCCCCTGGACGGCGCGACCCGTGGACCATCTGGTTCTGCCGACGGCAAGCCTCGATGTCGCCCGCGAGCGATGGGAGCGTCTGGGCTTTGTCGTCGCTCCGGCGGCCGCACATCCGTTCGGAACCGAGAATGTCTGCATATTTCTCGCGGATGGTTGTTATATCGAGATGCTGGCGATCGGGCAGCGGGAAACCTGCGAGGAACAGGCTCGGGCCGGCAACGTCTTCGTGGCGCGCGACCAGGCTTACCGGTTCCGCAACGGCCAGGAGGGCTTTTCCGCCCTGGTTTTCGCCAGCGACGATGCGCATTCGGACCACAGCAACTTCGTCGAAGCGGGCATCTCTGCCGGAAAGACCCTGGATTTCTCGCGCACGTTTGAAACGCCCAGCGGCGAAAAGGGCGTTGCAAGCTTCCGTCTGGCCTTTGCGGCGGACCTGCGCTCGCCGGATGCTTTCGTTTTTGCGTGCCAGCGTATCGGCGCACCGCCCGTCGACCGTTCGGCCCTGCTCAACCATGCGAATGGCCGTGTTTCCTTGCGTGAAGTGGTCCTGTCCGAGGAAAATCCGACCGATTTTCAGTATTTCCTCCAGCAGACGGCCAATCAGCGCGAAGTGAATGCCCATTCCTTCGGCATGGATATACGCGCCGCCAACTGCAATGTTTCGGTTCTGACGCCCGAGGGTCTGGCGGCATTCTACGGCGTAGCAGCGCCTATTCGCGAACGGGGTTTGCGGCTGCAGGGGTTCGTCCTGGCGGCCAGCGATCTCGCCGGTGTTGAATCGAGGCTGGCCGCGAACAATATTTCCTTTGAACAGCGCGGTCCGCGACTCGTGGTGCCGCCGGCACCCGGGCAGGGCGCCGCCATTGCTTTTGAGGCTTTCTGACATGTCCATCAATTCCACCGTATCCGCAGGCAAGGTCGATTTCTCCAATACCGGCAAGCTTTCGATCATTGCCGGCCCGTGCCAGATGGAGAGCCGCCAGCACGCTTTCGACATGGCGGGGGCGTTGAAGGAAATAACCACGAAGCTCGGCGTCGGCCTCGTCTACAAGTCGAGCTTCGACAAGGCGAACCGCACGTCGCTTGGCGGCAAGCGCGGATTCGGCCTCGAGAACTCGTTGCCGGTGTTCGCGGATATCAAGAAGGAGTTCGGCCTGCCGACCCTGACGGACGTCCATACGGAAGAGCAGTGCGCGGTCCTGGCCGAAGTCGTGGATATCTTGCAGATCCCGGCCTTTCTCTGCCGCCAGACGGACCTTCTGATCGCCGCCGCCAAGACGGGCAGGATCGTCAATATCAAGAAGGGGCAGTTCCTGGCGCCCTGGGACATGAAGAACGTCGTCGCCAAGGTTACCGAGAGCGGCAATCCGAACGTGCTTGTGACCGAGCGCGGTGCCTCCTTCGGCTATAATACGCTGGTTTCGGACATGCGCGCCTTGCCGATCATGGCGTCGCTCGGTGCCCCGGTCATATTCGATGCCACGCATTCGGTGCAGCAGCCGGGCGGGCAGGGTGGTTCGACCGGAGGGCAGCGCGAATTCGTGGAGACTTTGGCAAGGGCCGCCGTTGCAGTCGGCGTCGCCGGCGTTTTCATCGAGACGCATCAGGATCCGGACAATGCGCCGTCCGACGGCCCGAACATGGTGCCGCTGGACCAGATGCCCCGGCTTCTCGAGAAACTCCTCGAATTCGATCGCATCGCCAAAGCCGGCTAATCGGACGGCCTGGGGCTCGGCGCGGGCTTTTTGCGATTTTAGGCCGGTTTCGGCAGAGGCAGGGTTTTCCTTGTCATGTTCATTCGCTATTCAGTGGCCAGCAACATGCTGTACCACCTTCATCAAAGGGAAGTTAAATGACTGCGATTGTCGATATTATTGGCCGTGAAATCCTGGATAGTCGTGGAAACCCGACTGTTGAAGTTGATGTCGTGCTGGAAGACGGTTCCAAGGGACGTGCGGCTGTTCCCTCCGGTGCCTCCACGGGCGCCCATGAGGCGGTCGAACTGCGCGATGGCGGTTCCCGCTATCTCGGCAAGGGCGTGCAGAAGGCCGTGGATGCGGTCAATGGCGAGCTTTTCGATGCAGTCGGCGGTCTCGACGCGGAGAACCAGATCCATATCGACCAGACGATGATCGATCTTGACGGCACGCCGAACAAGGGCCGTCTCGGTGCGAATGCGATCCTCGGCGTATCGCTGGCCGTTGCCAAGGCGGCCGCCGAATCCTCCGGCCTGCCGCTCTACCGCTATCTCGGCGGGCCGAATGCGCACGTCCTGCCGGTGCCGATGATGAACATCATCAATGGCGGCGCCCATGCCGACAATCCGATAGATTTCCAGGAATTCATGATCCTGCCCGTCGGCGCATCCTCGCTGGCCGAAGCCGTGCGCTATGGTTCGGAAGTGTTCCACACGCTCAAGAAGCGCCTGAAGGAAGCCGGCCACAACACCAATGTCGGCGATGAAGGCGGTTTCGCACCCAATCTCAGCTCGGCGCAGGATGCGCTGGACTTCATCATGCAGTCGATCGAGAAGGCCGGCTTCAAGCCGGGCGAGGAGATCGCGATCGGTCTCGATTGCGCGGCAACCGAATTCTTCAAGGATGGCAATTACGTCTATGAGGGCGAGGGCCAGACGAGGAACCCCAATGCGCAGGCCGAATATCTGGCGCAGCTGATCGGCAATTATCCGATCATCACGGTCGAGGACGGCATGGCCGAAGACGATTGGGACGGCTGGAAATATCTGACCGAACTCGTCGGCAAGAAGTGCCAGCTCGTCGGCGACGATCTCTTCGTCACCAACTCCGCCCGCCTGCGCGATGGCATCAAGATGGGCGTCGGTAACTCGATCCTCGTCAAGGTCAACCAGATCGGAACGCTGTCGGAGACTTTCGATGCCGTCGATACGGCGCATCGCGCCGGCTACACCGCCGTGATGTCGCACCGTTCCGGCGAGACCGAGGATGCAACGATTGCCGATCTCGCCGTTGCCACCAATTGCGGTCAGATCAAGACCGGCTCGCTTGCCCGTTCCGATCGGGTCGCAAAATACAATCAGCTGATCCGGATCGAAGAAGAGCTCGGTCCGCAGGCACGCTATGCAGGCCGCGGGATTTTCCGCAGCATCTGATCCCCGGTAACTGACATGCTTTGTGCGATGGCGGGCTATGCCCGCCATCTTGCTTTTGGGCCGTATGGTAATCGGCTGTTAAGCAAAACAATGTTCTATGGTTGACGTGAATCGGGCCATTCTGGCTCGACTGTCGAGCCTGTTCGGATCAAAACGCATGTGGACAAAACAGAGACGCAAAACCAGGCGGGGCCGCCTGATCGTTCCGCTTCTTGCCGTGCTCTTCTTTGCCTATTTCGGGTTCCACGCCTATCACGGCGAATATGGCCTCTACTCGACCATCAAGCTGCAGGAGCGCACGCATCTCCTCGAAGCTCAACTGGCCGCGGTTCGCCAGACCCGCGCCGAGCTTGAACAGCAGGTGAAACTTATGCATGATGGTACAATCGAGAAGGACATGCTCGACGAGCAGGCCCGCAGAGCACTGAATCTGTCTAGGTCGGACGAAGTCACGATTATGCGCGGCTCCGGCGATTTAGCAATTAACTAGGTTGCGGTTAATCGCCATTTTAGTGTGTGTTTTGAACGTCTTATTTGCATAGCACTTATTCGATTCTGCGTATTGTAACTTCGTGCCGGGCTGTTTATTCTCGCTCAACCAATTCACAGGGAGTGAGATATGGCCACGAGGGCGAAAAAAAGCCCTGCGCGCTCCGCGCAGACCTCTGCTGTCAAAGCACCGAAACCCGCAGAATTCACCAAAGACCAGGAGCTTGAAGCCTATCGGCATATGCTGTTGATCCGCCGATTTGAAGAAAAGGCCGGCCAGCTCTATGGCATGGGCTTCATCGGTGGCTTCTGCCATCTCTATATCGGCCAGGAGGCCGTCGTCACCGGCATGCAGATGTCGCTGAAGGATGGCGACCAGGTCATCACCGGTTACCGCGATCATGGGCACATGCTCGCCTGTGGAATGAGCGCCCGGGGCGTCATGGCCGAATTGACCGGCCGCCGTGGAGGCCTTTCCAAGGGCAAGGGCGGCTCCATGCACATGTTCTCCAAGGAAAAGCACTTCTATGGCGGCCATGGTATCGTCGGGGCGCAGGTTTCCCTCGGCACCGGCCTGGCTTTTGCCAATCGCTATCGCGGCAACGACAATGTTTCGCTCGCCTATTTCGGCGACGGCGCTGCCAATCAGGGCCAGGTCTATGAGAGCTTCAACATGGCGGCTCTGTGGAAGTTGCCGGTGATCTACATCATCGAGAACAATCGCTATGCGATGGGCACTTCCGTATCTCGCGCATCCGCCGAAACCGATTTCTCGCGCCGGGGCATCTCGTTCAATATCCCCGGTTTCCAGGTGGATGGCATGGATGTGCGCGCGGTCAATGCGGCTGGCGACGAGGCCGTCGCCTGGGCCCGCGCCGGCAAGGGGCCGATCATCCTCGAAATGCAGACCTACCGCTATCGCGGCCATTCCATGTCCGATCCGGCGAAGTACCGGACAAAGGACGAGGTTCAGAAGATGCGTTCGGACCATGATCCGATCGAGCAGGTGAAGAACCGCCTGGTGGAAAAGGGCTGGTCCAGCGAGGACGACCTCAAGAAGATCGACAAGGAAGTGCGTGATGTCGTTGCCGATGCGGCCGATTTCGCCCAGTCCGATCCGGAGCCGGATGCATCCGAGCTCTACACCGACATTCTTCTTTGAGGAGGCGCGACCATGCCTATTGATATTCTTATGCCTGCGCTCTCCCCGACGATGGAAGAGGGCAAACTGTCGAAATGGCTGAAAAAGGAAGGCGATACCGTCACTTCCGGTGATGTCCTGGCCGAAATCGAGACCGACAAGGCGACGATGGAAGTCGAAGCCGTGGACGAGGGCACGATCGGCAAGATCGTCGTTCCCGAAGGCACGGAAGGCGTCAAGGTGAACAGCGTTATCGCTGTCCTGCTGGGCGAGGGCGAGAGCTCCGATGCGGCTGCCGCTGCGCCTGCCAAGGCCGAGGAACCGGCCAAGGCCGAAGAACCCGCAAAGGCGGAGGATGCCAGGTCCGAGCAGGAGCAACCGGCTGCAAAGCAGACCGTTCCAGCAGCGCCGAAGGCTGAAATCGCAGCCGATCCCGATATTCCGGCTGGCACCGAGATGGTGACCATGACCGTGCGCGAGGCCTTGCGCGATGCGATGGCCGAAGAAATGCGCCGCAGCCCGGACGTCTTCGTCATGGGTGAGGAAGTCGCCGAATATCAGGGCGCCTACAAGGTGACGCAGGGCCTGCTCGAGGAATTCGGGCCGCGGCGGGTCGTGGATACGCCGATTACCGAACATGGTTTTGCCGGCGTCGGTGTCGGTGCGGCGATGACTGGCCTGCGTCCGATCGTCGAGTTCATGACGTTCAACTTCGCCATGCAGGCAATCGACCAGATACTCAATTCGGCGGCCAAGACGCTCTATATGTCCGGCGGCCAGATGGGCGCTCCCATGGTGTTCCGCGGGCCGAGCGGGGCTGCGTCCCGCGTGGCCGCACAGCACTCCCAGTGCTATGCCGCATGGTACAGCCATATTCCCGGCCTGAAGGTGGTGATGCCCTATACGGCTGCCGATGCCAAGGGCCTCTTGAAGGCCGCGATCCGCGACCCGAATCCGGTGATCTTCCTTGAGAACGAAATCCTCTATGGTCATACGTTCGAGGTTCCGAAGCTTGAGGACTTCGTGCTGCCAATCGGCAAGGCGCGGGTCCACAAGAAGGGCAAGGACGTCACGCTCGTGTCTTTCGGCATTGGTATGAACTACACGGTGAAAGCCGAGGCGGAACTGGCCAAGCTGGGAATCGACGCGGAAATCATCGATCTGCGGACAATCCGGCCCATGGACATCCCGACGGTCGTCGAATCGGTGAAGAAGACCGGCCGTTGCGTGACCATCGAGGAAGGCTATCCGCAATCCTCCGTCGGAACGGAGATCGCGACGCGTGTGATGCAGGAAGCATTCGATTACCTCGATGCACCCATACTCACCATTGCTGGCAAGGATGTGCCGATGCCATATGCGGCCAATCTCGAAAAGCTGGCCCTGCCGAGCGTTCAGGAGATCGTTGATGCCGTCAAGGCCGTGACCTACACGGCATAAGGGAGGATATCGAGATGCCGATAAATATCACCATGCCGGCGCTTTCTCCCACGATGGAGGAAGGCAATCTGGCTAAATGGCTCGTCAAGGAAGGCGACAAGGTCGGCCCCGGCGATGTGATTGCCGAGATCGAAACCGACAAGGCGACGATGGAAGTCGAAGCTGTCGATGAAGGCACGGTCGCCCGGATCGTCGTCCCGGCCGGCACCGAGGGCGTGAAGGTAAACGCCCTTATCGCCGTGCTCGCCGAAGAAGGCGAGGACGTTTCTGCCGCCGCCGGTGCGGGTGATGCGCCGGCAAAGGCCGAGGCGCCAGAAGCCGAGAAGAAGGAAGCTGCGGCTCCCGAGGCCGCCAAGCCCGAGGCACCGAAGCCCGAGGCAGCGAAGCCAGAAGTCGCCAAGCCGAGCCCGGCTCCAGTCGCTTCCGTTGCCGAAGCTGCTTCTTCGTCTGTTTCCGAACGGCCGTTCTCTTCGCCTCTGGCGCGGCGGATCGCCAAGGAAGCGGGCATCGAGCTCAGCGCCGTCAAGGGCACCGGGCCGCATGGCCGCGTGGTGAAGAAGGACGTAGAGGCCGCCATCTCGAGCGGTGGCAAGACCGCTGCCGCGGAAAAGGCAGCGCCTTCCGCCGCCACGCCGGCGCCGAAGCTCGTTTCGGACGATGCCGTGCTGAAATTGTTCGAGGAAGGTTCCTACGAACTCGTGCCGCATGACGGCATGCGCAAGACCATCGCCAAGCGCCTGCTGGAAGCCAAATCCACGGTTCCGCACTTCTACCTCACGGTCGATTGCGAGCTCGACGCGCTGCTGGCGCTGCGCGCGCAGATCAACAGTGCTTCGCCGATGCGGAAAACGGAAAAGGGCGACGTCCCGGCCTACAAGCTTTCCGTCAATGACATGATCATAAAGGCCATGGCCCTGGCGCTGCGCGATGTTCCGGAAGCGAATGTTTCCTGGACCGAGGCCAATATGGTCAAGCACAAGCATTCGGATGTCGGCGTGGCGGTTTCCATACCGGGCGGGCTGATCACTCCGATCATCCGCAAGGCGGAACAGAAGACGCTGTCGACCATCTCCAACGAGATGAAGGATCTGGCGAGACGCGCTCGCGACCGCAAGCTCAAGCCCGAGGAATATCAGGGCGGCACGACTGCGGTGTCGAATCTCGGCATGTTCGGCGTCAAGGACTTTGCCGCCATCATCAATCCTCCGCATGCGACGATCCTTGCGATCGGTGCCGGCGAGCAGCGTGCGGTGGTGAAGAACGGCGAGATCAAGATTGCCACCGTCATGTCCGTGACCTTGTCCACCGACCACCGCGCCGTCGATGGCGCACTTGGGGCGGAACTCGCCCAGGCGTTCAAACGGCACATCGAAAATCCGATGGGCATGCTGGTCTGAGGCTGGCATGAAAACGGTCCTGTGCTATGGCGATTCGCTGACATGGGGGTTTATTCCCGATGGCACGGGACGCCATGCCTTGCAGGACCGTTGGCCTCAGGTGCTGCAGGCTGAACTTGGCGACGCGGTGCATGTGGTCAGCGAAGCCTTGAACGGCAGAACCACGGCGTTCGACGATCATCTCTCGGGTTTCGAGCGCAATGGTGCAAAGACGCTTGGCACGACGCTTGGATCGCATTTCCCGCTGGACCTGATCGTCATCATGCTTGGCACGAATGACATGAAATCATTCGTCTGCGGCAATGCCCAGGGCGCCAAGCGCGGCATTCAGCGCCTGATCGAGATCGTGCGCACGACACAATACCAGTTCAGGGCGGGCACCCCGCAGATCCTGATCATGGCGCCGCCGCCCTTGCGACGGGTGGAGATAGCCGAATATGTCGAGATCTTTGCCGGCGGCATCCAGCAGTCGCAGTTGCTTGCAGGGCTTTATTCCGAGGCGGCCCGGCTTGCGGGTTGCGGCTTCTTCGATGCCGGCTCGGTGGCGACGGCCTCGCCATTGGATGGTATCCATCTCGATGCGGAAAATACCAGGGCGATAGGCAAGGCCGTCGCTCCAATCGTTCGACAAATGCTCGACAGTTCAGTCTAGGAGGACCGAGACGTGGCCAATAATTACGACGTGATCATCATCGGTTCGGGACCGGGCGGCTACATCGCCGCCATCCGTTCGGCGCAGCTGGGCTTGAAGACGGCCATTGTCGAGCGCGAGCATCTGGCCGGCATCTGCTCCAACTGGGGCTGCATTCCCACCAAGGCGCTGCTGCGGTCGGCCGAGATCTTCCACTATGCCGAACATGCGAAGAATTATGGCCTCAAGGTCGAGGGCACCGTTACGGCCGACCTGAAGGCGATCGTTGCGCGCTCGCGCGGTATTGCCGAACGGATGAATGGCGGCGTCGGCTTCCTGATGAAGAAGAACAAGGTCGATGTCATCTGGGGCGAGGCGAAGCTGACCAGGCCGGGCGAGATCGTCGTTTCCAAGACCACGAAGAAACCGGTCGAGCCGCAGGCGCCATTGCCGAAGAATACGCTCGGCGAGGGTACGTACACTGCCAAGCATATCATCGTGGCGACGGGCGCCCGTCCGCGCGCTCTCCCCGGTATCGAGCCGGACGGCAAGTTGATCTGGACCTATTTCGAGGCGATGAAGCCGGCGGAAATGCCGAAATCATTGCTGGTCATGGGATCGGGCGCCATCGGTATCGAATTTGCCTCGTTCTACCGTACGATGGGCGTGGACGTCACCGTCGTCGAGGTCATGTCCCAGGTCATGCCGGTAGAGGACGCCGAGATCTCGGCTTTCGCGCGCAAGCAGTTCGAAAAGCAGGGTATGAAGATCATCCTCGACGCCAAGGTCACCAAGGTTGACAAGGCCGCAAATTCCGTCACCGCCCATGTGGAAATGAAGGACGGCAAGGTCGAGAAGATTACGGCCGACCGACTGATTTCCGCGGTCGGCGTTCAGGGCAACATCGAAAATATCGGTCTTGAGGCCCTCGGCGTGAAGACCGAGCGCGGCGTTATCGTCATCGATGGCTATGGCAAGACCAACGTGCCGGGCATTTACGCGATCGGCGACGTGGCCGGACCACCCATGCTGGCGCACAAGGCGGAGCACGAGGCGGTCATCTGCGTCGAGAAGATCGCCGGCCTGCCATATGTCCACCCGATGGACAAGGCCAAGATCCCGGGTTGCACCTATTGCAACCCGCAGGTCGCGTCGGTCGGGTTGACTGAAGCCAGGGCCAAGGCCGACGGCTATGATGTAAGGGTCGGCCGGTTTCCCTTCGTGGCCAATGGCAAGGCCATTGCGCTCGGCGAAGACCAGGGCATGGTGAAGACGGTGTTCGACAAGAAGACCGGCCAGCTTCTCGGTGCGCATCTTGTCGGAGCCGAGGTGACGGAGCTGATCCAGGGATTTGTCGTTGCGATGAATCTGGAAACGACCGAAGAAGAACTCATGCACACGATATTCCCACATCCGACCTTGTCGGAAACGATGAAGGAGAGCGTGCTCGACGCCTATGGTCGCGCATTGAATGCCTGATGCGGAAAGGACACCACGAGGTTGGTGACGATAAAAGACGGCAAGCCGTGGGTTGCCCTGTCGTGGGCGGTGCTGAAATGGTCCACGATCGGGGGGATCGTGATCGGCTTCGTCCCGTCGGCCTTGAGCGTCGCCTCGGGCAACACCATATCCATCAATGGCGTTGCTCTTGACGGGTGGTACGGCGTCTGGGTCTTCACCCTGGCCTTCGGCTTGGGCGGATTGTTATTCGGTGCTATATGGGCCTTGGTGTTTCGTGCAATAGCCATCGCTTCGGAACGAAAGTAAGGGAAACCTATGAACGAGCCAGTGGTTGGATTCATGAGCATGCCCGGCGTGGGTTTCTTTGGCATGCTCATTGTCGGGTTCATAGCGGGCTATGTGGCGGAGAAGGCACTGGATCGCAGCCATGGCCTTTTCACGAATATCCTCGTCGGCATTGCCGGGTCCTTTGTCGGCGGCACGCTCGCAGGCGTCTTGAACATCAATTTTTACGGTTTCTTCGGAAATCTGATCGTTGCGACAGTCGGCGCAATTCTCATCCTTTGGGTTTTCGGTAAGACCCGCGCAGGAAACTAGGAAGGTTCAATGGTAACCGTACTCGATACGATCGATCAGAAACGCCGGCTTCGCCATCCGGAGAAGGCACACAGGCCGGATTCCGAGATACTGAAAAAGCCGGACTGGATCCGCGTGAAGGCGCCGGTATCGAAAGGATATTCGGAGACGCGGGACATTGTGCGTTCGCACAATCTCGTCACGGTCTGCGAAGAGGCGGGCTGCCCGAATATCGGTGAGTGCTGGGACAAGAAGCACGCGACATTCATGATCATGGGCGAAATCTGCACGCGCGCCTGTGCCTTCTGCAACGTCGCGACCGGGCTGCCCACAGCCCTCGATCCGGAAGAGCCCGAGAATGTCGGCAAGGCCGTGAAGAAGATGGGCCTGCAGCACGTCGTCATCACCTCCGTCGATCGCGACGATCTGGCCGATGGCGGTGCGCAGCATTTTGCCGACGTCATCCATGCCATCCGCCGCATATCGCCGGGCACGACCATCGAGATTCTGACGCCCGATTTCCTGCGCAAGCCGGGGGCGCTGGAGATCGTGGTTGCGGCGCGCCCTGACGTCTTCAACCATAATCTGGAAACGGTTCCGTCGAACTACCTCAAGGTTCGGCCGGGCGCTCGTTATTTCCATTCCATCCGCCTGCTGCAGCGCGTGAAGGAACTGGATTCGACCATCTTCACCAAATCCGGGATCATGGTCGGCCTTGGTGAAGAGCGCAACGAGGTCCTGCAATTGATGGACGACCTGCGCTCGGCGGATGTCGACTTCATGACCATCGGCCAATATCTGCAGCCGACGCGCAAGCACCATCCGGTGCTGAACTATGTCACGCCCGAAGAATTCAAGTCCTACGCGACGATCGCCAAGACGAAGGGCTTCCTCGTGGTCGCCTCAAGTCCGCTTACGCGCTCTTCCCACCATGCCGGCGAGGATTTTGCCCGCTTGAAGGCTGCGCGCGAAGCACAACACGCAGCGCGCAGCTAACAGCTACATGCCGAAGTTCGAGACGACCCGACCCGTATCGCATCGCGCAGACCAGATGTTCGATCTCGTTGCGGATGTGGAGCGCTATCCCGAATTCCTGCCGATGTGCGAGAGCCTGAAAGTGCGTTCGCGCAAGGAACGCGATGGCAAGACGCTGCTCATCGCGGATATGACCGTCGGCTACAAGCTGATACGCGAGACATTCACCAGCCAGGTTCTGCTGAAGCCGGCGGAGAGCCTGATCGAGACGAAATACATCGACGGGCCGTTCCGTTACCTCGACAATCGCTGGAAATTCGTTCCGGCCGAGAACCCGGGACATTCATCGGTGAACTTCTATATCGACTATGAGTTCAAGAGCCGCACGCTCGGCTTTCTCATGGGATCGATGTTCGACATCGCGTTTCGCAAGTTCACCGAAGCATTCGAGAAGCGGGCCGACGCAATCTATGGCCGTCCGGCGGAGGGTTGAGCATGGATGATGACAGCTACGAGCTTCATTGCGAGACGCCGTCCGTTGAAGACTATCGGCGGCTTCGTGAATTGTCCGGGCTTTCGCCGAAGAGCCTCGAAGCCGCGGAGAAGGGCCTGCCCAACACCATTCATGCCGCTATCGTCCGCCACAATGGCGCAACGGTGGCGATGGGGCGCATTGTCGGCGATGATGGCTGCTTCTACCAGATCGTCGATATAGCGGTCGATCCGGAGCATCAGGGCAAGGGACTGGGCAAGAGGATCGTGTCCAACCTGGTAGATCATATTCAGGCCCGGGCGCCAGAGGGCGCCTATTGCAGCCTCATCGCCGATGGTCCGGCAAGATATCTCTATGAAAAGTTCGGTTTCGAGCCGGTCACGCCGGAATCCATCGGCATGGCATTGCGGGTGGATCGCGACTGATCATCCCGTCTTCTTCAACCCCTGGAGAATGAGTTCCAGCGCCGCATCGACGGCGGCTCTGCGAATGGATTCGCGGCCGTCATCCTTGAACAGATGTTTGGCCGCGATGGGTTCGGAACCGTGTCGTGCAAGGCCAAACCATACGAGGCCGACCGGCTTTTCAGGCGAGCCGCCGCCCGGGCCGGCAATGCCCGTGACGGAGACGGCAATGCCCGCCCTGGAATTTTGCAGCGCACCGGTGGCCATCGCCCGGGCAACCTCTGCCGATACCGCCCCGTGGTCGGCGATGAGTGCCCGTGGAACGCCAAGCATCTGTTCCTTTGCTTCGTTGGAATAGGTGACGAAGCCGCGGTCGAACACATCGGATGAGCCGCCAATATCCGTGATCGATGCTGCGATCATTCCGCCCGTGCAGGATTCGGCCGTGGCCAGCATCAATCCGGCCGCGCGGCAGGCTTCGAGCACCTCAATGGCTTTCTTCTCTGCTATCAGCCCGCTCACTCCGGCAGCCCGCCCGGATAGATCACCGACGCGGTGGCGATGGCCGCGATGCCTTCTTCGCGGCCGATGAATCCGAGTTTCTCATTGGTCGTCGCCTTGATCGAAATGCGGTCAGCCGAGATTCCGAGCATGGACGACAGTTCGCGCGTCATTGCCTCACGATGCGGTCCGACCTTTGGAGCCTCGCAGATCAGGGTAATGTCGGCATTGGCGATGCGCCCGCCGGCTTCCCTGACGATGCCCACCGCATGCTCGACGAATATGCGCGAGGCGGCGCCTTTCCACCTGGCCTCCGAGGGAGGAAAGTGCGTGCCGATATCGCCGGCGCCGCGTGTGGCCAGGAGTGCATCGGTGAGTGCATGGAGGGCGACGTCGGCGTCGGAATGGCCGGAAAGCTTCCTGTCATGGGCGATGAAGACACCAGCCAGCGTCACCCCGTCGCCGGGTTCGAAAGCGTGGACATCATAGCCGTTTCCAGTCCGGACATCGGGAAATGCCATGTTATTCTTGGAAAAGCGGTCATCGGCCATCTCGATATCCTTAGCCCAGGTGAGTTTGGTGTTGTCCGCCGAACCTTCGACGATGCGAACGGGCAGGCCCGTCCATTCCGCAATGGCGGAATCATCGGTGAAATCGGAGCGCCCGGCGGCAAAGGCGGCGTCATGCGCTGCGAGGATCGGCACAAACGGGAAGGCTTGCGGCGTCTGCGCAGCATAGAGCCCGGCCCGGGGCACGGTGCCGCTGACCATCGCATCATGTCCCGCCGCCTTCAACGTATCCGAGACGGCGAGTACGGGCAGCACGCCCATGTGCGGCGTCAGGTTGAATATGACCCGTTCGAGCAGGTCCGGCGCTATGAAGGGGCGAACGCCGTCATGGATCAGAACATGGTCGGGCGCGGCCTCCCTCAGCGCCAACAGGCCGAGACGGGTCGATTCCTGCCGGGTCGGTCCTCCGGTGACAACCCTGACACCCGCGGCAAGCTCGCCCAGCGCCTGCGCAAACAGGGCATCGTCTTCGCGGTGGATGACCACCACGATATCGTCGAGGAGCGGGCAATCGAGGAATGCGCGCACGGTATGGGCGAGTACGGCTTCGCCACCGATTCTGCGATACTGCTTTGGCCCCTCGATGCTTTGACCGGCGCGCTCGCCGCGCCCGGCCGCCACAATGACGGCCGCTACCCGCGGTTTGCTATCGTCAATCGTCCCCGGCACACAATCTCTCCATGACCGCAAATGCGTTAACCTCTGCACGGCAGAAAGGCCAGAGCTTTCCGCACAATGGAAGTTGAAAACACACACTTGCCGCACGCAGTCTACCTTGCGGACGGGCGTGATCCTGTCTAAAGGATAGGCTGATGAAAAATTGCATACGAAACAGGCAATCTCTGTGATCGATCTGGCAAGCCCCCTGAATGTCGGCGGCGTCGAACTGCGCAATCGCGTATTGCTCGCGCCGATGTCCGGCGTTTCCGACCTGCCGTTCCGCCGCCTGGCCTGGCAGGCCGGCGCGGGAATGGTCGTATCGGAAATGGTTGCCAGCGCCGAACTCTGCACCCGTGAACGCTGCAATCTGCTGCGCCTGAAGGGCGAGGGCCTTGGCACGCATGTCGTGCAGATCGCCGGGCGCGAAAGCCGCTGGATGGCCGAAGCCGCGCGCATTGCCGAGGGCGAGGGCGCTCATATCGTTGACATCAATATGGGGTGCCCTGCCAAGAAGGTGACTGGCGGGCTCTCCGGCTCGGCGCTGATGCGCGACCTGGATCACGCGATCAGCCTGGTGGAGGCGACGCTCGGGGCAGTCAAGGTTCCGGTGACGCTGAAGATGCGTCTCGGCTGGGACGGCGACAGCATCAATGCTCCCGAACTCGCCGCGCGCGCCGAGGCCGCCGGAGTGCGGATGGTGACCGTCCATGGCCGCACCCGCTGCCAATTCTATGAGGGCAAAGCGGATTGGGGTGCGATTCGCGCCGTGCGCGATGCTATCTCCATTCCGCTCGTGGCGAATGGCGACGTTCTCGACCGAAACGATGCGCTGGCGATCCTCGATGCTTCCGGGGCGGACGCCGTTATGGTGGGACGCGGCTCCTATGGGCAGCCCTGGCTGCCGGGCGCGATAGTGGACGATAGTCGCGCGGAAGTCGGTCCGATTGCCGACTATGCCGTTGCCCATTACGAGGCGATGCTTGCCCATTATGGCGCACTGACCGGTACGCGCCACGCGCGCAAACATATCGGCTGGTATCTCGACAGGTTCGCGCCGGCAATAACTCCAGCCGAGCGCGGCTGCCTGTTGACCGACAAGGACCCGCGCAACGTCGCGCGCAGCCTGCATGCGGCGCTGTCGGTCGCGCATACGGGCGAATTCAAGAAGGTGGCATGATGGGGGAAATCAACAGGGCTGCACTTGACGAAGGCGTAGCGACCATGGTGCTCAATTCATTGCGGCACCCGGTCATCATGCTGGACGAGGCGGGATTCATCTCCTTCGCCAATGCCGATGCCGAAGCGTTCTTTCGCTCCAGCGCCAGCATTCTCAGCCGCAACACGCTGGAAACCTTGCTGCCTTTCGGAAGCCCCCTGCTTGCGCTGGTCAAGCAGGTTCGGGAAAATCCGTCGCCGGTCAATGAATACCGCGTGGATGTATCGTCGCCGCGCCTCGGGAACGACAGGATCGTCGATCTCTACGTTACACCCGTCAGCGAAGCGCCCGGTTCGATCGTCATCCTTTTCAAGGAGCGGTCGATGGCGGAGAAGCTCGACCGGCAGATGACGCATCGCGGTGCAGCGCGCTCCGTTACCGGGCTTGCATCCATGCTCGCGCATGAGATCAAGAACCCCCTGTCGGGAATTCGCGGCGCCGCCCAGCTTCTGGAGACTGGCCTGAACGATGATGATCGCGCACTTACGCGGTTGATCACCGACGAAACCGACCGGATCGTCTCGTTGGTCGACCGGATGGAAGTGTTTTCCGACGAACGGCCGATCGAACGCGAGGCGGTGAATATCCATGTCGTGCTGGACCATGTCAAAGCCATTGCGAAGAATGGTTTTGCCAGCCACATCAAGTTCCATGAAGATTACGATCCGTCATTGCCCTATGTGTTCGCCAATCGCGACCAGCTCGTGCAGGTGTTCCTCAACCTCGTGAAGAACGCTGCCGAATCCATCGGCCAAGGCGAGTCGGGCGAGATAACGCTGTCCACCGCCTTCCGGCCCGGCATCCGTCTTTCGATTCCCGGCATGCGGAACCGCGTTTCGCTGCCGCTCGAATTCTGCGTGTCCGATACGGGTGCCGGAGTCGCGCCCGATATCATGCCGCATCTGTTCGATCCGTTCGTGACCACCAAGCCCAATGGTTCGGGGCTTGGGCTTGCCCTTGTTGCCAAGATCGTCGGCGATCATGGCGGGGTCATAGAATGCGATTCCGTTCCTCGGAAGACGACGTTCCGCATTCTGATGCCCGCATGGCAGAGCGATCCGCTTGATGACGGGCAGGGCGATGCGGTTTCAACTAGCAAGAAGACAGGATTCTGATCATGAGTCTCGGCAGTATTCTCGTCGCTGACGACGACGCCGCAATCCGGACGGTGCTGAATCAGGCCCTGTCCCGCGCCGGCTACGACGTGCGCATCACATCGAATGCCGCCACGCTCTGGCGCTGGATATCAGCCGGCGATGGCGACCTCGTGATCACCGACGTGGTCATGCCTGACGAGAATGCTTTCGATCTCCTGCCTCGTATCAAGAAGTCGCGGCCGGACCTGCCGGTCATCGTCATGAGTGCGCAGAATACCTTCATGACCGCCATTCGCGCTTCCGAGGCCGGCGCCTATGAATATCTGCCGAAACCGTTCGATCTGACGGAACTCGTCAGCATTGTCGGCCGGGCGCTGGCGGAACCCAAGAAGAAACCGGAAAAATGGGTGGCGGACGAGCAGCCCGACACAATGCCGCTCGTCGGGCGCTCGCCGGCGATGCAGGAGATCTATCGCGTCCTGGCGCGCATGATGCAGACGGACCTCACCGTGATGATTTCAGGCGAATCCGGCACGGGCAAGGAGCTGGTCGCGCGGGCGCTGCATGAATATGGCCGGCGGCGCAAAGGCCCGTTCGTCGCGATCAACATGGCGGCAATCCCGAGGGATCTGATCGAGTCGGAACTCTTCGGGCACGAGCGCGGTGCCTTCACGGGCGCGCAGAACCGCTCCAGCGGGCGGTTCGAGCAGGCCGATGGCGGAACGCTGTTTCTGGACGAGATCGGCGACATGCCGATGGAGGCGCAGACCCGGCTGCTTCGCGTGCTGCAACAGGGCGAATATATGACTGTGGGCGGGCGCACGCCGATCAAGACCGATGTACGGATCGTCGCCGCCAGCAACAAGGATCTGCGGACCCTCATCAATCAGGGGCTGTTCCGCGAGGATTTGTACTACCGCCTGAACGTGGTGCCGCTCAGACTTCCGCCCTTGCGCGAGCGCGGCGAGGATATTCCCGATCTCGTGCGCCATTTCTTCAAGCTGGCGGTGAAGGATGGTCTGCCGGAGAAGCGCATCACTTCGGCTGGACTGGACCTGATGCGCCGCTACCCCTGGGCGGGCAATGTACGCGAACTCGAAAACCTCGTCCGGCGGCTGGCGGCTCTCTATCCTCAGGAAGAAATCAACGCGGATGTCATCGAGGCCGAGCTGAAGGCGGACCTGCGTCCGGCGGAGCCTGCTTCGGCGGTCATGGCCAGTGATGACGTGACGATAGGCCAGGCCGTCGAAAACAACATGCAGCGCTATTTCATGTCCTATGGCGACGATCTTCCGCCGCCCGGGCTTTATCAACGCGTGCTCGAGGAGGTGGAATATCCACTGATCCTCTCCTGCCTCACGGCGACCCATGGAAACCAGATCAAGGCGGCGGAGCTTCTTGGTCTCAACCGCAACACGCTGCGCAAGAAAATCCGCGAGCTCGGCGTGAATATCTACAAGAACAACCGTTAGCGAAGGCGGCGCGGCCGGGCAATCCAGCCACGCCTGCGGCAATCAGTCGAGCGAGCCGATATAATCGAGCTTGCCGACGGGAGCGCCATTGTGGCGCAGTATGTTCTGCGCGGTCGTGACGTGGAAATAGAAGTTCGGCAGGACGAATTTGAGAACGTAGTCCTGGCCGCTGAGCGCTACTTTCATCTTGCCGAAGTTCAGCATCACCTCGCGCGCGGCCGAATCGGCAAGGGCCGCCTCGTCGACGCTTTCGAGGAACGCCGCCGTCTTGGCCAGGCGTTGTTTCAGTTCGTCGAAATTGGTCTCATTGTCGGGGAAGCTCGGCGCGGCAATATCCGTGAGGCGGCCGATCATGTTCTTCGACGTGTCGCTCATGCGCTGGACCTGGCCCGAAAACGGCAACATGTCGGGAGCGAGCCGGGCATTGAAGAGGACAAGCGGGTCGATCTTCTTCTCGGCGGCATAGTGTTCCGCCTTGTCGATGAGCGAGGAGGCGATGGAAAGGCCACGCAGCAGTGCGGGCACGGCTACGGAATATAGGGACAGGGACATTATTGCTCCTTCAGAGCGTTCGGATTCACGTCCCTAGCAGTTACGACCCGGAGCGACATTTTCAAGTGGCGATTTCGTTCTGGCCATGCGCTGCTGCCAAAATCAGCTCGTTCGGGTCGCTGCTGGCGTGAACAATGCGATTGCGCCCCTGGGTCTTGGCCGCGTAAAGACATTTGTCCGCCGCGATCAAGGCCTCTTCCAGCGACTGCTGCGGCAGGTGGATCGATATGCCGACGCTGACAGTCACGTCGAGGTTCTCAACGCGCAATTGTTTCGGAATGTCGCGCACCCCGGTCAAGAGCCGGTGGGCGAGCCAGTCGGCCTTGCCGACATCGGCATTGGCCAGGAAAACCGCAAACTCTTCGCCACCGAACCTTGCGGCGAAATCCCACTCCGTGGTGATGGCGCGCAGCAGCAATCCTATTTCCTGCAGGACCGCATCGCCGATGGCGTGGCCGAAGCGATCATTGATCGATTTGAAATGGTCGGCATCGATATAGAGAATGGCGCCGGCACTCTTGTCGGGGTCGCAGAGATTGATATGGCGCTGCGCCTGGAGATAAAAATCGTTGCGGTTTGACAAGCCCGTGAGATCGTCGCGGCGCGAAGCCTCGTCGAGAAGTATCGCAGTCTGCTTCAGCCTTTGGTTCAGGTCGATCAGAAAAGCACCGAGCGGCGCACTGACGATGACGACGATGCAGGTCGTAACCGCAAGCAGGCCAACGGTATCGTTCAGATCGACGAAGAAGGAAAACACGACTGCAAGGGTGTTGGCCGCCGTCGTAGCCATCACGACCATGACAACGACTTGCCGCGGCGGTGACAGATTGCCGAATTTCGTGACCCAAAAATCGTAGGTGCTCATGGTTCTCGCCGGATTCCCCAGTCATTCCTACACCACGGCGGTGAAAAACTTGACAACAAAACGCATAAATTTGCCGAACGTCTACGTGGCAGTGATGCTTTGGTACAATTTTTCAGAGGATGTCGAACGAGACCGTTGCATTTCCGCCACAATGTGTTGCATGAGTGCCACTTGTTTCGGATTGCGTGGCGATGGTCTTGTCTGATTCTGTCAATTTGGCCAGTGGTGGCCCAACCCGTGGCGCAGCCGGAGGCAGCAGCCAGCGCTTCTTTTCGCGCGCTGGCATCCTGACTGTCGCGCTTGCGCTTCTGACGACGGGCGTCACCTTTGTCATTCTCACCGACATGACGCCGATCCGGCCGGAAAGTGGTGTCACGCTGGTGTTGACGGCCGTCAATGCAGTTCTCATCCTCGTCCTGATCGGCTTGATCGGCCGGGAAATATACAGGGTTGCCCAGGCACGCAGCCGCGGGAAGGCGGCATCGCGCCTTCATGTCCGCCTTGTGGTGCTGTTTTCCCTCGTTGCCGCGGTGCCTGCGATGATCGTGGCTATCGTTGCGTCGATCACGCTTGATATGGGGCTCGATCGATGGTTCGAGATGCGCACCTCGATGATCGTGCGATCTTCGATCAGCCTCGCCGAATCCTACATTCAGGAAAGCGCGCGCAACCTGCAGAACAGTTCGCTGGAGATGGTCGAATATCTCGATGCGCAGCGGACGCTCTACAATGTCGATCGTAGCGGCTTCCTTCGAATGATGACGCAGCAGGCCGTCAGCCGGAACATGGTGGCCGCTTCCCTGATCAAGGAGAATGGCGAAACCGTCGCCCGCGCCGACATCCGCACGAACATCGAAATTCCCACCGTCGCCCGCGGCGTGCTCAATACCGCCTCCGACGGGAAGCCCGTGCTTATCCCGCCCGAGCAGACCAATCTTCTGAGCGCGGTGATAAAATTGCGCGAGATGCCCGGGCTCTACCTTTATGCGGTTCGCCCGGTCGATGCGGACATTCTCAATGCCAGCCGTGCCGTCACGCAGCAGAATGCCGGCAGCATGAGCAGCCCGAACCAAGGCATACCGACGCAGCTGCTTTTTGCACTGCTCTATTTCGGCCTCACGCTGACGCTGCTTCTGTCGGCCATCTGGACCGGTATTGCCGTCGCCGACCGTCTGGTCAGGCCGATCCGGCTGCTTATCGGCGCCGCGGGCGATGTTGCTACGGGCAATCTTGACGTGTCCGTGCCTGTGCATCGATCCGACGGCGATGTCGGCTCCCTGTCGCAGACCTTCAACACGATGGTTCGCCAGATCGGCACGCAGCGCAACGATCTCGTCAGTGCCAAGGACCAGATCGACGAGAGGCGGCGTTTCTCCGAGGCGGTGCTGTCGGGAGTGACGGCGGGGGTCGTCAGCGTCAATGGCGATGGCATCGTCGAGATCATCAATCGTTCGGCACAGTCGATGCTCGGGCTCGATCCCGCAACTGCAGGTGGCAAGAACCTTTCCGCGCTGGTTCCCGAGATCGGCCTGGTCTTCGAAGTGGCCCGGGCGACGAACCGTTCGGTCTACCGGGAGCAGGTCGCCATATCGAGGCATGGCAGCGCGCGGACGTTCAACGTTCAGATAACGATGGAAGATGCTGATGCCGCAGAACATTCCTATGTCGTGACCGTCGACGACATCACGGATCTCGTCGAGGCGCAGCGCTCCTCGGCCTGGGCCGACGTGGCACGACGCATCGCCCATGAAATCAAGAATCCGCTGACGCCAATCCAGCTCTCCGCCGAAAGGCTGCGCCGTCGCTTCGGAAAAGCCATCACGCAGGATCGCGAAGTCTTCGACCAGTGCACGGAGACCATTATCCGGCAGGTCGGCGATATCGGGCGGATGGTCGACGAATTTTCATCCTTCGCCCGCATGCCGAAGCCGGAGATGCGCCTCGTAGACCTGCGCGAGGCTTTGAAGGAAGCATCCTTCCTCGTGGAAGTCAGCCGAAGCGACATCCGTTTCGAGCGCGATTTCGCTGATGAGCCGCTGATGGGGATGTTCGATCCCCGGCTCATGGGGCAAGCCTTCGGCAATGTGATCAAGAATGCCGCCGAGGCGGTCGAATCCGTCGTCAAGGAGGGGCATCTCGATGGCCATATCCTCGTGCGCTGCAGGGCCGTCGGTGGGGAAATGCTGATCGAGATCCTCGACAATGGCAAGGGCCTGCCGCGTGAGCATCGCCAGCGCCTGCTCGAACCCTATATGACGACGCGCGAAAAGGGCACCGGCCTCGGCCTTGCTATCGTCAAGAAGATAGTCGAGGACCACGCGGGGCAACTCGAATTACACGACGCACCGGAAGAATTCTATGGGGGACGCGGGGCGATGATCCGCATGGTCTTTCCCCGTGTCCGGCCGGACAATCATCCAGAAGAACAGGTGAATTCAAATGGCATCTGACATCCTTGTCGTTGACGATGAAGTGGATATTCGCGAGCTCGTTGCGGGCATCTTGAGTGACGAGGGCTATGACACGCGCATGGCCTCGGATGCCGACAGTGCCCTGGCGGCGATCGATGATCGTATTCCACGGCTGATATTCCTCGACATATGGATGCAGGGCAGCCGGCTCGACGGCCTCGCATTGCTCGACGAGATCAAGCAGCGCCACCCGGAAGTGCCGGTCGTGATGATTTCCGGCCACGGCAATATCGAAACCGCCGTCTCGGCGATCCGCCGCGGCGCCTATGATTTCATCGAGAAGCCGTTCAAGGCGGACAGGCTGATCCTCGTCGCCGAACGCGCGCTGGAAACGTCGAAACTGCGCCGCGAGGTTTCGGATCTGCGCCGGCGCTCGGCCGAAAGCTTCGAGCTGCTGGGCAATTCGCTGGCGATGAACCATCTGCGCCAGACGATCGAACGCGTTGCGCCCACCAATAGCCGCATCATGATCACCGGCCCGTCCGGTGCCGGCAAGGAATTGACGGCGCGGGCGATCCACGCGCTTTCCACCCGGGCAAAGGGACCGTTCGTCAATCTGAACGCTGCGACAATCACTCCGGAACGCATGGAGATAGAGCTGTTCGGCACCGAATCCGATGGCGGCGAGCGCAAGGTTGGCGCGCTGGAGGAGGCGCATGGCGGCATCCTCTACCTGAACGAGATCGCGGACATGCCGCGCGAGACGCAGAACAAGATCCTGCGCGTCCTCGTGGACCAGCAGTTCGAACGTGTCGGCGGCACCAAGCGCATCAAGGTCGATGTGCGCATCATCTCGTCCACCGCACAGAATCTTGAGGCCATGATCGCCGAGGGGCGGTTCCGTGAAGATCTGTTTCATCGGCTGGCGGTCGTGCCGGTCATCGTTCCGCCGCTGGCCGATCGTCGCGACGATATTCCCGCGCTTGTCGATTTCTTCATGGCGCAGATCGCGGAACAGGCCGGCATCAAGCCGCGCAAGATCGGTCCCGACGCCATGGCGGTTCTGCAATCGCATTCATGGCCGGGCAATATCCGGCAATTGCGCAACAATATCGAACGCCTGATCATTCTCGCCCGCGGCGACGATCCGGAGGCCGTCATCACCGCGGACCTGCTGCCGGCGGAGATCGGCGACACCTTGCCCAAGGCCCCGACCGAATCGGATCAGCACATCATGGCGCTGCCGCTGCGCGAGGCGCGCGAGCGCTTCGAGAAGGAATATCTTATCGCCCAGATCAACCGTTTTGGCGGAAACATCTCGCGCACCGCCGAATTCGTTGGTATGGAACGTTCAGCACTGCATAGAAAGCTGAAATCCCTCGGGGTTTAAAGCATTCGGGATGCGATGACCGGAGTAGCTCATGCCTGGCACTATCAATCGAGAGCCGCGCGTCCTATCGGCTGGGGCCAAGGGAAACCGGGTCGGACAATGGTCGCCGCTACATTCGGTCTTCCTCGTGGAAGGCATGTCTAGCTGATGCGCGTGATCATATGCGGCGCCGGTCAGGTCGGCTACGGCATTGCAGAGCGTCTCGCAGCCGAGGACAATGACATATCCGTCATCGATACGTCGGCCGAACTCATCCAGGTGGTTCGGGATACGCTCGATGTGCGCGGCTTTGTCGGGCATGGCGCCCATCCGGACGTTCTGGCGGCGGCGGGTGCGGACCAGGCCGACATGATCATCGCGGCGACGCTCTATGACGAAGTGAACATAGTCGCCTGCGAGGTGGCCCACGCGCTGTTCAACGTGCCGACGAAAATAGCACGCATCAGGGCGCAGGCCTATCTGGCGTCGCACTACCAGGACCTGTTCTCGCGCGATCACATGCCGATCGACGTGATCATCTCGCCGGAACTCGAGGTGGGCGAGATGGTCCTGCGGCGCATTGCGCTGCCGGGCGTAAGCGACGTGGTGCGCTTCGCCGACGAGCATATCGCCGTTCTGGCGATCGAATGTCTCGAGGATTGCCCGGTTATCAACACGCCGCTGTTCCAGCTGACCGAGCTCTTTCCCGATCTCGAAGCGACCGTGATGGGCATCATGCGGGGCGACAGCCTGTTCATCCCGCGCTCGACCGACCAGATGTTCAGCGGAGACATCGCCTATGTCGCCGCCACCAAGGATCAAATACATCGCACGCTTGCCCTGTTCGGGCATGAGGAGCCGGAAGCAACCCGGATCGTCATAGCCGGCGGCGGCAATATCGGGCTCCATGTTGCCCAGACCATCGAAGCCAGGCAGCCGAAGACCAGGATCAAGCTGATCGAGCCCAATCTGAAGCGTGCCCATGCCATCGCGGATGAGCTGCGCCGCTCGCTGGTGCTGCATGGCAGTGCGCTCGACCAGAAATTGCTGCATGAAGCCGAAATTCAGGATGCGGACCTCATGGTGACGCTGACCAATGACGATCAGGTCAACATGTTGGCGGGGGTGATGGCGAAACGCCTTGGCTGCAAGTCCAATCTGGTCCTGATCAACAATCCCGATTTTCTCGACCTCGGCAAAAGCCTGGGCATCGATGCCCATATCAGCCCGCGAAGCGTCACGATTTCGCGGGTTCTTCAACATGTAAGGCGCGGGCGTATCCGCGCCGTTCACAGCGTGCAGAAGGGCCGGGCCGAGGTCATCGAGGCGGAGGCGCTGGAGACTTCACCCATGGTCGGCGCGCCATTGCGTGATCTCGACCTGCCGGTCGGATTGCGGATCGGAGCCATCTACCGCAATGGCGAAGTCATCAAGCCGAATGGAAGCGTCCGCATCAAGCCCAAGGATCGCGTTGTCCTGTTCGCGACGGCGGACACGGTCAAGCAGGTCGAACAGATGTTCCGCGTCAGCCTCGAATTCTTCTGAGAAGTCCTGTTACACGTCAAAAACCGTCCATCTTGTGAGAAACAAATGACCAAGACCCTCGCCTTTGCCGGCAACCTGAACCGCAATGCACTTCCCGGGAATGGCGATGGTATAAATGTCTATGAATTCAACGAGGAAACGGGCGATCTTTCACTAGTGAGTGAATACAAGTCCATCGACAATCCCGGCTATCTTGCCATCGACGAGAAGCGCAAGCGGCTCTATGCGGCGTCGGAAGTGCCCGAATGGAACGAGAATCTCGTCGTAGCCTTCGACATCGACCCCGCGCGCGGCGAACTCTCCTACATCAACATGCAATCGGCACTCGGCAATGCGACCTGTCACCTGAGCTTCGACATTGCGCGCGAGACCATATTCGCCTCCAACTATACGGTAGCGCCCTTGGGCGCCCGACCGGGCAATGCCATCGCCGCACTCGCCATTCGCGGTGATGGCGGACTTGATCCGGCGTTCGCGGCGTCGATTCACGAGGGTCCGAAGGCGATATTGCCGACGCAGAAGCGCCAGCACGGCCATTGCTCCGTTGCAAGTCCGGACAATCGCACGCTCTATGTGTGCGACCTCGGTCTCGATCAGATCATTGCCTATGACATGCCGCACAAAGGGGATGAGCTTCGCCTTTCGGCCGAACCGGTGACCCAACTGCCGGAGGGGGCCGGGCCTCGCCATATGGTTTTCCATCCCAATGCGCGGAATGCCTATGTCATAAACGAGCTGAACTCGACGATTTCGGCGCTGGAGCATGATGCCGCTTCGGGGCGCCTGCGGATCATCCAGACGGTTCCTGCCATTCCGGAGGATTTCACGCAGACCAATACCTGCGCGGAAATCGCCGTAAGCGAAGATGGGCGCTTCCTTTATGGCTCGAATCGCGGCCATAACAGCATCGTCATCTACCGGATCGAGGCGAACGGCGAACTGTCGCTGGTCGGCTGGCAGCCTTCGCAGGGCATCGGGCCGCGAAACTTTGTCATCGATCCCTCCGGCCGCTTCATGCTGGTCAGCAATCAGAAGGGCGGCGGTATCGCTGTCTTCCGGCGGGATGCGGAGACCGGAAAACTGGAAGACACGGGCAAGCGTGTCGAACTTGCGACGCCCATGCGCATCGTATTCGGAAGATTCTGAGGAGTAGTGAAATGTCGCGCATAGCCTATGTGAATGGCCAATATGTCAGGCATGCCGATGCCGGCATCCATATCGAGGATCGCGGCTATCAATTCGCCGATGGCGTCTATGAAGTGTGCGAGGTGGCGCGCGGCAATATCATGGACATGACCCGCCATCTCGATCGGCTCGACAGGTCGATGTCCGAACTGAAAATCGGCTGGCCGATGGCTCGGAAAGCGCTGGTGACGGTCATCAAGGAAGTGGTGCGCCGCAACAGGGTTCATAATGGCCTGGTCTATCTTCAGGTGACGCGCGGCGTGGCGCGGCGCGACCATGTGTTTCCTTCGGCGACCACCACGCCTGCCATCGTCGTGACCGCGAAGCGGACGGACCCGGCGGCCAGTGCCGCGCGGGCGGCGAAGGGCATAAAGGTCATCACCGTGCCGGAAAACCGCTGGGAACGCGTCGATATCAAGTCGATAGGGCTGCTTCCCAACGTCATGGCGCGCCAGCAGGCCAAGGAGCAGGGCGCACAGGAAGCGTGGTTCGTCGATCCGGACGGGACGGTCAAGGAGGGCGCCGCCACCAATGCCTGGATCGTGACCAAAGACGGCACGCTGGTGACGAGGCCGGCCGAGACGGGCATCTTGCGCGGCATCACCCGCACGACGATATTCGATGTGGCGAAGAAACTCGGACTGACCATCGAGGAACGCGGATTCTCGGTCGAGGAAGCCATGAATGCGAAGGAAGCCTTCATGACTGCGGCCACGACGGTCATCATGCCTATCGTTGAAATCGACGGCCATGTGGTCGCCAATGGACATCCCGGCGCCACGACACTTTCCTTGCGGGAGGCGTTTTTTGACATTGCGGAAAAAACGCCATCCTGTTAACCCGTGGATGAGGGGACTAAACGACGCTATATCTCCACCTCCTGCCGGTGCGGATAATATCCGCGCCTGCTGCCGACATCTGCATGGGACACGTTTGCTGATCGCATAAAAGGACAAAAACAATGGCTGAACGATCGCAGAATCTTCAGGACCTTTTTCTGAATTCCGTCAGGAAACAGAAGATTTCTCTGACAATTTTCCTCATTAATGGCGTGAAGCTGACGGGGATCGTCACTTCTTTCGATAATTTCTGCGTGCTCTTGCGCCGCGACGGGCATTCGCAGCTCGTGTATAAACATGCCATCTCGACCATCATGCCAAGCCAGCCGGTGCAGAT
This sequence comes from Phyllobacterium sp. 0TCS1.6A, assembly GCF_026420825.1. NCBI lineage: Bacteria > Pseudomonadati > Pseudomonadota > Alphaproteobacteria > Hyphomicrobiales > Phyllobacteriaceae > Phyllobacterium > Phyllobacterium sp. 0TCS1.6A. The sequence goes on from NZ_JAPMAB010000001.1 coordinate 837,714, forward strand.
GTTCGAGGTCGAAGAAAGCGACTGAGACCAGGATTGGCTAAATCTTCAGGGCGTAACTCAAGAAAAACAGACGTAAACGCCGCGGCCGGCACGACGGCTGAAGAACCCACACGGGCTCTCGTCATCGTGCCGGTATTGCCCTTGCGGTTCAGCGAGGGCGCCAGGAACGATGATTCAGGCGGATATAGCCGCGAATTCCAGCGCAGCGACGAGGCTCGGCTGGAAGAAGCCATCGGCCTCGCCAAGGCGATCGATCTCGACATCGTATTTTCCGACATCGTCCAGGTTGCCGCGCCCCGGCCGGCGACCCTGCTCGGCACGGGCAAGGTGGAGACCATTGCCGAGATCGTGAAAGGCAATCACGCGGAACTCGTCATCGTCGATCACGCGCTTACGCCCGTTCAGCAACGGAACCTCGAAAAGGAATGGAACGCCAAGGTGCTGGATCGCACCGGGCTGATCCTCGAGATTTTCGGCCGTCGAGCCCAGACCAAGGAGGGCGCGCTGCAGGTGGAGCTTGCCCACCTTACCTACCAGAAGGGGCGGCTCGTTCGAAGCTGGACCCACCTTGAGCGCCAGCGCGGCGGCGGCGGCTTCCTCGGCGGTCCCGGTGAAACCCAGATCGAGGCCGATCGGCGGGCGCTGCAGGAAAAGATCCTGCGCATCAAGCGCGAGCTCGAAACCGTGGTGCGGACGCGCAGCCTGCATCGAAGCAAGCGCAAGAAGGTGCCGCATCCGGTCGTCGCCCTCGTCGGCTATACCAATGCCGGCAAATCGACCCTGTTCAATCGCATGACCGGCGCGGGCGTGGTGGCCGAGGACATGCTGTTTGCGACTCTCGACCCGACGCTGCGCCGCATCAGGCTGGAGCATGGCGAGACGATCATCCTGTCCGATACGGTCGGATTCATCTCCAACCTGCCGACGCATCTTGTCGCCGCTTTCCGCGCGACATTGGAAGAAGTGGTCGAGGCGGACCTGATCCTGCACATCCGCGATATCTCCGATCCGGATACGGCCGCCCAGGCCGAGGACGTCCACGCGATCATGGCGAGCCTCGGCATCGAGAGGGGCGATACGCGCCGCATCATCGAGGTCTGGAACAAGATCGATCTTCTGGACGATGCGGGCAGGGAGGCGGCTCATCGCTTGAGCGCGGCATCGGTCGGCGACGAACACCCGCTGCCGGTTTCGGCCGTCACCGGCGAAGGCGTCGACGTGCTCCTGCGGGAGATCGAGAACCGCATCGCCGGGAAGCTGCAGCGCATCACCATCACGCTGAACCAGCATCAATTGCGGCTGGTGGACTGGGTGTATCAACACGCCAGCAATGTGGATCGGACAGATCTGGAGGATGGCTCCGTCAAGATCAGCATGGACATGACCGCGACGTCGAAACAGGGGCTGGAAGAAAAGCTCGGCCAGCCGATATAGGCGATCAGGTCCGGCCTTTTGCCGCGACCCAGAGTTCCTCCATTTCGTCGAGCGTCGCATCTTCCAGCGACTGGCCGCGCTCGCTCAGCTTCCGCTCGATGAAATGAAACCTCGACCGGAATTTCTCGTTGGTCCCGCGCAGGGCGCTTTCCGGCTCCAGGTCGAGATGCCGGCCAAGATTGACCATGGCGAAAAGCAGATCGCCATATTCGTCCTTGGCCCGTTCCGTATCGCCGCTGGCGATCTCGTGCCGCAACTCGGCGATTTCTTCTTCGATCTTGTCGAGTATGGGGGCGGCTTCAGACCAGTCGAAACCCACTTTCGCCGCCTTCTGCTGCAGTTTCAGCGCCCGCATCAGGGCAGGAAAGCCATGCGGCACATCGTCCAGATATCCGGCCGCGTCATGCGACGTCAGGCCAAGCTCGCTGCGGCGTTCGCGTCGCTCGCGTTTTTCCTCCGCCTTGATCTTGTCCCACATGCCCTTGGCCATGCCGGCGCCGCGCGCCTGCTCGTCGCCGAAGACATGCGGATGGCGGCGGATCATCTTGTTCGTGATGGCCTGGACGACGTCGCCGAAATCGAAAGCGTCGATCTCTTCCGCCATGCGCGCATGAAAAACCACCTGCAGCAGGAGGTCGCCCAGTTCTTCGCGAAGATCGTCGAGATCGTCCCGCTCGATGGCGTCAGCCACCTCGAACGCCTCTTCGAGCGTATAGGGCGCGATGGAGCGGAACGTCTGCTCGATGTCCCAGGGGCAGCCGGTGACGGGAGTGCGAAGCGCAGCCATGATGTCGAGCAGGCGCGCAATGTCTCGAGATGGTTTCATTGAACAGTGATAGGCCAGCCGGCGGCAGGGCACCATAAAAGCCCTTGTCGCCGATCGGCTTGTCCACAGCTCTTGCTGCGCCTCCCGTTATCGCAAGTTGAGGATCTGCTTTTCAATGCACGCCGGACGATGCTACGTTCGCGCTATGTTCCAGGTGATTCTCCGCAGGGGATCCGTGTGCCGGAGATCCAATGGCCGCATATCTTGAAAAGCTGAATGAAGCGCAGCGCAGCGCCGTCGAGTTCGGCGTCGCAGAAGGAGCCATCGCGGGTCCCTTGCTCATCATCGCGGGCGCAGGATCGGGGAAGACCAACACGCTCGCGCATCGCGTCGCCCATCTCATCGTCAATGGCGTCGATCCCTCGCGCATACTGCTGATGACGTTCTCCCGGCGCGCGGCGACGGAAATGGCGCGGCGGGTGGAGCATATCTGCCGCCAGGTGCTGGGCGCAAATGGCAGCCTCTATAGCGATGCACTGGAATGGTCCGGCACGTTCCACGGCATCGGCGCCCGGATATTGCGCGATTATGCCGAGCAGCTGTCGCTCGACCGCGACTTCACGATCCACGACCGCGAGGATTCGGCCGATCTGATGAACCTCGTCCGGCATGAGCTCGGCTTTTCGAAGACCGAAAGCCGGTTCCCGACGAAATCGACATGCCTGGCGATCTATTCGCGCGTCGTCAATTCGGAGCGGCAGCTCGCGGAGGTGCTCAAGGAGCATTATCCCTGGTGCGGCAACTGGAACGATCAGCTGCGGGAGCTCTTCGGTGGCTATGTGGCCGCCAAACAGGCGCAGAATGTGCTCGATTACGACGATCTGCTGCTCTACTGGGCGCAAATGGTCGGCGATCCTCTGCTGGCCGAGGATGTCGGCTCCAGGTTCGACCACATACTGGTCGATGAATACCAGGATACGAACCGGTTGCAGGCCTCCATCCTGCTTGCGCTCAAGCCGGGCGGCAAGGGTATTACCGTCGTCGGCGACGATGCCCAGTCCATCTACTCGTTCCGGTCGGCGGAAGTGCGCAATATTCTGGACTTTTCAGCCGCCTTCTCCCCGAGCGCCGAGGTCATCACGCTCGACCGCAATTATCGCTCGACCGAACCGATCCTCAAGGCCGCCAATGCCGTGATCGACCTTGCATCGGAGCGGTTCACCAAGAACCTGTGGACGGAGCGCCAGTCAGCGGCGCGGCCACGGCTGGTTACGGTGCGCGACGAGACCGAACAGGCCCGCTACATCGTCGAAGAAGTGCTGGAAAATCGGGAGACGGGGGCGCTGCTGAAGGAGCAGGCGGTGCTCTTCCGCACCTCCCATCACAGCGGAACGCTGGAGATCGAGCTGACGCGGCGCAATATTCCCTTCGTGAAATTCGGCGGGTTGAAATTTCTCGACAGCAGCCATGTCAAGGATACGCTTGCGGCGCTTCGCTTCGTCCAGAACCCGCGTGACCGGGTGGCGGGGTTTCGGCTGATGCAGCTCATTCCCGGTATCGGTCCAGGCTCGGCGCAGCGGGTACTCGACCAGATGGCGGAAGCGGCGGATCCGCTCGCGGCGCTGTCGGCCATTTCGGGCCCGCCCCGCGCCAGCGGCGAGGACTGGCAGCAATTCGTCGAGTTGCTGCAGTCCCTGCATGGCAGCAACACGCCCTGGCCGACGGAGATAGACCGGATCCGTGCCTGGTATGAGCCGCATCTGGAACGGCGCTACGAGGACGCCTCCATGCGCCTTGCGGACATACTGCAGCTAGAGCAGATCGCGGCGGGCTACAATTCCCGCCAACGTTTCCTGACCGAACTGACGCTCGATCCGCCCGACGCCACCAGCGACCAGTCGGGGGTGCCATCGCGCGACGAGGACTATCTGATCCTCTCGACGATCCACTCCGCCAAGGGGCAGGAATGGAAGTCGGTCTATCTTCTCAACGTCGTCGATGGCTGCATGCCTTCGGATCTCGGCGCCGGCTCCCGCCCGGAACTGGAGGAGGAGAGGCGCCTGCTCTATGTTGCAATGACGCGAGCCCGGGACGATCTGCACCTCGTCGTGCCGCAGCGGTTTTTCACCCACGGCCAGAATGCGCAAGGCGACAGGCACGTCTACGCATCGCGCACGCGGTTCATTCCGGCGACATTGCTGCAGTATTTCGAATGTTCAAGCTGGCCGAAGGTTCGCGCATCCAGCGAGCGGGAGCAGGCGGCGCGCAGCGTGCGGGTCGATATCGGCGCCCGAATGCGCGGCATGTGGTCCTGATACCGGACGTCTAGTGGCGTTCCGTCGGCCTCTTCTGCTCCGTCGGCTTCTGCTTGCCCGCAGGGGCCGAACCATGGTCCAGCAGGGTGATGCTGTCGAATTTCGAATAGAGTTCGTTGGCCAGATGCTCATTGGCCAATTCCCGGCGAATGGCCATCCTTACCAGTATATCCTTGTTCTTGATGCCCTGGTCGAACAGCATCATGACAGTGCGCGCGAGCCGATTGGCGTTTTCGTGCTCGCGGTGATCCCGTCCCAGCTTGAGGGAGGCGGTCTTGTGAGCCTCGCTCATGATCTGCCAGTCTTCGTCCGTATATTGCTCGAAATGAGGCTGCTTCGGCATGGTGTTACCGCTCCGCGCGTCAGGACTGCCATCCATGCTAACAGACGGAAGGCGCTTTGGTAAATAACGAAGGGGTGTAGACGCGTTCCGCGTGATTGCCGGGCCGGGTGACGAAATGCTATCGGCATCTGCGCGCCGCCTGTAAGCTTTGGCAAGGGCCGGCCGACGGCACATAGCGAATGAGGAGAAGACCGGATCGTGGCGGGAAAGACAACAGGATGGGGCAGGGCGGTCGGCCTCGCCGTCGGGGCACTGGCGGCAATGATTGCGGCAAGCAACGGCGCGCGAGCCGAACGGATCGCGATCTGTCATGGCTATGGCTGCCACTTTCGTACATCGCTTACATTGTCGAATGCGGATCGGGCGCGCATAGCCGCGATCATGGCCGGTGGAAAGACTTCCCCGGCCGCCGAGCGCAATGCCACGCGCCGGGCGGTGCAATATTTCGAACGGCGCGGCACGGCGGCAATAGGCATCCGGGACAGGCCGAAGATGGAGTTCGGCAAGGGCCGGGAGAAGGGCCAGATGGATTGCGTCGATGAATCGACAAATACCGGCCGGTTCCTGAAATATCTCAAGCAGAATGGCATGCTGCGGTTTCACGTTCCCGCCAATCGCGCATCGCGGGGCAATTTCATCGATGGACGTTACCCGCATTTCACCGCCGTCATGGTCGATCGCGCCGGATCGTCCTGGGCAGTCGATTCCTGGTACGAGCCCGGCGGCGGACTGCCGGATATCATGCCGCTCAGCCGCTGGAAGCAGCGAGGCTATGGCGGGCAGCGCTGACCGGCCGCGAATTCCCGGCTAGCTAGCCGGTCGTCTGCAGCACGCAGGTCGGCTTGATGCTCGCCTTGCGGTGCTCCCTGAAGGCTGCGGTGATGGCGCGCAACGTCTCCTTCGTTCGCGGGTCGGAAAGGGAGGAGTGGAGCACGATCTCGAGCGATGGCAGCGGCGGCAGGGAAAGCACGTCGCCGATATCGACAGCCTCGGGCGGAGCAAGGCGATAGGGATAGGCAGCGACCGCCAGGCCGGCGGATACCGCGGCGGCGATGGCAGACGTGCCGCCGACGAAGACTTCGACCCAGGGAATGCAGGCGCGGTCGAGCAGGCGCGTGGCGACATCCCTCACCGCGCAGTGGGGCGAAAGCGTCGCCAGCGGCAGGGGTTCGCCGAGCCGGTGCTCGAAATCCGGTGAGGCGAACCAGCCGAAATGTTCGGGCCCGAGAATTTCCCCGTCGCGGCGGTCGTCGTCACTGCGAATGATGACGGCGTCGAGCGTGCCTTCCTCGAAGGAATCCAGCAGCGCACGCGAATTATCCAGCAACACTTCGATCGTCAGCGCCGGATCGAGCGATTTCAGCCGCGCCAGCAATGTCGGAACCTCGGGCCCCATGACGTGGCTGGCGATCCCGAGCCTGAAGCGACGCCGGGTGGCAGTCAATCCGGCAATGGCCCGCTCATGCGCAGCCAGGAATTCGCGCGCCGACTGGATGAATATCTGGCCCTGCGCAGAGAGGCGCACCTGGCGCGGCGTCCTCTCGATCAGCTTTTGCGAGAGCCGGTCCTCCAACCGCTTGAGCTTCACGCTGACCGCGCCTTGCGTGGTTCCTAGAGCCTCGGCCGCGCGGGTGAAGCTGCGGTGCTCGGCTATCATCACAAAGGCCCGAACAGCATCGACTTCCAGTATGGTCACACTGCTATCCATTCAATTCTGTTGTCACTGAAATAGTCTGACATTCGATTGTCTTATGGTCAATGCGCGACCATCTTGCGTCCAGACTGCTGACTGAAGGGTGCCGTCGGGATCGGCACGATACGCCGCAGTCTCGATTCGCAATGAAAACAGCAAGGTAAAATCATGAGCTCCAATGTCTCATCAACAAATCTCGTGGCCTTGGCCGCCGTGTGTCTCTCGGCGCTCATGCTTGGCCTTGAGATTTCCAGCATTCCCTCCATACTGCCGACGCTTGAACACGTCCTGCCCGCGAACTTCAAGCAGCTTCAATGGATCATGAATGCCTATACGATAGCCATGACGACCTGGCTCATGGCCATGGGCGCACTCGCGGACCGGTATGGCCGCAAGCGCATCTTCATGGTGGGAATAGTGGTTTTCGGTATTGCCTCGCTTGTCTGCGGCCTGGCAGAAACGGCGCCGGTGCTGATCGCGGCGCGGTTTCTGCAGGGAACGAGCGGCGCTGCAATGCTGGCCTGCCAGGTCGCGGTGCTCTCGCACCAGTTCCGCAATGGTCGCGAGAGAGGCACCGCCTTCGGTTGGTGGGGCATCATATTCGGCATCGGCCTCGGGTTCGGTCCGATCGTCGGCGGTCTCATCGTCACGCTTGCCAGCTGGGAATGGGTGTTTCTCGTCCATGTGGTCCTCGCCGCGGCGACCCTCGGTCTCGCCCATGCGGGTGTCGAGGAATCGTCCGACCCGCATGCGGTCCGGATCGATCTCGCCGGCATGGTCAGCCTTTCGGTCGCCGTTTTCTGCCTCGTCTATCTGATCACGCAGGGCGAAGGCGTTGGAACCGGCAATCCGCCTGGCCTCGCCATGGCCGCCATCGGCCTTGTCAGCCTCGTCATCTTCATCATGGTAGAGAACAGGGTCGCGCGGCCGATGTTCGATTTCCGCACCTTCCGGATACGCAGCTTTTCGGGCGCGCTCATCGGTTCCGGCGGCATGAACTTCAGTTTCTGGCCATTCGTGATCTACCTGCCGATCTATTTCCAGGCGGTGCTCGGGCTCAACAGCGTCACCGCGGGGCTCACCCTTCTCGCCTATACGCTGCCGACGCTCGTGGTGCCGCCCTTTGCAGAAAGACTGTTGCTGCGTCAGGGGCCAAGGGTGGTCATCCCGCTCGGGCTATTCCTCATCGGCATCGGCTTCATCCTCATGCGACTTGCGGCCGTCAGCGATCAGGCGAGTTGGCTGACCATCTTGCCGGGCTGCATCCTCGCCGGCATCGGGCTTGGGATGACGAATACACCGGTCACCAATACCGCCACGGCTGCCGTTCCGGTCGAACGCGCGGGCATGGCTTCAGGCATGGATATGAGCGCGCGCATGATCTCGCTCGCCATCAATATCGCGTTGATGGGCTTCATCCTCCTGCTCGGCATTCATTCGCACCTCGAAAGCCTGGCGGGGGGAGGTCAGGTCGCCGACTTCAGGTCGCTTGCCGAGGCGATTGCCGCCGGCAATCTCGGCGCCGGGATCGGAGGCGACATCGGGCTCGAGGCTGCACGATCCGCACTGATCCAGGGTTTCAGCTGGGTCATGCTCTATGGCGCGCTGTCGGCACTGGGCTTTGCCGCGATCAGCTTCGTCATCTTCGGTGCCCGCAACGCCAAGCCGCTGCAAGCCGGCGGGCTCTAGTGGATGGGCCGGGGCGGTGCGCGCCGGCATCGGCGCCGCTGCCCTGTTTTTGCCTTGATTTACCGGGGAACATTACGATGCAAGTGCGGTTACGTCTTCATCGAGTTATCAACCTATGGAGGAAAACTCATGATCTACAAGACACTGGCCGCAGCATTCTTTTCCGTCGCCATGGCGACGTCAGCCTTTGCTCAAACCGCGGCGCCGGCCGACCCTGCCACCAGCAAGCCGACCGGGACCTCGGAAGGGGCGATGCCGGAAAACAAACCCGCCGACGAAGCCGACAAGACGCCGGGCGCCGATCAATCCGGCGCCACCACCGGCAGCACGGCAACGGGCACAACGTCCGATTCGGAGGGCAACAAGGGCGGCCTGAACTGCCCCGACATCAAATCCGGTCAAACCACGGCAATGAGCAACGACTCGACCAAGCCGCCAACGCGGCCGCAGGACTGCCCGACCAATTAGTGACCCGAATCTGAAGTTCACGACATTGTTGCAGCAGCACCAGATGAACTTCAGATTCGACAGGGTCACTAGCAACCAGATGTTTCCAGTGTGGTTTCGGAATTGAAATACGCTCCGGCCCTGCCGTCATAATCAGGCGTATTTTCAATTCCACCACACTAGCGCGGCCTACATGGCGAATAGCCCCGGTTTCCATGGATGCCGGGGCTGTTTTCGCGGGCGCAAATGGCTCGCGGCAGAGGCGGTTCAGATGCCGGACCCGTCGAGTTGTTCCGAATCTTCGCCTTCCCAGGGCTGGGGCGCCGAAGCGCGGCTGAAATCGGCAGACGGCATCGGCATCCAGCACTTCAGCTCCGGCTCGGCATATTCGATGTTGCGGCCGGGGGAGGAATCCGAGGCGCGCCAGCCTTCCGCACCATACTGGTCGCCATTCGACCAGTAGGCGAGGTCCACTTCCGCCGGTCCCTGTTCGGACGAGCGGACCGTGACGAGAATCCGGCTACCGTCTTTTGGGGCGCTTGCCATGTGACGCCACCGCTCTGGTTCGACCATCGTTCTTCCTCCTGCCTCTCGGTGGAAGTGTCGCCTCGGCATCGAAAACGGTCAAGCCCAAACCTCGCACGCCTGAAGCTCGACAGGCTCCCGCAGGCGTGCATTTCGTCAATCGAATGATGGACGCGACACGAGAACGAAAGCGACTATAGTACCCGCTTGTTCATTCTACATCCCGGGGGCCATTTGGAACGCCGACTGAGCGCTATATTTGCTGCTGACATCGTCGGCTACAGCCGCCTGATGGGGATCGATGAGGCGGGCACGCTCGACGGCTTCAAGCGTCATCGCAGCGAACTCATGGACCCGTTGATCGGCGACCATCAGGGCAGGATATTCAAGCTGACCGGCGACGGAATGCTCGTCGAGTTTTCGAGCGTGGTCAATGCCGTTGCCTGTGCGGCCGATATCCAGCGCGGGATGAAGGAGCGCAACCGGGAAGTGGAGGCGGACCGCCGCATCGAGTTCCGCATCGGCATAAACCTCGGCGACATCATCGTCGAGGATGGCGATATTTTCGGCGACGGCGTGAATGTCGCGGCGCGCCTCGAAAGCATCGCGGACCCGGGCGGCATCGCCGTGGCGGCATCCGTGCGCGACCAGATCGGCTCGAGGCTCAACCTGCCTTTCGTCGACCGGGGCGAACAGTCCCTCAAGAACATCAAGCAGAACATCCGCGTCTATACGATCGGATTCGACGATGCGCCCGGCCCGGATTCCTCCGCACCGACGCCACCAGCCATGCTCGACCAGACACAGAAACTCATCGCTGTCCTGCCATTCACCAATATGAGCCGCGACCCGGAACAGGAGTATTTTTCCGACGGCATCACCGAAGACATCATCACCGACCTGTCGAAGGTTTCCAGCCTGCATGTCGTGGCGCGCAATACGATGTTCACCTACAAGAACAAATCCGTGAAGATCAAGCAGGTGGGGCAGGAGCTCGGCGTGCGCTATGTGCTGGAGGGCAGCGTCCGCAAGGTCGGGGAGCGCGTGCGGGTCACCGGGCAGCTCATCGATGCGACGTATGGCGGCCATGTGTGGGCAGAGCGCTACGACCGGGAACTGACCGATATTTTCGCGATACAGGACGAGATAACCCAGTCGATCGTCAACCAGCTGAAGATAAAGCTGCTGCCGGATGAGCGTCGGGCGATCGTGGCGGCGCCGACGGGCAATGTCGAGGCCTATACCTATTATCTTCGCGGCCGGCAGTTCTCGCATGCCTGGACCAAGTCCTACCTCCATCTGGCGCGGCGAATGTTCTGCAAGGCAGTGGAACTCGACCCGGATTATGCGCGGGCCTATGCGGGCATAGCCGATTGCGAGGCTGCCCTGCGGGACTGGCAGCCGCAGGATTTTCCGCTGGAAAGAATATTGGCCATGGCTGGCAAGGCACTGGAGCTGGATTCCGACCTGGCCGAGGCTCACGCCTCGCGCGGCCTGGCGATGCACCAGGCTGGCCGGGACGAGGAGGCCGCGGCATCGTTCCAGCGCGCACTTGCGATCGATCAGGGTCTCCACGAAGCGAATTTCCACTATGGCCGCTTCTTTTACATGCGGGGCGAGTTCGAGCCTGCGGTGGAGTATTTCAGGCGTGCAGCGGAGTTGAAGCCCGATGACTACCTGTCGCCCATCCACCTGATGAGCGCATATCGGTCGCTTGGCAGGGCGGCAGAAACCGAAAGCTGGGCCCGCGTCGGTGCCTGGCGGGCGGAACAGGCATTGGCCCGGAATCCGGAGAATTCGGGACCGGCGCATCGGGGAGCGCTCGCCTGGGCCCATATGGGCGACAAACAGCGTGCGATCGAATGGGCCGACCGGGCATTGGCGATCGATCCTGACGATGTCGTGGCGCAATATAATGTCGCTTGCGTCTATTCGATCATCGGCGAGACGGAAAAAGCCATCCGGCTGCTGCAAACAGTCCTGCCGAAAAGCTCCTATTATCAGACCATGTGGTTCAGGAACGATTCCGATCTCGACGCCATCAGGGGCGATGTCCGGTTTACCGACATGTTCAAGGTGATCAAGGAACGAACGGCGTGATCGGGCGGCGCGGGGGAGGTTCTGCGCGCAATCTCGCGAGGCGGCGATAAGTTCATCGTCCGGCGACGATTCAGAAAAATATACCAGTAACGCGGCGCAGTTCAGCGCCTGCTTTCTTTTTAATCTCTATAACTTTGGTAGTCTTTACCTGAGCCGTGTCAGCGGCAATAACAGTTAAAGGATATCGCTCATGTCCAATCCGACTGTCGTTGGTCTCTCCGGCAATGTCCGCAGCCCTTCAAAGACAAAATCGCTCGTCACCAGCGTGGTCACGAGCATCAGCCGGCAATATGGGCTGACAGCGGAAGTCTACGATCTCATCGACGTTGGCGCATCGCTCGGCACTGCCCATCGCGCCAGCGAACTCAGTCCCGCCGCCACCGCCATTCTCGACAAGGTCGTGGCAGCGGATATTCTGGTGGTGGGTACGGCAACCTATAAGGGCAGCTATACCGGGCTGTTCAAGCATTTAATCGATCTGCTCGAGCCGCGCGCGCTGCAAGGCAAGCCGATCGTGCTTACGGCGACGGGCGGAAACAACAGCCACGCATTGATCATCGAGCACCAGCTGCGGCCATTGTTCGGGTTCTTCGCGGCGCATACGCTCCCGACCGGAATATTTGGCGTCGATCGCGACTTTGCCGATAACGAGATCGCGTCAGAGCCGGTCAAGCTCAAGATCGCGCAGATTGTCGAAGAAGCCCGTCCATTCGTCGCTCAACTGGCGTTTCCGGCCGCCAGCGCAGCGGAGTAGGACGATGACGCGCGCACTGACCCTTGGCGAGACGGCCCGAACGGTTGCGATCGAACTTGCCGCGACGGCCGGCGATCATGATGAAAGCGGCGCGTTTCCGCACGAGAATTTCCGCAAGTTGCAGGAATACGGATTGCTGGCGCTGACTGCGCCGGTGGCCTATGGCGGCCGAGGGGCAGGGCTTGCCGATGCTGCGACCGTGATCGGTGAAATTGCCAAGGGCGAGCCATCGACCGCGCTGATCCTCGTCATGCAGTACATCAACCTTGCGACACTGCCCGGTGAGCGCTGGCCGGAACATCTGGTGCGAAGGGTGCTGGCCGACGCGGCAACGAACGGTGCCCTGATCAACGCGTTGCGGGTGGAGCCGGAACTCGGGACGCCGGTCCGCGGTGGCCTTCCGGCGACGACCGCGCGCCGGACCGGGGACGGCTGGTCGCTGAGCGGCCGCAAGATCTACTCGACGGGCATTGCCGGCCTCACCTGGTGCATCGTCTGGGGACGAACGGACGAGGAAGAGCCGCGCGTGGGCGCCTTTCTCGTACCCGCCAAGGCGGATGGGCTGCGGATTGAACAGACATGGAATCCGCTCGGCATGCGCGCGACGGCGAGCCACGACGCCATTCTCGACAATGTCCGGATTCCCCTCGACCATGCGGTCGATATTCGGCGGCCGGAGGAATGGAAAGAGCGCGACGGCAGCCAGACGGCGTGGATGGCGGTGCTGCTCGGCGCCCTTTACGACGGCGTGGCGCGGGCGGCGCGCGATTGGCTTGTTCAATTCCTCCATGATCGGAAACCCGCCAATCTTGGCGCTGCATTGGCGACGGTGCCTCGCATCCAGCAGGCATTCGGCGAAATCGAGGAACTGCTCGTTACGAATGCGCGCCTGCTCCGTTCGGCTGCGCGCGATGCGGATGCCGGCGAAGCGCCATCATCGACCGAGAGCAGCCTTCTCAAATTGACCGTGACCGAGAATGCGATCCTGGCGGTCGAAAAAGCACTCAGGCTGACCGGAAACCACGGCATCAGCCGCAATAATCCGCTGGAGCGCCATTATCGCAACGTTCTTTGCGGCCGCATCCATTCACCCCAGGAAGACACCGTGCGGATCGCCGCGGGGCGCGCAGCCCTCGGCATCTGACACCGCTTACCCCATTCAAGGAGGCCACCATGCCAGTCGAATTCATTGGTTATGTCGGAAACGCCAACGGTTCCGAGACAATCCGCGCCACGGGCAAGGCGCTGGATCTGAATTATATCGAGGCGCTCGCCAAGGTGCAGGAGAGCGGCGGTTTCGACCGCGTGCTTCTGGCCTTCAGTTCGACGTCGCCCGAAAGCATCCTCGTCGGCCAGCACGTCACCAGCGTGACGAGAAACCTCAACGTCATGATCGCCCATCGCCCGGGCTTCACGGCGCCGACGATTGCGGCGCGCCAGCTGGCGACCCTCGATCACATCAGCGGAGGTCGTGTGGGTGTCCATATCATCACCGGCGGCAACGACGTCGAACTGGCGCAGGACGGCGATCACCTGACCAAGGACGAGCGCTATGCGCGCACGTCGGAATATCTCGACATCGTACGCCAGGAATGGACGAGCGCGGAACCGTTCGACTATGACGGCCGGTATTACAAGGTCGACAAGGGCTTCGGCGGCATCAAGCCGGTGCAGCAGAACGGCATTCCGGTCTATTTCGGCGGCGCCTCCGATGCGGCCCTGCAAGTGGCCGGCAAACATGCGGATATCTACGCGCTCTGGGGCGAGACGCATGCGCAGGTGAAGGAACTGCTGCAGCGCGTTCGCGAGGCCGCCGCTCCCTATGGCCGATCGCCGCGCTTCAGCCTTTCGCTGCGCCCGATCCTGGCGGAGACGGAAGAGGCGGCCTGGGCCAAGGCCAACAACATTCTTGAGAAGGCGAAAGCCCTGATCGATGCCGGCCGCGTGCGCGATGCCAACAATCAGCGCTTCAACCAGATCGGCGGACGCAACCCGGCCAATGAAGGCTCGAAGCGCCTGCTGGCCGCGGCAGAACAGGGAACCGTGCTCGACAAGCGCCTGTGGACAGGGATTGCCGGGCTGACGGGCGCGCAAGGCAATACGACCTCGCTCGTCGGGACGCCCGATCAGGTGGCCGAGGCATTCCTCGACTATTACGACCTTGGCATCACTACGTTCCTCATTCGCGGCTTCGATCCGATCGAGGATGCCTTCCACTACGGCCGCGACCTGCTGCCGCGCGTGCGCGAGCTCGTGGCACAGCGGGATCGGGCAGCAAAGCAGGCGCACGCGGCGGAGTAGTGCCGGCGGCCAGTGTCACAGTCGAAAACCAAAATCGAAGGAGATGGGAAATGGGGAATTTCATGCTTGACCGCCGCACGCTCCTGCGTGGCGCCGGTGCATTGGGTCTGGCGGCGCCGCTCGGCTCCATGGCGCTGACCGGCCTCGCAGGCGCGCAGAATGCAGCGGCACCCGCCAAGGAACTGAAGAAGATCAAATTCGCCACCAATGCTTCGGCGATCTGTCTTGCCCCGGTCTTCGTCGCCAAGGAGCAGGGGATATTCGCCAAATACGGGCTCGACGTCGAGCTGGTGAATTTTGGCGCATCCACCGAAGCGCTTCTGGAGGCGATCGCGACGGGCAAGGCCGATGGCGGCGTCGGCATGGCGCTGAGATGGCTGAAAGCGCTGGAGCAGGGCTTCGACGTCAAGATTACAGCGGGCACCCATGGGGGCTGTTCGCGGCTGGTCACGCCGGCGAGCACCGGCTTGAAGACACTCGCGGACCTCAAGGGCAAATCCATCGGCGTCTCGGATCTGGCGAGCCCGGGCAAGAATTTCTTCTCGATCCTTCTGAACAAGGAAGGCATAAACCCCATCAGCGATGTGGAATGGCGGCAATATCCCGGTGAACTGTTGCAGGTCGCGGCGGAAAAGGGAGAAATCCACGCCATCGCCGACGGCGATCCCAAAGCCTTCTTCTGGCTGCGCGATAATGATTATGTCCAGATAGCCTCCAATCTGGACCATGGTTTCGAACAGCGCGTCTGCTGCATCGTCGGGCTGCGCGGTAGCCTGATCCGCGATGACCTGCCGACCGCCACAGCTCTCACGCGCGCATTGCTGGAGGCCCAGGACTGGACCGTTGCCAAGCCCGAGGACGCCGCGAAAGCCTTCCTCCCGAATGCTCCGAAGGACAAATCGACCGACGACCTGATCGCTGTGCTTCTGGCCCAGACGCATAATCACAATCCGACCGGCGCCGACCTGAAGAAGGAAATCGCCCTCTACGCCGGCGAATTGCGCGATGTGCAGGTATTCAAGCAATCGACCGATCCGGACGCATTTGCCGACAAGGTCTATGCAGACGTCCTGACAGCCTGACGAAAGGGGGGTGACATGACCGCCATAGAGTCGAACGACACGCGGTTTTCCACCGCAGCCAGCCCGGCCGCCTCGGCCAGACCGGCCGGCAGGACCTGGTGGACGGGTGCGATTGCCGCGCTGCTCTGGCTGGCCGCCGCAGCGGTCATCGAATTCTGGCCGGAGATCATACCCGCCCCCTATGGCCGGGAACTGGCAATCCTGGCGGTGCTGGTTGCGGCGCTGCTTGGCCTGGTGCTGGCGACGGGACCCTTCCTCGGGAAGACCGCAGCCTGGATCCGCTATTATGGTCCGTGGTTTGCCGTTGCTGCGGTGGGGCTTGGCATCTGGGAGGTGCTGACGGCCAAGCTCGCCCTGCTTCCGGTGCCGTTCTTCGCGTCGCCGCAGGGTATTCTGGAAGTCTATATCGACGATTGGGCGCGCCTCGGCGAGAGCGTCCTTCATTCGGTCCTGCTGCTTGCCAAGGGCTATTTCTTCGGCGCCGTCATCGGCTTCGCCACCGGCGTCACGATAGGCTGGTCGCGGGCGGCCGGCTACTGGGTCCATCCCATATTGCGGTTGATCGGACCGCTTCCCGCAACGGCATGGCTGCCGCTTTCCTTCTTCATCTTCCCCTCGAGCGGCTCGGCGAGCGTCTTTCTCATTGCACTGGCGACGGCCTTTCCGGTGACGATCCTCACCTGGTCCGGCATCGCCAGCGTCAATCGCGACTACTACGACATCGCCCGCACGCTCGGCGCCAGCCGCTGGTTCCTCATCTTCAAGGTCGCCATTCCCGCCGCCTTGCCGCATGTCTTCGTCGGCCTGTTCATGGGCCTCGGCACATCCTTTGCGGTCCTCGTCGTCGCCGAGATGCTGGGCGTCAAGGCAGGGCTCGGCTGGTATCTGCAATGGGCGCAGGGCTGGGCCGCCTATGCCAACATGTATGCCGCGCTGATCGTCATGGCCCTGATGTGCTCGAGCCTCATCACCATTCTTTTCCGTATCCGCGACCGGGTACTTTCATGGCAGAAGGGACTTGTCCGATGGTAGCGCTTGCGCAGTCCGATTTTCGCGAACCCGCGCACCGCACCGGTGTGCAGGTGGATATCAGCGCCGTCTCGCACCAGTTCGAGCTTGAGGGCGCGCCGCTGCCCGTCCTCGATCGGGTCAGCTTTGCGGTCGAGCCCGGACAGTTCGTGGCACTGCTCGGCCCCTCCGGCTGCGGCAAGTCCACTCTGCTGCGGCTGCTGGCGGGACTTGATCATCCCACTGCCGGCTCCCTGCGGGTGGATGGTGAGACGATCGCCGACCCCGATCCCTCGCGCATACTGGTGTTCCAGGACCCGACGCTCTTCCCCTGGCGGACCGTTCGCGACAATGTCGCGCTCGGCCTCGAAGCGCAGGGCATCATCAGGACCAGTGGCGAGCGCGTCAATGCCGCGCTCCAGCTTGTCGGCCTTGCCGGGTTCGAGAAGGCCTATCCGCACCAGCTTTCGGGCGGCATGGCGCAGCGCGTGGCGCTCGCACGGGCATTGGTCAACGATCCGCGCCTGCTCCTCCTCGACGAGCCGCTGGGCAAGCTTGATTCCCTGACACGGCTGACGATGCAGGCCGAACTGGTGGCGCTGTGGCAGAAGGCTGCGATGACGGCCGTTCTCGTCACGCATGATGTGGAGGAGGCGCTGTTCCTGACGCAGCGCGTTCTCGTCTTCGGGCCGCGTCCGGCAAGGATTGTCGCCGATATCCCGGTCGACCTGCCCTATCCGCGCCACCGGGGCGATCCACGCCTTGGCGAGCTGCGCCGTGAGGCGCTTCAGCACCTTGGCCTTGCGGCAAGCTGGTAGAACGATGGCAGCGGCGCCGGCCACGGGCTCCCGGGTGCCGATCATCATCGGCGGCGCGATCGGCCTCCTGATCGGCTACGGGCTGGATACAAGGGCGGGCCTGGCCGGTCTGAAGGATCGTTCGATCGCCATACCATTGGTTTCGAGCGACCTCGCGGCTACCTGTGTGGCGGCGGCAAAAGACGGCGACCCGCGCGCCGCGGCGCGGCTGTTTCGGCTGATCGCGGAAGGCGGCGACCCCGGTCTCCTGCCGCCGCCTCGGCTGCGGGCGACGATCCTCGTCGATCCGCCGCATGTCGGCGACGTCTCGGTGACCATAATCGACGTCGAGCGAGACGGAATTCCCGCCGTCGATACGACGGAGATCGTCTTCGAGCTCGCCAAGCCTTCGTTCGGCCTCGGACCCTTTAGGCACAGGGTCAGCCGCCAGGGTGACGGGACATTCGAAGTCCCGCCGCTGAAGATCGGCATGAATGGGTATTGGGTGGCGAAACTCGTCGTTACCGACAGTTTCGGCGCGAATATCGAGGCGACGACCGCGCTTGAGATAGGCTGAGCATCGCCGCCCGGCATGAATGCCGCGTCTATCTGTGGATGGGGTCCTTCCACAGCACGCCTTCCGGCTTTTCAACCGGCTCGATATCGAGATTGACCACGACAGGGTCCTGGCCGGAGCGAACGAGCACGCATTCCAGCGTTTCGTCTTCGCTTGCATTGATCTCCTGATGCGGCACATAGGGCGGAACGTAGATGAAATCGCCCGGGCCGGCTTCGGCCGTGAATTCGAGGTTGTTGCCCCAGCGCATGCGCGCCTTGCCCTTTACGACGTAGATGATGCTTTCGAGATCGCCATGGTGATGGGCGCCGGTCTTGGCATTGGCATGGATCGTCACCGTGCCGGCCCAGATCTTCTCCGCGCCGGCCCGCGCATTGTTGATGGCTGTCGCGCGGTTCATGCCGGGCGTCTGGGCCGTATTGGGGTCGAGCTGGTTGCCGGGAATGACCTTCACACCATTGTTGCGCCAGTCGATCTCCTGATGGTCGTGATCGTGTGCGTGGTCATGATGATGGTGCTGGTGATCGTGATCTTTCGACAATGCAATATCCTCGATGATGCTGATGCGGGCAGGGTGCTTCGTCACGCGGTCCGCACCAGCTCGTCGAAGCCGGTATCAGCCAGGTGAACGCGCCTGTCCGATCCAATATGATGATCGCAGGCCGTTCGCTCGAACTTCCTGCCGCTTTGACGTTCTGTCAGCGCTCAAATTACGTTTTTTGCGGCAGCGGCCACAGGCAGAATGTTGTCTATGCCCGGAGTTGGAGGAACATATCTCCCACCGATCCCATGCCCGGCAGCAAAAGCATTCCAGAATGTGCCGGGCAGGGTGGCGGGCGCCAAATTTTAAGCCGAGCGTCTGCCCGAGACTGCGTGATAGAGCCAGAGGACCACGATCGAGCCGATTATCGCAACTATCAAACTATAGATATTCAGGCCGGTAACTCCGGCTGCACCAAAGAAGCTGAAAATAACGCCACCAACAACAGCACCGACGATTCCAAGAATGATGTCCAGAATAAGCCCCTGGCCACTGCGATTGATAATTTTGCTTCCAATAAAACCTGCAACCAGTCCCAAGATTATCCAACTAAGAATAGACATCGGTCACCTCTGAGTTTGCGGTACAATGCAGACATATTTTCCCATAGACTGGACAAATGCAAGTTATGGTTGCTTAGTTTGACATGTGTTTCACCAAAAGGAGCGACGTTTATGGGAATTTTCGACAATGCAGTACCTGAGGGTAACATCACAAAGCCCTTGCTGATCGCGTTGGGGGCACTGATCGTCGGGAAAATGGTCAGCGGCGGCGGCAGCGAGCCGCAATCGGCGGAGCCAGCGGCAAACGCACCGGAACCAACAGCAAGCGCGCCAGAGCCGACGGCAAGCGCGCCAGAGGCTCCAACGCAATCAACCGGCGATGGTGGCCTGTTAGGCGGGCTGGGCGGCTTGATCGAAAGCCTCACCAAGAATGGTCATGGCGAGACGGTGGATTCCTGGGTGAAGCCAGGTGAAAACAAACCTATCGCCCCCGGCGATCTTGGCTCCGCACTTGGCAAGACAGCGGTCAGCGAAATCTCCAAGCGCACCGGTATCAGCGAGGAAGAACTGCTTGCCCAGCTTTCGAAGGTGTTGCCCGGTATCGTCGACAAGCTTACGGCCGATGGCAAAGTACCGACGACGAACGAGGTAGCGTCGCTGCTCGGGACCAAGGTTTAACTTTTCGGACCAGTCCGGGCGAGGACGCGGGAAGCTTGCTCGCCCTTCACTACGATCAGGCCACCTTGCTTCGGCAGGGTGGTTTTTTCGTGCATGCAGTGCAGCAAAAATATAATAAAAACAAAGGTTATGGCGGAGGGGGTGGGATTCGAACCCACGGTAGGCTCTCACCTACGCCGGTTTTCAAGACCGGTGCCTTAAACCGCTCGGCCACCCCTCCAACCCATGAAAACCTGTCGGCCGGCTTGGCGATCGACATGGCGGCGCGCGGTTTGCCGCCAGCGGGTTTCGCGGCCTTTATAGTCGTTCGGATTGCAGCGTCAACCTGTTCCGCGAATATGGGCGAGGGCGATGGGGCTGACCTGTTCCGCATGCTGAGCCAAGCTCCCTCATGGTGAGCTAGTCGAACCACGAAGCACGCACTGTTTTGATGCGGTGCTCTAAAAAGCGATTGCACAAACGTTGCTGCGCCCTTCGACAAGCTCAGGATGAGGGGATGGGGTGGATGGCAGGGGATAGTTCTGCCCGGCCTTCAGTTCTGGCTCCCTACTTTTCTGCAAATCCCCGACCTCCCTCATGCTGAGCTTGTCGAAGCACGCGGTACATTATTGCCATCTCTCGTTTCCGGGCCGTGAACAGGGGCACAACGGGCCCACGTGGTGGGATAGATTTCCGGCCTAAAAAAATATTTTGCCCTGCAAGTTGCTGATTTCGCTCATTTTTCGCCCCGGCACGCAAAAAAACTTATCCCCCCTGTTTGAAGCCGGGGTATTCTGTGCAGGTCCTTTCCAGTGGGGGAGCAGC